>NZ_JBHTCJ010000002.1:0-524966 GCF_042665275.1 Saccharopolyspora griseoalba | reverse complement strand
AAGCTCCTTTGCGCTGATGGTACTGCACTCGGCAGGGTGTGGGAGAGTAAGGCACCGCCGACACATTCCCTGTGTGGTGGGGTGGAAACATTAACGTGTTTCCACCCCACCACTTTTTTATGCACTCGTCCCGAGGGCGTGGGGGCGGTGGCGGTGTGGCCGGGTACCGCACCTCATAAGGGTGTCGTACCCGACCCACACCGCTGATGGCTCAGGTGTGCTTGCGGCGGTGGAGTTCGAAGCAGAGGACCGCTGCGGCGCTGGCCACGTTGAGGGATTCGACGCCGCCGGCCATCGGGATGGAGACCGGCTGCGCGATGCGTTCGCTGACCTCTTCGGAGAGCCCCGTGGTCTCGCTGCCGAGGACGAACACGGCGCGATCGCCGAAGTCCGCCCGGTAGATGTCGTCCGGGGCGTCCGCCTCCAACGCGTAGAGCGGGTAGCCGGCCTCGGTGAGGAGCTCGGCTGCCTCACCGGCGGTGTGGCTGCGCAGGACCGGCGCGTGGAACGCGACCCCGGCGGAGGCCTTGATGACCAGCGGGTCGATGGTGGCCACACCGCGGTGCGGCACGACGATCCCGTCGATGCCCGAGGCGGTGGCCGTTCGCAGGATCATGCCGACGTTCGCCGGCGTCGTCAGCCCGTCGAGCAGGAGGACGTTCCTCGGGGCGGTCGCCGGGTCGGCGAGCGCGTCGACGAGCGGACGCATCTTGCGGGCGACGACGTCGGCCGCCACGCCCTGGTCGTGCCTGCCGTTCCCGGCGAGCACCTTGACCCGGTGGGCGCTGGCGCGCTGCACCTTGACCGCGCGATCGGCGGCGGCCTCCTTGATCTCCTCGATGACCGGGCCGCGCAAACCTTCGGCGATGATCACCTTGTCGACCCGCAGGTCGTAGTCGGCCAGGGCTTCGAGCACCGGTTTGCGGCCGTAGACGGTGACGAATCGGTCTTTCGGGGAAACTTCGCTGGTCACGTGTTCAAGTGTCACATGCGGCCTGACCAGGCCGGCGGGTGAACCCCTCGGGAGCGCTGCGGATGTGTGCCAGGATCACGGGCATGTCAGATCGCCTCTCCGCAGTCGATTCCTCCTTCCTGTACCTGGAGGACTACACGACCCCGATGCACGTCGGCGGCGTGGCGGTCTTCCGGCGCCCGAGGAGCGGGTTCGATTACGACACCGTGCTGTCCCTGATCGATCGGCGGTTGAGGCTGGTGCCGCGCTACCGCCAGCGAGTCATGGAGGTTCCGGGCGGGCTGGCTCGCCCGGTGTGGGTGGACGATCAGGACTTCGACCTCACCTACCACGTCCGGCGCTCGGCGCTGCCCAAGCCGGGTTCCGATGATCAGCTGCACGACCTGGTGGCGCGGCTGATGTCGCGCAAGCTCGACCCGAGCCGTCCGCTGTGGGAGCTGTACCTGGTGGAGGGGTTGTCGAAGAACCGGGTGGCGGTGATCACCAAGACCCACCAGGCGATGGTCGACGGCATCGGGGCCATAGACATCGGGCAGGTCATCTACGACACCGAGAAGGACCGCGACCTCGGCGACGCCGACGACCTGTGGATGCCGCGCCCGCAGCCTCGCGTGCACGAGCTGCTCGTCGAAGCGGTCACGGACGCCGTGCAGAGCCCCGGCGAGGTCGCGGAGAACGTGCGCGCGGCCATGGTCGACGCCACGGCCACCGCGCGGAAGGTCGGACGCGCCCTCGGCGGTGTGGCCTCGGCCCTGCGGACCGCGGTCGTTCCCGCTCCCAGCGGTCCGCTGAACGCGCCCACGACCACCCAGCGCCGGTTCGCGGTGGCCAGGGCCAAGCTCGACGACCTGCGCGCGGTCCGCAAGGCCCACAGCTGCACGGTCAACGACGTGGTGCTGGCCGTGGTCACCGGCGCGCTGCGCAACTGGCTGCTCTCCAGGGGCGAGGTGGTCTCGCCGTCGACGACGGTGCGCGCGATGGTGCCGGTGTCGGTGCGCTCGGGCGACGACGAAGCGACCGCGACCTACCAGGACACCGCCAGCCTCCCGGTCGGCGTGGTCGGCAACAAGGTCTCGGCGTACCTGGTGGACCTGCCGGTGGGGGAGGGAAACCCGACCGTGCGGTTGCACCAGGTCAGCCATGCCATGCGCGCCCACGCGGAATCCGGGCAGTCGGTGGCGGCCGGCGCGCTGGTGCGGGTGTCCGGTTTCGCGCCGCCCACGCTGCACGCTCTCGGCGCACGGGTGGCCAACCAGTTCTCCGACCGGTTGTTCAACGTGCTGGTGACCAACGTGCCGGGCCCGCAGGTGCCGCTGTACGCGGCGGGGGCGAGGATGATGGAGATGTTCCCGGTGGTCCCGCTGGCCAAGAACCAGTCGTTGTCCGTCGGGGTCACCTCCTACGACGGTGGTGTGTACTTCGGGTTGAACGCCGATCGCGACGCCATGCCCGATGTCGGGGTGCTCGCGTCGCTGGTCGGTGAGGCAATTGACGAGATGATCGGGACGGTCGACGCATGAGGATTTACCTGCCTGCCACGCTGCCGATGCTGGAGCAGCTAGTGGCGGACAAGCAGCTGCAGCCGCCCGGCGGGACGGCGTTCGCGTTGACTCCGGCGCTGCGCGAGTCCTACGCCAGTGGCGACACCGAAGAGCTCGAGTACGCCGCGATGCGCGAGGCCTCTCGCGCGTCCCTGCGGCTGCTGGCGGCGGCCCTCGAGGGCGAGGACAAGACAGCCCCGCGGCGGGTGGTGATCTCCGCCGACGTCGATGACGTCACGCTGCGACCCGAGCTGGACCACGCGGTCGTGAAGGTCACCGGCCAGGTGAACTGGCGGCAGATCGCCGCGGTCCACGTGGACGCCAGCGAGGCCGAGGACGCGGTGCGCGGGGCCGCCGAGGTCATCGATGCCGCCGACCTCGGCGACCAGGACGCGGAGCTCGCCCTCGGCGATGCCGAGGACCACGAGCTCGCCTGGTTCGCCCCGCAGGAAGTCCCCTTCCTCCTCGAACTGATGTGAGAACGAGGACGGGAACCTTCCTGTCACGTCGGTGGCAGGAAGGTTCCCGTCCTCGTTCCGGTCAGCGCGGGGGCTGGGCGACCGGCGGGGCGTCCTCGAAGACGCCGACCTCCTCGGTCGGCGGGGGCTCGATGGCCACTGGGCTGCCCCAGTCCCGATACGTGGAGGTCAGCGACACCTGGCCCGCCTGCTTGACCTCTTCGGTCGCGGTGAACTTCACCGGTGCGCCGCTGCCGTCGATCCACAGCTGGAAGCCCATTTCCCGCTCGCCCGCGTGCGCGGCCTCCTCGAACCGCTTCCGCTGCTGCTCGTCGGGTGCCATCTTCGCCGCTTGCTCGGTGCGCACCCTCAGGTCGTATCGCGTCGCGGGACGTCCGTCGACGTCGTCGGGGGCGGAGCTCTGCACCCGGGTCGCCTGTTCGACGCCGGTGAAGGTCGCCCGCGGGTCGACGGCCTGGTGCATCTGCTGCAGCGCCGGGCCGAGCAGTTTCGCACCGAAGTCGCCGGCGCCGGGGTCGATGCGCAGCCACGGCTTGCCCGGGGCCGGTTGCGCCATCGGGGTGTTCACGTACCCGACGCCGTCGACGACGGCGAGCTGCAGCGGGTTCGGCCTGCTGCTGTGGGTTTGACCTGCTAGTTCGATGTCGGTTTGGGAGTTCCCGTAGCGCACCGCTCCGTCGGCGTCGAGTTCGCCGACCATGCCGAGGTCGCCGCGAACCGAGGTTCGAGCGGTGCCGCGCTGGTTGATCTGCTCGATGGCGCGGTTCAGCACCTCGTCGGCGATGGGACGCGGGTCCGGCCGAACGGCCATCGGCTGGGTCGGCCCCGGCGGTTGCTGACCGGTGCAGGCACCGAGCGCGGCTAGTACGACGAGACCAGCGGACAGCACCGCAGTCCTGGTGCGAGCTCGGGACATCGGGCGCACTCCTGAAGCAGGTGGTGGCGTGCGGTGTTCCCGCACAGGTCGCGGGCCAACGCTAACAACGGGAAACCGCGCCCACCCGCCACGAATGCGCCCTTCTGGGGGACTGCTGCGCAGCCGAGCGAGGGAACCTTCCTCGCACCGCGAGCGCGCGCGAGGTTCCCCTCGTGCTGATCGGGGGTGCTCAGTCCTCGGCCAGGCCGGCCCGGGACCGCAGCAGTCGTCGCAGCGAGACGAGCTGATCGGCGTCGCCGTCGCCGGCCGCGTAGGTGTCGAGGTGGCAGTCCGGGTCGTCCTCGCCGCCGAGGTGGCCGCAGTTGGGCGGGCACTCCTCGGCCGCTTCGGCGAATCCCTCGAAAGCGGCGATGATGTCGTCCGCGGTGATGTGCGCCAACCCGAACGAGCGAATGCCTGGGGTGTCCACGACCCAACCGCGCCCGGGCATCGGGAGCGCGACCGCGGAGGTCGAGGTGTGGCGGCCCTTGCCGACCCCGCTGACCTCCCCGGTGGCGCGCTCCGCCGCCGGCACCAGGCGGTTGACCAATGTGGACTTGCCGACGCCGGAGTGCCCGACCAGGGCGGACACCCGATCCGTGAGCAGTTCCCGGAGGGCTTCGGGGTCCTCGTCGAGGCTGGTGACGACGATCGGCATGTCCAACGACGAGTAGGTCGCGATCCAGTCACCCGGTTCGGCCAGGTCGGCCTTGGTCAGGCACAGCACCGGTTCGAGCCCGCCCGCGTAGGCGGCGACCAGGCAGCGGTCGATGAACCCGGTTCGCGGTGGCGGGTCGGCCAGCGCGGTGACGATGAGCAGCTGCTCGGCGTTGGCGACGACCACGCGTTCGTAGGGATCGGTGTCGTCGGCGGTGCGTCGCAGCACGCTCGTGCGCTCGGTGACCCGCACGATGCGGGCGAGGGTGTCGGGCTTGCCGGAGACGTCGCCCACCACGCCGACCCGATCACCGACCACCACCGGTGTGCGGCCGAGCTCGCGGGCGCGCATCGCGGTGACCACCCGCGCCGGGTCGCCGTCGAGGGCGCAGGTCCACCGTCCCCGGTCGACGGCGATGACCATCGCTTCGGCGGCGTCTGCGTGCTTGGGGCGCTGCTTGCTGCGGGGACGGCTGCCGCTCCGTCCCGGTCGCACCCGCACATCGGATTCGTCGAGGTCTCGCCAGCCGCGCTTGCCCATCAGACCGCCTCCGGGCTCAAGCCTGCTTCCCCAGCATCTCTGCCCACATCCCGGGGAAGTCGGGGATGGTCTTGCCGGTGGTGGCGATGTCGGCCACCTCGACGCCCGGAACCCGCAACCCGAGGATGGCGCCCGCGGTGGCCATCCGGTGGTCGGCGTAGGAGTGCCAGGAACCGCCGTGCAGCGGAGCTCCCTCGATGAGCAGCCCGTCGTCGGTCTGCCGCGCCGAGCCGCCGAGCTTGTTGAGCTCGGTTTCCAGCGCCGCGAGCCGGTCGGTCTCGTGCCCTCGCAGGTGCGCGATGCCGCGCAACCGCGAGGTCCCCGGGGCCAGCGCGGCCAGCGCGGCCACCGTGGGGGTGAGCTCCCCGACCTCGCGCAGGTCGATGTCGATCGGCGCGAGTTCGCCGGGGCCGCTGACGGTCAGGCCGGACTCGTCGCGGGTCGCGGTGGCGCCCATGCGGGTGAGGATGTCGCGGATCGCGTCGCCGGGCTGCGTGGTCTCGGCCGGCCAGCCGGGAACGGTGAGGCTGCCACCGGTGACCGCCGCGGCGGCCAGGAACGGGGTGGCGTTGGACAGGTCCGGCTCGACGTCGAGGTCCAGCGCCCGGATCGGGCCCGGGGACACGCGCCAGGTGTCGGGCTCGTCGTCGGCGACCTCGACCCCGGCGGCGCGCAGCATCGCGACCGTCATGTCGATGTGCGGCTGCGAGGGGAGGGTTTCACCCACGTGGCGAACGGTGAGCCCTTCGGCGAAGCACGGGGCCGAGAGCAGCAGCCCGGAGACGAACTGCGAGGAGGCGGATGCGTCGATGGTGACCTCGCCGCCGACCAGGGTTCCGGTGCCGCGCACCTCGAACGGCAGGGAGCTCCCGACCACGTCGGCGCCGAGCGAGCGCAGCGCGTCCAGCACGGTGTCCAGCGGACGCTTGCGGGCCTGCGGGTCGCCGTCGAACTCGACGCGGCCCTCGGCCAGCGCGGCCACCGGTGGCACGAAGCGCATCACCGTGCCCGCCAGCCCGCAGTCGACGTGCGCGGGCCCGCGCAGCTCGGCGGGCGCGACCAGCCAGGACCCGCCGGGGCCGTCCTGCACCTGCGCGCCCAGCGAGCGCAGCGCGGCGGCCATCAGCTCGGTGTCGCGGCTGCGCAGCGGCGCCCGCAGGGTGGAGGTGCCGGAGGCGAGCGCGGCGAGCACCAGCGCCCGGTTGGTGATCGACTTCGAACCGGGCAGCGGAACCGTCGCGCGCACGGGCGCGTCGGCGACGGGTGCGGGCCAGAGCTGGGTCATGGGTCAATGATCCCGCATCCCACCGGCGGGTTTCAGCGCCGGGGCCGCGCAGCTCTCGCCTCCGGCGATCGGGGCTGCAACGATGAGGTGGACATCACCCGGAGCGCTGAGCAGGGGGTTGGAGCCGAATGTGCGGCAGGTACGCCTCCACGAAGGATCCCGGCAAGCTCGCGGCGGAGTTCGCCGCGCTGGACGCCACCGGCGGCGCCGCACCGGGCGCGGACTTCAACGTCGCCCCGACCAAGCGGGTGCTCACCGTCGTGCAGCGGCATCCTCGCGACGAGGAGGGCGTCGCCGACCTGGAGCGCACCGAGCGCTCGGTGCGGGTGATGCGGTGGGGTCTGGTGCCGCCGTGGGCGAAGGAGAAGTCCATCGGCAACCGGATGATCAACGCCAAGTCGGAGACGGTCACCGAGAAGCCGGCCTTCCGCAGCTCCATCCGCCGCTACCGCTGCCTGGTGCCCGCTGACGGCTGGTACGAGTGGAAGCGGGAGGGAACCGGCAAGCAGCCGTACTTCATGACGCCCCCGGACGAGTCGAGCCTGGCGCTGGCCGGCATCTACGCGACGTGGCGCGACCCGCAGGTCGAGGACGCCGAGCCGCTGGTGACCTGCTCGGTGCTGACCACCAGCGCGGTCGGCTCGCTGGCCGACGTGCACGACCGGATGCCGCTGGTGCTGCCGCACCAGTCCTGGCAGCGCTGGCTCGACCCCGACCAGCCGGACGTGTCCGGCCTGCTGGGGCCGCCGCCTGCCGAGTTGGCCGAGTCGCTGGAGATCCGGCCGGTGTCGACGAAGGTTAACAGCGTGCGCAACAACGGCGCCGAGCTCGTCGAACGCGTCGATCCCGGGGCCGAGGCGTCGGCGGTAGGTTTGGACGCCGAATCGTCGAGGTGAAGCGGGTGAGTGGGGATGTGTGGTCGCTACGCCGTCCGGCGTGATCCGGCGGCGCTCGCCGAGGAGTTCGCGGCGACCGATCGCACCGGGGGCGCGGTCGGTGCGGATTTCAACGTCACGCCCACCAAGAACGTGCCGATCGTGGTGGAGCGGGGCGGCGAGCGCAGTGTCCGCCCGGTGCGGTGGGGTCTCATCCCCACCTGGGCCAAGGAGGCCACCGGCGGGCCGCCGATGATCAACGCCCGCGCTGAGTCGATCACCACCAAGCCCGCCTACGCCGAATCGGCGCGGCGCCGCCGCTGCCTGATGCCGGCCACCGGCTGGTACGAGTGGCAGCCCGGCGACAAGCGCCGCCAGCCCTACGTGTGCAGGCGCAGCGACGGCAGGAGCCTGGCGATGGCCGCGGTGTTCTCCGCGTGGTGGGCGCCGAACTCGACCGACCGGCCGCTGGTGACCTGCGCGGTGGTGACCACCGAGGCCCGCGGCGAGCTCGCCGACGTCCACCACCGGATGCCGCTGGTGCTGCCCGAGGACCGCTGGGACGACTGGCTCGACCCGGCGCGCACCGAGATCGACGAGCTTCTGGATCCCGCGCCCGGCGTGCTGGGCGGGCTGACGCTGCACCCGGTGTCCACGGAGGTCAACAGCATGCGCAACAACCACGCCGAGCTGCTCGAACCCGCAGATCCGGTGCCCGAACCGGCCGAGCAGGTAGCGTTGTTCGAATCATGACCAGAGTCGAGATCGACACCCCGCACGGCCCCGCCCGGGCCGAACTGCACTGCGCCGAGGAGGGCCGTGCGGCCCTGCTGCTCGGTCACGGGGCCGGCGGTGGCACCGCCGCGCCGGACCTGGTCGCCGCGACGCGCGCCGCCACCGGGGCCGGAGTGCACGTCGCCCTGGTGGAACAGCCCTACCGGGTCGCGGGCCGCAAGGCCCCGGCCCCGGCGAAGCAGCTCGACGCGGCTTGGCAGGCGGTCGCCGACGACCTCAGCGAGCGCTGGTTCCCGGAACTGCCGCTGATCTTCGGCGGTCGTTCCTCGGGCGCTCGGGTGGCCTGCCGCACGGCCGAAGCCGGTCAGGCGGCCGCGGTGCTGTGCCTGGCGTTCCCGGTGCACCCGCCGGGCAAGCCGGAGAAGTCCAGGTTGAGCGAGCTGGACGGGGTCGAGGTGCCGGTCCTGGTGGTGCAGGGGGACAAGGACGCCTTCGGCCAGCCCGCGCCCGCGCAGGACCGCGAGGTGGTGCTCATCGCAGGCGACCACTCGCTGAAGGCCGACGTGGACGCGGTCCACCGCGCGACGCAGGAATGGCTCGGTCGCGTGCTGCGGTTGATCGACTGAGCCCGGCGTGACCTGAGGAGGGGAACCTTCCTGTCAGTCGGCCGGGCTCCCGGGCAGGGGAACCTTCCTGCCGCACCGCGCGCTGACCGGGGGAGGGGAACCTTCCTGTCAGCCTGAGATGTCGGCGAACGTCCCGTCCAGCAGCGCCACGAGGTCGGCCGGTGCGAGCTCGATCTCCAGCCCGCGCCGCCCCGCGCTGCAGTAGATCGTGTCGAAGCGCTGCGCGGAGCTGTCCACGACCACGGGCAGGCGCTTCTTCTGCCCGATCGGGGAGATGCCGCCCGCGACGTAGCCGGTGGCGCGTTCGGCGTCGGCGATCTCGGCCATCTTGGCCTTCTTGCCCCCGGCGGCCGCCGCCAGCGACTTGAGGTCGAGCTGCCCGGTGACCGGGACCACGCCGACGGTGAGCTTGCCGTCGATCTCGGCCACCAGCGTCTTGAACACCCGCTCGGGCGGTTGCTGGAGGGCTTCGGCCGCTTCGAGCCCGTAGGAGTCCGAGCGGGGGTCGTGGTCGTAGGCGTGCACGCGGTGCGCAACGCCCTTCTTGCTCAGCAGCGCGGTCGCCGGGGTGCCTTTTCCTGCCACGCACGTCACTCTAGAGCCCGGAATTCCGCAGCGGAGCCCCGCGTTGCACGGGGCGTGACGATGGATTCGAAGAGCACCTGCGTGCTGGACCGCCCCCCGCGTGAGCCTGTGTCGCCACCCGGTAGTTGCAGGACAGCGCGGGTACCCTCGAACACGGACCATGCGGAGGAGCGCATGGGTTCGTCGTCTGCCGCCGCACCGTCTCGGCGGAGGGAAAGGAGCCTGGTGCCAAGCACCCCAGAGCACCCTGACCCGGCCACCCAGGTGGCCGAGGTCCCGGAAGAGAGCGAAGCGCAGCGCGCGGCCCGCTTCGAGCGGGACGCGATGCCGCTGCTTGACCAGCTCTACGGTGCCGCGCTGCGCATGACGCGCAACGCGCAGGACGCGGAGGACCTCGTCCAGGAGACCTACTTGAAGGCCTACTCGGCCTTCAAGTCGTTCACCCAGGGCACCAATCTGAAGGCCTGGCTGTACCGGATCCTGACCAACACCTACATCAACGGCTACCGCAAGCGGCAGCGGCAGCCGCAACAGCAGCCGACCGACGAGATCGCCGACTGGCAGCTCGCGCAGGCCGAGAACCACACCTCGACCGGGCTGCGCTCGGCGGAGGTCGAAGCGCTCGACCGGCTTCCGGACACCGATGTGAAAGCGGCCCTCCAGCAGCTGGCCGAGGAGTTCCGCATGGTGGTCTACCTCGCCGACGTCGAGGGCTTCGCCTACAAGGAGATCGCCGAGATCATGGGCACGCCCATCGGCACCGTGATGTCGAGGCTGCACCGTGGTCGCAGGCAGCTGCGTGAGATGCTCACCGACGTCGCCCGTGATCGCGGTTTCTTGCGGGAGACCAAGCCGGAGGTGAGCACTTCATGATTTGCGGCGAGCCGAACGAAGCCTCCTGCGAGGACGTGCTCGCCGAGGTGTGGCTGTTCTTGGACAACGAGTGCGACCAGCAACGCCGCGACGCGGTGCAGAAGCACCTCGACGGCTGCGGGACGTGCTTGGAGCACTTCGGCATCGAGGAGCACATCAAGGCCCTGCTGCACCGCAAGTGCAGCGGTGAGCACGCACCCACCGAGCTCAAGGAGCGCCTGCGCGCGTCCATCCGCGAAGCGGTGCTCAGCCAAGCCGACATCACCGTCGAGCGCGGCCCCGAGGGCACCTCGGTCGAGGTCCGCAAGAAGACCTCGGCGGAATGACCCCAGAACCGCGAATGGCCCCGGACCAGCTGGTCCGGGGCCATTCGCGTGCGGTAGCGGTGTTCACCGCCTCGCTCACGTCTGAGGGCGCTTGCCGTGGTTGGCCTTGTTCTTGCGCCGGTCCTTCTTCTTGCGCGCACGCTTGCCCATGTGGCGACTCCCTCAAGTTCGGGTTACCGACCAGTTCGGTGACCGTCGGTGATCAACTCACACCCGGTCTCCGCTGGGATTTCGAGCTTCCAGTCTGACATGTCCACTACCTGCCGTCGGCGGGTGGTGGCGGTCGTGGTTTCCTAAGCGGGGGCCGATAGCGGCCGTGACGAGGAGGAAGAGATGGCCGAGGAGATCCGCGCCGAGATGGTGGCCAACGTCATGACGGTGTCGGTGTCCGAGGGCGATGACGTCAACGACGGCGACTCGCTGGTCCTTCTGGAGTCCATGAAGATGGAGATCCCGGTGCTCAGCGAGGCCGCCGGCAAGGTCAGCACCCTTGCGGTCGAGCCCGGTGAAGTGGTTCAGGAAGGCGATCTGATCGCGGTCGTGGAATGACGACCGCACGAACCGGAGGGGCCGCACTTGTCCACGCTGAGTGATCTTCTCGCCGAGCACACCCGACTGTCCGGCGCCGCCGCCGACCACCTGCAGCTGGTGGTCGCCGAGTGGCAGCTGCTCTCGGACCTGTCCTTCGCCGATTTCCTGATGTGGGTGCCCACCGGTCCCGAGGAAGCGCCCGAGGAGCTGTTCCTCTGCGTCGCGCAGGCCCGGCCGACCACCGCGCCCACCGCTCACCCGGAGGACGTGGTCGGCACCGAGGCCACCCGGGAGGACCATCCGCAGCTGCACCGCGCGGCCGCGGAGGGCCGCATCTGCCGCGAGGAGGACCCGCGCTGGCACCTCGGGGTCCCGGTCCGGCGGGAGACCATCCCGGTCAAGCTCGGCGAGGAGATCGTGGCGGTGCTCAGCCGCGACACCAACCTCGCGGTGCCGCGGGTGCCGAGCCCGCTGGAGATCTCCTACCTGGGCAGTGCCGCCGACCTCTGCCAGATGGTCGCAGACGGCGAGTTCCCCACACCCGAGCCCGCTCCCGACGTGCACACCTCGCCGCGCGTGGGCGACGGGCTGATCCGGCTGGACAGCTCCGGAACCGTGGTGTTCGCCAGCCCGAACGCCCTGTCGGCCTACCATCGCATGGGCCATGCCGCCGACCTGGTCGGTGCGCAGCTGGCGCCGCTGACCCGCTCGTTGCTCAACGACCCGTTCGACGCCGACGAGGTTTCCCAGCGGGTGCGCAAGGCGATGGGCGGGCAGCCCAGCATGCGCATCGAGGCCGAGGCCAAGGGCGCCACGGTGCTCTTCCGCGCGCTGCCGCTGCGCCCGCGGGGCCAGGAGGCCGGCGCGCTGGTCCTGGTGCGCGACGTCACCGAGGTCAAGCGGCGCGACCGGGCGCTGATGTCCAAGGACGCCACGATCCGCGAGATCCACCACCGGGTGAAGAACAACTTGCAGACCGTGGCTGCGCTGCTGCGGCTGCAGTCGCGGCGCACCGGTAACAACGAGGCCCGGCAGGCGTTGGACGAGTCGGTGCGACGGGTCACCTCGATCGCGCTGGTGCACGAGACCCTGTCGATGTCGGTCGACGAGCGGGTCGACCTCGACGACGTGGTGGACCGGGTCATCCCGATGATGAGCGACGTGGCAGTCGCCGAGACCGGGGTGAAGGTCCGCCGCGACGGACGCTTCGGGGTGGTCTCGGCCGAGCTGGCCACGCCGTTGGTGATGGTCCTGACCGAGCTGGTGCAGAACGCTCTGGAGCACGCCTTCCCGGAAGGGCAGGGCGGAGAGGTCATCGTGCAGGCGGAGCGTTCGGCGCGCTGGCTCGACGTCGTCATCTCCGACGACGGTCGCGGCCTGCCGAGGGGTTTCTCCCTCGAGCGCGCCGAACGTCTCGGCCTGCAGATCGTGCGGACCCTCGTGGAGTCGGAGCTCCGCGGGTCGCTGAGCTTGCGTGGTCGCGGCCGGCAGAAGGGTACCGAGGCGGTGCTGCGGGTGCCGCTCAAGTACCGGCGGTGACGGTTGACCGTCGCGCGCGCCACGCGCTGCGTCGATGTGGTGACTGCTCCGTGGTCCGAAGCGGAGCGTCGGGCCGATCGGGTCGGTTCTCCGGTGGTTCCACCTGCTCATCACGCCTCAGAGCGGGGTGGGCGCCGGGACCGACATCGACGCTGATCGGCCGGGGCTAGTTGGGGCGGGTTGCTGAACCGAATTTCGCGAGGGCCGTATTGCGCGGCCGGGGCGAGAACGTGCGGTCGGTCACCGGGGGTGCGACCGACCCGGCACGTTCACTGGCGAGCTGCTCTCAGGCGGTGGTGCGCGCCCGGGTGCGAGCGTTGCGCCGCTTGAGAGCACGCCGCTCGTCTTCGCTCATGCCGCCCCAGACACCGGCGTCCTGCCCGCTCTCCAGCGCCCACGCCAGGCACTCGGAGGCAACGGGGCAGCGGTGGCATACGGCCTTCGCCTCGGCGATCTGCAGCACAGCAGGACCGCTGTTCCCAACGGGGAAGAACAGCTCCGGGTCCTCGTCACGGCAAACCGCTTCGTGGCGCCAGTCCATTGTTCCTTGCTCCTCGCTAGGCACGCCTACGCGCGCCGATAGTTCGTTCGGGGTGTTTGTGAATGCTTTCACGGAGTCCGTGCGCTTGTGAATGCTTTCACGAACTGCCGCAATGTCAAGACCTCGATCCAGCGTGGTGAGCGAACTCACCTGAAAGATCGACCAGACTTGACCAGGGGTTTCAGTGTGTCGCCGGTCTCAGACGGGGGTCATGAGTCGGCAACGACGTCCATCCGTTACTGGAAGGTTATACGGCGACGCGGAGAGCGTTCGGGATCGAGGAGAACTCGATGTCCGACCGCTCGCCCAGGCAATCGCCATCGACCTGCAACGGCAACGGCTCCGTACAGGCTACGCGCAGATGGGGCACATCCGCACGCTGAATTGAACTCTTTCCGTGTGGTTTCGCTCTACCGAGTAGCATCTCGGCAATGTGCCGCAACACAGGGTAAGCGCGCATGTTGCACAACGCGAACACCCCGAGGTCGGTGTCGAAGCTGGTCTCCGGGCTCATCCGCACGGGCGTCGAGCCCAGGTAGGTCCACGGATCGGTGTTCGACACGAACACGCTGTGCAGTCGGTCGATGCGTTCCTCACGTCCGATCTGAACACTGACCTTCGGTTCATCTCGGGCCATCCGGAAGTAGCACCGCAGCGCGGTTCGGGCGTACAGCGCAGGGCTGGCGTTGTGGCCCAGCTCTCGCTGCCGCTCGACCTCAGCGACCACCTCGGCGTCCCAGCCGACGCCGGCGTTGAAGGTGAACCACCGGTCGCAGGCCTTGCCCAGACCCACCCATCGAGTGCTGCGCTCGGTCACAGCCCGCAGCAAGCGGTGCGTCGCCTCCACCGGGTCCTTGGAGTAGCCGAGGGCGCGCGCGAACACGTTCGCCGACCCGCCGGGAACCACTCCCAGGGTCGGCAGCGAAGGCGAACCGGGCTCGCCGGTCTCCAGCAGTCCGTTGACGACCTCGTTGACCGTGCCGTCGCCGCCGTGCGCGATCACCAGGTCCGCGCCGTCGTGCGCGGCCGCCCGCGCCGCCTCGCCGGCGTGACCCCAGTGCTGCGTTTCCACGACGTCCAGCTTCAGCTCGCTGGCCAGCGCGTGGGCGATCACGTCGCGGCCGGCCGCGGTGGTGGACGTCGCCTGCGGATTGACGACGAGTACGGCGCGCACAGCCCGAAGCCTACGTAAGTCGGCGCGACCCGCGGCACCGGCATGCGCCGGGAGTCGCCCGCGCTCGCGCGGCCGAACGCGCGCCGCTGCGCGCGAGGGCCGCTGGGCGACGCTCGCGCGACCAGCTGTCAGTCCCGGTGGCGGGCCTCCCTCCGGCACGTCTCCGTCGGCGGGCCGATGTGTCCGCAGGCGGTGGTCCCAGCTGGTACGCGCACCAGGAGCGAGTGCGTCGTACCGGCGGAGACCACCGGTCGCCGGCGGCGGGCGGATGCGTAACCCCGGAACGCACCCGTTCGTCTCCCACCGGCGTCGTGCGGACACGCGACGCGACCGGAGGACACCCCGATATCCCCGATCGCCGAAGCGGCCGTGCGCCGATCATTGCGCTTCATCACCGTCCGAGCTATGCGGCGTTCGGGCGGTATTACCATCGTGAGTGCACACGCAGAGTCACCGAACCCCGGGTCCCGAAAGGCCGCCACCGTGTCAGCTGAAACCGTTCCCCGCACCGTGCGCATCGCCGGAGCGCTCACCACGTTGCAGGCGGTGGCAGGCCTGGTCTTCGTCGGAGCCCTGCTGGTGCGCAGCACCTCCAGCCAGCTCGGCGGAGTGGGAGAGCTCGAACGCACCCAGACCTGGGGCGAGGCGGGCTACTACGCGATCCTGGCCGCCGGAGTCCTGGCCGCGGGCATCGGGCTGCTCAGGGGGAAGCACTGGGCGCGCACCCCCGCGCTGCTCATGCAGCTGCTGTTCCTGGGCACCGCCTGGTACGCCCTGGGTCCCTCCGGGCGGCCCCTGATCGCGGCGGTCATCGCCGTGCCGGCCATCGCGGTCATCTACTTCCTGTTCAACCGCGAGGGCCGCGCCTGGTCCTTCCACGCCTCGCTGGCACCCGACGCGCGCGAGGACTGACGCGCCTCAGCCGCCGAAGTCGCGCAGGGCCTCGCCGGTGAGCCGGTAGACCGTCCAACCGTCCATCGGGAAGGCGCCCTGGGCCTTGTAGAACTCGATGGAGGGCTCGTTCCAGTCGAGGACGGACCACTCCAGCCGCGCGTAGCCGCGTTCCACGCACTCCCGGGCGAGCGTCTGCAGCAGCTGCTTGCCCAGCCCGGCTCCGCGCTGCTGCGGGCGCACGTAGAGGTCCTCCAAGTAGATCCCGTGCACGCCCTCCCAGGTGGAGAAGTTCAGGAACCACAGCGACATCCCGACCACCGCTCCGTCGACCTCGGCGACGTGGCCGAACAGCGCTGGATCCGGCCCGAACAGCGCGGCGCGCAGCTGCTCCTCGGTCAGGTGGCAGGAGTCGGGCTCCTTCTCGTAGAGCGCGAGCTCGTGCACCAGCTCGACGATGGCGGGTACATCGGCTTCACGGGCCCGGCGGATCATCACGCGACCTCCACGCTTGTCGGAACGCCGGCCAGCATATTCGCGCCCCGCACAGCGCCTGCGACGCGAGGAGGGGAACCTTCCTGCCACTGCCACCTTGCCGCGACGGTAGTGGCAGGAAGGTTCCCCTCCTCGCCGTGCCTCAGCCCTGCTGCCAGGGCGGGATGTTGGAGCGCTGGATCTGGGGCTCGCCGCGTTCGAAGCCCAGCACCGTGATGCCCGCGGCGTCGAGCGCGAAGTGCACGCCCGCGGTGACCGGCAGCCCGAGCCAGCGCGCGGTCAGCACGCGGCTGAAGTGCCCGTGGCCGACCAGCACGACATCGGAGTCCGCCGCGCGCACCTGGGCGAGGAGTTCGTCGGCGCGCGCGGTCACGTCGGCGGCCGAATCGCCTCCGGGACAGCTGTGGGTCCACACCGTCCAGTCGGGAACGCTCTGGCGGATCTGGTCGGTGGTCAGGCCCTCGTAGTCGCCGTAGTCCCACTCGACCAGGAGCGGTTCGGTGATCACATCGGGCAAGCCGGCCAGCGCGGCCGTGCGCTGCGCCCGCTGCAGCGGGCTCGCCAGGGCGCGCAGCGGCCCCGCGGCGCGGAGCGAGGTCAGGGTCTGCCCGGCTTGGCGTGCGCGGAGCTCGCCCTCGACGGTGAGCGGGAGGTCGGTGTGGCTGGTGTGCTGCCCGGTCAGCGACCACTCGGTGGTGCCGTGGCGGAGCAGGTAGATGCGATGCGCCGGCGATGTCACGCCTTCGAGCGTACGGTCGCGTCCGCGGCTCGCACGGCGGCGCGCGGGAGTCCTGTTCGGACACGGCGGCGCTCGAGACGAGAAAGCGCCGGCCGACGAACACGTGGTTCGCCGACCGGCGCCTCGGTGGAGACCAGGCCTCAGCCCTTCTTGGTCTCCCAGAAGATCTTGTCGATCTCGGCGATGTAGTCCAGCAGCTGCTGACCGGTGGACGGGTCCATCGAACCCTTGGTACCGGAGGCGCCGGCGGCCTTGGTGGCCTTGTTGATCAGCTCGTGCAGCTGCGGGTACTTCTCGAAGTGCGGCGGCTTGAAGTAGTCGGTCCACAGCACCCACAGGTGGTGCTTGACCAGCTCGGAGCGCTGCTCGGCGATGTTGATCGCGCGAGTGCGGAACTCCGAGTCCTCATTGGCCTGGTACTTCTCCTGGATCGCCTTGACCGACTCGGCCTCGATCCGCGCCTGCGCGGGGTCGTAGACGCCGCACGGAAGGTCGCAGTGCGCGGTGGCCTCCAGGCGAGGGCCGAGGATTCGCGACAGGAGTCGCATGTTTCCTCCCAGACAGTTCAGTGCTCCGACGTGCCTGACCCTACTCTTGAAGATCCTCGTCGTCCTACTGGAGGTAAATGTGAGTTCGCTCGGTCGGTGGCCCTGGCGGAGGTTGCGGGTGCGCGGACCGTCGATGGCTCCCACTCTGCGGGACGGCGACGTGGTGGTGCTGCGGGTCGGCGACCGCGCAGCACCGGGCTCCTTGGTGCTGGTGAGCTGGGACTCGCGGCCGCAGCAGCTGTCGGTCAAGCGCGCCGTGCGCCGCGACGGGGAGGGGTGGCACGTGGAGGGCGACAACCCGTTCGGGTCCACCGATTCGCGCGAACTCGGCCCGGCCCGGGTGCTGGGCGTGGTGCGCTGGCGGCTGTGGCCCGAACCCGGTCGCCTTCGGTGAGCCGAGCAGGGGAACCTTCGTGGCATCCGGCGTGACAGGAAGGTTCCCCTGCTCGCCCTACGCCCGGGCCGAGTTCCGCAGCGTCTCGTAGTGGGCCAGGCAGGCGTGGTAGTCGGGGAGCAGTCCTCGTTCGGCGGCTTCGGCGAGGCTCGGCGCGGTGCGGTCTTTTTCGGACAGGACGGGTTCGCCGGCGAGCTCATCGGCCCACGGCAGGCCGAGCTCGGGGTCGAGCGGGTTGACGCCGTGTTCGGCGCTGGGATTGTACCCGGTCGAGCACAGGTAGCTCATCACCGTGTTGTCGGTCAGGGCGAGGAAGGCGTGCCCGAGCCCTTCGGCCAGGTAGACCGCGCGGTACTCGCTGGAGTCGAGCCGGATCGCTTCCCAGCGTCCGAAGGTCGGGGATCCGATGCGGACGTCGACGATCAGGTCGAGCAGCGCGCCCTGCGGGCAGTAGACGTACTTGGCCTGCCCGGGAGGGGTGTCGGAGAAGTGCACGCCGCGGATGACGCCGTGGGCCGAGACGCTGTGGTTGGTCTGGGCGACCGACAGCGGGTGCCCGGTGGCTTCGGCGAACGCGGGTTCCTGGAAGGGCGCGACGAACAAGCCGCGGTGGTCCGGGAAGGACTTGGGGGTGAATTCGAACGCCCCGGTGATGTCGAGTCGACGTACCTGCACGGTCGCAGAGCCTAGGAGGTGCGGCCCGGGTGGGTCCGGTGGGGCGGCGGTGGCAGGAAGGTTCCCGTGCGGGTGGCAGGAAGGTTCCCATCCTCGCGGCCGTGGATGACATTCCATCCGGGTGGATTCGAATGCGCGGCGTTCGATTCTCGAATCCGAGACGTCGGTTCTGAATCGATGAATTCAAATAGGACGCACGTACGGTCGCTAAATATGACGGATGTACTGTCAAGATTCGTAAAATTTTCGCCTTTTTCCTGCTCAGCGGTGTGATCCCTGTCGCTGACAGCCCACCCGGGGCCTGGCAGACTAACCGCACCGCAGCGTCCGCCGAGTCGCTGTCCGAACAGGACGGCAGGTATCGGTATTTGAGACGTCCTCTTCGCCGGAACGCCCGGGGAGTGGTCGTCGAATAGCGGTGAAGAACCGCGTTTGGCCTGCTCGGATTTGAGTTCGAGCGCTAGGCATGGCTACAGGAGGGACGCCGTGACCGCAGTGAACGACAGCGTCAGCACCGGCATCGGTACTGAATTGACCCACGAAGAGATCTTCGCCGCGCACGAGGGCGGCAAGCTCACCGCCTCGGTGAGCGCGCCGCTGGACACCGCGCGCGACCTCTCCATCGCCTACACCCCCGGTGTGGCGCAGGTGAGCCGCGCGATCGCCAGTGACGCCGCGCTGGCCGACCGCTACACCTGGACGCAGCGGCTGGTCGCCGTGGTCAGCGACGGTTCCGCGGTGCTGGGGCTGGGCGACATCGGGCCGAAGGCGTCGCTGCCGGTCATGGAGGGCAAGTCCGCGCTGTTCAAGACCTTCGCGGACCTGGATTCGATCCCGCTGGTGCTCGACACCAACGACGTCGACGAGATCGTCGAGACCCTGGTCCGGCTGCGGCCGTCGTTCGGCGCGGTGAACCTCGAGGACATCTCCGCTCCGCGCTGCTTCGAGCTGGAGCGGCGGGTC
The DNA here is from genome assembly GCF_042665275.1 of Saccharopolyspora griseoalba. Taxonomy (NCBI): domain Bacteria; kingdom Bacillati; phylum Actinomycetota; class Actinomycetes; order Pseudonocardiales; family Pseudonocardiaceae; genus Saccharopolyspora; species Saccharopolyspora griseoalba. The sequence continues at coordinate 506,064 of NZ_JBHTCJ010000002.1, read as the reverse complement.
AAGGAGGCCTTGGACTGCCCGGTCATGCACGACGACCAGCACGGCACCGCCGTGGTCGTGCTCGCCGCGCTGCGCAACGCCGCGAAGGTCGCCGGCCGCGAGCTGGGATCGCTGCGCGTGGTGATCTCCGGCGCCGGTGCCGCGGGCGTGGCCTGCGCCGAGATCCTGCACACCGCCGGCGTCGGCGAGATCGTCGTGCTCGACTCGCGCGGCGTGATCCACGCCGATCGCACCGATCTCACCCCGATCAAGCAGGAGCTCGCCTCCTACACCAACTCGCGGGGGATCACCGGCGGACCGGACGAGGCGATGAAGGGCGCCGACGTGTTCATCGGCGTCTCGGTCGGCCAGGTCCCCGAGGAGCGGGTGGCTTCGATGGCCGACGGGGCGATCGTGTTCGCGCTGTCCAACCCGGATCCGGAGATCCACCCCGAGGTCGCGCACCGCTACGCGTCGGTGGTCGCCACCGGGCGCAGCGACTTCCCGAACCAGATCAACAACGTGCTCGCCTTCCCGGGCATCTTCAAGGGTGCGCTGGACGCGGGTGCGCGGGCGATCACCGATGGGATGAAGGTCGCCGCGGCCGAGGCGATCGCCGCCGTGGCCGCCGACGACCTCAGCGCCGACTACATCGTGCCCAGCCCGCTGGACCCGCGGGTGGCGCCCGAGGTGAGCGCGGCGGTGGCCAAGGCCGCGCGGGCCGAGGGCGTGGCCACCGCGTGACCGGCGCGGACCGTCGAGCGCGAGGAGCCGGGCGGTAGTTTCACGAACGGCACTACGGGGCCGGGAGAGTCCAGGCGGACGCTCCCGGCCCCGTCGCATAACCGCTCGGAGGAAATCCGCGAAAACGGCGTCATCAGGTCGGGGGTGTGCTGTCACATCTTTGGGTGTCGGGACTAAAGGCCCGGCACCATGGCAGTACCGGCTCCGGGTGAGGCGGTAGGGTCTGGACTGCGGGTCGCTGTGTCGCACATCACTCGACGGGTGATGGGTCGCCAGCCGCGGGCCGCAACAGGAGGGGTGGAGTTGACCGAGCGCAGGGAGCAGGCCCGATCGGCCGCCGAAGGCCTCGGGCCGGAGAGCACCCGCGTCGGGCGTGACCCGCTGCCCGACGCCCCAGCCCTGCTCAGCACCCACGAAGGCCTCGTCATCGCGGTGACCGAGCAAGCGGTCACGCTCGCCGGGGAAACCAGCGCGGCCGCGCTGCTGGGCAGCAAGCTCGAAGACCTCGTCGAACGCCACGGCCGCGCCACCTGGATGCGCACCCGACGCGGCCGCACGCCCATCCGGATGCAGTCCTGGCCGCACCAGGAAGCCCCGCACCTCAACGTCACCGTCCTGGTGGACGTCTCCGACCTGGCCGACGACGGCGCGGCGGTGACCTCCTCCGCCGACTCCGACGAGCACTACTGGCTCATCGACGCGCAGCGCCTGGCCAAGGTCGCCAGCTGGGTCTACTACCCCGACACCGGGGTGATCTACCGAAGCCCGCTGCTGGCCGAGTTCATGGACGTCGGCGACCCGGACGAGGTCGAGACCGCCACCGCGATGATCGAGACCACCCATCCGGACGACCGCGAGGCCGCCGAGCAGTTCTACGCCACCGTGCTCACCGCGCCGCCCGGCGAACTCGTCGAGGCCGAGCTGCGCAACTACGACGGCAGCCGGACCTTCCTGTGCACCGGCAGCGCCGAGCACGACAAGGCGGGCCAGGTCGCGCGGGTGCAGGGCACCGTCCAGGACGTCACCGAGCACCGCGTCCTCGAACGGCAACTGCGCGACGAGCGGCGCAGGCTGCAGGACGCCCAGCGCATCGCCAAGCTCGGCACCTGGGAGGTCGACCCGCGCGACGACGTGATGCGGTTGTCGAGCATTCTGCGCGAGATCCTGGGCATGCCGCCGGGAACCGACAGCAGCTTCCACCGCTACCTCGAACACGTGCACCCCGACGAGCGCACCCGCGCGCGCCGCGCGTGGAACCGGCTGGCCCGCGACGGTCATCCGGTCGAGATCGAGCACCGCTACGTGCGCGCCGACGGCAACGTGCGGATCCTGCGGGTGCACGGCACCAAGATCGACGACGACACCCGCGGGGCGTTCTACGTCGGCACCGCGCAGGACGTCACCGAGCAGCGCACCGTGGCCACCCGGATGCAGCGCTCCAGCCAGCGCTTCGCCGACCTGGTCAGCATCACTCCGGTGGGCATCGGGCTGTTCGACCGCTCCGAACGGCTCGTCGACGCCAACGACGCGCTGTGCGACCTGCTGGGCTACCGCCTGGAGCAGCTGCGCGGACGGGGCTTCCACGAGGTTCTGCACCCCGAGGAGAACGACGCCAGCCTGCCCGCCCCCGCCGAACCAGGCGTGCGCCGCCGCGTGCCGCAGCGGGTGCTGGTGCGCGCCGACGGCGAACCGGTCTACTGCGAGCTGCACACCTCCACCTCGGTGCAGGACGACGGCACCGAGTTCTGGCTGGTGGTCTTCCAGGACATCACCGAGCGCCGCCGGGCGGCCGAAGCCCTGCGGTACCAGGCCACCCACGACGAGCTGACCGGGCTGCCCAACCGCACCGCGGTCAAGGACCTGCTGGGCAAGCTGCTCACCGGTCCCGGCTCGGACCGGGTGGCGGTGCTGTTCTGCGACATCGACAACTTCAAGCGCGTCAACGACTCCCTCGGCCACGACGCGGGCGACGAGTTGCTGGTGGCGCTGGCCCGCCGCCTGGAGGGCGGCATCCCTGCCGACTGCATCGCCGCGCGCCTGTCCGGCGACGAATTCGTGGTCATCTGCCCCGACGTGGAGGCGGGCGGCGGGGTCGATTCGCTGGCCACGAAGGTCGCCGCGCTGCTGCGCACCGCGGTGCCGGTGCACGGCCAGCTGGTCCGGGTCTCCTCGTCGATCGGGGCCGCGGTGCCCAGCGACGATCACACCGTCGGGGAGGACCTGCTGCGGTTCGCCGACGCGGCCATGTTCGAGGCCAAGCGCCGAGGCGCGGGCAAGGTCGCGCTGGCCAGCTCCGCGCTGATCGCCGCCGCCGACCGCCAGCTGCACCTGGAGGGCCAGCTCCGCGAGGCCCTGGCCACCGACGGCTTGGAGCTGCACTACCAGCCGGTCGTCGACCAGGACGGTGCGGTCGTCAGCGCCGAGGCGCTGGTGCGCTGGCCGCACCCCGAGCGCGGCATGCTCGCCCCCGACGCGTTCCTGCCGGTCGCCGAGCAGGGCGACCTGCTGCGCGAGCTGGACCGCTGGGTGCTGCGCACCGCGCTGCGCGAGGCCACGACGTGGCCGGTGCGCGACGACAAACCGGTCAACATCGCCGTGAACCTCGCCGGGCTCGTTCCCGGGGGACCGGACTTCGTGGACTCGGTGGCCGACATCGTCGCCGAGACCGGCATCGAGTGGGACCGGGTGATCCTCGAACTGGTGGAGACCGCCCTGGTCGACCTGCCCTCGCGCACCCGCCACGAGATGAGGGAGCTGGTCGCGCGAGGTGTGCGGTTCGCCGTCGACGACTTCGGCACCGGGTACTCCTCGTTGGCTCGGCTCAAGGACCTGCCCGCGCAGATCATCAAGGTCGACCGGCGCTTCGTGGCCGGCGTCGGAGGTGACGCCTCCGACTTCGCCGTGGCCAGGGCGGTGGTCGACATGGCCCGCGCGATGGACCGCCAGTGCGTGGCCGAGGGCGTCGAGACCGCCACCCAGTTCGAGCTGCTGCGCGGAGTGGGCGTGGGGAGCTACCAGGGATGGCTGTTCTCCCGCGCAGTGCCCGCCGCCGAGTTCCGCGCGCTGCTCGACGACGGCGGAATCGACGTGCCCTGACCGCCGGCCCGCCTCAGCTGCGGGCCCTGGCCAGCACCTCGCTCGCCCGGTGCCGCGGCAGGTCGATCAGCCGCCGCGCCAGGTCATCGGGGTTGGGCGCGAGTTCGGCGACCTGCTGCTTGGCCTCGCGCTTGGTGAGCTCGCCGGTGCGCGCGATGAGGCCTTCGCGCCAGGTGTTGCCGAGCTTGCCGTGCGCGCGCCGCAGCAGCTGCGCGGCCACCGAATCGGACTCGACGGCTTCGGCGAGCACCACCGCGTGCTTGGAATCCGGGGTGCTGCGGTGGAAGCGCAATCGGAACTTCCCGCTCACCAGCTCGATCAGGTCGGTCTGGGCGAGCTGGTTGGTGATGTCGGGATGGTTGTTGTCGACCAGGAAGCCGACCCGCTCGGCGTTGCAGGCCAGCAGCATCCGCAGCAGCCACGGTCCCGGATCGGCGCGCAGGTCGAACACCGCGGGATCCCCGGACGCGCGCACCGGCCGCGCCCAACCGGGCGAGCGCAGCTCGGTCACCGACGAGCCGAGCAGCCCGGACACGGACTCCAGCAGGTCCTGCCCGGTCGAGCCCGCGACGGCCTCGACCGACTGCGGGCCGTGCGTGTAGATCGACGAGGCCTGGCGCAGCGCGAGCTTGCGGGTGTGCGCGGTCGGCTGGCACACGTAGAGGTCGCTGGTGCTGCCGATGGCCTGCGCGCCGTAGTAGCTGTGGAAGCGGGGCAGGATCGCCTCGAAGACCATGCCCAACCGCAGCAGCTCCTGCTGGACCTTGTGCCCGAGCGCGGGCGTGCGGGGGCTGTAGCCGTAGGCCAGCAGCAGGCGGCTGTTTCCCGGTGCCAGGCACTCGGCGGCGCGAGCGGCGAACAACCCGATGCCCTCGGCGGTGTAGGGCGGGTCGGTGAACACCAGGTCCGCCCACGACTCCAGTTCCGGAGGAAGTCCGAAGCGCAGATCCGCGTGAAGGGAGCCGATGTCGTAGCCGCGCTCGGCGGCCGCGCTGTCGATGTGCCGCAGGATCCGCTCGTCGAGGTCGACCACCCGCATCTGCGCGCGCGGCTCCACGATCGACAGCGCCAGCGAGGTCAGGTCGTGGTCTCCCAGGCACAGCACCTTGGCGCCGGCCAGGTCGTAGTTGTCGCGCATCCACTCGGCCCGGCGCAGCGCGGTCTCCGGGGTGGCGGTGACGTGATCGAGCGCCGTGGTCGGGGGCGGACCGGTGGTGATGAATCCCGCCATGAGCCCGAGCTGCTCGGCGGTGCGCGTCGGCGGTGCGCCCAGCTCGTCGAGGGCGAATTCCGCGCGGTAGCGCGCAGCTGCGTCGTCGGTGAGCCGATAGCCGGTGGGCGTGCGTTCGAGATCCTCGCCGGTGGCGTCGAGGAAGTCCTCCACGGTGCGGCGGGAAACCCCGGTGCGGCGGATGATCTCGTCGAGGGAGCGGGGGTCGCCGGTCAGCTCGGCCAGGACCTCTCGTGCTCGGCGGGCCAGCGGCCCCGCCGAGGAGAGCAGTTCGCGCACGGCCTCGATCGGTTCGGATTCAGCGGAGTTCATGAGGGGAACCAGCCTAGTTGTGCTGGGCACGGGTCGCCGCTGGAGGTCACGCGTCGATATCGAGAGATCGCGGTAGCCCGACCGGGCGTTTAGGGTCGAGCGGGTTTGTGGGGGTTCGCGACGAGAAGGGGGCTCGCGTGATCGAGTTCCAAGCCGTCCGCAAGCAGTACGCCAACGGCACCGTCGCCGTCGAAGAGCTCAGCCTGTCCGTGCCGACCGGCACCGTGACCGTGCTGGTCGGGCCTTCCGGATGCGGCAAGACGACCCTGCTGCGCATGGTCAACCGCATGATCGACCCCTCCTCGGGAACCGTGCTGGTCGACGGCACCGACGTGCGGGCGCAGGACCCCGCTCGGTTGCGGCGCGGCATCGGCTACGTCATCCAGCAGGCCGGGCTGTTCCCGCACCGCTCGATTCTGGACAACATCGCGACGGTGCCCATCTTGGACGGACGCTCTCGCCGCGACGCACGCGCGCGGGCCGCCGAACTCCTCGAACTCGTCGGGTTGCCCGCCGAGCTGGCCAAGCGCTACCCCGCGCAGCTCTCCGGTGGTCAGCAGCAGCGGGTGGGCGTGGCGCGCGCGTTGGCCGCCGATCCCCCGGTGCTGCTGATGGACGAGCCCTTCAGCGCGGTCGACCCCGTGGTGCGCGAGGGCTTGCAGGACGAACTGCTGCGGCTGCAGGGCGAGCTGGGAAAGACCGTCCTGTTCGTCACCCACGACATCGACGAGGCCATCAAGCTCGGCGAGAAGGTCGCCGTTCTGCGCCAGGGCGGGCACCTCGCGCAGTGCGCCGACCCCGACGAGCTGCTGGCCGAACCGTCTGACGACTTCGTGACGTCCTTCGTCGGACGCGACCGCGGGTACCGGCGGCTCTCCTTCGTGCACGCCAACGGGCTGGTGCCGCGGCCGGTGCCCACAGTGGAGCTCGGCAGCACCGTGGGCGCCTCCGACGGATGGCGACTGGCGGTCGACGCCGATGCCAGGCCGCGCGGCTGGCTCGAACCCGGGCGCGAGGTCGACGGCGAGCTCACCGAGGACGCCCTGGTGGCGGGCGGCTCGCTGCACCCGCTCGACGGGCCGCTGCGCGGGGCACTGGACGCCGCGCTGTCGGCTCCGTCCGGGCAGGGCGTGGTCGTCGACGCCGACGGTGCGAGCCTGGGAGTGGTCACCGCCGAGGACGTGCTCGCGCTGCTGCACCAGCACCGGGCGGCGCCGTGATCGAGTTCTTCACCAGTCCCAGCAACCGCGAATTGCTGCTGGGTCAGCTCGGCCAGCACCTGTACCTCTCGCTGCTGCCGCTGGTGCTCGGCACGCTGCTGGCGCTGCCGCTGGGCCGGCTGGCGCAGCGCGTCGGTTGGTTGCGGGGCGTGCTGCAGGGCGCGGCCAACATCGTCTACACGATCCCCTCGCTGGCCCTGTTCGTGATCATCCCGGGCGTGCTGGGCACCCCGCTGCTGTCCCCGCTCAACGTCATCATCGCCCTGACCCTCTACACGGCCGCGCTGCTGGTGCGCCCCGTTCTCGACGCCCTGGAGTCGGTTCCGGGCCACATCGTCGCCGCGGCCACGGCCATGGGCTACCGTCCCGGGCGCCGTCTGCTGGCGGTCGAACTCCCGCTGGCGCTCCCGGTGCTGACCGCTGCCGTGCGAGTGGCCTCGGTGAGCAACATCAGCCTGGTCAGCGTGGGTGCGCTGGTGGGCATCGGTGGTCTGGGCAGGTTGTTCACCGACGGCTTCCAGCGCGACTACCCGGCCCAGATCATCATCGGCATCGCGTTCACCCTGCTGCTGGCCCTGGCGGTCGACCTGCTGCTTGTGCTGGCCTGGCGGCTGGCCACACCGTGGGCGCGCCGATGATCGGCGAAATCCTCACCTGGCTGGGCGACCCGGCGCACTGGACCGGGCCGGGCGGTGTCCTCGTGCAGACCTTCCGGCACCTGTACTACTGCGTGCTCTCGGTGGCCGCGGCAGGTCTGATCGCCCTCCCGCTGGGCATCTACATCGGGCACACCGGCCGCGGCGCGGTGCTCGTCGTGGGCCTCGGCAACGCGATGCGAGCCCTGCCCACCCTCGGCCTGGTCACGCTGCTGGTGCTGGGCTTCGGGATCGGCGTGGCGCCCGCGCTGGCCGGCCTGGTGATCCTGGCGATCCCCGCGGTCCTCTCCGGCACCTACGCCGGTGTCCGCAACGCGCCGCCCGACGCGGTCGACGCCGCCCGGGGAATGGGCATGACACCCCGCCAGGTGCTCTGGCAGGTGGAGCTGCCGACCGCGCTGCCGCTCGTGCTCGGCGGCATCCGCAGCGCGATGCTGCAGGTCGTGGCCACCGCGGCCGTCGCGGCCTACGTCGGCCTCGGCGGGCTGGGACGAATCCTGCTGGACGGGCTCAAGGTCAGCGACTACGCGCAGATGGCCTCGGCCGCGATCGTCATCGCGGTCCTGGCCGTGCTGCTCGATCTGGTGCTGGCCGGGCTCACCCGGTTGTTGGTGCCGCGCGGCCTGCAGCTGGCCGCACGACGAGGAGGGAACCATTGATGCGACTGCTCGCGATGGCCGCCGCAGCGCTGCTGCTGGCGGGATGCGGAACCCAGGACCCCTTGGAAGCCAACCAGCAGAGCAGCGGGCAGGTGGTGATCGGCTCGGCCGACTTCGCCGAGAGCGAGCTGCTCATGCACGTCTACGCCGAGGCGCTGAAGAGCACCGGTGCGAAGGTGCAGACCCGGCCGCGCATCGGCGCCCGCGAGTTCTACGTCGGGGCGGTGCGCGAAGGCGAGCTGACGATGGTGCCCGAGTACACCGGCAACCTCATGCAGCACCTCGACCCGGAGGCCACCGCCACCGAGTCCCGGCAGGTCTACGACCACCTCACCGGGGTGCTGCCGCCGAACCTGCAGGTGCTGGAGCAGTCCGCGGCCGAGGACTCCGACGTGCTCACCGTGACTCGCCGGACCGCCGAGTCCGGGCTGCGCTCGATGGCCGACCTCGGCCCCCGCTGCGGTGAACTCGTGCTCGGCGCACCGGCGGAGTGGAAGTCGCGCTGGGCGGCCAAGATCGCCCAGGAGTACGGCTGCACCTTCAAGCAGATCCGCAGCGTCGAAGCAGGCACCCTCACCGTCGACGCGTTGACCGCGGGGCAGATCCAGGTCGCCAACCTGTTCAGCACCTCCTCGGCCATCCGCGCGAACGACCTGGTCAAGCTCGACGACCCGAAGAACATGTTCCCCGCGCAGAACGTGGTCCCGCTGGTCGGCAAGGGCAAGCTCGACCCGGAGCAGACCGACGCGGTCAACGAGGTCTCCCGCGCGCTGACCACCGACAAGCTCACCGAGCTCAACGAGCGCATCGAGATCGACAAGGCCAATCCCGCGGATGTGGCCAAGGAGTTCGTAGCGAGCATCGGCCTGTGACCGGGCTGCTTCGGGATTCGAGCACGGGAATCTTCCTGCCACTTCCCCTCGGATGGCTGGCAGGAAGGTTCCCTCGCTCGCGCGAGCCCTCAGCCGGCGCGGCCGCTGATCCGCGTGGTCAGCTCGGTGGCCGCGCGCTGCACGTGTTCGGCCATCTCCGCCCAGGTGCTGCCGCAGCCCGGGTCGGCGCAGTGGTGCCGGAAGGTCACGCTGATCGCCGCGATCGGGTGGGCGGCGTGGTCGAACACCGGGCAGGCCACCGAGGCGAAACCGGCGGTGACGAATCCGTCCTCGACCGCCCAGCCGAGGCGTCGTTCCGCGTTGAGCATGCGCCGCAGCTCGGGCAGGTTGCGCGGCCCTCTCTCCGTGCGCAGCACGAACTGCTCCCCGGAAGGAAGCAGCGCGCGCACCTGCGCGGCAGGCAGGTGCGCGAGGATGGCCCGTCCCGAGGCCGGCAGCTGCGCCGGCAACCGCACGCCCACGTCGGTCACCAGCGTCTGCGGCTGAGAAGGTCGCTCCTTGATCAGGTACAGCAGCTCGCCGCCGTGCAGCACGCCCAGCTGGGCCGTGCGTCCCACCCGGTCCACCAGCCGCCGAAGCACCGGGCTCGCCAGCCGCTCCAGCGGATCGTGGCGCAGGTAGGCCGAGCCGAGCTCGAAGACCGCCACCCCCAGTCCGTAGCGGCGCTCCTCGGGCAGGTGCACCACGAAACCGGCCGCCTCCAGCTCGGCCAGCAGGTGGTACGTCGTCGAGCGCGGGAGTTCGAGCTCGCGCGCCAGCACACCAGCCGAGACCGGACCCGGACGCGCGGCCAGGGCCCGCAGGATCGCCAGCCCGCGCCGGAGCGCGGGCACATCGCTGCTACCTCCCACGCCTGGAGTCTGGCATCCCAGACAGTCTCACTCCATCCGGGCTTCTGCCAGCAGCTTTTGCGAGCTGGGATGGAGGTATGCACAACGAGCTGTTCCTCGGTCCGCAACCGCTCGGGCGCGACGAGGTCGTGGCCGTCGCGCGCGGCGGCGCGCGCGTCCGGCTGAACGAGCTCGCCGAGCAGCGCATCGCCGCGACCAGAGAGCACATCGCCGCGCTGGCCGCCGAACAGCGACCGGTCTACGGGGTCTCGACCGGCTTCGGCGCCCTCGCCGTGCGCCACATCCCCGCCGACCGGCGGGCCGCGCTGCAGCAGGCCTTCGTGCGCTCCCACGCCGCGGGCGCGGGCGAACCGGTGGAACCCGAGGTCGTGCGCGCCCAGATGCTGCTGCGCCTGCACACCATCGCCACCGGCCACACCGGGGTCCGGCCCGAAACCGCGCAAGCGCTGACCTCGCTGCTCAACGCCGGCATCGTTCCCGTCGTCCACGAGCACGGCTCGCTGGGCTGCTCCGGCGACCTCGCGCCGCTCGCCTCGGTCGCGCTCGCGCTCACCGGTGAAGGGGAGGTCTTCGACGCCACCGGGCAGCGCAAGCCCGCTGCCGCAGCCCTGGCCGAGGCCGGCATCGAACCGGTCGCGCTGGCCGAGAAGGAAGGGCTCGCGCTGACCAACGGAACCGACGGCATGCTCGGCATGCTGGTGCTGGCCCTGGCCGACATCGCCGCGCTGCTCGACGTCGCCGACCTCACCGCCGCCATGAGCGTCGAGGCCCTCCTGGGCACCGACCGTCCCTTCGCCGCCGATTTGCAGGGCCTGCGGCCGCACCCGGGGCAGGCCACCTCGGCTGAGCGAATGGCGACCCTGCTCGCGAACTCGCCGATCGTGGCCAGCCACCGCGGACCCGATTGCCCCCTCGTGCAGGACGCCTACTCGATGCGCTGCGCACCGCAGGTGCACGGTGCTGCGCGCGACACCGCCGAGCACGCGGCCGCGGTCGCCGAACGCGAACTTGCCGCGGCCATCGACAACCCCGTCGTGCTCGACGACGGGCGCATCGAGTCCAACGGGAACTTCCACGGCGCACCGCTGGGCTACGTGCTGGACTTCCTGGCCATCGCGCTCGCCGACGTGGCGAACATGTGCGAGCGGCGCACCGACCGGATGCTCGACGTCGCGCGCTCGCACGGGCTCCCCGCGTTCCTGGCCGACGACCCGGGCGTGGACTCCGGGCACATGATCGCCCACTACACCCAGGCGGGCATCGCCTCCGAGCTCAAGCGCGTGGCCGCGCCGGCCTCGGTGGACTCCATCCCCACCAGCGCCATGCAGGAGGACCACGTCTCCATGGGCTGGTCGGCTGCGCGCAAGCTGCGCCGCGCCGTCGACGGGCTGACCACCGTGCTGGCCGTCGAACTGCTCACGGCAGCGCGAGCCCTCGACCTGCGCGCCCCGCTGGAGCCCGGCCCAGCCACCGGCGCGGCCCGCGAAGTCCTGCGCACCCGGGTTCCCGGTCCCGGCCCGGACCGGCACGTGGCACCGGAGATCACCGCGGCCGAAGAACTCATCCGCGACGGCACCATCCACGCCGCAGCCGAAACCAGGAGGTCCGCATGACCGACGTGCGAGCAAGGCGGGGCACCCAACTGACCGCGCGCAGCTGGAGCACCGAAGCACCGCTGCGGATGCTGCACAACAACCTCGATCCGGAAGTCGCCGAACGCCCCGAAGACCTCGTGGTCTACGGAGGAACCGGCAAGGCCGCGCGCAACTGGGCGAGCTTCCACGCCATCACCCGCGAGCTCACCGACCTGCGCGAGGACGAGACGCTGCTGGTGCAGTCCGGCAAACCCGTGGGAGTACTGCAGACCCACGAGTGGGCTCCGCGCGTGCTCATCGCCAACTCCAACCTGGTCGGCGACTGGGCGAACTGGGACGAGTTCCGCCGCCTCGACGAGCTCGGGCTGACGATGTACGGGCAGATGACCGCAGGATCCTGGATCTACATCGGAACCCAGGGGATCCTGCAGGGCACCTACGAGACCTTCGGCGCGATCGCGGCCAAGCGCTTCGGCGGCAGCCTCGCCGGGACCCTCACCGTCACCGCGGGGCTGGGCGGCATGGGCGGCGCGCAACCGCTGGCGGTCACCATGAACGAAGGCGCCGCGCTGATCGTGGAATGCGACCCCTCACGCGCGCACCGCCGCGCTCAGCAGGGCTACCTCGACGAGGTCGCCGAGAACCTCGACGAGGCGATCGAGGCGGCGGTCAACGCCAGGAACCAGCGCCGGGCCCATTCGGTCGCCGTCATCGGCAACGCGGCCGAGATCATGCCCGAACTGCTGCGCAGGGGTGTTCCGGCAGACATCGTCACCGACCAGACCTCGGCCCACGACCCGCTGTCGTACCTGCCTCCGGGCGTCGAGCTGGACGACTGGGCCGATTACGCGGCCAAGAACCCCGAGGAGTTCACCACCCGGGCGCGCGAGGCGATGGCCCGTCACGTCGAGGCGATGGTCGGCTTCCTCGACGCCGGATCCGAGGTCTTCGACTACGGGAACTCCCTGCGCGGCGAAGCGCGCCTGGCCGGCTACGACCGCGCCTTCGCCTACCCCGGCTTCGTGCCCGCCTACATCCGGCCCCTGTTCTGCGAAGGAAAGGGTCCCTTCAGGTGGGCGGCGCTGTCCGGCGACCCGACCGACATCGCCAAGACCGACCAGGCGGTGCTGGACCTGTTCGGGGAGGACGAGCACCTGGCCCGGTGGATGCGGTTGGCCGGCAGGAAGGTTCCCTTCCACGGACTCCCAGCCCGCATCTGCTGGCTCGGCTACGGCGAACGCGCCGAGGCGGGGCAGCGGTTCAACGACATGGTCGCCTCCGGTGAGCTGTCGGCTCCCGTCGTTCTCGGCCGCGACCACCTCGACTGCGGTTCGGTCGCATCGCCCTACCGCGAAACCGAGTCCATGGCCGACACCTCCGACGCGGTGGCCGACTGGCCCCTGCTCAACGCCCTGGTCAACACCGCCTCCGGCGCGACGTGGGTGTCCTTGCACCACGGCGGCGGAGTCGGCATGGGACGTTCCCTGCACGCCGGGCAGGTCACGGTCGCCGACGGCACCGAGCTCGCCGGGCGCAAGCTGCAGCGGGTGCTGACCAACGACCCCGGGATGGGCGTGATCCGGCACGTCGATGCCGGGTACGAACGCGCCGAGCAGGTCGCCGCCGAGCGCGGCGTGCGCACCCCGCTGGTGAGCCGATGAGCGGGCTGGCCGACATCGCCGACATCGGAACCGATCCGCGCCGCGGCGGATATTCCCGGCACGTCTTCGACGACGCGGAGCGGCAGTTGCGGGAGTGGTTCGTCGAGCAGGCGCAGCGGCGCGGGCTCGACGTCCACACCGACGCCAACGCCAACATGTGGGCGTGGTGGGGCGAACCGGGCGACGACGCGGTGGTCACCGGCAGCCACCTCGACTCCGTGCCCGGTGGGGGAGCGTTCGACGGCCCGCTGGGCGTCACCAGCGCCCTGCAGGCGGTCGACGTCCTGCGCGCTCGCGGTTTCCAACCGCGACGTCCCTTCGCCGTGGTGGTCTTCGCCGAAGAGGAAGGCGGGCGCTTCGGCGTGCCGTGCCTCGGCTCGAAGCTGCTCACCGGGCAGATCGACCCGGATCGGGCCCGCAACCTGCGCGACGCCGGCGGGCTCACCTTCGCCGAGGCGATGGCCGACTTCGGCGCCGACCCCGCGCGAGCCGGTCGCGACGACGCGGCGCTGCGGCGGATCGGGCAATTCGTCGAGCTGCACGTCGAGCAGGGCAAGGGCCTGATCGAACTGGGGCGCCCGGTGGGCGTGGCCGACTCGATCCTCGGGCACGGCCGCTGGCGGTTCCGCTTCCACGGGCAGGGAAACCACGCCGGGGCGACGCGCATCGACGACCGCCGCGACCCGATGCTTCCGGCCGCCGAGCTCGTGCTCGCCGCGCGCCGGGCGGCTGAAGCCGCCGACGATGCCAGGGCCACGGTCGGCAGGATCGTTCCCACCCCGGGCGGCACCAACGTGATCGCCTCCGCCGTCGACGTCCACCTCGACGCCCGCGCGCCGGAGCGGTCCCGCGAACTGGTCGCGGACCTGTCCGCGCGAGCAGCCGAATTCGCAGCGCACGAAGGCTGTGAGGTGGAGGTCCTCGAGGAGTCCTTCGGCGAGACGGTGCACTTCGACCCGACCATGCGCGACCGGCTCCGCGACCTGCTCCACGGCGCTCCTGCGCTGCCCTCCGGGGCGGGGCACGACGCCGGGATCCTCGCCGCCGAGCGCCCGACCGGCATGCTGTTCGTGCGCAATCCCACCGGCATCAGCCACGCCCCCGAAGAGCACGCCGAGCAAGCCGATTGCGAGGAAGGTTCCCTCGCTCTGGCCGACGTGCTGCAGGAGTTGGCGAGGTGAGCGCGGTGTTCTGGTGCGAGTGGGCCTGGCTGCCGACCGGGCCTGAGCAGGGCGTGCTGTTCGAGACCGACGGCTCGCGGATCACCGGGGTGCGCCGCGGCGAGCGCCCCGGGCACGCCGAGGTGCTCGCCGGCATGGTGCTTCCCGGGTTGGCCAACGCGCATTCGCACGCCTTCCACCGCGCGCTGCGCGGCGACACCACCCGCGGCACGTTCTGGACGTGGCGGGAACGCATGTACCAGGTGGCGGCCGAACTGGACCCCGACACCTACTACCGGCTGGCGCGCGGCGTGTACGCCGAGATGGTGCAGGCCGGTATCACCGGCGTCGGCGAGTTCCACTACCTGCACCACGCACCCGGCGGCGTGACATACGACGACCCCAACGCGATGAGCCACGCCCTGGCGCAAGCCGCCCGCGACACCGGAATCCGCCTCACGTTGCTCGACACGTGCTACCTCTCGGGTGGTTTCGGTCGCGAGCTCGACGAGGTGCAGCGCCGCTTCTCCGACGGCGACGCGGCGAGCTGGGCGAGCCGGGTCGAGCGGTTCCACGCCCCCGACGTGCTCGTCGGGGCCGCACTGCACTCGGTGCGCGCCGTGCCGGTCGAAGCGATCCCCGAAGTCGTGGCCCAGGCGGACCGAGCACCGCTGCACGTCCACCTCTCCGAGCAGCGCGCCGAGAACGAGGCCTGCCTTGCCGCGCACGGGCGAACCCCGACGCAGCTGCTGGCCGACGAAGGCGCGCTGGGCCCCGCGGTCACCGCCGTGCACGCCACGCACCTGACCGACCGGGACGTGGCGCTGCTCGGCGAGAGCGGCACCGGCGTGTGCATGTGCCCGGCGACCGAGGCGGATCTCGCCGACGGCATCGGTCCGGTCGGGGCGCTGCGGAATGCGGGAAGCGAGATCTCGCTGGGCAGCGACGGGCATTCGAGCATCGACGTCCTCGCCGAGGCGCAAGCCGCGGAGGCGCATCAGCGCCTGGCCACCGAAACGCGCGGCCACCACACCCCGGGGGAGCTGCTCGGGATGGCCACCGCGCACCGCAGCATCGGCCATCCCGACGCCGGGCGCCTCGAGGTGGGCGCTCGCGCCGACTTCGTGGCCGTCGACTTGAACTCCGCTCGCCTCGCCGGTGTGGACCCGCGCGCCGTGCCCGTCGTGGCCAGGGCCGACGACGTGCGCGACGTGATCATCGACGGTCGACCGAGGGCTCGGGACTTCGGGCACGTCGACATCGACACCGCCCGCGAACTGAGCGAATCCATCTCCGCACTTCGAACGTGAGGAATCAGCAGACGATGCCAGCCACTGTTATCACTGGAATCGGTGAACTCACCACGAACGATGCCGAATCGGGCACGTTCGGCGACGCCGCGGTGGTCTTCGAGAACGAGCGGATCACCTGGGTGGGCCCGGCGAGTCGAGCACCCGCCGCCGACGAGCAGGTCGACGTCGCCGGCCGCGCGGTCCTGCCGGGCTGGGTGGACAGCCACACCCACCTGCTGTTCGCCGGGGACCGCACCGCCGAGTTCGCCGCCCGCATGGCAGGTGAGCCCTATCAGGCCGGGGGCATCGCGGTGACCGTCGAGGCGACCCGCGAAGCTGACGACGCGCAGCTGGCCGCGAACCTCCGCGCGCACCTCGACGAGGCCGCCGCCCAGGGCACCACGTGCGTGGAGACCAAGACGGGGTACGGGCTGACCGTCGAGGACGAGCTGCGCGCCGCCAAGATCGCAGCGCAGAACGCCGACGAAGTCACCTTCCTGGGCGCGCACTTGGTGCCGCCCGGTTCGGCTGTCGAGGACTACCTGGACCTGGTCTGCGGGGAGATGATCGAGGCGGTCGCGCCGCACGTGCGCTGGTGCGACGTGTTCTGCGAGAAGGGCGCCTTCGACGCGGAGCAGTCCCGGCGCGTGCTCGCCGCTGCCGCGCGGCACGGCCTCGGCCTGCGGGTGCACGGCAACCAGCTGGGTGCGGGACCCGGTGCGCAGCTGGCGGTCGAGCTCGGCGCTGCCAGCGTCGACCACTGCACCTACCTGTCCGAGTCCGATGTGGACGCCCTGGCCGGTTCAGACACCGTGGCGACCCTCCTGCCCGCCTGCGACCTGTCCACCAGGCAGCCGCTGCCGGACGCGCGATCGCTGCTCGACGCGGGCGCGACCGTCGCGCTGGCCAGCAACTGCAATCCGGGCTCGTCCTACACCTCGTCCATGGCGTTCTGCGTGACCACCGCGGTGCTGCAGATGCGGATGAGCGTCGCCGAAGCCGTGCGCGCCGCGACCTGGGGCGGTGCCCGCGCCCTGCGGCGCGAGACCGGCGACGCCGCGGTCGGGGTGCTTCGTCCGGGCGCCCGCGCTGACCTGCAGGTGCTCGACGCCCCGAGCACGACCTGGCTGGCCTACCGGCCAGGAGTTCCCCTGACCCACGCCGTCTGGCGCCGGGGATCCCGCGTGCGGTGAATTGAGCAGGGGAACCTTCCTGTCACTGAATTGAGCACGGGAACCTTCCTGTCGCTCGCGCAGTCTTGACCTCCACCTCGCTCGAAGTTCGACGATGAGCTGAGTCGAGCGGAACGGAGTGTGCGATGCGCGCAGTGCAGGTCGAGAAGTTCGGTGGGCCCGAGGTGCTCTCGGTCGTCGAGACCGACGATCCCGAGCCGTCGCCGGGGCAGGTGGTGGTGCGCACGTCCGCCGTGGACGTGCTGTTCCTGGACACCCAGCTCCGAAGCGGGTGGGGACGGGACTACTTCGAGATGGAACCGCCCTACGTCCCCGGCGACGGGGTCGCCGGGGACGTGGTGGGGCTCGGTTCCCGGGTCGATCCCGGTTGGCTGGGCAAGACGGTGGTCGCCAGCACCGGCAACGCGGGCACCTGCGCCGAATTGGTGGCCGTCGACGAAACCGAGCTCGTCGAGGTGCCGGAGGGACTGGACGCGTCAGCGGCCGTGGTGCTGCTGCACGACGCGAGCACGGCGTTGCTGTTCGCCGAGCACGCCCGCATCCAGGCGGGCGAACGGGTGCTGGTCACCGCCGCAGCAGGAGGTGCGGGAAGCATCCTCGTGCAGCTGGCCAGGTCCGCGGGAGCGCAGGTCGTCGGTGCGGCACGCGGCGCGGCGAAGCTCGACCTGGTGCGCAAGCTCGGGGCCGAACCCGTCGACTACGGCGAACCCGACTGGCCGGAGCAGGTCCGCGAGCGCACCGGCGGGATCGATGTCGTCTTCGACGGAGCCGGGGGAACGATCGGTGCGACCGCCTTCGGCACCACGGTCAACGGCGCCCGGGTCTACAGCTACGGCGCCTCCAGCGGCGACTTCGCCGAGATCGACCAGGCGAAGGCCCGGGACAAGGACGTGACCGTCATCGGGCTGCTGGACATCCAGTACAGCTCCCGCGCGCAGCGGAAGAGCCTGCTGGAACGCGCCCTGCGAGAAGCGGCGGCGGGCAGGGTCCAACCGACGATCGGCGCGAGCTACCCGCTGGGCGCGGTCGCCGACGCCCACGCGGACATCGAAGCGCGCTCCGTGCTCGGCCGCGCCGTGCTGCTGCCCGGGTGATCCGCGAGGCCCGGCCGCGCACTGGGGGTGCGCGGCCGGGCCCGCGCTCACTCGTCGTCGGCGTCGTCGCGAGCCAGGAAGGTCGCGAGGCGCTCGGTGGCGTCCTCGAAATCCGGATTGAGATCCACGAAGGCGCGCATCCGATCGGCAACCCACGAGAGGGTGACCTCGTCGTCTCCGCGACGTTCCTCGAGCTCCTCAATGCCGCGGTCGGTGAAGTACACCGCTTCCTCCTCGAATCCCTGAATGTCGTGAAGCGTTCCGGGAACAGCAGGGTACGAAACCCGATTCGATCGTTGACCCCGGGCCCGCCGCCAACGACAGGACGGTTCCCACGCCGCACCCGCCCGGGGCGGCTCAGGCGAGCGGGGGAACCGATCTGGCGCACCCACCGCGCGAAAGCGGGCCGCCGGTTCCCGGGGAACCGGCGGCCCGCTTCGGGGGTGCGGATCAGGCGAAGGCCGACTCCACGACCTCTGCCTGCTCGACCTCGTGGACCTTGGCCAGGCCGGTGGCCGGGGCGGCCATCGGGCGGCGCGAGACCCGCTGCAGCTTGCCGATCAGCTGCGGGAACAGCTCCGGCAGCGACAGGCCCAGGAACGGCCAGGCACCTTGGTTGGCCGGCTCCTCCTGGGTCCAGCGCACCGACTCCACGTTCGGGTAGCGCTCGAACAGCGCGCCCAGCTTGCGGTGCGGCAGCGGGTAGAGCTGCTCGAGCCGCGCGATCGCGGTGTCGGTGATGCCCTGCTTGTCGCGGTGGGCGGCCAGCTCGTAGTAGAGCTTGCCGGTGCACAGCACCAGCTTCTTGACCTGCGACGGGTCCGGCTGGGCCGGGTCGTCGATCACCGAGGTGAACTTGCCCTCGGTGAAGTCCTCCACGGGGCTGGTCGCGGCCTTGAGCCGCAGCATCGACTTCGGCGTGAACACCACCAGCGGACGGTGGATGCCGTCCAGCGCGTGACGCCGCAGCAGGTGGAAGTAGTTCGCCGGGGTCGACGGCATCGCCACCGTCATGGATCCCTCGGCGCACAGCTGCAGCCACCGCTCGATGCGGCCCGAGCTGTGGTCCGGTCCCTGGCCCTCCTGGCCGTGCGGCAGCAGCATCACCACGTCGGAGCGCTGCCCCCACTTGGCCTCGCCGGACGAGATGAACTCGTCGATGACCGACTGGGCACCGTTGAAGAAGTCACCGAACTGCGCTTCCCACAGCACCAGCGCATCGGGGTTGCCCACCGAGTAGCCGTACTCGAAGCCCAGCGCGGCGAACTCCGACAGCGCCGAGTCGTAGACCAGGAACTTGCCCTGGTCGTCCGACAGGTTCTGCAGCGGCGTGTACTCGGAGTTGTTCTTGCGGTCGATGAGCACCGAGTGGCGCTGACCGAAGGTGCCGCGGCGCGAGTCCTGCCCGGTCAGGCGGACCTGGCGGCCCTCGTTGACCAGCGAACCGAACGCCAGCAGCTCACCGAAGGCCCAGTCGATGCCGCCCTCGCGGCCCATCTTGGCGCGGCGCTCCAGCACCGGCTTGACGCGCGGGTGCGGGGTGAAGCCCTCCGGCAGGTTGATCTGCGCCTCGGCGATGTGCTCCAGGTCCTCGCGGGAGATCGCGGTGGACAGGCCGCGCGGGACCTGCTGCTCGGACTCCACCGACGGGCTCGGCTCCGGCGGGGTCTTCTCCAGCTCGCGCACCTCGTTGAACACGTGCTCCAGCTGCGCGGCGTAGTCCTTGAGCGCCTTCTCGGCCTCCTCCACGGTGATGTCACCGCGGCCGATCAGCGACTCGGTGTAGACCTTGCGTACGCTGCGCATCTTGTCGATCGCGTCGTACATCTTCGGCTGCGTCATCGACGGGTCGTCGCCCTCGTTGTGCCCGCGGCGGCGGTAGCAGACCATGTCGATGACGACGTCCTTGCCGAACGCCTGGCGGTACTGCACGGCCAGCTTCGCGACCCACACGCAGGCCTCGGGGTCGTCGCCGTTGACGTGGAACACCGGCGCGCCGATGGTCTTGGCCACGTCGGTGCAGTACTTGCTGGAGCGGGAGTGCTCCGGCGCGGTGGTGTAACCGACCTGGTTGTTGACGATCACGTGCACCGTGCCGCCGGTGCGGTAACCGCGCAGCAGCGACAGGTTCAGCGTCTCGGCGACCACGCCCTGCCCGGCGAAGGCGGCGTCGCCGTGCAGCAGCACCGGCAGGACGGTGAAGCCCTCCTGGCCCTTGTCCAGGATGTCCTGCTTGGCGCGGACGATGCCCTCCAGCACCGGGTCCACGGCCTCCAGGTGCGAGGGGTTCGAGGTCAGCGACACCTTGGTCTCGCCGTCGCCGAACATCCGGAAGTACTTGCCCTCGGCACCCAGGTGGTACTTCACGTCACCGGAGCCGTGCGCCTGGCCCGGGTCCAGGTTGCCCTCGAACTCGCGGAAGATCTGCGAGATCGGCTTGCCCACGATGTTGGCCAGCACGTTGAGGCGACCGCGGTGCGGCATGCCGACGACGACCTCGTCGAGCTCGTTGTCAGCGGAGGTGTCGAGCACCGCGTCCAGCAGCGGTACGACGGTCTCGGCGCCCTCCAGCGAGAAGCGCTTCTGGCCGACGTACTTGGTCTGCAGGAAGGTCTCGAAGGCCTCGGCGGCGTTGAGCTTGGACAGGATGTACTTCTGCTCGGTCGGGTCCGGCTTCTCGTGCGGCTTCTCGACCCGCTCCTGCAGCCACTCGCGCTCGTCGGGCTCGAGGATGTGCATGTACTCCACGCCGACGGTGCGGCAGTAGGAGTCGCGCAGCACGCCGAGCACGTCGCGCAGCTTCATCTTCTCCTTGCCCGCGAACCCGCCGACCGCGAACTCGCGGTCGAGGTCCCACAGCGTCAGGCTGTGCGAGAGGACGTCGAGGTCCTCGTGCCTGCGCTGCCGGTAGTTCAGCGGGTCGATGTCGGCCATCAGGTGGCCGCGCGTGCGGTAGGCGTCGATGAGCTCGAGCACCCGAGCGGTCTTGTCGACCGCGCCCTCGGGGATGTCGTTGGTCCAGCGCACCGGCTCGTACGGGATGCGCAGCGACGCGAAGATGTCGTCGAAGAACCCGTCCTCGCCCAGCAGCAGCGAGTGCACCCGGCGCAGGAAGTCGCCGGACTCGGCGCCCTGGATGACGCGGTGGTCGTAGGTGGACGTCAGCGTCACGATCTTGCTGATGCCCATGTCGACCAGCGTCTTCTCGCTGGCGCCCTGGAACTCGGCCGGGTAGTCCATCGCGCCGACGCCGATGATCGCGCTCTGGCCCTGGGTCAGCCGCGGCACCGAGTGGTTGGTGCCCGACGGGCCGGGGTTGGTCAGCGAGATCGTGGTGCCGGAGAAGTCGTCCGCGGTCAGCGCGTTGTTGCGCGCCTTGCGGATGATGTCCTCGTAGGCCTGCCAGAACTGGTAGAACGACATCTCCTCGCAGGCCTTGATGGAGGCGACCACGAGGTTGCGCGCACCGTCCTTGCCCGGCAGGTCGATGGCCAGGCCCAGGTTGATGTGCTCCGGCGTGACGGCCGCGGGCTTGCCCTTGGCGTCCTCGCCGTAGTGGCGGTTCATGTTCGGGAAGGCCTTGACCGCCTGGACCAGCGCGTAGCCGATCAGGTGGGTGAAGGAGACCTTCCCGCCCTTGTTCCGCTTGAGGTGGTTGTTGATGACGATGCGGTTGTCGAACAGCAGCTTGGCCGGCACCGCGCGAACGCTGGTCGCGGTCGGAACGGTCAGCGACTGGTCCATGTTCTTGGCGATCGCCGCTGCGGCGCCGCGAAGCGTCTTCACGTCGCCCTGGGCCTGCGGCTCCTTGACCGGAGCGGCCTTGGCCGCCTGCTGCGGGGACGGCTTGCTCGCGGCGGCCGGCTTGGCCGGCTGCGGGGCTGGAGCCGACGGCGCCTGGCCGTTGGTCTCACCGGTGCGCGGAGCGGTGGCGGTGTTCGCCGGGGCCGCCGCGGCGCCGGCCGCAGCCGCGGTCGCGGTGTTGTCTTTGGCTGCCTGGCCCGACTTGTAGTCGGCGAAGAATTCGTGCCACGCCGAGTCTACGGAGGTGGGATCTTGGAGGTACTGCTCGTACATCTCTTCGATCAACCACTCATTGGGGCCGAACTGTGACGCGGGGCTGCTGGACACGGCTGGCGTTCGCCTCGATCCATCTGCTCGTGATTTACAGACACACTCGGGTACCAGGCTAGCCGTCCGAATCGCGAGGTTGACACACAGGACGGCCGTTCGGCGGACCGATATCTGTCACAAAATCGATCAGGATCGTCTTTCCAGGGGGGATGTCCCCCCAAATGGATCACGCGAACGATCAACAGCCGCACCTACTATGTCCCGCCCGCTGCTCAGCGGCGCTTGGTGCTCTTCCACCCGGGATGTCGTCCATCCCCATTATGACGTTTCATCGACACGCTGTGTGGTCGATCGGTCACCGATTTCGATGCGACCGCGGTAGGCGGTGACGGCGGGCGCTCATCTGAGCGCCGAGCCCGCGCGGTCCTGCGCGGAGTGGTGGCGCAGCGTGTCGTTCCATTACCAGAACGTGTTCAGCGGGGGAGTCGACCGTCGATTCGTAATAGAAAGGTTCCCAAGCTCACACTCGCGGCCGCGGCGAGCTGACCGAAAAGTTCCCTTCCCGGCACTCAGCGGCCGGGAAGGGAACCTTCCTCTCACGCGATGTTGCTGTCCACCTGCCGACTGGTGCGCTCATCGGCCGCTCGCCACAGCCGCGCGTAGTACCCGTGCCTGGCCAGCAGCTGATCATGACTGCCCTGCTCGACGATGCGGCCACCGTCGACGACCACGATGCGATCGGCCCGAGCCGCGGTGCCCAACCGGTGCGCCACGACGAACGTCGTCCGCCGAGCCGCCAGCCGATCGCTGGCGGCCACCACCATCGACTCGGTCGCCGGGTCGAGCGCCGCCGTGGCCTCGTCGAGCAGCAGCACGTCGGGATCGACCAGCTCGGCGCGCGCCAGGGCGACCAGCTGACGCTGCCCGGCCGACAACGACCGCCCCCGCTCGCCGACCTCCTGGCGGAAGCCCCGCGGCAGCATGGCGATCCCCGGAAGCGCTCCCACGTCGCGCGCGGCGGTCTCGATCTCGGCCGGTGTCGCGCCCGGGCGCGCGTAGGCGATGTTGCTCGCCACGTCACCGGCGAACAGATGCCCTTCCTGCGGCACCACGGCCAGCCGCTGGTGGAACTCGGCGAGTCCGTACCGGCGCACGTCGACCCCGTCGATCAGCACCGCGCCCTCGGTGACGTCGTAGAACCGCGCGAGCAGCTTGATCAAGGTCGACTTCCCCGCACCGGTCGCTCCCACCAGCGCCACCGTCTCGCCCGGCTGCACCGCCAGCGACACGTCCCGCAGCGCGTACTGCTCGGTGCCGGGGTAGCGGAACGACACCGACCGCAGTTCGATCCCGCCGCGCAGCCGCCCCTCGATCGCGACCGGCTCAGCCGTGTCGGGCACCGACGTCGGCGTGCGCAGCAGCTCACCGATGCGCTTGAGCCCCACCCGCGCCTGCTGATAGGCGTCGAAGACGCCGCCGAGCTGCTGCACCGGGGAGAAGAACAGCCGCAGGTACAGCAGGAAGGCGACCAGAACACCCGAGGTCAAGTCCCCGGAGGCCACGCGCGCGGCCCCCACGCCCAGCACAGCGGCTTGGGCGATGTCCGACAGCAGCGTGACGAATGGGAAGTAGGTCGCGATGTAGCGCTGGGCTCGCAGCCGGGTGCGCCGGTAGTCGTCGCTGCGCTGGGAGAAGATCCGCGCGGCGTGCCCCTCGCGCTGGTGGGCCTGGGCCACCCGCATCCCGGAGACGTTCTCCTGCAGATCGGCGTTGACGATGCTGACGCGCTCCCGCGCCTCGGAGTAGGCCTTCGAGGACACTCGTCGGAAGATCACCGTGGCCACGACCAGCACCGGCAGCACCGCCATGGCCACCAGGGCCAGCGAAACATCCGTGATCAGCAGCGCCCCCGCGATGCCCACCAGCGTCAGCGCGCTGACCACGAAGGTGGCCAGCCCGGTCTGCAGGAACGTCGACAGGGCATCGACGTCGGTGGTCATGCGGGTCATGATCCGCCCGGCCAACTCCCGCTCGTAGAAGTCCAGGCCGAGTCGCTGCAGGTGCGCGAAGCTGCGCAACCGCAAGACGTAGAGCAACGACTCCCCGGTGCGGGCGGCCACCACGGTCTGCAGCTTGATCACCAACCAGCCGCCCAACACCACCAGGCCCGCCACGGCCGTGGCCGCCCACAGCGCGTTCGGGTTGCCCGTACCGACCCCGCCGTCGACGCCGTGGCGCACCAGGGAGGGCAGGAGCACCGAGGTCAGCGCGTCGCCGGCGACCAGGGCGACGGTCAGCAGCAATCCCCACCGGATCGGCTTGAGCAGCCGGGACAGCTTGAAGTTCGGATCGGGCGCGGTGGCGTTGGTGCCCTCCTCCCGCGGTTCGTCGCGCACCGGCGGCAGCTTGCCGATCCCCTCGATCAGCTCCGGCGTGGGCGGGGTCGAGGTTCCCGCCATGCCGTTGCGGCCCCCGGTCTCGGCCGCCGCGGCCGAGATCAGCGACTGCTCCTGAACATCGGGTTCCGGCCACAGCTCGGGGGACGACCCGTCGGGACCCGGATCGCTGCGGTGGTGCGCGGCATCGATCGCTTCACCCGGTCCGGCCAGCAACGAGCGGAACAGCTCGCAGCGAGCGAGCAGCTCGGCCTCCGTTCCGGTGTCGACCACGCGCCCCTCGTCGAGCACCACGATCCGATCGGCCAGCGCGAGCGTGGAGCGGCGGTGCGCGATCAACAGCGTGGTGCGTTGCGCGGTGACCGATCGCAGCGTGCCGTGAATGGCGGCCTCGGTCGCCGGGTCCACTGCCGAGGTCGCGTCGTCGAGAACCAGCACCCGCGGGTCGGACAGCAGGGCGCGGGCCAGAGCGACGCGCTGGCGCTGCCCGCCCGACAACGTCAGCCCGCGCTCGCCGACATTGGTGTCGTAGCCATCGGGCAGGCCGGTGATGAACTCGTGCGCCTCGGCGGCCTTGGCCGCCGCGATCACCTCGTCCGCCGTGGCCTCCGGCCGCCCGTAGGCGATGTTGCCGCGGATGGAGTCGGAGAACAGGAAAGCTTCCTCGAACACCACCCCGACGGCGCTGCGCAGGGACTCGAAACGTAGGTCCCGCACGTCCTGGCCGTCCTCGGGGGAATCGGCCGGGGCGAGCGCGATGCTGCCCGAATGCACGTCGTAGAAGCGGGGCAGCAGCAGCGACACCGTGGACTTGCCCGAACCCGCCGGGCCCACGATCGCGACGGTCTCCCCGGGGCGCACCCGCAACGACGCCTCGCGCAGCACGGGCTGGTCCCGGGTGTAGCCGAAGTCGACCTCGTCGAGCCGCACCTCGATCGGTCCGTCGGGCAGATCGTGCGCGTCGGGCTTTTCCCGGACCTCTGGCTGGGAATCGATGAGCTCGTAGATGCGCTCCACACCCGCGCGCGTGAGCTGACCCTGGATGACGATGCTGGAGAGCATCCTGGCCGGACCTGTGAGCATCGTGACGTAGCCGGCGAATGCCACGAAAGTTCCCAAGCTCACCTGGTTCTGCAGCACCATCCAGCCGCCGAGCCCGAGCACGCCGACCTGGCCCGCCGAGGGCAGCGCGGCCAGGCTGGCCGTCGGCAACGAGGTCAGCCGAGCGGCCCGCATCCGCTCGCCGAACAGCCGGCGCGCCCCCTCGCGCAGCTTGCCGACTTCACGGCCCTCCTGGCCGAACCCCTTGACGACGCGCACGCCGGTGACGGTCTCCTCGACGTGCTGGGCGATGTCGGCGGCGCGCTGCTGGGCCGACCAGGTGGCCGGGAACAGCCGCTTCTTGCTGCGCGCCGAGATCACGGCGACCAGCGGTGCCACGATCAGCGCGACCACGGTGAGCAGCGGGGACAGCCACAGCATCGCCGAGATCGCGAACACCGCGAGCACCGCGGTGCCCGCGGCCAGCGGCATCATGGACAGCAACGCGTTGACCAGCTGAAGGTCGCTGATCGACCGGGACACGACTTGTCCGGTGCGCAGCGCGTCCTGCTTGCCGCCGTCGAGTCGCTGCATCGCCGCGAACACCGCGCGTCGCAGGTCGTGCTGCACGTCCAGCGCCAGCCGCCCGGCGCTGTAGCGGCGGACGAACGCCGCGCCGAAGCTGAACACGCCCAGCGCCACCAGCCCGGCCACGATCGGCCACAGCCGATCGGTGCTGTGGGCGACGGCATCGTCGACGGCGACCTTGGTCAGCAGCGGAACCACGGCCTCCAACCCGACCGCCGTCACCGAGGCGCCCATGGCCAGCACCAAAGCGGCCGGATGACGCCGGCAGGCGGAGAAGAGGCGACGGATCCAGCCGCCGGACGAAGGGCGGGGATTACCGGAGTCGCTCACGCGACCAGGTTAGGCCGCACCACCGACCGCGCAGCACCGCCGAGCAGTCGGTGTGACTACCGGAACCCCGCTCCGAGGGATCGATCCTGCGCGCAGCGTTCGACGGAGGAACGGACCCTTCATCCGGTTCGAGCGGGAGCGGAAGTCGAGCAGGGGAACCTTCCTGCCACTTGCGGCCCACGCGTCAGGGGACGTGACAGGAAGGTTCCCCTGCACACCTCACGCGATGTCGCGCCGGCGGCCCACGAACCACGCTCCCGCCACGAATGCGGCCGCGTAGCAGGCGAAGGTCAGCAGGCTCAGCCACCACGGGTGGTCGTAGGTGCCGCCGAAGAACAGGTGCAGCAGCTCGAAGGCCCCTCGCGGGGTGTTGGGCTCATCGGGGCCGGCGACCGCGGAGACGAACAGCGGCACCGCCAGGTTGGAGACGATGCCGTTGCCCGCCGCTGCGGGCAGGTACGGCCCGATGCCCGACAGGGTGGTTTCCATCACGCTGATCGAGACGGTGAACTCGATGACGAACTTGTAGACCAGCGGGGCGATCACCACCAGCACGGCGTTGGTGACCAGCGCTCCGAAGCCCACGCCCAGCAGCGCCCACAGCAGCATCGACAGCACTCCGGCGCCGCCGACGCTGAGCCAGTCGCCGATTCTGCCGAAGTTGGCCAGGCCGGGCCCCGCGCCGAGCAGCGCGCCGAGGCTGGCGAACAGCACGTTGGCCAGCCCGTAGGTCAGCCCGACGACCCCGCAGGCGGTCAGCTTCGCGGCGAGCACCGCGCCGCGCGGATTCGCGGTCAGGTAGGTCGCGGTGATGGTGTTGTTGCGGTACTCGCCCGCGAAGGACATCGCGCCGAACAGCAGCGCGAAGATCGTTCCGATGTTGGTCGACAGGGATACCGACAGCAGCCCCAGCGGCAGCGTGGCCTGGAACTGTTCGATCATGTCGATGAGTCCCACGAACGCGGTGCCCAGCCACCCCGCGCAGAACGCGAGCACGACGACCGGGATCAGCATCGCCCACCACAGGTTCGTGGTGAAGATCTTGCGGAACTCCGCCCGGATCAACGCAGGCATCACAGACCGGGCCCCCAGGTGCTCGTCGTCCCGTGCTGTCCCGGTGGTGGCGGTTGGCCAGGCATGGACGGACCGTAGTTCGGCCCACCGGAGAACTGACCGTTGGTCAGCTGGAAGAACAGCTGCTCAAGGTCGATGCGTTCGTCGCGCATGCCGTAGAGCGCGACGCCGCACTCGGCCGCCAGATCGGCGACCGTGGCCGAGTCTGCGCCGAGGACGGCGAGCCGACCATCGGGCAGGAACTCCACGCCGAACCCGGCCTCCTGCGCCTTGACGGTCAATTGCTGCGGGTCGGAGGCCTGGACGAGCGCACGCGAGCTCTGCGCGGCCCGGAGCTCGTCGAGGTGGCCGTCGTACACGCAGTGCCCGCGGCTGATGACCACCAAGCGGTCCGCGGTGTGCTCGATCTCGCGCAGGAAGTGACTGGACATCAGCACCGTTCGGCCACCGGCGACGAAGGCCTTGAGGAACTCGCGCAGCCAGGCGATGCCCTCCGGGTCCAGCCCGTTGGCCGGCTCGTCGAGCACCAGGATCTGCGGGTCGCCCATCAGGGCGGAGGCCAGGGCGAGGCGCTGGCGCATGCCCAGGGAGTACGAGCCGATCTTGCGGTTGGCGGCGACCTTGAGCCCGACGAGGTTGAGCGCTCGGTCGACCTGCTCGTCGGGGACGTCCATCGCGGCGGCGTAGCAGAGCAGGTGCTGGTTGGCCGTGCGGCCGGGGTGGAAACCGTGCGCGTCGAGCACGGCGCCGACCACCCCGGCCGGGTTGGGCAGCTCGGAGAACTGCAGTCCGTTGATGGTCGCGGTGCCTGAGGACGGCTGGACCAGGCCGAGGATCATGCGCAAGGCCGTGGTCTTGCCCGCCCCGTTGGGTCCGAGGAAACCGGTCACCACGCCGGGGTGCACCGTGAAGGTCAGGTTCTGCACCGCCGGGAGCTGGCCGAAGCTCTTGCTCAGCCCTTGCACGTGGATCCGGCCGCTGCCGTCGTGCACACGCTCCTCCAAGATCGCCCCTCGCCGGTCGGTCCGCGGGCGGACCCACGGGCCAGCCCGTTGGGACCATCCTGCCCGACCGGCGCGGGCGCTCGGGCGATGCGTGGGGCAATCGGTGCCGGCGTCCTCCCGGCCAGCGGCGTCAGGAGCGGGACACCACCGCTGCCCGGTAGATCTTGGTGTGATCGGTCTCCAACCGGCCGGCGAGCTGGACCGGTGGCTGGGGCGGCACGGTCGTGAGGTTGGGCCGGGTGAACTCACCGGTGTCCCAATCGCTGGGGCCGGGCCCGGTGGCGGCCACGATCGGCTCGGGGATCACCGACACGTCGGAGACCTCGTTGAGGTGCTTTCCGCTCCGCTCGGTGGTGTCGGTGTCACCTCGCGAGCGGTTCTCGCCGGTCTGGTGAGCGATCAGCTGGCGGTGCGCGGTCTCCCACACCGCGCACGGCCACGGGTTCGCGCAGGTCGTCCCCGCGCACGTGGGGCAGTGCCCGTCTTCGTCGGGCTGGTGTTCGGCGAGCACCACGAGCAGTCCGGCCGACAGCCGGTGCAGCTCGGAACGGGCGATCGATAACAGCGAATCGGCGTCCTCCTCCTCGCCCATCAATCGATCCAGCCTGTCGAGTCGATCGAGAACAGCCTTGCGCAGTGCTGTGTCCGTCACGCTTTCTCCCACCCGTAGGCGAACGTTTCGCAACCGGCGTTTTCGCCGGTGGAGAAGTCCGGGTGCGGCGATCACCCGAGCTACTCCAACGGGTGACATCGGCACTGGGTGTTTACGCCTGCACGGGCACCCGGTCAGACTCACCCCATCGAGTGGTTATCGATTCCGCTGTAATTTGGCGCCGAAGCGCTGGCTCACGTCGTCGGCAAACCCGCGATCGTGTCCTACACTGAGTGTGGCGGCCTGCTCCCGGTGACCCCCAGGCTGGTTGAGCGGGCCGCCCCTTTTGCTTCGCGGCCATTTCGCAGCGTGCCTTCTTCTATTCAACGGAAACGCGCAATGTGGAAAATCGGCGACTTCCGCTCCGCTTCGGGACAGGAATTCACGGATCCTGCCCGCAATCGCTGCCGCGAGATGAGAAGGGGAACCTTCCTGCCGCTTGTGCGGTGAAGGTTCCCCTCCTCATCCCGGTGTGACGATCAGCCGAGCACCGAGCTCAACTCGACGCTGCTGCGTCCGTGCGCCTCGGCCACCGGCCGATTGACCAGCACACCGTCGTGGGTGTTGACGCCACCGGCGAGCGCCGCGTCCGCCTTGCACGCCTGCTGCCAGCCGGACTCGGCGATGCGCAGGACGTAGGGGAGCGTCACGTTCGTCAGCGCGTGCGTGGAGGTGTTGGGCACCGCGCCCGGCATGTTCGCCACGCAGTAGAACACCGAATCGTGCACCCGGTAGGTGGGCTCGTCGTGCGTGGTCGGCCGCGAGTCGGCGAAGCAGCCGCCCTGGTCGATGGCGATGTCGACGAGCACGCTGCCCGGCTTCATCTCCGAGACCAGGTGATTGGACACCAGCTTCGGCGCCTTCGCCCCGGGGATCAGCACCGCGCCGATGACTAGGTCGGCAGCCCGGACGGACTGCTCCACGGCATAGCGGTTGGAGGCCACCGTGCGGATCTGGCCGTGGAAGTCGCGGTCGATCTCGCGCAGCTTGTCGACGTTGGTGTCCAGCAGCTCGACGTCGGAGCCCATGCCCAGCGCTACGCGCGCGGCGTTCAGGCCGGCCACGCCGCCGCCGATCACCACCACCCGAGCCGGGTGCACACCGGGCACGCCGCCCGGCAGCACGCCGCGACCGCCGCTGGGCCGCATCATCGAGTGCGCGCCCACCAGCGGCGCGAGCCGCCCGGCGACCTCGCTCATCGGAGCCAGCAGCGGAAGCCCGCCATCGGCGGTCTGCACCGTCTCGTAGGCGATGCCCGTGACGCCCGAGTCCAGCATGGCGTCGGTGAGCTCCGCCGAGGCCGCCAAGTGCAGGTAGGTGAACAGCACCTGGTCGCGCCGCATGCGCGGGTACTCCTCGGCGATGGGCTCCTTGACCTTGAGCACCAGCTCGCCCTCTGCCCACACCTCGTCGGCGGCGGGCAGCACCTTGGCCCCAGCCGCCAAGTAGTCCTCGTCGGGGATCGACGAACCGGCCCCCGCGCCGGCTTCGACGAAGACGTCGTGACCGCGGTCGGTGAGCTCGTGCACACCAGCCGGCGTGATCGCGACCCGGTACTCGTTGTTCTTGATTTCGCGAGGCACTGCGATCTTCACCGTGGAGTCCTTTCGTTGCCGTTACGGACAACGATCGGTCCAGCCGGGGCCCGGCGCATCATTCCCGCGCAATGAGATTGATCGGGGGCGTTTGTGCTACCGGCACAACCGCCGCCCGCGGTCACCGGGCGCCTCGGCAGCCGAGTGGCAGGAAGGTTCCCCTGCTCAGCCGTGCTGCGCCCACCGCTCGGCCAGCAGCTGCACCAGCAGCGCCGAACGGACGTCCGGATCGTCGAGATCGACCTCGACCAGCTGCCCGATCCGCTTCATCCGGTACCGGAAGGTGTTCGGGTGGACGCGAAGTTCCCGGCTCGCGCGTCGCGGGTCGCCGGGATGCCGCAGCCACGCGTGCAAGGTCGGCAGGTACTCCGTCCCCTGAGCGCGGTCGTGCTCCCGCAACACCGGGAGCGGTCCCAGGGAGCCCACGCCCGCGTCCGTGGAGGCCCCCGCCATCCGGCTGAGGATCAGCAGGTGCCACACGTCCTCGTACACCGCCACGCGCTGCTGCATATGTCCCGCGCGCAGCAGCGCGATCAGCTCGTCGGCCTGCGCCCGCGACCGCGGCACGTCGGCGACCGCCACGGCGGTGCCCACGGCGATCAACGGCGGCGGGGAGGCCTCGTGCGACACGAGCGCCTCGCGCAGCTCCGGCCAGCCGCCGCCGCGCGCTCGGTCGGGAACGATCGCGTACAGCACCGCGCCGGCCTCGGTGACCAGCGGCCGCCGCCCTACGCCGCGGGTGATCCACTCCCACAGCGCCAGCCGGTGTCCCTCGGCGGAATCGTCGGACTCGGGGATCTCGATGGCGATGACCCGGTGCGCCTCGTTGGGCACGGCCAGCTCGTTGGCCGCCGCCCGCCAGCCCTCGCCGCCGTCGAGCAGCAGCCGCACCTGCTCGGCGGACCGCCGCCGCTGCACGTCGGCCACCGCGCGCCACCGCAGCAACTGCAAGGCCACCAGCGGTGCGGTGTCGGCGAAGGCCGAGGCCCGTTCCTCGGAGACCGGCCCGGGCACCACCGCCCACATCGACCCCAGCAGCTCGCCGCCCATCCGGATGGGCACCACCAGCCTCGGCAGCGTGCCGTCCTGCTGAGCTGGCACGAAGATCGCCGAACTGCCCTTGGTGAGCTGCCGGAACGTGCCGCGGGAGCGGAACTTCGCCAACACGTCGTCGGGCTGGCGACGACCCATGATCGTCGAGATGCGCGCCGGATCGGTCAGGTCTTGGCGCGCCGAATGAGCCAACACCTGGGAATGCGCGTCCTCGATGGTCACCGGCGCGTCGACGACATCGGCCACCGCATCGGCCAGCCGGAACAGATCGGCCACCCCCGGATCGGCCGTGCTCTCGGACGCTTGGCCGACGCCGGTTCCCGCCATCGCCGCCCGGATCAACCACACGAGTTGTGCCCACGCAGTTCCCGCCCGCACCTCCACCAGGCCGATCCCCGAATCACGGGCGGCCTCGGCGACCTGCTCGTCGGTTCCGACGGGCGCCTTGAGCAGCACCGCAGCGGCACCCAGCTCGCCGCAGCGGCGCACCAGCTCCACCGCGCTCGGCCGGTCGCCAACCGCGATCCCGAGCACCAGATCGCCTTCGGCGGCCGAGGCCGGCTCGCCCGGCTCGGCGATGACCACGTCGCCGACGCAGACGGAGGGTTCGCCGGTGATCACCGTTCGCAGCAGGGTCGGTCCGACCCGCTCGACCAGCGCCCCGACGTCGAGCATCACCGGTCCTCCTGACGACCTGTGCCTTTGCCGGGCACTGTTAGGCAGGTCATTGACAGCTGCACTGGCACGTTTATCGTTGCTGAGCACATCGACAATCGCATATCGGCCAGCGACCCCGTGCGGGAGAGCCCCTGCCTCGAGCAGGGCGCCGAAGGAGCAAATCTCCCCAGCAAACTCTCAGGCAGCCATGACCGTGCGGGCGAGGCAACTCTGGAAAGCGCTCGTCAACGTCGACGCGCCACCCACGGTGCAAGTCGCGCCCAACGGCCGCGGTGAAGCTCTCAGGTTCCGCAACAGAGGGGGAGGCCCAGTCGGAAACCCCGGGGCGCACCACCGCGCCCCCGCAACGCCATGGAGCCTCCCGCTATGTCGACGCTGCC
Organism: Saccharopolyspora griseoalba; assembly: GCF_042665275.1. Classification (NCBI taxonomy): domain Bacteria; kingdom Bacillati; phylum Actinomycetota; class Actinomycetes; order Pseudonocardiales; family Pseudonocardiaceae; genus Saccharopolyspora; species Saccharopolyspora griseoalba. The sequence continues at coordinate 473,563 of NZ_JBHTCJ010000002.1, read as the reverse complement.
CACCAACCTGTCCTACACCGAAGAGCACGAGTGGATCGAGGACCGCGGCGAGGTGTCTCGCGTGGGCATCACCCAGCACGCCGCCGACGCGCTCGGCGACATCGTGTTCGTGCAGCTGCCCGACGTCGGCGAGCAGATCGAGGCCGGCCAGGCCTGCGGTGAGCTCGAGTCGACCAAGTCGGTCAGCGACCTGTTCGCGCCCGTCACCGGCGAGGTCGTGGCCATCAACGAGGCCGTGGTGGACGACCCGGCCGTGGTCAACTCCGACCCCTACGACAAGGGCTGGTTGCTCGATGTGCGCGTGACCGCCACGGGTGCGACCCTCACGGCCCAGCAGTACTCGGAATTCATCAACGAGTAGGCGCCAGCCAAAGCCCGGGACGAGGCGAGATCAATGGCGATCAGCGTCTTCGACCTGTTCTCGATCGGCATCGGACCGTCCAGCTCGCACACCGTGGGCCCGATGCGCGCAGCGCAGCGGTTCGGGTGCAGGCTGCGCGAGAACCGGCTGCTCGAGCAGGTCGACAGGGTCAAAGCGGAGTTGTTCGGTTCGCTCGGCGCTACCGGCCACGGGCACGGCAGCCCCAACGCGGTGCTGCTCGGCCTGGCGGGGCACGACCCCGAGACCGTGGATCCGGTGGCCGGAGCGCAGCGAGCCGAAGAGGTCGAGCGCACCGGCCGACTGAGGTTGGCCGGTGCGCGAGAGGTGTCCTTCTCGACCTCGCAGGACCTCGTCCTGCACCGGCGCCGGTCGCTTCCGGTGCATCCGAACGGCCTGCGCTTCACCGCCTTCGACTCCGCGGGGACCGAGCTGGATTCGGCGACTTACTACTCGGTGGGCGGCGGATTCGTCGTGGACGAGGACGCCTCCGGTTCCGACCGGGTCCAGCCCGACCGCACGGAAGTTCCCCTGCCGTTCCACACCGGTGCTGAGCTGCTGCGGCGCACCGAGGAATCGGGGCGGCCGATCAGCGGCGTCATGCTGGCCAACGAGCTGTCCCGGCGGGACGAGCGCGACGTGCGGGACGGTCTGCTGGAGATCTGGCGGGTGATGCGCGAATGCGTGGACAACGGGTGCCGCAACACCGGCGATCTTCCCGGCGGACTACGCGTGCGCAGGCGCGCGGCCGAGCTGTTCGCGGCCCTGACCGAGCAGGACGACCCCATGGAGTGGGTCACCTTGTTCGCGCTCGCGGTCAACGAGGAGAACGCCTCCGGCGGTCGTGTCGTCACCGCGCCCACCAACGGCGCGGCCGGCATCGTGCCCGCGGTGCTGCACTACTGCACGCGGTTCGTGCCGGGCGCCGACGAGGACGCGGTCGTGCGCTTCCTGCTCGCGGCCGGTGCGGTGGGCGCGCTGTTCAAGGAGAACGCGTCGATCTCCGGCGCGGAGGTCGGTTGCCAGGGCGAGGTCGGTTCGGCGTGCTCGATGGCCGCCGCAGGCCTCGCCGAGGTGCTGGGCGGCACACCGAGCCAGGTGGAGAACGCCGCCGAGATCGCGATGGAGCACAACCTCGGGCTCACCTGCGATCCGATCGGCGGATTGGTGCAGATCCCGTGCATCGAGCGCAACGCGGTCGCCTCGGTCAAGGCGATCACGGCCGCCCGCATGGCGCTGCGCGGCAACGGGACGCACTACGTGTCGCTGGACAAGGTCATCAAGACCATGCGCGAGACGGGGCGGGACATGAAGGTCAAGTACAAGGAGACCGCCCGCGGCGGACTGGCCGTCAACGTCGTGGAGTGCTGACGCTCGGCTGAGCTGAGGAAGGGAACCTTCCTGTCAGCGCGGGCTCAGAACAGCACGTAGACGATGCCGGTCGCGCCGGCCAGCATCGCCAGCGCCGCTGTCGCGGCGGGCAACGCCGCGCCCGGCAGCGGCGCGCTCGCGTGCAGCCGGCGTTCGCTGAAGCGGTGCCTGCGCCAGATCATCCAGCCGACGATCCCGCTGGCGGGAAGTGTGATCAGCGTGCAGGCCACCGCGGCCACCACGCTGTGGTGGGCGATCAGGCGCAGCAGCACGAGCAAGCTCGCGGTGAAGGCGAGGACCGTTCGCAGCCAGGCCAGGGTGGTGCGTTCGACCTGCAGTCCCGGGTCCCACGGGTGTTTGGCCATCGGCTAGACCCAGGTGACGAAGAGCAGGACGCAGGCGATCACACCCACGACCGCCAGCCCGTAGCCGAGGACGGGAGCGAGCTTCGGCGCCGGCAGCGGGCGGCTTCGCCGCAGCGCGCGTTCGGCCGTCATCCAGCGGGTGAAAGCCGTTGCGCTGCAGAGCACGCCAGCGAGGAGGAGGCTGACGGCGAGCACGGTGCGCACGGCGCTGGGCTGATCGGTGACGGCGTTGAGCGCCTCGATGCCGACGCCTCCGGCCATCAACGCCAGCGCGGTGCGGATCCACGCGAGGAAGGTGCGCTCGTTGGCGAGGGTGAACCTGGGGTCGGGTTCGTCGCCCTCGCCGTAGACCCGTCGCGGCCAGCGCTCGGAGCCGTGGTCGCCATCGGTTGCCATGGCTCAACAGTAACCGGTGGCGATCGGCAGCTCGGTGGACGTCTTGGCCGGTCACGATGCGTCCCAGGGGTGGGGCGGCGCGTGATCGGAGGATTCAGAAGGCGAACACGCCAGCGGTCCTGCTGGCTGCGATGCAGGCGTTGGAGAAGGTGTCGACGTAGTCGACGGCCCTCCCGTCGTAGACGCCGGTTGCGCGCACCGTCACGGGGTCGTAGATGAGCGGGCACAAGCCGTTGCCCCCGTCGATCGCGTGGAAATCCCCCTCGACGTCGGTGATCGCCTCGCAGGCCGCGCCGGGGTCGGGGTGAGTGCCCGCATCCGGGCCGCAGGAGAGCATTGCCGTGCGGAGGTCCTTGGCGTCGTGACCGCTGATCGTCAGGTTCACCACGCCCAGGTGCGCTCGCTGCTGGTCCGCGGCGGTTGCGGCGGGCGCCAGCGCTCCCGCGGCCATCGCCGCGGCGAGCAGGGCCGTACCGACGAGTCTTGGTGAATCCATTTCTTCCCCTCCCGATCGGTATGTCCGCAATGGACCGATCGCTTCACTGCCTATCGCCGGGAGGGGGAGATCCGCTGGGCAACGACGGCATGATCACCGGAACGTGGTTCGCCCGTTGCGGGGGTGGTCACGCGGCGTCATCGAATCGGGCAAATCCGGCATGATCTGGATCGCTCGGTTGAGGGGTGGGAGTCTGCGCGGCGCCAGGTCCGACGCGGGTGCGGTGCCCGTCGTCGCCCGCGGCGTTGACAGGAAGGTGCCCTTCTGCGGATCAGCGCACGTGGGTCCGAATCACGTCGTTGACCGCGCGCTGGAAGCCGTTGACCAGAACTTGGATCGTCAGCGGCCGCAGCTGGTCGGTGGCCGCGCGCACCCGTTCCCGCTCGTCGTCCGGGCGGCCGTGCTCCATGTAGGGGCGCAGCACGTTGGTGGCGAACAGCTCGCGCAGCTCGGTGGCGATCTGCGCGGTGTGCTGCTCGACGATGTCCTTGGCCTGCACAAGCATCTCCAGCGGCAGCCCGAGGTTGAGGATCTGCAGGCCCACGCCCAGCATCGCCGGGCTCGGCAGGCGCAGGTCGTCGGAGCCCTCGATGCGCTCCAGGATTCCCAGCTCCACGAGCTGGTTGATCAGATCGTCGTCGAGGTGCTGTCCGGCGCGGCGGTCGAGCTCGTGGCGGTCGAGGTCTTCGACGTGCTCATCGGTCCACGGCGCGATCAGCGCGCGCTGCAACGCGAGTTCGTCGGGCGAAGCGTCCTCGGGCAGTCGCTGCAGGTGGCGCTCGATCGCCTGGAGCGTGAACCCGAGGGTCTGCAGCTCGCGGATCAGCTCCAGGCGCGCCAGGTGCTCGGCGCCGTACAAGCCCAGGCGGCCGCGCAGGCGTGGCGCCGGCAGCAGGCCGCGCGACGAGTAGAACCGCACCGTACGCACGGTCACTCCGGCGCGGGCGGCCAGTTCGTCGATGGTGAGCTCTTCGTCCGCTGTTCGGAGCATGCCCGTCACGTTACTCCCCGGCTGCTGTAACACCAACGATGTCACATAGCTCCGGTGCGGGGCTTCGCGAACCTTGACGTCTATGACACCAACTGTGTAACACTAAGTGCGTCGCGATTCGTGTGTCGCGCGACACAGCCTCGCGCGCGAGGGGCGTCGTTGAACGGGGACGGCCAGGCCGCGCCGGAGAAGAGGAGTTGGTGTGACGTCGCAGAGCGGTCCGCTTGCCGGGGTCAAGGTCGTCGAGCTGGCCGGGCTGGGCCCGGCTCCGTTCTGCGCGATGCTGCTCGCCGACCTGGGCGCAGATGTCGTCCGGGTGGACCGGCCCAATGCCCCGGCAGGCCAGGACCTGCTCAACCGGGGAAAACGGTCCGTGCAGGTGGACCTCAAGCACGAGCAGGGACCTCAAGCAGTGCTGGGGCTGGCCGAGAAGGCCGAGGTGCTGCTCGAAGGCCTGCGCCCGGGGGTGACCGAAAGGCTCGGTGTCGGGCCGGAGGACTGCTGGAAGGCCAATCCCGCGCTGGTCTACGGCCGCATGACCGGCTGGGGGCAGGAGGGCCCGTTGGCGTCCACAGCGGGTCACGACATCGGCTACATCTCGCTGACCGGCATGCTGCACGCCATCGGCCGCAAGGACGGGCCGCCCCAGGTGCCGGCCAACCTCGTCGGAGACTTCGGCGGCGGAGCGATGTACCTGGCCGTCGGTGTGCTCGCCGCTCTGCTCGAAGCGCGCACCAGCGGCGAGGGGCAAGTCGTCGATGCCGCGATCGTGGACGGCACGACGCACCTGGGCGCGATGCTGTTCGGCTTCCTCGGCGCGGGGGGCTGGAGCACCGATCGGGGAACGAACCTCCTGGACACCGGGGCTCCTTACTACGACGTCTACGAGACGTCGGACGGGCGGTACGTCTCCGTCGGCGCGTTGGAACCGCAGTTCTACGCCGAACTGATCGACAAGCTCGGCATCGCCGACCGAGTTTCCGACCGCGACGACGCTGCCGAATGGCCGAAGTTGCGCGAGGTGCTCGCGGCGACCTTCAAGCAGCGCACCCGCGACGAGTGGGCCGAGATCTTCGCCGAGTCCGATGCCTGCGTCGCCCCGGTGCTGTCGATGACCGAAGCCGAGGACCACCCGCACATGGCCGCGCGACGAACCCTGGTGCGCCGCGACGGCACGCTGCAACCCGCACCCGCCCCGCGCTTCAGCCGCACGCCCAACCCGGATCCGGGCGAGATCGCAGCGCCCGGAGCGCACACCGAGCAGGTGCTGCGGGACTGGGGGCTGGCGCAGGAATACCTGGACTCCGGTGCGATGCGTGCGGCGCAATGACAGGAAAGCTCCCACGTTCGCGCCGGAGCTGTCCGACCCGAGATTGACAGGAAGGTTCCCTTCCTCGTTCTGCCCAACGACCCGGAAGGACGCGTAGCCATGCGCAGGGAGTTGTTCGAGCCCGAGCACGAGGCGTTCCGCGAGACCGTTCGCACGTTCGTCGCCAAGGAGCTCCAGCCGCACACCGCCGAGTGGGAAGAGGCCGGTCAGGTCAGCCGGGATGCCTGGTTGGCCGCGGGGGCGCAGGGGCTGCTGGGCTTCGCCGTCGACGAGGACTACGGCGGTGGGGGAGTCGACGACTTCCGGTTCAACGTCGTGTTCAACGAAGAGCTCGTCTCCGGCGGGATCTCCGGGTTCGGTTCCCCGCTGCACAACGACATCGTCGCGCCCTACCTGATGAAGCTGGCCACCGAGGAGCAGAAGCAGCGTTGGCTGCCGGGCTTCTGCAGCGGCGAGACGATCAGCGCGATCGCGATGACCGAGCCGGGCGCGGGAAGCGACCTCCAGGGCATTCGCACCACCGCGATCCGCGACGGTGACCACTACGTGCTCAACGGGCAGAAGACCTTCATCTCCAACGGCATCATGTCGGACCTGGTCATCGTGGTCGCGCGCACCGACCCGGACCCGGAGGCCGGGCACCACGGCATCAGCCTGCTGGTCGTCGAGCGCGGCATGGAAGGCTTCGAGCGCGGGCGAAACCTCGACAAGATCGGGCAGAAGGCGCAGGACACCGCCGAGCTGTTCTTCAACGACGTGCGGGTGCCCGCCGAGAACCTCCTCGGCGAGGAGGGGCAGGGCTTCATCTACCTGATGCAGAACCTGCCGCAGGAGCGGCTGTCGATCGCGATCGCTTCCGCGGCCACCGCGGAGAAGGTCCTCGGCTTCACCAAGGACTACTGCCGCGAGCGCACCGCGTTCGGTCGTCCCATCGGCAAGTTCCAGAACACCCGCTTCGAGCTGGCCGAGATGGCGACCGAGGTCGAGATCGGGCGGGTCTTCACGGACCGTTGCGTGCAGGAGCACGTCCGCGGTGAACTGGATATCGAGCACGCCGCGATGGCCAAGTGGTGGCTCAGCGAGCTCAACAAGCGCGTGGTGGATCGCTGCCTGCAGTTGCACGGCGGGTTCGGGTACATGACCGAGTACCCGGTGGCCAAGGCCTTCCTGGACTCGCGGGTCCAGACGATCTACGGCGGCACCACGGAGATCATGAAGGAGATCATCGGCCGTTCCATGGGGTTCTGAGCCGCGGGCGCGCGGCGGCCATGGCGAGGAGGCTTGTGGCGTGGACTGGATCGTCGCTCCGGACGGCGCGGGCCGCGCGCTGCGCGATGTCGTGCCGTCGACGCTGGCCGCTCTGGGCGTCGACGGGTTCGTCGACACCATCGGCCTCCCGCCGTGCCGCACGGCTTGCGTGCTGCTCGTGGACGGTCTCGGAGAACAGCTGCTCCGCGAGCACGCCGCCGACGCGCCCTTCCTGGTCGGCCTGCTCGGCGCACCCCCGCTGACCGCGGGCTTTCCCACGACGACGGTCACCAGCATCACCTCGTTGGGCACCGGGCTCTGCGCAGGCGAGCACGGGCTGGTGGGTACCTCGTTCGCCGAGCCGAGCGGCGGCTTGCTGCACTCGTTGCGGTGGAGCACGCACGGAACATCGGCCGATGCCAACGGGAACCGGCGGAGTCTGATCGAGGAGTGGCCGCCCGAGCAGGTTCAGCCCGCCCGCACCGTGCTGGAGGCCGCCGCGGCCGCGGGGGTCGACGTCCGCACCGCGGTGCCCGCGCAGTTCCGCGGCACCGGCTTCACCCGGGCATCGTTGCGCGGCGGTGCCTTCCGCGGCGTGCTGGAGTTCGGCGATCTGGCGGCGGAACTGATCGACGCGGCCAACGCCGACAGCACCACGCTCTGCTACGGCTACCACGGCGGGCTGGACATGATGGGGCACCTGCACGGCCCCGGCTCCCCGCAGTGGCGGTTGCAGCTGGGGCAGATCGATCGATTGGTGCAGGCAGTCGCCGAGCAGCTAGCTCCTGGCGCGGTGCTGGTCGTCGTCGCAGATCACGGCATGGTTTCCCTGGAGCCCTCCGAGGCGTTCGACGCCGATACCGATCAGGTGCTGCAGGACGGGGTCCGGTTGCTCGGCGGCGAAGCCCGGGTCCGCCACGTCTACGTCGAGCCCGGTGCGCGCGAGGCGGTGCTCGCGGCTTGGCGGGAGACGATCGGTGAGCACGGCATCGTGCTCACCGGTGAGCAGGTCATCGAAGAGGGGTGGTTCGGCCCGGTGGTCACCGACGCGGCGCGGGAGCGGATCGGTGACGTGTTGGCGATCATGCGCGCCGGCGGGGTGGTTCGCTCGCTCGCCGAGCCGGGGGAGTCGGCGATGCGCGGCCACCACGGCTCGCTCACTGCCGAGGAACAGCTGATCCCGATCCTGGTCGCAGGGGGCTGAGCACCATGGCTGACCCGGGCCTGTTCGGGCCGAACACGGTCACGTGGCACCTGCACGCCGATCCGACCATGTGGGCCGCCGGGATCACCAGCCTGTTCCTGCAATCGCTGCATCCGCGTGCGGTGGCCGCGGTCGTGCAGAACTCGCGCTTCCAGCAGGACCCGGTGGGCAGGTTGCTCCGCACGGGCAGGTTCGTGGGCGTGAGCACCTACGGCACCACGGAGGAAGCCGAATCGGCGGCTGCGCGGGTCCGCAAGGTGCATCGCACGTTGAGCGCGACCGACCCGCGCACAGGAGAGCCGATCCACCTGGACGACCCGGACCTGCTGCTGTGGGTGCACTGCGCGGAAGTCGCGTCCTTCTCCGCGGTGGTGCGGGCCGCGGGCTTCCCGCTAACCGACGACGCCCACGACCGCTACCTCGACGAGCAGCGGCGCTCCGCTGCGTTGGTCGGTCTCGACCCCGAGCGGGTTCCCGGGTCGCGGGCGGAGATGAACGAGTACTTCCAGCGCGTTCGCCCCGAGCTGGCGCGCACCGACGACTCCGAGCTGGTGGTGCGGTTCCTGCACCATCCCTTCAACCGCTGGTACCTGCGGCCGGTCAATCTCGGCTACCAGCCGCTGGGGCGGTTGGCGTACGCGCAGCTTCCGGACTGGGCCAAGGCGTTGCACGGGCGACGCGGCCTGCCGCGGTCGGTCGCGAGAGCGGGGCTGCGCGGCTTCCGCGCCGCGGGCCGGGCTGTCCCGGATCGGATCCGGTATCGGTGGCCCAGCGGTCACGTGCCGCGTGCGGTGCAGCGGCTGGGCCCGCAGGCCTACCCGTCGTTGACGAAGCTGCCCGAGCGGTAGAGCAGGAGGGGAACCTTCCTCGCACGAACCCGTGGTCGTGGAAGGGAACCTTCCTGTCGAGCGGGAAGAAGTATTCCCTGGTAAGTCTTCGGCGGTCGTCTCCGCGCATCCGCAGGGTCACAATTGAGACGAGCAGGCTCTTCTTGTCGAACTCTTGTATCTATGTTGTAAACAACCTAGGGTTTCCGCTAGTGGAACTGCTTTTTCGCGAAGTGGAAGTTCTTTCGGGAGGCTGACGATGCCGTCGACGAGTCTCGAACCCGATTCGCGGACCCTGCCCGATGCAGCGGTGCGCGAGTTCCGGGCGGCGCTGCCGGATGGCGCTGTCATCACCGATCCCCAGCGTTTGCGGACCTACGAGTGCGACGGCCTGGCCAGTCATCGGGTCGTGCCCGCCGTGGTGGTGCTGCCCGAAACGGCCGAGCAGGTTCAGCAGGTGGTCAAGACCTGCGCCAGGCACGGTGTTCCCTTCGTGGCGCGCGGGGCGGGCACCGGGCTTTCCGGCGGGGCGTTGCCGCACTCCTCCGGGGTGCTGGTGGTGACCTCGAAGATGCGCCGCATCCTCGAGATCGACGCGGCCAACGAGCGGGCCGTGGTCGAGCCCGGCGTGATCAACCTGGACGTGACCAAGGCCGCCGCGCCGCAGGGCTACTACTTCGCGCCGGATCCCTCGAGCCAGCAGGTCTGCTCGGTCGGCGGCAACGTGGCGGAGAACTCCGGCGGTGCGCACTGCCTGAAGTACGGCTTCACCACCAACCACATCCTCGCCCTGGAGGTCGTCACCCCGGACGGCGATCTCATCGAGCTCGGTTCCTCGGCGCGCGAGGCCCCCGGATACGACCTGTTGGGGACCTTCATCGGCAGCGAGGGAACCCTGGGCGTGGTCACCAAGATCACCGTGCGGTTGTTGCGCAAGCCCGAATCCGTCCAGACCCTGCTGGCCGGCTTTCCCTCCACCGACGAGGCGGGCGGAGCGGTGTCGGCGATCATCGCCGACGGCGTCACGCCCGCGGCGATCGAGATGATGGACGCGCTGTCCATCGAGGCCGCGGAACAGGCGGTGCAGTGCGGCTACCCGGAGGGCGCGGGAGCAGTGCTGGTCGTCGAGCTCGACGGTCCTTCCGCCGAGGTCGAGCACACCTTCGCCGAGGTGGAACGCCACTGCCGCGCGCACGGTGCCTTCGAGATCCGGGTGGCCGCCGACGACAACGAGCGCGCCATGATCTGGAAAGGTCGCAAATCGGCCTTCGCCGCGGTCGGTCGCATCAGTCCCGACTACATCGTCCAGGACGGTGTCATCCCCCGCACCGCACTGCCCGAGGTCCTCGGACGCATCGCTCGCCTGTCGGCCGAGAGCGGAGTGCGGGTGGCCAACGTCTTCCACGCCGGCGACGGCAACCTCCACCCGCTGGTGCTGTTCGACGACGCCGAGCCCGGTGCGGGCGAACGAGCCGAAGAGGTCTCCGGGGCGATCCTGGACCTGTGCATCGAGCACGGCGGTTCCATCACCGGTGAGCACGGCGTCGGCGCCGACAAGGTCAAGTACATGGGCCGGATGTTCACCGCCGACGACCTCGACACCATGCAACGCGTGCGTTGCGCGTTCGACCCGGTCGGGATCTGCAATCCCGGCAAGGTGTTCCCGACGCCGCGGCTGTGCGGGGAAGTGCCCGGCCGCCGCAAGGGCGTGCATCCACTGACCGAAGCGGGATTGGCGGAGCAGTTCTGATGCCGACGAAGACCACAGACGCCGCGCGCGACGCACTGGTGGCCGCGTTGGGCGCCGACCGGGTTCGCCCGGCCGCAGAGGCCGACGAGATCGCCGGCGTGCGCCCGCAATGGGTTGCCTCGGTCGAGGACACCGCGCAGACCGCCACCGCGATGAAGATCGCCTACGAGCACGAGCTGCGCGTCGTGCCCAAGGGATCGGGCAGCAAGCTCGATTGGGGCGCTCCGCCGCAGGAAGTCGATCTGCTGCTGGACCTCTCGCCGGCCAACCAGGTCATCGAACACGCCGCCGGCGACCTCGTCGTCCGGGCGCTCGCGGGAACGCCGATCGCCGACATCAACGCCGTGGTCGGCCAAGGCGGCCAGCAGCTGGCCATCGACCAGCCGCTGCCGACCGCGACGGTGGGCGGCGTCGTCGCCACCGCGACCTCCGGGCCGGGCAGGCACCTGTTCGGCGGGGTTCGCGACCTACTGATCGGCATCACCGTGGTTCTCGCCGACGGAACCGTGACCACCGCTGGAGGCAAGGTCGTCAAGAACGTCGCCGGCTACGACCTCGGCAAGATGTACACCGGATCGTTCGGCACTCTCGGCGTGATCACCGAGGCCGTGTTCCGACTGCACCCGGTCGCCGCCGAGCACCGGTGGATCTCGGTCACCAGCCCGACCCCCGCCGAAGCGGTCGCGGCCGCGGACATCATTCGCACCTCGCAGGCCATGCCCACCGCCATCGAGATCGATCGGCCTCGGTCCGATGGCTCCCTGACGGTGTGCGCGCAACTGGAGGGACGCCCTTCTGTCACCCAGGCACGTGCGCTGGAACTGGCCGCGACCGTGGGCGACGACGCCGAGGTGAGCGAAAAGCCCCCCTCGTGGTGGGGGCAGCAGGCCTTCGAGCCCGCCGGAACCGGGCTGCGGGTGGGCGCTGAACCGGCCGCGATGCGCGGCTTGCTCGAGTCGATCGCCGAGTGCGCCGGTGACCTGCCGGTCCTGGTGCGCGGCGCGGTCGGGCTGGGAGCGCTGCACCTGGGGTTGCCGGCTGCCGCCGAGGCCACCGCGATCGCGGAGTTCGTGGGGAAGCTGCGCGATCGCTCCGAATACGCGGTCGTGGAATGCGCGCCGCGCGCCGTCCTCGACCTCGTTGACCCGTGGGGGCCGGTTGCCCCGGGTGTGCAGACCCTCATGCGTCGCAGCAAGGACCAGTTCGATCCGCAACACCGGCTGGCCCCCGGCCGGTTCGTGGGAGGAATCTGATGACCGAGACCCCGGCCCGGCACGGCGCCTTCGACGCGTTCAACCCGCCGCAGCGCGACCTCATCGACGACTGCGTCCACTGCGGGTTCTGCTTGCCCAGTTGCCCCACCTACGAGCTGTGGGGCGAGGAGATGGACTCCCCGCGCGGGCGCATCTACCTGATGAAGGAAGGGTTGGAAGGCGAACCGCTCACCGACAACGTGGTCGAGCACTTCGACGCCTGCCTCGGGTGCATGGCGTGCGTGACCGCTTGCCCCTCGGGCGTGCAGTACGGGACGTTGATCTCCGAAACTCGCGCCCAGGTCGAGCGCAACCACGAGCGCGGGCGTTGGGAGAAGTTGCTGCGCACCGCCATCTTCACGCTCTTCCCGTATCCCAAGCGGCTGCGGGCGATGCGCGGGCCGCTGGCCCTCTACCAGAAGTCTCGGCTGGGGCGGTTGCTCAAGCGCAGCGGGTTGCTGTCCAAGCTGCCGGAGGGCCTGCAGGTCATGGAGTCCCTGGCGCCGCCGATCTCGCGCGGGGAAAGGCTCCCTTCCCGCGTGCCGGCGCGCGGGGAGAAGCGGGCCACCGTCGGTCTGATCACCGGGTGCGTCCAATCGGCGTTCTTCCCGGACGTCAACGCCGCCACCGCTCGGATCCTGTCCGCCGAGGGCTGCGACGTGGTGATCCCGCCGGGGCAGGGTTGCTGCGGTGCGCTCAGCGAACACTCGGGTCGCGAGGAGGAGGCCATCGGGTTCGCCCGCGAGCTCCTCGACACCTTCGAGAAGTCCGAGGTGGACTACGTCGTGATCAACTCCGCGGGCTGCGGCTCCACGCTCAAGGAGTACCCCCGGCTGCTGCAGCACGACCCCGCGTACAAGGCCAAGGCCGAGAAGTTCTCCGAGCGCGTGCGCGACATCTCGGAGGTGCTCGTCGAGCTCTCCCCGGTCGCCGAGCGGCACCCGCTGCCGGTGAGCATCGCCTATCACGACGCCTGCCACCTGGCCCATGGCCAGGGCATCCGCAGCCAGCCCCGAGATCTGCTGCGCGGGATTCCGGGACTGAAGCTCAGCGAGATCAACAGGCCTGAACTGTGCTGCGGCTCGGCGGGCGTCTACAACCTCCTGCAGCCCGAGCCCGCGCGAGAGCTCGGGGACCGCAAGGCCGAGAACGTGCTGGCCACCGGCGCGCAGCTGCTGGTGACCGCCAACCCCGGTTGCTCCATGCAGATCCGCACCGCCCTGGAGCGGCGCGGCGAGCAGATGTCCATGGCGCACACGGTGCAGGTGCTCGACGCGTCCATCCGCGGTCTCGACGTGGGCACCCTGCTGCGCTGAGCTGTCGGTGAGACGAAGGCGGGGTCGCGCTGCGGCCCCGCCTTCTGCTGTCGGTTGGCGCGAGCAAGGGAACCTTTCTCCCGAGCGGTCCAGGTCGGCGGGTGTGACAGCGAGGTTCCCCTCCTGGCTGCCGCCGGTGCACGCGTCCGTACCGCAACAGTCATTGACTGTGACAGCATCGGTGTCACACTCTGAGTGGAGTACCTGCCGCAACGAGGAGGCACGCCACCAATGTCCGAGGCGTTCGTCTACGACGCGATCCGCACACCGCGGGGTCGCGGGAAGAAATCCGGGTCGCTGCACGGGGTGAAGCCGATCTCCCTGGTCGTAGGCCTGATCGAAGAATTGAAGCGGCGCCACCCGCAGCTCGATCCGGCGCTCATCGACGACGTAGTGCTCGGCGTCGTCACGCCCGTTTCCGATCAGGGCGGCGACATCGCCAAGACCGCAGCGCTGGCGGCGGGCCTGCCCGACACCGTCAGCGGCGTGCAGCTCAACCGCTTCTGCGCTTCCGGCTTGGAGGCGGTCAACACCGCCTCGCAGAAGGTTCGCTCGGGCTGGGAGGACGCCGTGCTCGCCGGCGGCGTCGAATCGATGTCGCGCGTGCCGATGGGCACCGACGGCGGTGCCTGGGCGATGGACCCCGAGACCAACTACGAGACATCGTTCGTGCCGCAGGGCATCGGTGCCGATCTCATCGCCACGATCGAGGGCTTCGACCGCGCGACCGTGGATGCCTTCGCCGCCGAGTCGCAAACCCGCGCCGCCAAGGCGTGGGCCGATGGGCGCTTCGCCAACTCGGTGATCCCGGTACGCGACCGCAACGGTTCCGTGGTGCTCGACCGCGACGAGCACATCCGCGTCGGCACCACCGCGGAGAGCCTCGGCGGTCTCAAGCCGTCGTTCGCCGACATGGGCGAGATGGGCGGTTTCGACGCGGTCGCGCTGCAGAAGTACCACTGGGTCGAGCAGATCGACCACGTGCACACCCCGGGCAACTCCTCGGGCATCGTCGACGGTGCCGCGCTCGCGCTGATCGGCAGCGAGGCGCTCGGCGACCGCACCGGGCTCAAGCCTCGTGCGCGGGTCGTTTCCGCCGCGTTGTCGGGCGCCGACCCGACGATCATGCTGACCGGCCCCGGCCCGGCGGTGCGCAAGGCGCTGGACAAGGCCGACATGAGCATCGACCAGGTCGACCTCGTCGAGATCAACGAGGCCTTCGCGGCCGTCCCGCTGAAGTTCATGAAGGAATTCGGCCTCAGCCACGACAAGGTCAACGTCAACGGCGGTGCCATCGCCATGGGCCACCCGCTGGGTGCCACCGGCGCGATGATCCTGGGCACCGTCATCGATGAGCTCGAACGCCGCAACCAGCGCTACGGCCTGGCAACCCTGTGCGTCGGCGGAGGCATGGGTATCGCGACCATCGTCGAACGGATCGGCTGAAGGACACATCTGACATGAGCGAGCAGAACACCATCCGCTGGGAGTCCGACGCCGACGGCATCGTCGTGCTGACCCTGGACGACCCGCAGCAGCAGGCCAACACCATGAACGCGCGCTACCAGCGCAGCATGGACGAGACCGTGCAGCGCCTGGAGGACGAGCGCGACAACATCACGGGCGTGATCATCACCTCCGCGAAGAGCACCTTCTTCGCGGGCGGCGACCTGCGCGAACTCATCCGGGCGCGTCCCGACGACGCCGACGCGGTCGCCGAGACCACCGGCAACGTCAAGAAGCAGCTGCGTCGGCTGGAAACCCTCGGCAAGCCCGTTGTCGCCGCGCTCAACGGCACCGCGCTCGGCGGTGGCCTGGAAATCGCCCTGGCGTGCCACCACCGCATCGCGCTGAACAACCCCAAGGCCCGTTTCGGGTTCCCCGAGGTCCAGCTCGGGCTGCTGCCCGGCGCAGGCGGTGTCGTGCGCAGCGTGCGGCTGCTCGGCATCGCCGAGGCGCTGATGGGCGTGCTGCTGCAGGGCCAGCAGCTGCGCCCGGAGAAGGCGCTCAAGACCGGGCTCATCGACGAGATCGTCGAGACCGAGGGCGAGCTGATCTCCAAGGCCAAGGAGTGGATCAAGGTCAACCCGGAGGCCGCCCAGCCGTGGGACACCGCGGGCCACAAGATCCCCGGGGGAACCCCGTCGAACCCCAAGTTCGCCGCGAACCTGCCCGCGTTCCCCTCGAACCTGCGCAAGCAGATCAAGGGAGCCCCCATGCCGGCTCCGCGCAACATCATGGCCGCGGCCGTCGAGGGCAGCCAGGTCGACGTCGACACCGCGCTGGAGATCGAGGGACGCTACTTCCTGGAACTGCTGTGCGGGCAGACCTCGAAGAACATGAGCAAGGCGTTCTTCTTCGACCTGCAGCACATCAACTCCGGAGGGAGTCGTCCCGACGACGTCCCGCAGTACCGCGCCCGCAAGGTGGCGGTCCTCGGTGGCGGCATGATGGGTGCCGGCATCGCCTACGTCTGCGCGAGGGCCGGGATGGAGGTCGTGATCAAGGACGTCTCCCTGGCCAACGCCGAGAAGGGCAAGGACTACTCCGCCAAGCTGGTGGAGAAGGCCGTCGCGAAGGGGCGTTCCACGCAGGAGCAGGCCGACGAGCTGCTGGCCCGCATCACGCCCACCGACCAGGTCGACCCGCTCGCGGGCGCGGATCTGGTGATCGAGGCCGTCTTCGAAGACACCAAGATCAAGCATCAGGTGTACGCCGAGATCGAGGACGTCATCGACGACGACGCGCTGATCTGCTCGAACACCTCGACGCTGCCGATCACCGGGCTGGCCGAGGGCGTGCGGCGCCGCGAGGACTTCATCGGCCTGCACTTCTTCTCCCCGGTCGACAAGATGCCGCTGGTGGAGATCATCTGCGGCAAGGAGACCAGCGAGCGCGCGCTGGCCCGCGCGTTCGACGTGGTCCAGCAGATCAAGAAGACGCCGATCGTGGTCAATGACAGCCGCGGATTCTTCACCAGCCGCGTCATCGGCACCTTCCTCAACGAGGGCGTGGCGATGCTGGCCGAGGGCGTGCACCCGGCCAGCATCGAGCAGGCCGCTTCCCAGGCCGGGTTCCCCGCTCCTGTGCTCCAGCTCTTCGACGAGCTGACGCTGACGTTGCCGCGCAAGATTCGCGACGAGTCCAAGCGCGCGATCGAGGCGGAAGGCGGCACCTGGACTCCGCACCCGGCCGAGAAGGTCCTGGACCGCATGGTCGACGAGTTCGACCGCAAGGGTCGTTCCAGCGGGGCCGGTTTCTACGAGTACGCCGACGGCAACCGCACGCGGTTGTGGCCGGGTCTGGTGGAGCGCTTCGGCGCTGCCGAGGTCGACCAGGCCCAGATCGACCTCGCCGACCTCCAGGAGCGGATGCTGTTCGTGGAGGCCATCGAAACGGTCAAGTGCCTCGACGAGGATGTGCTGCGATCGGTGCCCGACGCCAACATCGGCTCCATCATGGGCATCGGCTTCCCGCCGTGGACCGGTGGTGTGGTGCAGTACATGAACGGTTACCCGGGCGGTCTGGCCGGGTTCGTCGCTCGCGCCGAGCAGCTCGCCGAGCGCTACGGCGAGCGGTTCCGGCAACCGCAATCGCTGGTGCAGCGCGCTGAGAAGGGCGCTCCGTTCGACATCGGTGAGCCCGATTCGGGCGTGGTCGACGCGACCGCCGCTGCCTGAGGCAGGGCGCAGAAAAAGCGCCGGGTCCTTCGCGGGCCCGGCGCTTCTTCGTCAACTGAGCTTTCAGCCCTGCGGGTGGTCGACCACCGGCGCGTTGACGCAGGACGGGGTCTGCGGCGACAGGATCGGCACCACGGCGCCCAGCACGGCGGCGTTGTTGCCGCACAGCTGCACCGGGACGGCGCTGATGTTGTTGTCGTTACCGGCGTTGACGCCCTCGTTGTCCGCGCTGTCGGCGAACGCCGGGCCGGCCAGGGCGAGCATGGCGGTGGCGACGCCGGCCGCGCCGGCGATACGTGCAGCGGTACGCACTGTGGTTCTCCTTATGATGGCGTTTCTTCACGAAGGCCGTGAATCCCATTGCGGTGCAAGGTAAATGCGCCAGGCATTCACGTTGCTCGCGCGGCAGAGTCTGCGATACGGCCAGCTGGCGAGTCGAACTCAAACCGCCGTTTCCGGCCAAGTTCCCACCATGGGGTGATCCGAAGTCCGTTTTGTCCATAGGGGACAGTCGGTTTCCCTTGCGGGAACAACGAATTCCCGCCGCGTCAGCGGGTCAGGCCCTGCCCCACCTGCTGGATCGGGGCGTCGGCGACGCCACCAACCGTCTTGTCGACCTTGTTCAGCACCGGCGCGTTGGCCGTGGCCGGCAGCACGTCGCTCGGCTGCGCCAGCGTCACCGGCTCGCCGGAGGTCTGCAGCGGGTTGTTCTTCAGGGTGGGCATGAGAAGGCCCGCCGGGTCGGCGATCGGGTCGTTCTCGTAGCCCTGCGCGGCGGTCGCCTCCACGGCGGTGTCCGCTGCGGAGAAGCCCTCGTGGCTGGGCTGGCGCGGGCCGACCTTGAAGTCCAGCAGGGACGCCGAGTCGGTGTGCTCGTGCACCACGCCCACGTGCTCGGGCTGGACCGAGCCGCTCACGGTCGGGCGGGTCTTGGTCATGTTCGAAACGCGCGTGGTCTCGGCGAACACGTGGCCGAGCACGCGGTTCGGCTTGCCGGGGGCGAGCAGCTGACGTCCGTCCTGCAGCTCGCCGGCGGCCCCATGGGCGGTCTTGGTGATGTCCGCCCCGACCTGCTTGATGACGTTGGGCGAGTTGGCGCCCAGCTGCGCGTCCACGCAGGGTGCCTTGGTCGGGCTGAACGCCGGCCCTTCCTGCATCTGGCAGGCATTGGCCGGAGCCTCGGCGTTGATCGTGTCCGGAACCGCCGAGAGGTCCGGCTTTTGGATGTCGCTGGTGCCGGCGGCGTTCGCGGCGCCGGCACCAGCGGTGGCGAAGCCCGCGGCCATGATGGCCACCTTGGCGGTGCGCGTGGTCCAGGAGCGCAAGATTCGTTCTCCTCGAGTCAGAAGTGTTGGCACGGCTGACTCCGTATCGGAGGCCATAAACACGATCTTGACCCCGCCGCATCAGATGCAGCACGAACGAGTGAAACGGGCCCATGCTCGCGCGGCTCGTGCGCAATAGGTTCCCATGCTCGCCCGCCGAGGTGGGAGGCGGCAGGAAGGTTCCCTTGCTCGGTGTCGGCGCTAGAGCCCCGCGGCCAGGCTCGGGGCCATGAGCGACATCAGGTGTTCGGTGGCCTTCTCGGCGGTGACCTCCGGGCGCTGCTCCCGCCACAGCGCCAGGCGCTCGCAGGCGCCGATGATCGATTCGGCGAAGGCTTCGAGCTGTTCGTCGTCGAGATCGGAGCGGATGTTGCCCAGCAGGCCCGCGGTGAAGTCCCGCTGCTGGATGCGGATGGATTCCAGCTCGGTGTTCACCGAGGCGTCCGGGAGGGAGAACTCGTTTCGCAGGAGCGCCCACGCCTGGCCGTGGTCGTCGCTGAACCGGAAGAACGCCAGCAGGCAGTCGTAGAGCAGCTGCTCGGGGCCCTCGGCCGCAGCCGCCGCGTGGCTGGTGGCTTCGAGCAGCTCGCGCTTGCAGCGCTGCAGGCAGGCCAGCAGCAAGCCTTCCTTGGAGCCGAAGTACTCGTAGAGCATCGGCTTGGACAGCCCCACTTCCGCGGCGATCTCGTCCATCGAGGTGGACTGGTAGCCCGCGTTGGCGAACACGCGTTCGGCCACGCCGAGGATCTGCTTCTCCCGCTCGGCGCGGGGCATCCGCTTGCGGGGCTGGTCCGGTGCTTGCGCGCTGCTCACGAACTCGACCCTACCGGAAGTAACCTACCCGTAGTAGCCTACTTGGCAGTAGCTAGCTGTGCCGGTGTCCGAGGAGGGGCCTGATGGTGCAACGGCAGTCGCCTGACCAGCGTCGATACGAGACCTCGGTGGTCATTGTCGGGACGGGGTTCTCCGGGCTCGGCATGGCGATCAGGCTCAAGCAGGCCGGCATCGATGACTTCATCGTGCTGGAGAAGTCCTCGGACCTGGGAGGCACCTGGCGGGACAACACCTACCCGGGCTGCGCCTGCGATGTGCCCTCGCTGATGTACTCGTTCTCCTTCGAGCAGAACCCGAACTGGTCGCGGATGTTCGCCGAGCAGGGGGAGATCAACGAATACCTGCAGCACTGCGCCGACAAGTACGGGGTGCGCGAGCACATCCACTACGGCGTGGAGTTCACCGGCGCTGAGTACGACGAGCAGGCCAAGCTCTGGACCGCGGCCACCGGTGACGGGACCGAGTACGTCGGCCGGGCGCTGGTCTCGGGCGTGGGTGCCCTGCACCTGCCGATGTACCCGCAGCTCTCCGGCGTGGAGCGGTTCCAGGGCGAGATCTTCCACTCCGCGGAGTGGAACCACGACTACGACTTGCGCGGCAAGCGGGTCGCCGTGGTCGGCACCGGCGCCAGCGCCATCCAGTTCGTGCCCAAGGTCGCCGAGCAGGCCGAGCAGTTGCACCTGTTCCAGCGCACGCCGCCGTGGATCCAGCCCAAGCCCGACCGCGCGATCCCGGAGGGCCTGAAGAAGGTCTTCCGGCGAGCCCCGCTGGTCCAGCGCGCTGCGCGGGCGGCGCTCTACTGGGTCCTGGAGGCCAGGTACCTCGCCGTGTTCAACAAGCGCTTCGGCAAGCTCGCCGAGCAGATGTCCAAGCGCTACATCCGCAAGGCCATCAAGGACCCCGAGCTGCGCGAGGCGGTCACGCCGAACTACGCGATGGGTTGCAAGCGCATCCTGCTCTCCAACGACTACTACCCGGCGCTGAACCGCTCCAACGTCGATGTCACCACCAGCGGCGTGGCCGAGGTGAAGGAGGGCTCGGTGGTCACCGGAGACGGCCGGGAGCACGAGGTCGACGCGATCATCTACGGCACCGGCTTCCACGTCACCGACGCCTACAGCCACCTGTCGATCATCGGCCGCGACGGCCGCAAGCTCCAGGACGACTGGCGCGACGGCATGTACGCCCACCTGGGCATCACCGTCTCCGGCTACCCGAACCTGTTCTTCCTGCTCGGCCCGAACACCGGACTCGGGCACAACTCCGTGGTGTTCATGATCGAATCGCAGATCAACTACGTGATGGACTGCCTCAAGCCGATCGTCAAGGGCAAGGTCGGCCAGGTCGACGTCCGCAAGTCCGCGCAGGACGAGTTCCTCGAGCAGATGCACTCCTCGCTCGAGGGCGAGGTCTGGTCCGCGGGCGGGTGCCAGAGCTGGTACCTCGACGAGAACGGCGTGAACCGCACGCTGTGGCCGGGCTTCACCTGGAAGTACTGGATGCGCACCAAGAAGGTCGACCTCGCGGAGTACGAAGTCGTCGCGCGCTGAGGGGTTGAGCGTCGCGAGCCCCGTTGTGGCTTCGCACGGGCGTTCGATATAGTGGCCCGGTCACTGTCGAGCAGTCCCGTTGTTGGGGCGCACCCGAGCTAGGGGCGGCGATGTCTCCGCTGTCGTCGGACGACCTGCGCGCAATTCGCGAGGAGTTGAACGAGGGGACCTCCCCCGTCGTGTGGTTCACCAGTTCGGCTGTCGGGGTCACCGAAGGCCGCTCCGGCAAGGTGATCGCGCTCAACGAACCGGCCGAAGGCGACTTCATCCAGGTCCGCCCGGCCAGTTCGAAGGACGTGCTGTCCTTCTCGACAGCGGAGCTGACCAGGGTCAAGCCGCCGCGCAAGAAACCGGCGCCCGAGCCGGCGCCGGCGAAGAACTCCAGGGGGCGGACCGAAAAGCCGGCCGCCGAGGCCGGCAAGCCCGGCTCCAGGGCGGCTTCGGTGCCGGCGGCCAAGCCGCGCACCGAGGCCACCGCGAAACCCGCGGACGAACCTGCCCAGCCCGGGGCCGCCAAGGCCGCGGACAAGCCGCGTCCGTCGAATCAGGCGAGCTCCGCGCGCTCCAAGCAGCGGCAGTCCAAGCCCGCGACCGGCGGCGCCACGGTGACCTTGACCGCTGACCCGGACGGGCAGTGGACCGTCGAGGTCAGCACGCCGAAGAAGCGCGTGGTCAAGCCGACGCAGGTCTCGGTCAACGCCGTGCAGCAGGCAGCTCGTATGCTGCACGAGGACGTGTCCGCGGCGGTGGAACCGGTCATCGAAGCAGCGCGCGAACAGCACCGCGCCCGGGTGGAGGCGTTGCGCGCCGAGCTGGAAGCCGCGCAGGCGGCGCTGGAAGAACTCGGCGACTGACCCCAGTGCAGCGAAGGGCCACTCCGCGTTTGGCCGCGGAGTGGCCCTTCGCGCGCGCTGATCCGCCCGGGGCTGGGTGAGCAAGGGAACCTTTCTCCTAGACGCCCCGGGCCCGACTGCTGCTAGTTCTCGATGACGTCGAGCTTGCTCAGGGTCCGATCGCCTCGGTCGGTCGGCGGGATCTGGTCGTAGGCGGCCGGATCGAGGTTCTCGATCTCACCTGCGGCCAGGCCGGAGAGGATCCCGTCGAGACCGATGTAGACGGTTTCGGTCAACAGTTCCCGGTCCTGCTCGCCGAGCGTTTGGGTCTGGCCGCGAACCTCGAACAGCACCGCGCCGCTGCCGTTTAGCTGAAAGGTTCCCAAGCCCGTGCCCGGCAGGTTGATGTCCTGCGGGTACAGCGTGATGTCGCCGAACGCGGGATTGCGCTCCGAGGCTTCCTGCAACGCGTTGTACGCGGCGACGTTGAGCTGCTTGGAGTACTCCGGCCGATAGGTGTCGGCGTGGTCGGCGAACTGCGAGCCCTCGGGGCTCGACGGGTCGGCGACGAACTTCCCGGACAGGCTCATGGTCACGAACCTGTCGGTATCGGGGACCGTGTAGCAGGCGCCCTGGTGGTGCAGGTCGATGTAGGTGTCGACGTTGCCGAACTCGGCCTGCAACCCGCGGTAGACGTCCCGCACGGTTTGGGTCTCCGGGGTGATGAACCAGCCTGGGCGGTCGCTGCTGCCCGGGAAGTCGTTGGGACGCGGCCGGTAGTCCAGGTTCGGGTTGTAGTCGCGGTTGACGTCGAAGCCCGGACGCTGCGAGTAGTCGTCGCCCTGCCGCTGGCCGGTCATGTAGTTCCACGGCGGCTCGGCGGCCGCCAGCTGCGGGAACCGGGCCTGGGCTTCCTCCCAGCGCATGTCATTTCCGCGCCGGTCGAGCGAGGCGCCATCCGGGTTGATCTTCGGCAGTGCCGCCACGGTGAGCTGATCGCGGACTCGCTGCGCTGCAGGCGAGGGCGAAGTCCCCAGGTAGTTGAGCATGTCCAGCACCGCGTCCGGCCCGGTCTTCTCGTTGCCGTGGATTTCGGCGGTGATGAACACGACCTTGGGTCCTGTGCCGACGCGTGCCAGCGGGATGTCGCGGCCCTGGTTGGACTGACCCACCGATTCGACGCTCACCTTCCCCTCGCTGACCTGCTCGATGCGATCGAGCTCGAACAGCATTTCCTCGTGGCTGGTGAACTCGGTGATCGGGTTCGATCGCGGTTCCTCACTGCACGGGGGAGGGGCAGCCGCGGTCGGGGGAGCGGACGCGGTCGTCGGCACGAACGCCGACCCCGCCACGAGACCCGCCAACGCCAGTGCACGTATCCGGTACATGCAACGTCTCCTTGCCGAGTGCGGAAAAGAGCTCCGGAACCAGCCCAGCCAAGACCATCGACATCAACCGCACAATCGGCCAGGAGTGGACAACTCCGGCAAGGCGAGCTCACCCGGAATGGACACGCCGGCCCGCCACCACATATCAAGAACTCGTGCGCACACCCATCGATCCCGCCACCCCGCTGCGCAGTCGCTCGCTGCGCTTTCTGCTGGTCGCCACAGTGGGAGGGTTCTCCGGCTACGCGCTGCTGTTACCCGTGGTGCCGCTGTGGGCGGTCGCCGGCGGCGCGGGAGAAACCGCAGCGGGGGCCACGAACGCGGTGTTCATGCTGGTCACGGTGCTTACGCAGCTGGCCATGCCGTGGGCGCTCACGCGCATCGACGTCCGAGGACTCTTCGCCGCGGGCACGGTGCTGATCGGGGCGCCGACGCCCTTGTACGCGCTCTCGTCGGAGCTGTGGATGTTGCTCGCGGTGTCGGCGCTGCGAGGGGTCGGGTTCGGGTTGCTGACCGTCACGGGATCAGCCCTCGTCGCCGAGCTCGTTCCGGTGGCGCAGCGGGGTCGTGCCGCAGGCCTCTACGGCCTGGCGATCGGCCTGCCCAACGTCGTCCTGCTCCCGGCGGGCGTGTGGTTGAGCGAGCACATCGGGTTCGCTCCGCTGTTCTGGGGCGCAGGGGTGCTCCCGGTGGTCGCCGCCGCGTCGGTGCTGGGCATCGCGCAAGTGCACGTCGGTGCCCCGGAGCACGGGGAGCGCCCGACCGGGATGGTCGCGTTGCTCCCGTGGTGGGTCGTGATGGTCGTGGTCACGGCTTCCGCGGGAGGGCTCACGGCGTTCGTGTCGATGGCCATCGATCCGACCTTGGCTTCGCTGGCCCTGCTTGCCTTCGGCGGCGCGGGAATGATCGGCAGGTGGGCGGCCGGCCGGCTGGGAGATCGCTTCGGGCAGCGCGGCGTGCTGGCGCCTTCGATCATCATCGGCGCGGTCGGCTTCGCGCTGCTGGCGGTGGCGGCGTGGCTGTCCGGACCGGTGGCGCTGGTGGGTGCGGCCCTGTTCGGCCTCGGGTTCGGCGCGGTGCAGAACACGACTCTGGTGCTGATGCTCGAACGCGTCGATTCGGGCTCGGCGAGCACCGCGTGGAACATCGCCTTCGACGGCGGGCAAGGGCTCGGTGCGATCGGCTTCGGGGCGTTGATCTCCGGGCTCGGCTTCTCGCCCACCTTCGCGCTCGCGGCAGCGTTGATCCTCGCCAGCCGCTTCGTGATGGGGCTGCGGGTGCGGCTTTGAGCAGGGGAACCTTCCTGTCACCGGAGTGGCAGAAGTGCTCCCCTGTGGTGTTGCGCACACAAAGCGGTCGCGCGGGTGCCCGCAGGCGGTGCCGTGCGAACGGGCGGGACACCGCGGACGCGGCGGGGGCACTAGAATCGGCGGCGTGTTGCGCAGCCTGTTGACCCCACGTTGGCTGCTTTTGCATCTGCTGTTCATCGTGGTCACGATCGCCACCGGCTTCCTGGCCGTGTGGCAGTGGGATCGCGCGCACGATGCAGGTGGGAGCTTCCAGAACCTCGGGTACGCGCTCCAGTGGCCGCTGTTCGGCGCCTTCACGATCTTCCTGTGGATCCGCGTGATCCGCATGGACCTGGATCAGCGGAAGGAGCAGGACGGCTCCCTCGAACCGGATGCGGACCAAGACTCCGAGCGCGAACCGCCGGAATCGGCGGAGCGGTCCGCACCGCGGCGCAAGCGACCGCTCGTTCCGCCTCCCGCGCCGCGGGTCGATGCCGAGGAGGACCCCGAGCTCGCCGAGTACAACCGGTACCTGGCTGAGCTCAACGATTCCGACAAGCGTTAGTTGAACGTGATCCCGCCGTTGATCTCGCGGGTCTGCACCAGGTTCTGCACCGTTCCGTGGTTCACGTTCGTCACGTTGTTGCTGGCGATGATCTCGCTGTGCACCGGTTCACCCTCGCGGCGCAGCTCGTCGGAGAACTCCGGGTCCTCAGCGCAGGCCTGGTCGAGGCGTTCGGCGAGTGCGGAGATCTGCTCCTGACCCGCGTCAGGTCGTTCGGCCGCCTCGAGTGCTGCCTGGGTCTGCGGATCCTGCTCGGACCGGCGACGCACCAGGTCGCGCACCTTGCCCAGCGCCGCCGCGCCAGCGGCACCCAGGGCTGCTGCGGCCTGCCCGCCGAGCGCGGTGGCCAGGGAATCGAGGAACGGGTCGCCGGTCATGTGCCCTCCGCGGTCGGGTGCGATGCATGGGAACTTCTCTGTCGCGCAGTGTAGTCGGTTGATCTTCCTTCGTGTCTGGTTCCGATTTCTCGCGGCTTGGCGGTACGCCGTCACATCGGCGGCATGTGATATCAACGCAGTGGCTGACGACTAAGCGAAACAGGCGGAGATCGGCTTCGTTTGGTCCGATTGGGTGGCTTTTTCCGGTCGATCGGACCGGTGTACCGGGCGTGGGCGTTCACCCGGCCCGCGTCGGTGGCCGGGTCTTGCGGACACTTTGGTGATAGGGGCTGGCGTGCGCAGCGGCGTGCTGTTGAAAATGTTCGGATTGTGCGTCCTGGCCGGCGTGCTGGTCGCGGCGCTCTTGCTGCCTGCGGCCACCGGAACCGGGGCGGTGGTCAACCAGTCCTCCGACGCCATCGACCGGATGTCGAGCTCGCTCGCGAAGCGGGAGATGCCGCTGGTGTCGACGGTGACCGACCGCAACGGAAAGCCGATCGCCTACTTCTTCAACCAGTACCGGGTGGAGACCAAGCCCGGGCAGATCTCCGACAGCATGAAGGCCGCGATCACCGCGGTCGAGGACAAGCGGTTCTGGCATCACGAGGGCGTTGACTGGCACGGGACGATGCGCGCGCTGGCCAAGAACGCCGCCAGCGGTCAGACCGCGCAGGGTGCCTCGACGATCACCCAGCAGTACGTGAAGAACTACTTGGTGCACGTCACGGCGCGCAACGCGATGGAGGCCGAGAAGGCCAAGGAGACGACGGTCGCGCGCAAGCTGCGCGAGGCCAAGCTGGCCGTCGAGCTCGAGCGCACCATGAGCAAGGAGGAGATCCTCACCGGTTACCTCAACGTGGTGCCGTTCGGCAATCAGACCTTCGGGGTCGGAGCGGCCGCGCAGACCTACTTCGGCACCACGCCCGACAACCTGAGCATCTCGCAGTCCGCCCTGCTGGCGGCGATCGTGAACCAGCCCGGCGCGCTCAACCCCGAAACCAACCCGGCCGATGCCCTGGCGCGGCGCAACTTGGTCATCGACCTCATGGCCGATCCGCGCAACGACATCCGGATCACCAAGGAGGATGCCGAGCGGGCCAAGAAGGAGCCGCTCGGCGTGCTCTCGCCGCTCGGCCGCCCGCCGAACGGCTGCGTCGGCACCGGTGACAGCGAGACCGACGGGTTCTTCTGCACCTACGTCGAGAACTACCTCGACCGCCACGGCGTCAGTTCCGATCAGCTCGAGAACGGCGGCTACACGATCCGCACCTCGCTGGATCGCACGGCATCCGACGCCGCCAAGCAGGCCGCCGAGAGGTACGTCCCCACCCAAACCGACGGCATCGCCAACGCGATGGCCGTAGTGGAACCGGGCAAGGACAAGCACAAGGTCCGGGCGCTGGCGGCCAACCGCGACTTCGGCAACGACGCGAGCAAGGGCCAGACCGCCTACGACATCGTCAGTAGGACGGTTCCCTTCGGCGCGGGCTCGATCTACAAGATATTCACCTCGGCCGTCGCGCTCGAGCAGGGCATGAGCATCTACGACACGGTCGACGTTCCCGCCAGCTACACCTCGCGCGTGTACAAGAACGGCTGTTGCTCGCCGTACACGGTGCAAAACGCCGAAGGCGTGGATTCGGGCCCGCGGACGTTGCAGATGGCGCTGGCCACGTCGCCCAACACCGCCTTCGTGAAGCTGCAGGAGCAGGTCGGGCTGAACAACGTCGTGGACATGGCCTCCCGCCTGGGGCTGCGGCACGCCATGGGTCAGGTCAACATGCTCGGCCGCCAGCTGGACTCGGACGGCTCCAACGGGCCCTCGGTCGCTGACACGGTCAAGCAGCGCAACCTGGGTGGTTTCACCCTCGGGTTCACCCCGACCAACGTGCTCGAGCTGTCCAACGTCGCGGCCACGATCATGAGCGACGGCGTCTACTGCCCGCCGTCGCCGATCGAGGAGATCACCGACCGCGACGGCAACCCGATCCCGCTGCAGGAGGCCGGCTGCGAGCAGGCCCTGCGGCCGGACGTGGCGCACCAGCTCGCGCAGGGGCTGGCCAAGGACGACACCGAGGGAACCTCGCGGGTCGCGGCCAAGGCCGCGCACTGGAACCGGCCGATGATCGGTAAGACGGGAACCACCAGCGCGCACCAGTCGGCGGCGCTGCTCGGTGCGACCCCGCAGATGGCCGGTGCCGTGCTGACCTACGCCGACGGGCGCAAGCCGGAAGGCATTTGCGATGCCGGTGGTGACAACCCGCCGTACCTGTGCGGTGACGAAGGGAACATTTACGGCGGCAAGGTGCCGGCGCGGACGTGGTTCGACGCGATGATGAAGATCCACGAAGGGCTGCCGGTCGCTCCGCTTCCCGGTTCGCCACCGCCCCCTGGACGCTGAGCCGTGAGCAAGGGAACCCTCCAGCCAGTCGATGGCCGGAGGGTTCCTTTGTTTTCCGACCTGATGCTTAATGTCCTTTAAGGAAGCATTGGCAAAATGCAGTCGTGGGTTACCAGCAAGATCGAGTGGATGTCCGCGGTACCACCTGGTTCGTCGCGATCGCCATTGTTCCGGCCTGGTTGATGTCGGTGCCCTTGTTCGTCACCGGCGAGGGGCTGTCGTGGTCCGGAGCTCCGTACGCACTCACCGGAATGATGTTCATGCCAGCGCTGGCGGCTCTGGTGGTCAACAAATGGATCAGTCCCGCTCCGAAACCGCTGCGCGCGACTGGCCTCACCAATCCCGGCGGCCTCAAGAAGTGGTGGCACTACGCGCTGCTCGCCTGGTTCGGCCCGCCCCTGATCGCGATGCTCGCGCTCGTGGTCGGCCACATGCTCGGCGTCTACCACGCGGATTGGACCGGTTTCTCCGGTCTCGCCGAGCGGTCCGGTACTGACGTGGTGGGGCAACCCGATTCCCAGGGGGTGCCCATGCCCCTGGTCCTGACGCAGCTCGGTCAGGTCTTCCTGCTGGGTTGGGTGCAAACGATTCCCGCGCTGGGTGAGGAACTCGGGTGGCGCGGTTACCTGGCCAAGGCGCTGCTGCCCCTCGGCCAGCCGGGAGCGTTCGTGACCACCGGCGTGCTCTGGGGGCTCTGGCACGCGCCCATCTTGATCCTCGGCTACAACTACCCGAACGTGCCGGTCGTGGTCGCGTTCATCATGATGGTCTGCTTCTGCGTGCTGGTCGGAACGCTGCTGAGCTGGATCCGGCTTTCCTCCGGGAGCGTGTGGCCCGCCGCGATCGCGCACGGTTTCCTCAACTCCGCGGGAGCTCTCGGCGGGATCTTCGCCGCGGCGGGACATCCGATCGACAACGTGCACGTCGGCCTGCTCGGCTGGAGCGGCTGGATCGTGCTGGCGCTGGTGATCTTGATCCTGATGCTGCTCGGGAAGCTCCCGGTCCGGTTCGCCCAGGCGCCGCGGGCGGGTATCAGCAGAGGGGTCAACAGGCTGAGCCGGAAGGGTTGAGCAAGGGAACCTCTCGATCAGGGGTCCGTGAAGATCGGAAGCCGAGCGGGCCGCCGCAGGCGTGAAACCATGGAGCCATGGTGACGAGTCTGCTGCCCTCCACCCAGCGCGCGCTGCTGCGGCGCCTGGCCGTGGAGCAGAGCGAAAACCGGGTTCCCTCGCTCATCGCTGGTCTGGTGCGCGACGGGGAGACGATTTGGGTCGATTCCAGGGGACAGGTCGATGGTGCCCCTGCCACGACCGATACCCAGTACCGCGTCGGGTCGATCACGAAGACGTTCGTCGCGGTGCTGGTGATGCGTCTGCGCGACGAAGGTCTGCTCGACCTGGCTGATCCGCTCGACCGCTACGTCCCCGGCACATCGATCGGCCAGCGCAGCATCGGAGCCCTCCTGTCGCAATCCAGCGGACTGACCGCCGAGCCCGCAGGGGAGTGGTGGGAGCGAACTCCGGGAGGCAGCGCGGAAGAACTGCTGTCGAGCATCGACGACTCCGCGCTGCGGCCGCCACCCCGGCACGGTTTCCACTACTCGAACGTGGGGTTCGGTGTCCTGGGCGAGCTCGTCGCGCGCATCCGCGGTGCTGCCTGGCACGAGGTCATGCAGCGGGAGGTTCTCGACCCGCTGGGGATGACCCGCACAACTCTCAGCCCGGTGGCCCCGCATGCCCAGGGCTACGGCGTGCACCCGTGGGCGGATGTCCTGCTGCCCGAGCCGGCCGAGGACGCCGGGGCGATGGCGCCTGCGGGGCAGCTGTGGTCGACGTTCGACGATATGGCCAGGTGGGCCAGGTTCGTCGGGGGTGACACCGGCGATGTGCTGCACCCGGACACCGTCGCCGAGATGAGAGTTCCCGGCTCGGTCGACGACGGGCCGCAATGGCGCGCCGGCTACGGCTTGGGTCTTCAGCTGGCGCGGCACAACAACCGCCGCCTGGCGGGTCACACCGGTTCGATGCCGGGGTTCCTGGCAACGGTCTGGACCGATCCGGAGGACGCGACCAGTGCGATCTTCATGGCCAACACCACTGCAGGCGTCAATGGCGCGCTGCTCACCGATCTGCTCGACACGCTCGGCGAGCTCGAATCGCGGATCCCGAAGCCGTGGCAGCCGAACCCGGAAGTCGACACGACGCTGCTCGAGCTGACCGGCGAGTGGTACTGGGGCCCGTCCCCGTACGTGCTCAAGCTGCTCAGCAACGGCCTGCTCGACCTGGTGCCCGGGCACGGACGGCGCGGACGGGCCTCGCGGTTCAAGCCCAACGGTGACGGGACCTGGACGGGGCTCGACGGCTACTACTCGGGCGAGATCCTGCGGGTCGGACGTGGCGCTGATGGCAAGCCCACGCACCTGAACCTGAACACGTTCATCTTCACCCGCACCCCGTACGACACCGATGCCCCGGTACCGGGCGGGGTCGCCGGCTGGCGCCCGGCGGGCAGCTGAAGCGGTGAAACCGGCAGGGGAACCTCGCTGTTGGTGATGCACGCAAGGTTCCCCTGCTCAGGTCGGCCGGTGAATTTTTTCGCAGAAGGTCGGCCGTGCTGCATTCTGAGGGCATGAGCACCACCGACTTGTCGATCAACGGGAGCTGGAGCATCCCGCAGGGCGAGCTGTTCGAACGCTTCTCCAGGTCGTCGGGGCCCGGTGGGCAAGGAGTCAACACGACCGATTCCCGCGTTGAACTATCGTTCGACCTGGCCGAGGCGGAATCGGTTCCAGAGGCGCTGCGTCGCCGCGCGCTGGAACGCCTTCAGCACCGCCTGGTCGACGGTGTGATCACCATTTCGGCATCCGAATTCCGGTCCCAACTGGCCAACCGGCAGGCCGCGCGGGAACGCCTCGCCGAGGTGCTGAGCAAGGCGGTTGCGCCTGCCCCGCCCAAGCGGCGGCCCACCAAGCCCACCAAGGGCTCGCAGCGCCGTCGGCTGGCGGGCAAGAAGCGCCGCTCCGAGATCAAGAAAAACCGTCGCCGCGGTGATCCCGGCGATGCTTGAGCTGCGGAGACGCTGCTGACCGCTAGGCTTCTGCTGCAGACGAGCGCAGAAAGGACATGGGCATGCGCACCGCATGGGTCTTGCCGGGCGGCTCCACGTTCGGCGCGATTCAGGCCGGGCTGGCCTCGGCGCTGTTCGAGGCAGGCGTCGAGCCTGATCTGCTCGTGGGCACCTCGGCGGGCTCGCTCAACGCGGCTTGGCTGGCAGGCGACCCCACTTCCCGCGGCGCGGCGAAGCTGCGCGAACTGTGGATGACCATGCGCCGCTCGGACGTGTTCCCGATCCAACCGACGAGGGTCCTGGCAGGCAAGCTGGGTCTGTCCAACCACGTGATGGGCAATCACGGCTTGGCTCGCTGGCTGTTCAACAACCTGCCCTTCCGGCGCCTGCAGGACGCCAAGGTCCCGGTCACGGTGACCGCCACTGATCTCGACACCGGCGATGCGGTGTACTTCGAGAGCGGGCCAGCGCTACCGCCGCTGGTCGTTTCTTGCTCCATCCCCGGGATGTTCCCTCCCATCCAGGTCGGGGACCGCTGGTTGGTCGATGGCGGGCCGGCGGCGTTCATGCCGATCAGCCGCGCTGTGGAGCAGGGCGCCGAGCGGGTGTTCGTGCTGCCCTGCGGGGGCACCGAGCCCTTCGACATCAGCAGCGGAGGCGAGCGGCGCGGCGTCGGATCGATCGCGACCTGGCCACCGCCGAAAACCCCGCCGCGTTCGGTCGGTGCTGTCAACGGCTCGGCGCTGGGAGCGGCGATGGTTTCAGCTGCACGCCTGGACATGCAGCTCAACGCCTCCCGTTGCGAGCTCTACGTGCTGCCCGCGCCTTCTGTTGTGGGGCTCTCGCCGTATTCGTTCGCGCACTCCCGCGCGCTGATTGACGAATCCTGGCAGGTCGCCCGCGAGTGGTACCCCAACGCCGCACGTGTACCCGACGAACCGGTCGACATCGCGGGCAAACCGGTGCGCAGCGGCGAGTTCGGGGTCACCGACACCGCTCCCGCTACGTCCTGACAGCAGCCCTGGGCAGGAGTCTGCTCAGGAGCGCTCGCCGCAGGAATCTGGTCGTGCTGCCCTGCGGGGATTTGGCACGTGGCCGTTCGGCGGGGCGCGCCGGGGCCGGATGCGGACGCGCGACGCGGCTGCGCTCGGCGCGCAGGATGGCGCGCGGCAGCGCGGTGCCCCGACGGCTGCCCGCCCCCATTTCGGCGACGAGCTCGTCGAACTCGCAAACCCCTTCCTTGCTGATGGCCTCGAGCAGCAGCTCTCTGGTCAGCGCTGTGGTCTGCCAGCTCCGTGCGCCGTCCATCACGGCGCGAACGGGTGGAGCGACCGGGATGCCGTCGACCATCACAGGTCGGGGGAGCCGGGTGGTGCGCTCGAACCGGGTTCCAGCGTAGCTCTGGATCTTGCGGCCGTGCGGGATGAGGATGTGGACTTCGGCGTCCTCGGGCGGGGATTTCAACCCGTGAAGTCTCGCCGCGTGCAGCCCGGTGACCATCGCGCCGGGGCCTGCGCGCAGCAGCGCGGCTTCGATGCGATCTCGAACGGTGGGCGCGTCGGCGGCGACCAGCACAACGCCGGGAGCCAGCCGCGTCCACGGGCCATCTGCCCGCGCCCAGCGGTAGGCCTTCGACTGGCTGACGCCGTGCTCGTCGAGTTCGGCGACGCGATAGACCCGCTTGGGGAGCTCCAGGGCGGCGGCTTTGGCGAGGATGGTGTTCGTCATGCACCGCACTATCCGGATGTTCGCGCGCAAGCCCGGCATTTTCGCTCTCGTTGTGTCGGGCGCACGACAGGTGTGGCGGTGAGCTTGGGAACCTTTCTCGCAGAATTTGCGAGGGAGGGGAGATTGGTTCCCAACCTCACCGCCACAAGTCGACGCTGGCCGGGGAGCTAAAAACGGACCAGCGCCGGACTGGGGGTCTCAGCGCGTGGCCGAGAGGTTGTTCTGCTGCTGCTCGGGGGCGTTCTGCATCCACCACTGCATCGCGTACTCGACCAGCCGGATAAGCGACTGCTTGGTGGATTCGCGGTTGCGCGCATCGCAGGTCACGATCGGGACGTCGTCGGGGATGGCCATGGCCTCCCGGACCTCCTGCACGCGGTGGTGCAAGGTGCCGTCGAAGCAGTTCAGGCCCACGATGTAAGGAAGCTTCCGGTCCTCGAAGAAGTCGATCGCCGAGAAGCAGTCCGCCAGCCGGCGAGTGTCGACCAGCACGACCGCGCCGATCGCGCCGCGCACCAGGTCATCCCACATGAACCAGAAGCGGTGCTGTCCGGGAGTTCCGAACAAGTACAGGACCAGGTCCTCGTCGAGCGACAACCGGCCGAAGTCCATCGCCACGGTGGTGGTGGTCTTGTCGGGGGTCGCGCGCACGTCGTCGATGCCCGAGCTCGCCTCGGTCATCACCGCCTCGGTGGTCAGCGGCACGATCTCCGACACCGATCCGACGAAGGTCGTCTTCCCCGCGCCGAACCCACCCGCGACGACGATCTTGGCCGAGGTTGCGGCCGGTGGGTGGGGTGCATCGGCCCGGCGAGGTTGCGTATCAGGTTTCAATTCTGCCCACTCATTCCTCGAATAAGGCTGCGAGTCTGCTGCTCGTGCGTTGCCCGGTGACACCGCGCGAGCGCGGGTCTCAAAGCCGACGCAGTCCACTCAGAACCCGCTCCATCAACAGGAAGTGCGACGAACTGCTGCTGTCGCTGACGGTCTCGTGCACGGTGATCAGACCGAGGTCGGCCATGTCGCTGACCAGAACCTTCGCCACGCCGAGCGGAACCGCCAGCAACGCGCCCACTTCGGCCAGCGAGCGCGGATGCTTGCAGATCTCGGCGATGGTGTGGTGCTCGGTGCGTCGCAGCCGCTCAGGTCGGCACATCTCGCTCACCGAGACCAGGGTTTCCAGCTCGAGCGCGCGGTTCGACCGGGTCCGCCCGCCCGTCCACGCGTACGGGCGGATGTAGGCGGCTTGCTCCTCGTCTGCCTCCACCGCGACCGGGTGCGGGTCGGAGGTGGGAGCTGTGCGGGTGAACCCGGTCACGGGACCGGGGTCCTGCGTCGGCCAGGGCTGCGCCGACCGTTCTCCTGCACCGGCCCCGGCCTCCTTCTCCGATGGCTGGGGTGCGCCCTGCGGTCCGGGGTCCTCCTGCGCACGTTTCCGGCGTCGACCGCGACGTCGGCCGCTGTCCAGGGTGAACCGGGCGAAGACCTCCGCGACACCATCGCTGTCGGAATCGTCGGGGCGCCGGTGCTGCCCAGCGGGGTCCGGACCTGTGCTCATAGCTTCCTCACACCGTCTGCCCAGTCATCATGCGAGAGGTTCCCTGCAGCTGGGAACGCAGCTCCGGGGTCAGGATCTGACCGACGCGCTCGACGAGAAGGGCCATTTCGTAGGCGATCAGGCCCATGTCGCAGTGCGGTGCCGCCAGCACCGTCAAGCAGGAGCCGTCGCTGATGGCCATCTGCAGCATCAGGCCGCGGTCCATCTCCACCACGGTCTCGGTGACCGCCCCAGCCTCGAAGCACCGGGCGGCGCCTTGGGTGAGGCTCAGCAGGCCCGAGGCGACGGCGGCGAGCTGGTCGGCGCGGTCGGTCGGAAGTTTCGCCGAGGCGGTCAGCAACAAGCCGTCGGCCGAGACCACCACCGCGTGCGCCACACCGGGAACTCGCTCGGTGAACTCCGTGACGAGCCAACCGAACTGGCTCGGTTGAGCATTCTGGGCGTTCATGGCGCCTCCTTTCTTCCTCACTGATTCGGGGGTCACCGGGATTCGTCGTTGAAGGGCTGCGCGCCGCGGAGCGTGTGCTTCCCTTCGCGCACCCCTCGTTGGAAGCTGGCGAGTCGCCCGCGCATCACGTCCGCGTCTCGCGGCGGTTTGGCCTCGGAGCCGGACCCGTTGCTCAACCCCGCAACCAGCTGCGCCTGCGGAGACCGGCGGGGCAGCCCCGAGGCCGTGAACTCGGAGCCAGCTTCTGCAGCGTCGCCACCAGCGGGTTCCTCGGGTTCTGGTTCCTGGGGCTCCGGTGCAACGATCGGGTCGTTGCCCGCTGCCGCGCTCTGCATCCGGTGCCTGCCGCGACGCACGCCCGCCTGAAAGCTGGCCAGGCGACCACGAGCGAGATCGGGGTCGCGAGCAGGTTTGGTCGGGTTGCCCGCGGTTTCGTTTGCGCTTCCGGCGATCAGATTGGCCCGCGGAGTCCGCACCGGCAGACCTGCGTTGGTGTAGTCGGCGGGCTCGGCCGCAGCGACTTCCTCGGCTCGCTCCCACTCCTGGTCGTTGGCGAACGTCCAGGAAGCGAGACCGGCTGCGTCGGCTTGGGCGGCCGATCGGTCCTCCGACTGCGGTGGCAGGGAGGTTCCCCTGCTCTCCGGCCCGCCGGCGTCTTGCGCGGTGGTCTGCGGCCAGCTGGGTTCGCCCTCGGCGTGCTGCTCGTCGGCCTCCGGCAACTCCTGGAACCACGCCGACGACGACGGGTCGATCATCTCCCCGGTGGCATCGGGAACCTCGACCGGTGGATCGGGCAGCTGCAGCGACATCTCCTGCGTGTTGAACAGGTCATCGGAGTCGGTCTGCGGCGGTCCGCCTTCGCCGGGGCCCCGGAAGAGGTGAAACCCGTTGCGCGAAGGGCTGTGGCTTGCCGCGTCCTGCTCGGCGGCCTCCCAGTCGAACTGCCGGATCAGCGTGTCGTCGTCGTGCGCCGGGCGGTACACACCACCGTTGGTGCGCGGTTCCGGCAGTGCCACGTCGTCGATCAGCAGGTCGACGCCGAGGGTGACCGAGGTCTTGGTCCCGACTCCTTCCGGTCCCTGCTGCAACCGCACCTCCACGCCGTGTCTGCGGGCGAGGCGCCCCACCACGTACAGGCCCATGCGCCGCGAGGTCGACAGCTTGAGGTCCTCGGCGCTGGACAGCCGGTGGTTGGCATCGGCGATCTCGGTCTCGTTCATCCCGATGCCCTCGTCGGTGATGTCGATGCGCAACGAGGCGTCCCGGCCCCGCTCGCCGGTGACCACGACCTGGGTGTTGGGGGCGGAGAAGTTCGCCGCGTTGTCCAGCAGCTCGGCCAGCAGCCGCACGAGGTCGCCCGCGGCGTAGCCGACGACCTTGGGCTCCGGCAGTTGCTGGACGTTGACCCTCGGGTAGTGCTCGATCTCCGAGATCGCGGCGCGCAGCAGGTCGGCGGGTGCGGCCGGTTTGTTGAAGCGGCGCGCGAGGTCTGCGCCGGAGAGAACCATGAGGTTCTCGTTGTTGCGGCGCATCCGCGTCGACAGGTGGTCGAGCTGGAACAGCGTGGCCAGCTGGTCCGGATCCTCCTCGTCGCGCTCGAGCTGTTCGAACAGCCGGAGCTGCCGCTCCAAGAGGCTCTGGCTGCGCCGCGAGACGTTGACGAACGAGTCGCTGTAGCTGCGACGCAGCTCTGCCTGCTCGGATGCCAGGTTGACCGCCTGGGTGTGCACGTCGTCGAAGGCCCGTGCCACTTCGCCGATCTCGTCGGTGGTGTCCACCGGGACCTGCTTGACCGAGGAATCCGGTGTGCGCCCGGCCCGGATGTCGGCGACCGCATCGGGCAGCTGGTGGTTGGCGGTGTCCAGCGCGCTGCGGCGCAGCACGTCCAGGGAGCTGAGCAGGTGGCGGGCGATCACGACCACGATCGCGCCGAACAACAGCAGCGCCGAGAGCAGGATCACCGACTGCAGCCCGGCGAGGTTGCTGGCGTTGTCCTGCAGCGTGAACGCGGTGTCGTGGAGCTGCTTCTCCAGATGGCTCTGCAGGCCTTCCAAGGCCTTCGAGGCGGCCTGGGACTGCTGCTTCCACACCGCCGGCGACACGAGGCCCGACGACAGCTCGGCGCTGGCGTTGTCCCGTTCGGCGATGGCCAGCTGCACCGTGGTTTCCCGAGCGGGCAGCTCGGGAATCGAGTAGAGCTGGTCGTAGTTGTTGCGCTGCTGCGGGTGCGCCGCCGCGCGGAATTCCTGGACGGCAGCGGTGCGCCGGGTCTCGCTAGCAGCCAGGCGCGTCAGGTTGTCCTCGGAGAACTCGCCTTCGGAAAGCCCGGTGAGCACCAGGGTCTGCTGAAGCCGGACCTCCTCGTTGACCTTGGCCAGCTCGTGCACCGTGGTGGCCGTGGAGACCAGCTGCGAGGAGGAGATCTCGCTGATCAGCGTGCGGTCCATGGCCAGCATCGCGTCGATCAGCTTGGTGTAGTAGTTGGTGACGACCCCGGGGTCGGTCTGACCGCCGATGATCTGGGCGCGGAGCACGGCCAGCTGGTTGAACTGCCGGTCGGTTTCCTCCCGTGCGAAGCGGACCGCGTTGGTCTCCAGCGTTGCGCTGAGCTGTCGCCGCGCTTCGTTGAGCGCTTGTTCGGAGACGCCGAAGCGGTTGCGCAGCTCGTCCTGGGACACGGCGGGGTCGTCCGCCAGGTATTCGGCAGCCATGCTGCGCTCGTCCTGGAGCTTGGTGACGGCGCCGCGCACCGCGCTTCCGGCGGTGACGACGCTGTCCATCTGCTCGTACTGGTGCGCTTGCGTGATCTGGCCGCGGATCTGCAGCACGCCCAGCACGATCGCGAAGATCACCGGGACGAGCACGACCGCGGCGATCTTGACGGGAAGCTTCCAGTTCCGCCACTTGGTGATCTTCGATGTGGCGTGCGACCACATGGACGTCCGGGTCGCGTTCGCGGGCGGGTCTTCGAGTCCGCTGCTCACGACGCAGTCCTTTCCCGCGCGGTGAAGCTGTTGTCGCCAACTGCGCGTTCG
This sequence comes from Saccharopolyspora griseoalba, assembly GCF_042665275.1. NCBI lineage: Bacteria > Bacillati > Actinomycetota > Actinomycetes > Pseudonocardiales > Pseudonocardiaceae > Saccharopolyspora > Saccharopolyspora griseoalba. The sequence goes on along the minus strand of NZ_JBHTCJ010000002.1, from coordinate 436,560 downwards.
TGTGGTGGGCATGCGTGCCCGTTCGGGGGTTGCGCGGCAGGTCGTTGGTGGTCGGCGGCGCTGCCTGCGTTTCGGGGGTTTTCGCGGGTGGCGGTGCGGCCTACGGCGGCGTCGTTCGACGGCCTGCGATGTCGGGGGGATCGCGGCGGCATCGAATCGTGTTTGCGCCGGTCGACGGCGTGCAGAACACTACCCGACAGGATTGGAAGATCAACGATCTCGCAGTTGCCGGGATGACCAGGGATTTTGTCGCGCTAAAGATCATCTTGCGCTGGAACTGCCCTGGCAGGGCGCGATTTGGACACTGATCGTGTTCGTTCTTCGCGGCTCGCTCGCAGCTTTAGTCCCTCGATAGGGAGACGCGTGCGAGCTGGGGCGAATTCGGTCGGTGCTGCGTGGAAGGTTCCCTTGATGACCAGGGCCGTCGTGCTGCTCCTGGCGTGGTGAGCTGGGGAGATCGGCCACCGGCGCGGTGAAGGTGAAAGTGCCGCGGCCCTCTGATGGGCTCGCTCAATCGGGCCTACTGCGCGCTTGTGAATGCGAAACGTGATCGGAAGATTCATCAATAGGTGTGGTGTGTCGCTGCGCCGGTCCAGCTTTCGGAGTTCGATGACTAAACTGCCCGTCTGGTTGGCATCGCGAGGCTTGCGGTCGCGGAACACCCGAATCGCCTGATCAAGGACGATCGTGTGCCGGATTCGGTTGTTCGCAACGTCGGGGGATTTCCGGTATCGGCGGATATGGCGCCGGTACAGCTGTATGACCGCTTGGAAGGACGCATGCGCAACGCCACCCAACCCCCGCCTCAGGACGACGCGACGTTCGGACAGATCGACAAGTCCGCGTGGCGCGCCGACATGACCCGGCCGGCCCCGAACTTCCAGCAGATCGTTCAGACCTCCGAGTTCGGCGAGCTGCGCGGTGCGGTGCGCCGCTTCACCTTCCCCATGAGCCTCGCCTTCATCGCCTGGTACCTCTGCTACGTCGTGCTCGCCGCGTACTTCCCTGACTTCATGGGCACCCGCGTCTTCGGCGCGATCAACATCGGCTTGCTCATGGGGCTCGGCCAGTTCGCCAGCACGCTGCTGATCACGGCCTGGTACCTGCGCTACGCGCAGCGCGAGATCGACCCGCGAGTGCGCGACCTCTACGTCGGTGCCACGGGGGAGGAGCCGCGATGATCAACGCCAATCCGGTGCTCAACATCAGCATCTTCGCGGTGTTCGTGCTGGTGACGCTCTTCATCGTGTACCGCGTCAGCAGCGCGGGCACGACCACCGATTACTTCGCCGCGGGATCCGGGTTCACCGGTGCGCAGAACGGAGTGGCGCTGTCGGGCGACTTCCTCTCAGCCGCCTCGTTCCTGGGCATCGCAGGCGCCATCGCCGTGCACGGCTACGACGGGTTCCTCTACTCGATCGGCTTTCTCGTCGGCTGGCTGGTGAACCTGCTCCTGATCGCCGAGCTCCTTCGCAACACGGGGCGGTTCACCATGGGCGACGTGCTCAGCTACCGGATGCAGCAGCGTCCGGTGCGCGCGGCCGCAGCGGTCTCGACCTTGATGATCTCGTTCATCTACATGATCGCGCAGATCGCAGGAGCGGGAAGTCTGGTGGCGCTGCTGCTCAACGTGCACAGCGCCGGCGGTCAAGCTTTGGTGATCGCTGGCGTCGGGGCGCTGATGATCTTCTACGTGCTCGTCGGCGGCATGAAGGGAACTACTTGGGTGCAGATCATCAAGGCCGTCGCGCTGATGCTCTGCGTCGCCATGATCACCCTCTTCCTGCTCGGCAAGTTCGGCTACAGCATGACCTCGCTGATGCAGCACGCCGCCGAGCGCAATCCGCTCGGCGAGCAGATCTTCTCGCCCGGCGCCCAGTACGGGAAGGACGCCATGACCCGGCTCGACTTCGTGTCGCTGTCGTTGGCGCTGGTCCTGGGCGTCGCGGGCCTGCCGCACGTGCTGATGCGGTTCTACACCGTGCCCAACGCGATTCAGGCGCGGAAGTCGGTGGTGTGGGCGACTTGCGTGATGGCCGTCTTCTACCTGTGCACCTTGATCATCGGATTCGGCGCTGCCGCGGTCAGCGGGACCGACGCGATCCTGGCTGCCCCGGGCGGGGAGAACTCCGCAGCGCCGCTGCTGGCATACCGGATCGGTGGCACCGTGCTGCTCGGCGTGGTCGCAGCGGTCGCCTTCGCCACGATCCTCGCGGTCGTGGCCGGGCTGACCCTGACCGCCTCGGCTTCGTTCGCGCACGACGTCTACGCCAACGTGTTCAAGCGGGGCAGGGCCGAACCCGACTCGGAGGTCCGGGTCGCGCGAACGACGGCGCTGGTCGTCGGCGCTACCTCGATCATCGGCGGCATCCTCGTCAACGGGCAGAACTTGGCGTTCCTGGTGTCCTTGGCGTTCGCCTTCGCCGCCTCGGCGAACCTGTCCACGCTGCTGTACTCGCTGTACTGGCGGCGGTTCAACACCCGGGGAACGCTGTGGGGGATCTACGGCGGGTTGAGCACGTGCCTGTTGTTGGTGGTGTTCTCCCCGGTGGTGTCGGGCGCATCGGACTCGATCTTCCCGGGCGTGGACTTCGCCTGGTTCCCGCTGCACAACCCCGGCCTGGTGTCTATCCCGGTGTCGTTCCTGTGCGGCTACGTGGGCACCTTGCTGGGGGAACGCGACGATCCGGAGCGCGCAGCCGAGATGGAGGTCCGCTCGCTCACCGGCATCGGCGCCTCCGGCCGGCGGTGAACGAGCTGGGGAACCTTCCTGTCATTGCGGCGGCAGGAAGGTTCCCGTGCTCCACTCGGTGCGTGCGTGCACCTGTTCGAGACGGCATCCTTGTGGCCGATAGAGCTGGGGGTGGCCACTGATGGGGGCATGGCGGATACGTGCGGCCTGGGAGAGCGATCTCGTCGTCCTTCGGGACGTCGAACGCTCGGCCGGTTACCTCTTCGCCGAGGCGGGCATGGATTTCGTCGCCGAGGACGAGCCGCCGACGGTTGAGGAGTTGCGCGAGTTCGTCGAGTGCGGGCGCGCGTGGGTCGGCGTCGATGGCGAGAACCGTAGCGTGGGCTATTTGCTCGCCGGAGTCGTCGACGGCAACGCGCATCTGGAGCAGGTCTCGGTGCGGCCCGAGCACATGCGTCGCGGAATCGGCCGCGCGCTGCTGGAACGCTTGATCGCTTGGTCGCGTGAGCGCGAACTGCCGGCGATCACCCTGACCACCTATGTCGAGGTGCCGTGGAACGGCCCGTACTACGAGCGCTGTGGGTTCCGGTTCCTCACCGCCGAGGAGGAGACGCCGGGGTTGAGGAGGATCCGCGCGGACGAGATCGCGCGCGGGCTCGACCGGTGGCCGCGGGCGTGCATGCGCAGGGACATCTGACCGGTGGTGCGGCGGTTGAAGTCCGCCTCCGCTGGCGCGGTGCTTGATCAGGGGCGGGTTTTTGTGAACCGAGTCCGTTGACGTGAACTGCACGTGGATCACGGCGGGGCCTGGCCAACCAAAAGATCCGCCCCTGACGGCTTCGTGCCTGTTCAGGGGCGGATCTGACTGGCCTCGCTGTGCGCCCTCGGCAGGATTCGAACCTGCGACACCTGCCTCCGGAGGGCAGTGCTCTATCCACTGAGCTACGAGGGCCCGTCGCTGCGGACGATCGATAGCTTATCGCATCGGTGATGTGCTCATCGGTGGGGGTCCCCCGCGCCGTGCCGGGCCGTTCGTGGCTGCTGTGAGCCGCGGGACCCGTGGCCGGTGCGGTGCGCCACACTGTTCAGCATCGTCCGGAATCATGCATACTTTGCTATGTATTGAATGCGAGCACGAGGAGAGCTGACAGATGGGGCACGGGCACGGACACGGTTCGGCCGCTGACGCCGGTAGCGCGTCCGGGCGGTACGTGACCAGGCTGTCAGTCGCCTTCGGGATCCTGTTGGCGTTCTTCGTCCTCGAGGCCAGCGTCGGTTTGCTGACCTCATCGCTCGCCCTGCTGTCCGATGCCGGGCACATGTTCACCGACGTGCTGGGCGTGGGCATGGCACTGGCCGCGATCACCGCAGCCCGACGACCCGCCACCAACAAGAGCACCTTCGGCCTCTACCGGATCGAGGTGCTGGCCGCGCTGGCCAACGCCGTGCTCCTGTTCGGCGTCGCCGGCTACATCCTCTACGAGTCGATCGGCAGGTTCATGCGCCCTCACGAGGTCGCTGGCGTGCCGATGATGCTCACCGCCGCCGCAGGCCTGGTGGCCAACGTCGTCGTGTTCCTGATGTTGCGCGAGGGGGCGAACGAGAGCCTCAACGTCCGGGGCGCCTACCTGGAGGTCCTGGCCGACACGATCGGCTCCGTCGGCGTTCTGGCTGGCGGTTTCGTGACCTGGGCCTTCGGCTGGTACCTCGCAGACCCGATCATCGCTGTGGCGGTCGGGCTGTTCGTGCTGCCGCGGACGTTCAAACTGGCCCGCCAGGCGCTTCGCATCCTCGTGCAACAGGCACCCGAGGGCGTCGACGTCAGCGCTCTCAGCGACGAGCTGGCTGCGCTCCCCTCGGTCACCGAGGTGCACGACCTGCACGTGTGGACGCTGACCTCAGGCATGGAGGTGGCCTCGGCCCACCTGACCATCAAGCCGGGCGCGGACAACGGAGGCGTGCTCGTGGCCGCGCAGCGGCTGCTGTCCGAGCGCTATCACATCGAGCACGCGACTCTGCAGGTCGAACCGGCCGAGTGCGCCAAGCGCTGCCAGCAACTGACCTGGTAGTAGCGGCGGGCAGCAGGCAGGAAGGTTCCCTTCTGCGGACCTGAACGCCGCCGAACCAGAACGGCCGCCCCCGGAAGGAGGCGGCCGTTCTGCTACTGGAAGGTTCCCCTGCTCAGCTCATCGGCAGCGGCTTCGCGCCGCGCTGCTCGAGCATGGTCGTCATCAGCTTCATCTCGCTGCCCTGCGACCCGAGCATGTTGTCGGCGAGGGCGCGAACGGCCGGCACTCCTGCGTGGGCTGCACCGGACTTGGCCATGGGAGCCCCGCCCCGGTGGTGCCGGAGCATCAGCTGCAGGAAGTAGACGTCGAACTCCGGGCCGCTGGTGGCCTGCAGTCGAGACATCTCCTCGCTGGTGGCCATGCCGGGCATCAGCGCGCCACCAGTGGCCATCGGCGTGGTCGCGTGCTCGCCGTGGTCGTGCCCGGACTTCATCCACTGCATCAGCGGGCCGTCGGGGTGCCCGGGGCGGTCCCACAGGCTCAGCCAACCCTGCATGCGACCGATCTGGTTGCGCTGGTTGGTCTCGATGTCGAACGCCAGCTGGCGCACCTCCACGGTCGTGGCGCGCTCGCGCGCGAGCGTGGCCATCGTGACCGCTTGCTGGTGGTGCAGGGACATGTCCTGGGCGAACCCGACGTCGACCGCTGTCGGTTGCTGAGCCTGCTGCTGGGACTCGTCGGACGACGCATCCCCGAGCAGCATGCCGCCAGCGGCGCCGAACAGCAGCAGGGCGACGGCTCCGATCACGCCGATGATGATCTGCGGAACGCGGCGGTTCTGTGGCACCGGGATCACTGACCCATCGGGGAGCCGGCGTTGGCGCCCTCACCGCTCATCGGGATCGCGTCCGGCCCCGGAGGGGTGGAGTTGAACTCGGGCGGGTTGTTCGTGTCGAACGCGCCCGGGTACGCCTGGCACGAGCCGCCGATCTCCGGGTAGACGCCGTTGTTGTTCTGGCGCAGCGCGGTGATGAACTGGTCGATGCGCGGGTCGTCGGCGTTGTCGACCTTGAGCTGGTGGCCCCACGACTGCAGCGAGATCGGCTTGTCGAGGCCCGGGTAGGGCGACATCATCGTGTAGGGCTTGCCGTCGACGCGCTGCTTGAGCTTGTCGATCCCGGCCTGGTCGACCTTGTCGGGGTTGTAGGCGATCCACACCGCGCCGTGCTCGAGCGAGTGCACCATGTTTTCGCTGCGCACGGCCTGCGGGTAGACGACACCGGTGCAGTCGGCCCAGACGCCGTCGTGCGGGCCGCCGAACGGCGGGTTCTTGTCGTAGGCCACCCGCTGGTTGGGCTGCACGTGCTTCTGGCCCGCGTACTCGGCGGTCTTGACGCCCGGGATGTTCTTGGAGGGGTCCGGGTTCTGCGGGGATGGCTTGAACTCCGCCGCAGCCTGCTCACGTGCGGTCTGCGCCGCGTTGGCCTCGGCCTTGTCCGAATGCTTGTTGTAGACAAACCCGAAGATCGCGGCCGCGAACACGGCCACCACGGTCACCAAGATGATCGGCAGCCACGGCACGGACCGTTGGTTGACCACGGCGGCACTGCTTACCGCTTTGTTCTTCTTGCTCGACATCCTGCTCGCAAACCTCGTCTCGCCAGAACCGGGGACCAGCGCCCGCCAGTGTAGGGATTGCCGAGTTCGCGGTGGGGTGCTAGGCGAGTGCTCGCCATCGCACGTTCGCGTCACGACATCCGAGGTGACCCGGCTCGATTCGATGCTGTGCGGGCACATCCTGCCCGATGTGATCAGCGCGTGGTGGTGCGGCAGGCCGGTGGAGCAGGGGAACCTTCCTGCCATCGCGATCCCGCCTGGTCGGTAGGCCGGGTCACGACGGGCTACCCGTTGGCTGAGCAGCGCGGACGCATCCCTAAACTGCTCAGGGTGACTCCCGCCGCGCTCGCAGAACTGGTCCGCAACACCGCCGTCGACGTGCTCTCCGCCCGTGGGCTGGACACGTCCGTGCTGCCCGAGGTCGTCACCGTTGAGCGACCCCGCAACCCGGAGCACGGCGATTACGCGACCAACCTGGCGATGCAGGTCGCCAAGAAGGCCGGTGTGGTGCCGCGCGACCTGGCGACCTGGCTGGCCGAGGCGCTGGCCGATCAGGACGGCATCGACTCCGTCGACGTGGCCGGACCCGGGTTCCTGAACCTGCGGCTGGCCGCCGACGCGCAGGGCCAGATCGTGCGCGAGGTGCTGGTCAACGCCGCCGACTACGGTCGCGGGGACCTCTACGGCAAGCTCAAGGTCAACCTCGAGTTCGTCTCGGCGAACCCGACCGGTCCGATCCACCTCGGGGGCACCCGCTGGGCCGCCGTCGGCGACGCGCTGGGCCGGGTGCTCTCCGCGCAGGGCGCCGAGGTCACCCGCGAGTACTACTTCAACGACGCCGGAGCGCAGATCGACCGCTTCGTGCGCTCGTTGATCGCCGCCGCCAAGGGCGAGCCGGCCCCCGAGGACGGCTACGGCGGCGACTACATCGTCGAGATCGCCACGAAGGTCACCGAGGCAGAACCGGGCGTGCTGGATCAGCCCGAGGAGCAGCGGCACGAGACCTTCCGGCGCGTCGGCGTGGGCCTGATGTTCGAGGAGATCAAGCAGAGCCTGCACGAGTTCGGCACCGACTTCGACGTCTACTTCCACGAGAACTCGCTGCACCTGTCCGGCCAGGTCGCCGAGTGCGTGGAGTCGCTGAAGTCCTCCGGGCACCTGTACTTCGACGAGAACGCCTGGTGGCTGCGCTCCACCGAGTTCGGCGACGACAAGGACCGGGTGGTCATCAAGAGCGACGGCGATCCCGCCTACATCGCCGGCGACATCGCCTACCTGCGCGACAAGCGCTCCCGCGACTTCGACCTGTGCATCTACATGCTGGGCGCCGACCACCACGGCTACATCGCTCGCCTGAAGGCCGCCGCCGCGGCGCTGGGCGACGACCCGGCGGTGGTCGAGGTGCTCATCGGGCAGATGGTGAACCTGGTGCGCGAGGGCAAACCGGTGCGGATGAGCAAGCGCGCGGGCACCGTGGTCACCCTCGAGGACCTGGTCGAGGCGGTCGGCGTGGACGCGGCGCGGTACTCGCTGATCCGCTCGTCGGTGGACTCCGCGGTCGACATCGACCTCGACCTGATCAGCAAGCGCACCAACGAGAACCCGGTGTTCTACGTGCAGTACGCGCACGCCCGGCTGTCGTCGTTGCAGCGCAACGCGGCCTCGCTGGGCATCGAGCGCGGCGACGTGCAGAATGCCGACCTGTCGCTGCTCACCCACGAACGTGAGGGCGACCTCATCCGCACCCTCGGGGAGTTCCCCCGGGTGGTGCGCTCGGCCGCCCAGCTGCGCGAACCGCATCGGGTGGCCCGCTACCTGGAGGACGTGGCCAGCGCGTACCACAAGTTCTACGACGCGTGCCGCGTGCTGCAGCCCGGTGATGACCAGGCCACCCCGCTGACCGTCGCGCGGCTGCAGCTGTGCGAGGCCACCCGCCAGGTGCTGGCCAACGGTCTCGGCCTGCTCGGCGTCAGCGCCCCGGAGCAGATGTAATCGCAGGTGTGCGCGACACCCTGAGCAGCGCTGCTCGGGGAGCTCACCCTGCCCGCACACTCACCATCCTGCCCACCTGCAGGTTGCGAAGGAGCGTTTCACGATGCGCGCCCATCCCGCCGGGCCACGGCACGCCGACGTCGTGCCGCCCGGGAACACCGCGGGACCGACTCCGGTCAGTACCGACGACATCGACCACCTGCACCCGCACGTGTGGCCGCGCAACGCCGAGCGCGGCGAGGACGGCGTGGTGCGCGTCGCGGGCATCGACGTCCGCGAGCTGGCCGAGCAGTACGGCACGCCGCTGTTCGTGCTCGACGAGGACGACTTCCGCTCGCGCTGCCGCGAGTACGCCGAGGCCTTCGGCGACCCGGCGGCCGTGCACTACGCCTCCAAGGCGTTCCTGTGCACCGAGCTGGCCCGCTGGGTGGCCCAGGAGGGCCTGAGCCTGGACGTGTGCAGCGGCGGCGAGCTCGCCGTGGCGTTGCGCGCCGGGTTCCCCGCCGAGCGGATCACCTTCCACGGCAACAACAAGTCGGTCGCCGAGCTGACCGCCGCGGTGGAGGCCGGGGTCGGTTCGGTGGTGCTGGACTCCTTCCACGAGATCGCCCGGCTGGAGCACATCGCAGCGGAGCGCGGTGTCGCGCAGCGCGTGCTGGTGCGGGTGACCGTGGGCGTGGAGGCCCACACCCACGAGTTCATCGCCACCGCGCACGAGGACCAGAAGTTCGGCTTCTCGCTGGCCTCCGGGCAGGCCGCGGAGGCGGTGCGCCGGGTGCTCAAGGCGGACTCGCTGGTGCTGGCCGGCCTGCACAGCCACATCGGCTCGCAGATCTTCGACGTCGACGGCTTCGAGCTGGCCGCGCACCGAGTGGTGCGGCTGCTGGCCGACCTGCGCGAGGAGCACGGGGCCGAGGCCCTGGCCTCCGCCACCACCGTCGATCTCGGCGGCGGCCTGGGCATCGCCTACACCTCCGACGACGACCCGCTGCCCCCGGATCAGCTGGCCGGGCGGCTGCGCGAGATCGTCGGCAAGGAGGCCGACAACGCCGGGCTGCCGATGCCCAGCATCGCCGTGGAACCGGGCCGCGCCATCGTCGGGCCCGGGATGATGACCGTTTACGAGGTCGGCACCACCAAGGACGTCGCGCTGGGCGCGGAGGTGCAGCGGCGCTACGTCAGCGTCGACGGGGGGATGAGCGACAACATCCGCACCTCGCTCTACGACGCGGTCTACGACAGCCGACTCGTGTCGCGCGCCGCCGAAGCACCCGCCGCGCTGTCCCGCATCGTGGGCAAGCACTGTGAATCCGGTGACGTAGTGGTGCGCGACTGCTGGCTTCCAGAGGACATTGCTCCGGGAGACCTGCTCGCAGTGGCCGCCACCGGCGCCTACTGCTACGTGATGGCCAGCAACTACAACCGCCTGCCGAAGCCGCCCGTCGTGGCGGTTCGAGCAGGTCAGGCTCGGTTGCTGCTGCGCAGGGAGACCGAGGACGACCTGCTTCGGCTGGAGGTGTGAGTGATCCGGGACCGTGAACCGATCAGGGTCGCGCTGTTGGGGTGCGGCACCGTCGGTACCGAGGTGCTGCGGCTGCTGCGGGATCAACCGGAGGAATTCGCGGCGCGCACGGGTGCGCCGATGCTCGTCACCGGGGTGGCTGTGCGACGTCCGCACAAGCATCCCGAGGTTCCCGAGAACCTCATCACCACCGACGCCCACGCCCTGGTCGAGGGCGACGTGGACGTGGTGGTCGAGCTCATCGGGGGCATCGAGCCCGCCCGGTCGCTGCTGCTGACCGCGCTGCGCTCCGGCAAGTCGGTGGTGACGGCGAACAAGGCGCTGCTGGCCGAGCACGGCTCGGAGCTGTACGCGGCGGCCGACGAGTCCGGTGCGGACATCTACTTCGAGGCCGCGGTCGCCGGGGCCATCCCGCTGCTGCGTCCGCTGCGCGAGTCGTTGGCGGGTGACCGGATCGACCGGGTCATGGGCATCGTCAACGGCACGACGAACTACATCCTCTCGGCGATGGACTCCACCGGAGCCGGCTACTCGGAGACCCTCGACGAGGCCGGGCGCCTGGGGTACGCCGAGGCGGACCCGACCGCTGACGTGGACGGCTTCGACGCCGCGGCGAAGGCCGCCATCCTCGCATCGCTGGCCTTCCACACCCGCGTGACGGCCAACGACGTGCATCGGGAGGGGATCTCCGCGGTCACTCCGGGCGACATCGCAGCCGCGAAGGCCCTCGATCGCACGGTCAAGCTGCTGGCGATCTGCGAGCGGGTGGTCGACGCCGAGGGCAACGAGTCGGTGTCGGCCCGGGTGCACCCGGCGATGATCCCGCGCAGCCATCCGCTGGCCGGCGTCGGCGACGCGTTCAACGCGGTGTTCGTGGAGGCCGAGGCGGCCGGGCAGCTGATGTTCTACGGCCAGGGCGCTGGTGGGTCGCCGACCGCCAGCGCGGTGCTGGGAGACCTCGTCGCAGTTGCTCGCAACAAGGTCGTGGCGGGCAAGGGACCTCGCGAGTCGGCGCACGCGCAGTTGCCGGTGCAGCCGATGGGCAAGACCCCGACCCGCTACCACATCAGCCTCGACGTGGCGGACAAGCCGGGCGTGCTCTCGCAGGTCGCGGCCACGTTCAACGAGCACGATGTGAGCATTTCGGTGGTGCGTCAGCAGGGGCGTGGCGAGGAGGCGAGCCTCGTGGTGGTCACCCACACCGCCCCGGACGCAGCACTTTCGTCCACAGTGGACAAGATCGCGCAGCTTTCGATCGTGCGCGAGGTGGTCAGCGTGATGCGCGTGGAAGGTGAAGCGACGTGACGAACATCCAGGGTGCGCCGGCGGTCTCCGGTGCCGGGTGGCCGGGTCTGATCGAGGCCTACCGGGACCGGGTCGACATCCCCGACGGGGCGCGGGTCGTGACCCTTCAGGAGGGCAACACCCCGCTGGTCGCCGCGCCGCACCTCTCGGAGCTCACCGGCTGCACCGTCTACCTCAAGGTGGAGGGCGCGAACCCCACCGGTTCGTTCAAGGACCGCGGCATGACGGTGGCCATCACGCACTCGCTCGCCGAGGGCAGCAAGGCCGTCATCTGCGCCTCCACGGGCAACACCTCCGCCTCGGCGGCCGCGTACGCCGCGCGCGCCGGGCTGACCTCGGCGGTGCTGGTTCCGCAGGGCAAGATCGCGCTGGGCAAGCTCGCCCAGGCCGTCGTGCACGGCGCGAAGATCCTTCAGGTTCAGGGCAACTTCGACGACTGCCTCGAGCTCGCCCGCAAGACCGCCGCCGAGCACCCGGTGACCCTGGTCAACTCGGTCAACCCGGTGCGCCTGGAGGGGCAGAAGACCGCCTCGTTCGAGATCTGCGACGTGCTGGGCAGGGCGCCCGACGTGCACTGCCTGCCGGTCGGCAACGCGGGCAACATCACCGCGTACTGGAAGGGCTACACCGAATACCACGGTGACGGCCTCGTCGAGCAGCTGCCGCGCATGTTCGGCTTCCAAGCCGCCGGTGCCGCGCCGCTGGTGCACGGCCACCCGGTCGCCGAGCCGGAGACCGTCGCCACCGCGATCCGCGTCGGCAGCCCCGCATCCTGGGAGAACGCGGTCAAGGCCAAGGACGCCTCGGGCGGCCTGTTCTCGGCGGTGACCGACGAGGAGATCCTGAGCGCCTACCGGACCCTGGCCAGCCGGGAGGGCGTGTTCGTCGAACCGGCCTCGGCTTCCAGCGTCGCGGGCCTGCTGGCCACCGCGGCCGACGGCAGGCTGCCCACCGGATCGACCGTGGTCTGCACGGTGACCGGCAACGGCCTCAAGGACCCGGACACGGCGCTGGCCGGCATGGTCGAGGTCGAGCCGCTGCCCGTCGATCCCGGTGCCGTGGCCAGCGCCCTGGAGCTGCGGTGAGCGCGCTGCCGGTGACCGCCGTGCGGGTGGTGGTGCCGGGTTCGACCGCCAACCTGGGCTCGGGGTTCGACGCTCTGGGCATGGCGCTGTCGTTGCACGACGCGGTCTCCGCCCGCGTCGTCGACGGCGCGCCGGGCACCGCGACGGTGTCCGTGCGCGGGCAGGGTGCGGGTGCGCTGCCCGGCGACGAACGGCACCTCGTGGTGCGAGTGGTGCACGACACCCTTGCCGAGCTGGGCTTTTCATCCCCGCCGGCGCTCGAACTGCACTGCGAGAACAACATTCCGCACTCGCGCGGTCTCGGTTCCTCGGCGGCGGCCATCATCGCAGGCATCGCCATCGCGCACGGGCTGGCCGGGCTCGACCCGCGCGATCCGGTGAACGCGCAACGCGCGCTGCACCTGGCCGCGTTGCGCGAGGGGCACGCCGACAACGTGGCCGCCAGCCTGCACGGCGGCTTCGTGCTCGCCTGGCGCGAGCCCGAGTCCTTCCGCGCGGTGAGCCTGCGACCGCACGCCGACATAGCGCCGGTCGCGCTGGTGCCGCAGGTGGAGTCGTCGACGCGGACCACCCGCGGACTGCTGCCGGACAACGTCCCGCACGCCGATGCCGCGTTCGCCGCGGGTCGTGCCGCGCTGACCGTGGAGGCGATCACCCGCAGGCCGGACCTGCTGCTGGAGGCCACCGAGGACCGGCTGCACCAGGACTACCGCGAGCCGGCCTGGCCGGAGACGGTGGCGCTGATGCGCAAGCTGCGGGCCGCCGGTATCGCCGCCGCCGTGTCCGGTGCGGGGCCGACGGTGCTCGCGCTGCCCGTCGGCCGCGAGGACCTCGGCGGCGTCGAGACGGGCGGGTTCCAGGTGCTGCGGCTCCCGGTGGACACGCGAGGCGTGCAGCTGCACGTCGAGGGCTGATCCTCCTCGTCGGTGGGCGGGTGCGGTGGTGACCGGAAGGTTCCCTCGCACCCGCCCCGGCGCCGGTTCCGTGCCCAGTTGTCTTCCCTGTTCACCGCCCCCGCGGCGACGCAGCCCGGCGCGAAGTGGTAGAAAGGAAGTGTCGCCGACAGCCCGACCGCGTTGAGTCGCTCGGGGTCGTCGCGAACCCGGCCCGCAACGGCCGCGCTCGCTCCCAGGGCTTTCGCTGGCGGAAAGTCGACGGCTTGATCTGAACGGGCGCCACGCGCTCAGGGGGTTGTTGCACCGGGACTACGGGGCGTCTACCCTCAAGGTCAATCAGTCACCGCGCCTAGGGCCGGTGCCGTGGCCGGAACATCGTTTTCCGGTACGCACTCTCCCGCTGTGAATTGGACTTTGCCCGACACGGGTGAAGATCAACTTGGCGGGTTCGGCGGTCGCGGTGGCCGAGGCAGGAGTTGTCAACTCAATGCGAGTTCGCTTCGGGGCCATTCGGTGCCGATCCGTTGCCGATGTCGGGGTTTGGGCCTTAAGTTCCACGGTGTGGCCCTCAAGGTGATCATGACGCCGGCCCGGTTCCCGAAGCTTCCCGGTCTACGGGGTCATAGCAAGAGTCGGGGATTCCTGGAATGAGGCAGCAGTACGTGCATCGGCACGTGTGGATCGGAGTGGATGCGTCGCACATGGACCACGCGAGCCGGGTGCCTCCGTCTGCCCGGTGCTGCTGGTTCCCCGAGCCAACGCCGTCGTCGGTAATGCTGCGCGAGCGGGGCGAATCCGACCGGCGCAAGGGCTGGTAGCACACACCGGCCGCCCGCACTCAGATGAGCGGGCGGGCAATCCGCTGGATCGCGTAGGAGGCGCGGTCCGGTCAGGAAGGACATTCGTGAGCAACACCGAACTGTTGAGCAGCGAGGCGGCCAACGGCTCCTCATCTGCTGGCCAGCAGGACGCCGAGGCCAACGGCACTCCGCGGCGACGCGGCGGGCTTTCCGGCATGGTTCTCGCCGAGCTGCGCCAACTCGCGGGGGAACTGGGGATCGAGACCGGCGGCCTGCGCAAGGGCGATCTGATCGCCGCCATCAAGGAAAAGCAGGGTGGCGCCACGGCGCCGCGCGCCCGTTCCACCAAGAAGGCCGCGGGGAGCACCGGGGAGAGCACCTCTTCTTCCAAGGCCCAGCAGCCCGCCCTCGACGAGACCGAGAGCGGCGAGAAGGCGGGGAAGACGGAGAAGCCCGAGAAGGCCGAGAAGACCTCGCGGGACAACGCGTCCGAGTCGAACGGCAACAACGGCTCGTCCGCGCCGACTCGCAACCGCCCTCGCCGTTCCGGCGAAGGCGACGACGACAGCCGCCGCGGGGGCAGCAACAACCGCCGTCGGCGTTCGTCGGGCCGCAACAACGCAGGCGGCGAGTCCGGCGGTGGCGACGAGCAGCGCGGCGGGGGCAACGAGCGCAAGGCCGACGGCAACCGGGACAGCAATCGCCAGGACAACCGGGACAACCGGGACAACCGTCAGGACGATGACGACGAGGGCGGCCGTCGCGGTCGCGGCCGTCGGTTCCGCGACCGCCGCCGCAACCGCGGCCGCGGTGAGGGCGGCGAGCCGGAGGTCCGCGAGGACGACGTGCTGCTGCCGGTCGCCGGCATCCTGGACGTGCTGGAGAACTACGCCTTCGTGCGCACCTCCGGCTACCTGGCGGGCCCGAACGACGTCTACGTGTCCCTGTCGCTGGTCCGCAAGTACGGTCTGCGCCGCGGCGACGCGATCAAGGGCGTCATCCGCCAGCCGCGCGAGGGCGAGCAGCAGCGGCAGAAGTTCAACCCGCTGGTGCGGGTCGACTCGATCAACGGCCTGGAGCCCGACGCGGCCAAGGGCCGGAACGAGTTCCACAAGCTGACGCCGCTGTACCCGAACGAGCGACTGCGCCTGGAGACCGAGCCGCAGCACCTCACCGGCCGGATCATCGACCTGGTGATGCCCGTGGGCAAGGGGCAGCGCGCGCTGATCGTCTCGCCGCCGAAGGCGGGCAAGACGATGGTGCTGCAGGCGATCGCGAACGCGATCACCACGAACAACCCCGAGTGCCACCTGATGGTCGTCCTCGCCGACGAGCGGCCGGAAGAGGTCACCGACATGCAGCGCTCGGTCAAGGGCGAGGTCATCGCCTCGACCTTCGACCGCCCGCCGTCGGACCACACCACGGTCGCCGAGCTGTCCATCGAGCGCGCCAAGCGCCTCGTCGAGATGGGCCACGACGTGGTCGTCCTGCTGGACTCGATCACCCGGCTGGGGCGGGCCTACAACCTGGCCGCGCCGGCGTCCGGGCGCATCCTGTCCGGTGGCGTGGACTCCACCGCCCTCTACCCGCCGAAGCGGTTCCTGGGCGCGGCCCGCAACATCGAGAACGGCGGCTCGCTGACCATCTTCGCCACCGCGCTGGTGGAGACCGGTTCGACGATGGACACGGTCATCTTCGAGGAGTTCAAGGGCACCGGTAACGCGGAGCTCAAGCTGGACCGCAAGCTCGCCGACAAGCGGCTGTTCCCCGCGGTCGACGTGGATTCCTCCAGCACTCGGAAGGACGAGATCCTGCTCTCGCCCGACGAGTTGGCCGTCACCCACAAGCTGCGCCGGGTGCTCGCCGCGCTCGACGCCCAGCAGGCGCTGGAACTCCTGCAGGATCGGCTGCGCAAGTCGAAGACCAACATCGAGTTCCTGATGCAGGTCGCCAAGACCACCCCGGGCAAGGAAGAGGACTGATCCTCGACCCGACCGGACGAGAGGGGCCCGCACCGAGATCGGTGCGGGCCCCTCTCGCGTGCGCGGGTGCGGCGGTGGCAGGGAGGTTCCCTTCCTCGGCTCGCATCGGGCGGTGACAGGAAGGCTCCCCTGCTCGCTCAGGAGGTGTGCAGGCACTCCACCTCGTCGCGGTTGCGGTGGGTCCGGACCAGCAGGGTCGCCAGCAGCAGCACCGCGAGCGGGCCGATCGCCAGGGCGACCGCACGCGGGAGCACCAGGCCGTTGAGGCCGATCGCGCAGGCGATCATGAGCACCGGGTAGCCGAATCGCAGCCCGATCCGCTGCCAGCGCTGGCCCCACCGCACGTTGCCGGCGCTGACGATCGTCAACCCGGCCGCGAAGCCGAACAGCAGCGGAGTCGACAAGGTCAGGTAGCCGTCGAGGTCGGGTTGGCGGAGCGCGTGGTCCAGCAGCGCAGCGACCCCGCTGGCGCTGCCGAGGAACAGCAGGGGCAGCAACATCCACGAGCGAATCGTGAGCCTGCCCAGGAACGCGCACAGCAACACGGCAAGAAGCATGGACGGTCCGCGGTCGGGAAGCATCCTCGCGAGGCGCCGCTTCGCCGGACGGTCGTCTCGTTGCGGCGGGCGGTTGCGGAGGCACGACGAGCGGCGCCTGGAATAGCGACGTGCGCACCTGCGTTGCAGGTCGCGTGCCCACGTCTGGCACAATCGAAGGCTGTTCCGGCTCCGGTTCACCACGTCGCGAATGGCACGTGGACCCGGCGGCCAAGGTAGAGAGGAAAAGCCGTGAAGAGTGGTATCCACCCCGAGTACGTGGTGACGCAGGTCAACTGCGGTTGTGGCAACAGCTTCACCACCCACAGCACCCGCCAGAGCGGTCAGATCACCGTCGAGGTCTGCTCGAACTGCCACCCGTTCTACACGGGCAAGCAGAAGATCCTGGACACCGGTGGTCGCGTGGCCCGCTTCGAGGCCCGCTACGGCAAGCGGAAGAAGTAGCTGCGCTAACGGCGCCCGCTCTCCGCGCGTTGCGCGGGGGCGGGCGCCGTTACTGCGTTCGCGAACCGTCTTCGACGAGCTGAACCGGCTGCGCGGCGGTGCCGGGGACGGGTTCGCGAAGTCCGACATCCGCAGCTGATGAAGAGGGTCGCCAAGTGGAGACATCGAAGCTCGAAGGTCTGCTCGCCGAGTACGAGGAGCTGGAGCAGCGCCTGGCCGACCCCAGCGTGCACGCCGATCAGGCCAACGCCCGCAAACTGGGCCGCCGCTACGCCGAGCTGACTCCCGTCGTGCGCACCGCGCGCGAGCTCGACCAGGCACGATCCGACCTGGAGACGGCTCGCGAACTCGCTGCGGAGGATCCCGGGTTCGCCGAGGAGGCCGAACGCCTGGCCGAGGAGATCCCCGGCATGGAGGCCCGGCTCACCGAACTGCTGCTACCGCGCGACCCGCACGACGGCTCCGACGTGGTGCTGGAGGTCAAGTCCGGCGAGGGCGGCGAGGAGTCCGCGCTGTTCGCGGGGGACTTGCTGCGCATGTACCTGCGCTTCGCCGAGCGGCAGGGCTGGAAGGCCGACGTCCTCGACGCCACCGAGTCCGAGCTGGGGGGCTACAAGGACGTGACGGTGGCCCTGAAGGCGAAGGCGGGGGACCACGGCCCCGACGGCGTGTGGTCGCTGATGAAGTTCGAGGGCGGAGTGCACCGCGTGCAGCGCGTGCCGGTCACCGAGTCGCAGGGCCGGGTGCACACCTCGGCGGCCGGTGTTCTGGTCTACCCCGAGCCCGAAGAGGTCGACGAGGTCGAGGTCGAGGAGAAGGACCTGCGCATCGACGTCTACCGCTCGTCGGGGCCCGGCGGTCAGAGCGTCAACACCACCGATTCGGCGGTGCGCATCACGCACCTGCCCACCGGCATCGTGGTGTCCTGCCAGAACGAGAAGTCGCAGCTGCAGAACAAGCTGCGCGCCATGCAGGTCCTCAAGGCCAGGCTGCAGGCCATGGCCGAGGAGGAGGCCGAGCGCGAGGCCACCGAGACCCGGCGCAGCCAGGTGCGCACGGTCGACCGCTCCGAGCGGGTCCGCACCTACAACTTCCCGGAGAACCGCATCTCCGATCACCGGGTCAACTTCAAGGCCTACAACCTCGACCAGGTTCTCGACGGCGATCTGCAAGCGGTGCTCGACGCGCTGCTCGCGGCCGACCGCGCGGAACGCCTCGCGTCCTAAGCTGGCGACGTGACCCGACAGCCCCTGCGGCTTGCCATCCTCGAAGCCGAGCGCAGCTTGGCCGCGGCCGGCGTGGCCAGTCCCCGCACCGACGCCGAGCTGCTCGCCGCGCACCTGCTCGGCGTCGAGCGCAACAAGCTGATGATGGTGCCCCTGGTGGACCCGCCACAGGTGCAGGCGCTCCACGACCTGGTGCGCCGCCGAGCCGCGCGCGTACCGCTGCAGCACCTCACCGGCACCGCGAACCTCGCCGAGGTGGAGTTGGGCGTGGGGCCGGGCGTGTTCGTCCCGCGACCGGAAACCGAACTGCTGCTCGAATGGGGCCTGCAGGCCATCGAGGGCGTCGAGCAGCCGACCGTGGTGGACCTGTGCACCGGATCGGGCGCGCTCGCGCTGGCGGTCGCGCACGCGCGACCGGACGCCGCGGTGCACGCCGTGGAGAAGGACCCCACGGCGCTGTCGTGGGCGCGGCGCAACGCCGAGAGGCGCACGCAGGTCGGGGACACGCCGATCAGCCTCTACTCGGGTGATGTCACCGACCCGACCGTCTTCATGGATCTCGACGGCGTGGTCGACCTGGTCCTGTGCAACCCGCCCTACGTGCCGGACGGCACCCCGGTGCCGCCCGAGGTGCGGAACCACGATCCCTACGAGGCGGTCTTCGGCGGTCGCGACGGCCTCGACGTCGTGCGCCACGTGGTGGCCGCCGCGGCGCGCCTGCTGCGCCCCGGCGGCGGCGTGGCCATCGAGCACGACGACACCCACGGCGGCTCGGTGCCGGCCCTGCTGCGCGCCCGCCGGGTGCTCACCGATGTCCAGGAGCACCCGGACCTGGTCGGCAGGCCCCGGTTCGCGACTGCGCGCCGCACCTGGCCGGACGAGCCGGGCGACTGACAGGTCGGTTCCCTTCCGCACTATGACCCACCGGGTGGCCGCGCACCGGCCCGGTGGGCGAAGGCCGCCTTTCTGCGCTCAGCTGCGGTGCGGAAGTGACAGGTTGGTTCCCGTGCTCACTTCGCCGGGGTCTGGCCGAGGGCGTTGACGAACTCCCGGAGCAGGGCGTTGAACTCCGCGGGCCGTTCGCGGTTGGGCCAGTGTCCGGTCTGCGGCATCACCCGCAGCGTCGACCCGGGGATCGCGCCCGCGACGTCGTGGGCGGCGGAGACCGGGACCAGCGCGTCCTGCTCGCCGTGGATGACCGTCGTCGGGCAGTTGATCCGGCCGAGCTGCGGGAGGTGGTTGATGTTCATCGCGCGGCGGCCGATCGCGTCGGTGTGCCAGTCGGCGAACACCGAGCGGCGGACGCCGGCTTCGGCGACGACCTCGTCGACGATGGACTCCAGGTCCGCGACGTTGGTGGTGTCGGCGAAGAAGACGCGCCCGAGCACCGAGCGTGCCAGGCCGCGGTTGCGGCGCAGCAGGTTCGCCGCGAGCTTGCCGCTGAGGTCGGTGTGCATCAGCAGGTAGGTGAGCAGGTGCCGGGGCATGCGGTGCTGCATGCCGGTGCTGTCGACGAGCGCGAGCGCGCGGACGCGCTGCGGGTGGCGCAGGGTGAAGCCGCTGGCGATGCTGCCGCCCATGGACAGGCCGATCAGGATCGCCTGCGGGACCTGCCATGCATCGAGCAGCCAGCGCAGCACCTCCTCGAAGGTGCGCTGGTTGGCCCGACCGCGCCACGCGACGCTGCCGCCCTGACCTGGCAGGTCGGGGGCGAACACCTGGTGGTCGGCGGCCAGCACCCCGATGGTCTTGCGCCAGCTCAGCAGCGCGTTGTCGGGGCCGCCACCGTGCAGCAGCACCACCGGTGTGCCGGAGGTTCCGGCGCGGTAGTACCGGACCGTGCCTGCGGGGAATTCGATCTGATCGACCTCGACACCCTCGGGTGGGGCGGTCATCGCTGGGTTCTCCTCTGGTCGTTGGTTGTGCTGCCCGTGGCCGGGAGACGTCCGGCTCCTGCCGCTCGTTGCGATGGCGGTGCTCACACGAGGGTGATCTCGTCGAGCAATGCTCGTGTTACCAGTCAGGATGCACCGCTGCGGTGATCTGCCGCACCGCTCGAACGGGTTGTAAGCGGGCGTGCCAGGATGCGAGGAGTGAGCACCGTTTTTGACTGCACCAATCCGGACAAGCGGGAGGCGGGGCTGGCCGCCGCGGCCAACACGGTTCGCGCCGGGGGCCTGGTCGTGCTTCCCACCGACACCGTCTACGGGATCGGCGCCGACGCCTTCGACGCGAACGCGGTTCGGGCGCTGCTGGCGGCCAAGGGGCGCGGCCCGGACATGCCGGTGCCCGTCCTGGTCGGCTCCTGGTCCACTGTGGATGGGCTGGTCATGTCGGTTCCGCAGCAGGCGCGCGCGCTGATCGAGGCGTTCTGGCCCGGCGGGCTGTCGCTGGTGCTGCCGCAGGCACCTTCGCTGAACTGGAACCTGGGCGAGACCCGGGGCACGGTGAACCTGCGCATGCCGCTGCACCCGGTGGCGCTGGACCTGCTGCGCGAGGTGGGGCCGATGGCGGTCTCCAGCGCCAACCGCACCGGTCAACCCCCGGCGGCCACGGCGGCCGAGGCCGAGGAGCAGCTGGGCGACCGCGTGCAGACCTACTTGGACGGCGGGCCCTCGGGCGACCCGGTTCCCTCCACCATCGTCGACCTCACCCAGGGGAACCCGCGGGTGCTGCGCGACGGGGCGGTGACCAGGGAACAGCTGACCGACGTGCTCGGCGTGGAGCTCGAAGCGGACCGGTGACAGCGCCCGCACCCGCGCTCGATAGCGTTGGGGACGCACCGAAACCGCCCGCGCCCGTCAGGTTCGCGCGGGACACCCGCGTTCGCCCGGTTGCGAACCGGTGGTTGGACCGCGATTCGAGGATGCGACGAGGAGCGCCGGGTTTGAACACGCCGTTCTGGGGGCTGTACACCGACATCGCGCGCTTGCGCAGGTGAGCCACCGGTATGGACAACACGCCCTGGGCCCCCGTCGGACTGCCGGCACGCGAGTACCTGCTCGTGCTGCTCACCGCCGCCGTCACGACCTTCCTGCTGACCGGTCTGATCCGGCTGCTGGCCATCCGCGTGGGCGCGGTCGCCTACCCGCGCGTGCGCGACGTGCACGTCAAGCCGATGCCCCGGATGGGCGGGGTGGCGATGTACGGAGGGGTGTTGGCCGCGATGTTCCTCGCGGCCAACCTGCCGGCCCTCTCGCGCGGGTTCTCCTACTCCAAGGATTCGCTGGCCGTGGTCATCGCGGGCGGCCTGATCGTGCTGGTCGGGGCCCTGGACGACAGGTTCGAGCTGGATTCGCTGACCAAGCTGGCCGGGCAGGTCACCGCAGCGGGGATCCTCGTGCTCTTCGGCGTGCAGTGGTTCCTGCTGTGGGTGCCGTGGGGCGGTGTCGAGGGGCACATGGGCCAGCTGCTGGTGCTGGGCAGCACGCAGGGCCAGCTGCTGACGGTCCTGCTGGTCGTCGCGATGATCAACGCGATGAACTTCGTCGACGGCCTCGACGGGCTGGCCTCGGGCATCGGGCTGATCTCGGCCGCGGCGACGTTCGCGTTCTGCCTGGGAGTCCTCGACCGGCAGAACGGCGACGTCACCGCCTACCCGCCGGCGCTGATCGCGGCGGCCATCGCGGGCGCGTGCCTGGGCTTCCTGCCGCACAACTTCCAACCCGCCAAGATCTTCATGGGCGACTCGGGGTCGATGCTCATCGGGTTGATGCTGGCCACGGCGAGCACCTCGGCATCCGGCCGGATCCTGCCGACCGGCGGCGACGGCGCCGGGCCCGGCGACACGATCGCGCTGCTCTCGCCGCTGCTGGTGGTGGCCGCGGTGCTGTTCGTGCCGCTGCTGGACCTGATCATGGCGGTGGTGCGGCGCACCAGAGCGGGCAAGAGCCCCTTCCACGCCGACAAGATGCACCTGCACCACCGGCTGCTGGAGATCGGGCACTCGCAGCGCCGCGCGGTTCTGCTCATCTACCTGTGGGCGGCGGTGATCGCCTTCGGCGCGGTGTCGTTGACGCTGTTCAACGCCGTGCTGGTGGCATGGGTCGCAGGACTCGCGGTGCTGCTGGCGGCTATCATCTCGTTGATTCCGCGCATGCGTACCCGAGCCGAACGAGAGTCCTGATGAGCGAAGCAGCCGAGCCGGCCGACGGCGAGCAGCAGAACCCGCACGCCCAGGTCGTGCGCAGGCTCGCCACGGCGATGCTGCGCACCGCGGTGTGGCCGGGCCTGGCCGCGGTGCTCGTCGGGGCGATCGCGGCGACCCTGCTGGTCGGGGTCTCCGGCCTGGTGGGGGCGCTGATCGGCGGAGCGGTGGCCTTCGGGTCGTCACTGCTGACCATCTGGTTGATGCGGTTCACCGGAGGCATGAGCCCGCACTTCGTGATGGTCGTCGCGCTCGGGGGCTACGTGGGCAAGATGCTGGTCCTGCTCGTGGTGATGACGCTGCTGGGCACCATCGAGTTCATCCACCGCGAGTCGCTGGCCCTGACCTTCCTGGTGACCGTGATGGTCTGGGCGGGGGCCGAGGTGGTGGCCTTCAAACGCACCAAGATCCCCACCATCATTCCGGGGAACTGAACCGTTTCGACGGCCTAACCTGCGCGTACGTTCGGGCGGAATCCGAGAAGTACGCCACCGGCATGTCGGCTCGCTACGTACTCGCTGGTAAGGTCTGCCTCGACAATAGCCTTCCCCGCGCCGCGCGGGTCGAAGGGCAACGCAGGGCCGGCCCTCGGACCACTTCGGTGGGGGAGGGCCCCTCCGCGTACCGGATCACGTATCGGGTACGTTAAACGCAAAACGTGACGATTCCCCCGGAAGAGTGAGGTTCGGCCGGGAGAACCGGAAGGAGCCCAGTTGGGCGCGCTGATGCTGGCCGAAGGCGGAACATTCCAGCCGCCGGGCGCCGAAAGCTTTTTCCTTCCGCCGATCTTCGGCGGAGTTACCAAGCCGATCGTTCTCGTCGTGGCTTCGGCGATCATCGTGGGCGCCTACTACCTGATCGCCACCCGGAACCTGAAGCTCGTTCCGGGCAAGGGGCAGTTTGTGGCGGAATTCACATACGAATTCAGCCGCAACAAGATCGCCCGGGAGCAGATCGGTGCCAAGGACTTCCGTCCGTTCGTGCCGCTGATCTTCGCTCTGTTCACCTTCGTGCTGGTGAACAACCTGTTCGGCATCATCCCGTTCATCCAGTTCCCCACGATGTCCAAGATCGGATTCCCGATCGCGCTGGCCATCGTGGTGTACGTGGTGTTCCACGGGGTCGGGTTCGCCCGGCACGGGTTCCTCGGGTACTTCAAGCACATCATGTTCCCGCCCGGGGTGCCGAAGCCGATCTACCTCCTGCTGTCCCCGATCGAGTTCCTGCAGAAGTTCGTCGCGCAGCCGGCCGCCCTGGCGGTCCGAGTTTTCGCGGCGATGTTCGCGGGCCACTTGATTCTGCTGGTGTTCACCCTCGGCGGTGAGTACCTGTTGATCGAGGCGAGCGCGGCGTTCAAGCCCGTGTCCATCGTGGCCTTCGCCTTCGCCATTGCCCTGACCTTCGTCGAAGCCCTGATCCAGGTGCTGCAGGCCTACATCTTCGCGCTGCTGACCGCGAACTTCATCGGCGCGGCGCTGTCCGAGGGCCACTGAGCAAGTAGACCGGGCGACGACAAAGACTTTCCCACCAGCAAAGGACCTGTCGATCCGCCCTTCGTAAGCGGACCGAGTGAAAGGTAGTGAAAGTGAGCAACATCGTTCTCGCGCAGGCTGCGGAGGCCGCGACCAACATCAACCCCGGTCTGGCCGCCATCGGTTACGGCCTGGGCGCCATCGGCCCCGGTGTCGGTGTGGGTCTGATCTGGGCCGCCGTCATCAACGGCACCGCCCGCCAGCCGGAGGCCCAGGGCCAGCTGCAGGGCATCGCCTGGATTTCCTTCGTTCTGGTCGAGGTGCTGGCGCTGATCGGTCTGGTCGTTTACTTCATCGCGTCGGCTGCCTGATCTGACGGCTTAACGCGTTGGGAGGCGTTGTGGTGAAGACCCAGATGCTGCTGGCCGCCGAAGGCGAGCACAACCCGATCGTCCCAGCACCAGCGGAGATCGTGGTCGGTCTGATCTCGTTCCTGCTGCTGCTGTTCGTCCTCTGGAAGTACGCGGTCCCGCGCTTCGAGAAGCTCTACGCCGAGCGCAGCGAGCGGATCGAGGGCGGTATCGCCAAGGCCGAGGCCGCTCAGGCCGAGGCCCAGCGGACCCTGGAGCAGTACAAGGAGCAGCTGGCCGAGGCCCGTGCGGAAGCGGCTCGGATCCGCGACGACGCCCGTGCCGAGGGGCAGCAGATCCTGGACGAGATGCGGACCCAGGCTCAGACCGAGTCCGACCGCATCGTCAGCCAGGGTCAGGCGCAGCTGGCGCACCAGCGGGCCCAGATCGTCGCCGAGCTGCGCGCCGACCTGGGTCGTCAGGCCGTCGACCTGGCCGGCCGAGTGGTCGGCGAGTCCCTTGAGGACGAGGCCCGCCGTCGCGGAACCGTCGACCGGTTCCTCGATGACCTGGAGGCCACCTCGGCCCGGTCCGAGTCCTGAACCGAACGAAAGGCGCTGAGAGTTGAGCACCCTCGTGAACGCCGCGAGCCGTGAGGCAATGGCAGCCAGCGAGCTGCAGTTGCTGCAGGCCACCGACGGGGCTCAGGCCGCGGAGATCACCGGGCTCGCCGACGAGCTGTTCGGCGTGGCCGCGCTGCTGGGCCGCGAGTCCACGCTGCGGCGCGCCCTCGCCGACGCCTCCACCGAGCCGCAGGCCAGGGAGAACCTGGCCCGCGGTCTGCTGGAGGGCAAGCTCGGGGCGCGCTCGCTGCCGGTGGTCGTCGAGGCCGTCCGCGCTCGCTGGTCCAGCCCGTCCGACCTGGTCAACGGTCTGGAGCGGCTGGGGCGCACCGCCCTGCTGGTGCAGGCCGAGCGGGCAGGCCGGCTCGACAACGTCGAGGACGAGCTGTTCCGGCTGGGCCGGATCATCTCCTCCGAGGTGGACCTGGAGCGGCTGCTGTCGGACCCCACCGGGGATGCGGCGGCCAAGACCGCCGTGCTGGACCAGCTGGTCGAGGGCAAGGTCGAACCCGTGACCCTCGAACTGGTCCGCCAGCTCGTGGCCCGGCCGCACGGCCAGCGGGTCAGCGAGGGGCTGGAAGAGCTGGCCGAGCTGTCGGCGAAGCGCCGCGAACGCTCGGTGGCGCACATCCGCTCTGCGTTCCCGCTCAGCGAGGAGCAGCAGCAGCGGCTGGCGAACACCCTGCAGCGGATCTACGCCCGTCCGATCGCCTTGCACTTCGAGATCGACCCCGAGGTCCAGGGCGGGCTGCTGATCAAGGTCGGTGACGAGGTCATCGACGGCAGCGTGGCGGGACGCCTGCAGACGCTGCGGCGCGACCTGGCCGATTGAGCCGACGTGCCGCGCCCGCCGGGAGGCAGGGCGCGGCACGCTGAACCAACTCCCTTCCAAGAACGAACCGAGGGCAGGAAGAGACATGGCGGAGCTGACGATCTCGTCGGACGAGATCCGCAGTGCGATCGAGAATTACGTCTCCAGCTACTCCCCGGAGGTCAGCCGCGAGGAGGTCGGGGTCGTCACCGATACTGGTGACGGCATCGCCCATGTCGAGGGCCTGCCTTCGGTCATGACCGAGGAGCTGCTGGAGTTCCCCGGCGGCATCTACGGTGTCGCGATGAACCTGGAGTCGCAGGAGATCGGCGCGGTCATCCTGGGTGACTCCGAGAAGATCGAAGAGGGCCAGGAGGTCAAGCGCACCGGCCGGGTCCTGTCGACCCCGGTGGGCGACGGCTTCATGGGCCGCGTCGTCAACGCGCTGGGCGAGCCGATCGACGGTATGGGCGACATCCCGAGCGAGGGCGACCGCGCGCTCGAGCTGCAGGCCGCCACGGTGGTCCAGCGGCAGGGCGTCGGCGAGCCGATGCAGACCGGCATCAAGGCCATCGACTCGATGACCCCGATCGGCCGCGGTCAGCGTCAGCTGATCATCGGCGACCGCAAGACCGGCAAGACCACGGTCGCCGCGGACACGATCATCAACCAGAAGGCCAACTGGGACAGCGGCGACCCGACCAAGCAGGTCCGCTGCATCTACGTCGCCATCGGCCAGAAGGGCTCCACGATCGCCGGCGTGAAGCGGTCGCTGGAAGAGGCCGGCGCGATGGAGTACACCACCATCGTCGCGGCCCCGGCGTCCGACTCCCCGGGTCTGAAGTGGCTGGCCCCGTACACCGGCTCGGCCATCGGCCAGCACTGGATGTACCAGGGCAAGCACGTCCTGATCGTCTTCGACGACCTCACCAAGCAGGCCGAGGCCTACCGAGCGCTGTCGCTGCTGCTGCGTCGTCCGCCGGGGCGCGAGGCCTACCCGGGCGACGTGTTCTACCTGCACTCGCGCCTGCTGGAGCGCTGCGCGAAGCTGTCCGACGAGATGGGCGCCGGTTCGATGACGGGTCTGCCGATCATCGAGACCAAGGCCAACGACGTGTCGGCCTACATCCCGACCAACGTCATCTCCATCACCGACGGCCAGTGCTTCCTGCAGTCCGACCTGTTCAACTCGGGTCAGCGCCCGGCCATCGACGTCGGTATCTCGGTGTCGCGAGTCGGTGGTTCCGCGCAGATCAAGGCGATGAAGAGCGTTGCCGGTTCGCTGCGTCTGGACCTGGCCCAGTACCGCGAGCTGGAGGCCTTCTCGGCCTTCGCCTCGGACCTCGACGCCGCGTCGAAGGCCCAGCTGGACCGCGGGGCCCGCCTGATGGAGGTCCTCAAGCAGGGCCAGGGCGAGCCGCTGCCGGTCGAGGACGAGGTCGTCTCGCTGTTCATCTCGACCAAGGGCTACCTCGACGACATCGCCGTCAACGACGTCCAGCGCTTCGAGCAGGAGTTCCTGGGCCACATGCGGCGCTCGCACGAGACCACGCTCAAGGAGATCGTCGAGACCGGCAAGCTGTCGGCCGACGGCGAGAAGGTCATCGTGGACGCGGTCGAGGACTACAAGAAGCAGTTCACCAGCTCCGCGGGCTCCACGGCGCCGAGCGCGCCCGAGGCCGAGGCGCTGGCGGCCGACGAGGTCGGGCAGGAGACCGTCAAGGTCGACAAGCCCGAACCGAAGAAGTGACCGGGTGAGCCATGGCTTCACTTCGGGAACTCCGCAACCGCATCCGGTCGGTCAAATCGACCCGGAAGATCACCAAGGCGCAGGAGCTCATCGCTACCTCGCGCATCATGAAGGCGCAGGCCAGGGTCGAGGCCTCGCGGCCGTACGCCGACGAGATCACCAAGGTCCTGTCCGCGCTGGCCGACGAGAGCACGTTGGACCACCCGCTGCTGACCGAGCGCGCGAACCCCAAGCGCGCCGGTGTGCTGGTGGTGACCAGTGACCGCGGTTTCTGCGGCGGTTACAACTCCAACGTGATCAAGGCGGCGGAGGAGCTGCAGTCGCTGCTGCGCTCGCAGGGCAAGGAGCCGGTCCTGTACGTCATCGGCCGCAAGGGCGAGGCGTACTACCGGTTCCGCCAGCGCCACGTGGAGGCCAGCTGGTCCGGCTTCAGCGACCGGCCGGAGTACGCCAACGCCTCCGAGGTCGGCGAGACCCTGGTCAAGGCGTTCCTCGCGGGTGCCGACGACTACCTCGACCACCCCGGCCAGGACGGTAAGCTGGGCGTTGACGAACTGCACATGGTGCACACCGAGTTCGTCTCGATGCTCACGCAGAAGCCGGTGGTTCGTCGGGTGGCCCCGATGGAGGTCGAGTACACCGACGAGCGCAAGCCCAAGCCCGCCTTCGAGTTCGAGCCGGACGCCGAGACGCTGTTCGACGCGCTGCTGCCCAAGTACATCAAGACCCGCCTGTTCGCGGGTCTGCTGGACGCGGCGGCATCCGAGCACGCGGCCCGGCGCACGGCGATGAAGTCGGCGACGGACAACGCGGACGAGTTGATCCGCACCCTCAGCCGCGAGGCCAACCAGGCCCGCCAGGCCCAGATCACCCAGGAAATCAGCGAGATCGTCGGCGGTGTCGAGGCGCTCTCGTCCGCAGGAAGTGAGTGACATGACTGCTGCTACTGCCACTAGCACTGGCACGGGCCGCGTCGTCCGGGTGCTCGGCCCGGTCGTGGACGTCGAGTTCCCTCGTGACCAGGTGCCGGATCTGTACAACGCTCTGACGGTGGACATCACCGCCGAGGGCATGGCCAAGACGCTGACCCTCGAGGTCGCCCAGCACCTGGGCGACAGCGTGGTCCGCACGATCTCCATGCAGCCGACCCAGGGTCTGGTGCGCGGTGTGACCGTGGCCGACTCGGGCGCCGGCATCTCGGTCCCGGTCGGTGACGTCGTCAAGGGCCACGTGTTCAACGCGCTGGGCCACTGCCTGGACGAGCCGGGCTACGCCTCGGACGCCGAGAAGTGGTCGATCCACCGCAAGGCCCCGGCCTTCGACCAGCTCGAGGGCAAGACCGAGATGCTGGAGACCGGCATCAAGGTGATCGACCTGCTCACCCCGTACGTGCAGGGCGGCAAGATCGGTCTGTTCGGTGGTGCCGGTGTCGGCAAGACCGTTCTGATCCAGGAGATGATCCGCCGAGTCGCCAAGAACTTCGGTGGTACCTCGGTGTTCGCCGGTGTCGGCGAGCGCACCCGTGAGGGCAACGACCTCTGGGTGGAGATGGCCGAGTCCGGCGTTCTCGCCGACACCGCGCTGGTGTTCGGTCAGATGGACGAGCCGCCGGGGACCCGTATGCGGGTGGCGCTGTCGGCGCTGACCATGGCGGAGTACTTCCGCGACGTCCAGAACCAGGACGTGCTGCTGTTCATCGACAACATCTTCCGGTTCACCCAGGCCGGCCAGGAGGTCTCCACCCTGCTGGGCCGGATGCCCTCCGCGGTGGGCTACCAGCCGACGCTGGCCGACGAGATGGGCGAGCTGCAGGAGCGGATCACCTCGACCCGCGGTCGGTCGATCACCTCGATGCAGGCGATCTACGTGCCCGCGGACGACTACACCGACCCGGCGCCGGCGACGACCTTCGCCCACCTGGACGCGACCACTGAGCTCTCCCGTGCGATCTCGCAGAAGGGCATCTACCCGGCGGTGGACCCGCTGGCCTCCACCTCGACCATCCTGGACCCGGCGATCGTCGGCGACGAGCACTACCGGGTGGCCCAGGAGGTCAAGCGGATCCTGCAGAAGTACAAGGAGCTGCAGGACATCATCGCCATCCTCGGTATGGACGAGCTGTCCGAAGAGGACAAGGTGACGGTGCAGCGGGCGCGTCGCATCGAGCGCTACCTGTCGCAGAACTTCTTCGTCGCGAAGCAGTTCACCGGCCAGGAGGGCTCCTTCGTCTCGCTGAAGGAGACCATCGAGGCCTTCGACAAGCTGTGCAAGGGCGACTTCGACCACTACCCGGAGCAGGCGTTCCTGTCCATCGGTGGCCTCGAGGACCTCGAGCAGGCGTACAAGAAGCTCACCGAGCAGTGAGCCGCCACCCCGTCTGCGGGGTGTGCGAAACCGGCGAGCGGGGTCGGGGCCCGGCGGGTCCCGACCCCCTTTGCCACTAGGCACTTCCAACCTGGCCAGTCGCGATCGCCCTGGTGGCGTTGGCTAGACTGCTGGGCATACACCCGACAAAGGAGACGCGCGTGGCCAACATGTCCGTCCAACTGGTCGCCGTCGAGCGCCTGCTGTGGTCCGGTGAAGCGACCTCGGTCGTCGCGCAGACCACCGAAGGCGAGATCGGCATCCTGCCGGGCCACGAGCCGGTCCTCGGCCAGCTGATCGAGGGTGGCGTGGTCCGCATCAAGACCACCGAGAACGACACGGTGACCGCCGCGGTCCACGGCGGATTCCTGTCGGTCACCGGCGACGGGGTGAGCGTGCTCGCCGAGGACGCGGAGCTCTCCCAGGAGATCGACGTGGCCAAGGCTCGCGAGGACGCCAAGAGCGAGGACGAGCAGGCCCGAACGCAGGCTGCCGCCCGATTGCGAGCCGCAGGCCAGACGGACTGAGCCGCTCTATGGGTTCGCCGGTCGTGTTCCTCGTGGTGCTGCTGGGACTGCTCGTCTCGGCGGCCCTGGTCATCGGGGTGCTCGCCTGGCGGAGGCTGCGCGAACTCCGGGTCGGTGGGATCGACGTGGCGTTGCGCGCCAGCAAGAACGGCAAGGCGCGCGGCTGGAACCTGGGCGTGGCGCACTACCGGGGCGAGGAGTTCGCCTGGTACCGCATCCTGAGCCTGCGCTCGGGGCCGAACTGGGTGATCAACCGGCGCACGGTGGAGATCGCGCAACGCCGCGAACCCACGGGGGCGGAGGCCTACGCGATGCCCGCCGGCTCCACGGTCCTGGACCTGACCGGACCTGACCTGGAGCTGGCGATGAACACCGACGCGCTGACCGGCTTCCTGTCCTGGCTGGAGTCCTCACCACCCGGCCGCTCGGTGCCCTGGGCGTCGTGAGTTCGACCAAGGAGATAGCGGGGTCCTTCGGGACCCCGCTTTTTCGTGCTCCCGGTTCGAGGAAGGGAACCTTCCTGTCACTGCGCCGGGCAGTGTGACAGGAAGGTTCCCTCCCTCGAACCTCGTTGGCCGAGCGCGGCGCTGAGCTGTGATTGCGCGCCCGGACGCTGCTCCGGCCGCGCACGACGCCGTCAGGCCGTCGGATGGGGCTTGCCGGTCGGTGGGGCGCTGCGCGGCAGGGGGAGTGGGCAACGCCGGTCGCTGTCGAGGGCTTGGCGCGGTCGCGGGTGCGGGCGCTGCGCGCCCGGGCATCGGCGTGGTCGCGGCGCGCGACCGCGATGCGCGTGCGACTGGTCGGTGGCGGAAAAAGCCTCGTTGACCTGCGCGGTCGCCGATTAGGGTGGTTTCGTGCGCATCGAGATCGTCGAGTACGACCACCCCGATTCGGTCCGGTTGATCGAGGAGCTCCAGCAGGAGTACGTGGACCGCTACGGCGAGCCCGACCTCACCCCGGTCGATCCGGCCGAGTTCGCGCCGCCGGAAGGCTTGTTCATGCTGGGCTACCTCGACGGGCGACCGGTGGCTTCGGGCGGCTGGCGCGTGCACGGCAGCGACGAACCCGGTTTCCGCGAGAGCGATGCCGAGCTCAAGCGCATGTACATCGTTCCAGGTGAGCGGGGTAAGGGGCTCGCGCGGCGGATGCTCTCCGAGCTGGAGAGCTCCGCCGCGCTCGCCGGCCGCAAGCGCCTCGTCCTCGAGACCGGTACGCGTCAGCCCGAGGCCATCGGGCTCTACGCCTCGTCCGGTTACACCGAGACCGCGAAGTTCGGCGTGTACCGGGACGACCCGTTGAGCAGGTGCTTCGCCAAGGAGCTCTAGTCGGGCAGCTCGATCGGGGCGATCTGGTCGAACACGTCGCCCGGGCCCGGGTTGGTCGGATCGGTCGAGCCGTCGAAGTGGCGCATCACGCCCCAGACCGCGTTCAGCGCCGTCTGCACGGCGCCCTCGGCCCATCCGGCGGTCCACGAGATGTCGTCCCCGGCCAGGAACAGGCCGGAGTGCTCGGGGGCGTTGTGCTCCTGCGCGAAGTGCGTGAACAGCCGCCGCTGGTAGCGGTAGTGGCCGGGCAGGTTCGCCTTGAAGGCTCCCATGAAGTAGGGCTCGGCCTCCCACGAGACGGTGACCGGGTCGCCGATGATGTGGCTGGCGATGTCGACGTCCGGGTAGATCTCGCGCAGCGATTTGAGCATCACCGACAACCGCTCGTCGGCCGACAGCGGCAGCCACTTCAGCGAGTCGTCGCACCAGGTGTAGGACAGGCAGATCGCGGCCGGCCGGTCGGGGCCGTGGTCGATGAGGTAGGTGCCGCGGGTCATGCGGTCGGTGAGCGTCATGCTCATCCGGTCGCGCCCGGTCTCCGGGTCGGTGTCCCGCCAGAACGGCCGGTCGACCGGCACGAACAGCTTGGACGACTCCATGTAGTGGGTTCGTTCGATGGCCGTCCAGTGGTCGATGGGCAGCAGGTCCTCGGAGCAGTCGATCTTGCTGAGCAGCATCCAGCTCTGCGCGGTGAACACCGCCGAGGCGTAGGTGCGGGTTTCCCCGGTCGCGTCGGTGACCGCGATGCCGTTGTCGGAGGTGCGGCGCAGCGCGGTCACCGCGGGGCGCGGGCCGTCGGGGTGCAGCGAGTCGAGGTTGGTGTCGCCCGGCCAGTGGATGATCTTGTCCGGGCGGCGGTGCCACAGGCGCAGCGGTAGCTGCTGGCACCCGCCTTCGATGCTGACGTGGTCGTCGTCGGCGCCGGTGCACACCACGCGCAGGATCTCCAGGATGGAGTTCGGGAAGTCGGTGTCCCAGCCCCCGGTGCCGAAGCCGACCTGGCCGAAGATCTCGCGGTGCCGGAACGACGCGAAGGACGGCGCATCGCAGAGGAAGCCGTAGAAGGTCTGGTCGTCCAGCTGCGGCACCAGCTCGTTCCAGATGGCCTTGATCCGCTTGGCGTCGCGGGCTCGGATCGCCTGCTGCAGGTCGCTGAACCGTGCGCCGTGCTCCAGTGCGGCGTCCCACGCGCGCGACACCTCGTCGAACACCGCGGGGAGGTCATCCGGGGTCCGCGCGTAGTGGCTCTCCCCCTTGAGGTCCACGACCGTGCTCGGGGTGCTCTCGGCGAGCGGGTTCGGGAACGGGGTGGTTTTCAGGCCGACCTTGTCGATGTAGTGGAACAGCGCGGTGGAGGCCGGCGGGAAGCGCATGGCGCCCATCTCGGCGACCACCTCGTCCGGGCAGGACTGCAGCTCGGCGGTGCGCAACCGGCCACCGATCTCGTCGGCCTCGTAGACCACGGGGCGCAGGCCCATCTTCATCAGCTCGTACGCGGCGATGATGCCGGAGAGCCCGCCGCCGATGATGGCCACTTCCGTGCCGTGGTGCGCGGGCGGGACAGCGCCGAGGCCTGCGGGGTGGTGCAGGAAGTCGTCGTAGGCGAACGGGAAGTCGGGGCCGAACATGGTCACCGGAGATTGGTCGGTGCGGGCTTCGGTCCGGCTGTCGTGGTGCGTCGGGTTGGGGATCGCGGAAGTCACGAGGTCTCCAGGTTTCGGATCAGGCGCGCAGGGCTTGCGCCAGGCCGGGGTACAGCTCGGGGCGGCGGTCGGCGAGTTGCGGGTTGTCCAGGCGTGCGGCGGGGATCGCGGCCGGGTCGACTTCGCCGATGAGCAGTTCCTCCCCGTCGGCGGCGCGGATCTGCTCGGTCCCGTCCGGGCCGATCAGGCAGGTCTTGCCGCAGTAGTGCAGCTCTGCCTCGGTTCCGCAGCGGTTGACGTAGGCCACGTGCAGCTGGTTCTCGTAGGCGCGGGCGCGCACCAGCGTTTCGGCGACGAAGTCGTGGGGTCGCATCAGGGCGGTCGGCACCACCAGCAGTTCGGTGCCCGCCAGCGCGTGGGCGCGGACCATCTCGGGGAACTCGACGTCGTAGCAGATCAGCAGGCCGACCCGGACGCCGTCGACCTCGACCTGCGGCGGGGGCAGTTGACCGGGCTGGAACCACTTGCGGTCGAGCTTGCCGAACAGGTGGGTCTTGCGGTAGGAGGCGAGTCGTTCGCCGGTGGCCGACACCAGCGCAGCGGTGTTGTGGACGTCCTCGCCGTTGCGTTCGGGGTAGCCGTAGGTGATCGCGATGCCCGCTTCCGCGGCGATGCTGCTGACGCGCTGTGCGATCGGCCCGTCGGCCGGTTCGGCGAGCTCGGGGATGTCGCCGGCGATGTTGTAGCCGGTGATGGACATCTCGGGGCAGACGAGCAAGCGGGCACCCGCCTCGGCGGCGGTGCGGGCGCGCTCGGCCAGCCGGGTCAGCGCTGACTCGGGGGTGAGCGCGTCGAAGGGTCCCTGGTCAAGCGCCAACTTCAGCGGGGCTCGGGTTGGGTGGTTCATTCTGGCCTTCTGGTCGTCGGTTCGCGCAACACAGTGACGTTAAAAGACCTCTGGAATGCAAAACAAGCTCGTTGATTGCATTCCAGAGGTCTGTTTGTTGCGTTGTTGGCTGCTAGTTCAGCGGATCATTGCGTCAGATTCGGGTGAAGCTTGCGATAGCGTCGAGTGGCCGCGCCCGTAGCCGAAGTAGACGAGCAGGCCCACGGCCATCCACAGCGCGAACGCGAGCCAGGTCGCCGAGCCCAGGCTCAGCATCAGCCAGGCGCAGGACAGCACGCCGAGCACCGGGGTCAGCGGCACCAGCGGCGTCCGGAAGGTGCGGTGCAGGTCGGGCTGGCGTCGGCGCAGCACCAGGACCGCTACGTTGACCAGCGCGAACGCGAAGAGCGTGCCGATGCTGGTGGCGTCCGCGAGCTCGCCCAGCGGCACCACCGCGGCCAGCACCGCGATGAACGTCGAGACCACGAGGGTGTTCGCGCGGGGCACCCCGGTGCGCGGATCGACCCGGGAGAACAGCTCGGGCACCAGGCCGTCGCGGGACATCGCGAACAGGATTCGCGTCTGGCCGTAGAGCACGGCGAGGACCACGCTGGCCACCGCGACGATGGCGCCGGCGGAGAGCAGCACCGAACCCGTCGTCCCGCCGAGCACCTTGCTCAGCGCGGCCTCGGTGCCGTCGAAATGGGTCCAGTGCATCGCGCCGACGGCGGCGAGCGCGACCAAGCAGTACAGGACGGTGACCAGGCCGAGCGAGAGCATGATCGCGCGCGGCAGGTCGCGCTGCGGGTTGCGGGCCTCGGACCCGGCGGTCGAGGCAGCGTCGAACCCGATGTAGGAGAAGAAAAGCTTGCCCGCGGCGGCGCTCACGCCACCCATGCCCAGCGGCAGCAGCGGGCTGTAGTTGCCGGCCTTGACCGCCGAGAAGGCGATGGCGCAGAACAGCACGAGCGTCAGCGTCTTGATGCCGACCATGATCGCGTTGATCCGGGCGCTCTCCCGCGCGCCGCCCAGCAGCGCCACCATGGCGAGCACCACCACCACGGCCGCGGGCAGGTTGAGCAGGCCGCCGTCGCCCGGCGGCGCGCTGAGCGCCTCCGGCAGCGCAACGCCCAGCACCAGCTGCAGCAGTTCGTTGACGTACTGGCCCCACCCGACGGCGACCGCGGCGACCGACACGCCGTACTCC
This sequence comes from Saccharopolyspora griseoalba, assembly GCF_042665275.1. Lineage (NCBI taxonomy): Bacteria > Bacillati > Actinomycetota > Actinomycetes > Pseudonocardiales > Pseudonocardiaceae > Saccharopolyspora > Saccharopolyspora griseoalba. The sequence continues at coordinate 401,328 of NZ_JBHTCJ010000002.1, read as the reverse complement.
AGCAGCAGGCACCAGCCGCACACCCACGCGCCGAGCTCGCCGATGGTCGCGTAGGCGTAGGAGTACGACGAGCCGGCCACCGGGATCATGCCCGCGAGTTCCGCGTAGGACAGCGCCGACAGCAGCGCGGTGATCCCGGCGATGATGAACGCCAGCGTCACGGCTGGTCCGGCGAGCGGTACGGCCTCGCCGAGCACGACGAAGATCCCGGTGCCCAGCGTGGCACCGATGCTGATCATGGTGAGCTGCCACATGCCCATCGTGCGGCGCAACGCACCGCCGCTGCCCTGGCCGTTGTCGGCGATGAGGTCCGCGACGGGCTTGCGGCGCGTCAACTGCGCGCCAAGCCCCCGTTCGGCGACGCGCGATGGCGCGTGCGGGTGTTCCACGACGAATTCCTCCACATTGGACCGCGTTGTCCGTTGCGAGGTGCCGCGCCGACCGGCCGGCGGCGCGGCCTTGTGAGCTGCCGCACCTCGCACGGCGCGCAACGCTATCTGTGGTTCTCTTGCCCCAAGAAGACTTATTCGTTGTGGAAATCAGCCCGATGACGTTCGAATCTTGCTCAGGCGTTGCCGCCGGGGTGCCAGAGCACGTCGCCGTCGGGGTTGGCCACCCGGGCGAGGATGAACAGCAGGTCCGAGAGCCGGTTGAGGTACTTCGCGGGAAGCGGCGAGGTGCGTTCCGCATCGGCCTCCTGCAGCGCCCACGCGGAGCGTTCGGCCCTGCGCGCCACGCAGCGCGCCTGGTGCAGCAGCGCTCCGCCCGGCGTGCCGCCCGGCAGGATGAACGATTCGAGCTTGCCGAGGCGTTCGTTGAACTCGTCGCACCAGCCTTCGAGCCGCTCGACGTAGGAGTCGGTGACGCGCAGCGGCGGGTAGGGCGGGTCCTCGACGACCGGGGTGGACAGATCGGCGCCCACGTCGAACAGGTCGTTCTGCACCGCCTGCAGCACCGCGACGATCTCCTCGTCGAGCTGCGCGGTCGCCAGGGCCACGCCCAGCACCGAGTTCGTCTCGTCCACGTCGGCGTAGGCGACCAGGCGTGGATCGGTCTTGTGGACCTTGGAGTTGTCCGACAGCCGCGTGGTGCCCGCGTCGCCGGCCCGCGTGTAGATCTTCGTCAGGTGGACAGCCATGCCCACAGCCTAGGGGGATCGGGCCGTGCCGAACGTTGACAGGAAGGTTCCCTCACTCGGGTTGGATGTGGCAGGCGGGTTCCCTTCGTGCGCTCCACCCACTCCGATGCCCGCCGCGCCGGGGCCGTAACCTCGATGCTCGTGAGTGAGCACTTCCGGGTACGTGGCGGAGCCCGCCTCGTCGGCGCGGTGGACGTCGTCGGCGCGAAGAACAGCGTGCTGAAGCTGATGGCGGCGGCCCTGCTGGCCGAGGGCACTACGACGATCGTCAATGCCCCGGAGATCCTCGACGTTCCCCTCATGGCCGACGTGCTGCGGAGCCTCGGCTGCGAGGTGTCCATCAACGGCGGCACCGTGCACATCACCACCCCGGCGACGGTCAGCCACGAGGCGATCTCGCCGTCGATGGGCAAGCTGCGCGCCTCGGTGTGCGTGCTGGGGCCCCTGGTGGCGCGCTGCCGCCGCGCCGAGGTGACCTTGCCGGGTGGGGACGCGATCGGTTCGCGTCCGCTGGACATGCACCAGAACGGGCTGCGACAGCTGGGCGCGACGAGCCGCATCGAGCACGGCGCGGTCGTGGCCGAGGCGGAGAACCTGCGCGGTGCGCAGATCTGGCTGGACTTCCCGAGCGTGGGTGCCACCGAGAACATCCTGATGGCCGCCGTGCTGGCCGAGGGCACCACGGTGATCGACAACGCGGCCCGCGAGCCGGAGATCGTCGACCTGTGCGTGATGCTGCAGCAGATGGGCGCCAAGGTCGAGGGCGCGGGCACCTCGACGCTGACCGTGCACGGCGTGAGCTCGCTCAAGGCGGTGGAGCACCGCGTCATCGGCGACCGCATCGTGGGCGCGACCTGGGCGTTCGCCGCCGCGGCGACTCGCGGGGACCTCACCGTGCGCGGGGTCGACCCGCGGCACGTGAACCTGGTGCTGGAGAAGCTGCGCAGCGCCGGGGCCGAGGTCACCACCGAGGAGGAGAGCTTCCGGGTGGTCATGCCCGATCGCCCCCAGGCGGTGGACTACGTGACCTTGCCCTACCCGGGCTTCCCGACCGACCTGCAGCCGATGGCGCTGGCCTTGTCCGCGGTCGCCGACGGCACCTCGATGATCACCGAGAACCTCTTCGAATCGCGGTTCCGCTTCATCGAGGAACTGGTGCGCATGGGGGCCGATGCGCGCACCGACGGACATCACGCGGTCGTGCGCGGGATGGACAAGCTCTCCAGCGCGCCGGTGTGGGCGACCGACATCCGCGCCGGCGTGGGCCTGGTGCTGGCCGGGCTGTGCGCGGACGGGGTGACCGAGGTGTGGGACGTGTTCCACATCGACCGCGGATACCCGAGCTTCGTGGAGAACCTGCGCGACATGGGCGCCGAGATCGAGCGCGTCGTCGACTGAGGACCGCAGCGCTTCCCGCGCGCCCGTTCGAAGATCATCGGTGGCCGTGTCCGCAGTGGACGGCCGAAATCCGGGAAGGGAACCGTTGAGCACCTCCACGCGGGTCGGCCGAATCGTGACCTTCACCGCGAAGCCCGGCCGGGGTGAGCAGCTGGCGATCGTGATGCTGCAGATCGCCGAGGCGCTGCGCGGCTCGATGGGCTGCGAGCTCTACGCCGTCACCCGCGAGTGCGGCGCGGCCGACCGCGTGCGGGTCGTCGAGGTGTGGACCGATCTGTCCAGCGCCGACGCGGCGCTGGCCACGGCGGTGGCCACCCACCCGGACATCGACCTCAACGACCTGCTGGAACTGCTCGTGGAACCGCCCGAGCAGCTCGACCTGGACCCGCTGGGCGGCGTGGGCATCTGACTCAGGCCGCGCGGCGCTCGTGCAGCAGGAGCAGGGTGTAGGCGGCGATCGACTGGGCGTCGGTGATCTCGCCGATCTCGATCATCTTCTCGAACTCGGCGCGCGGCACCCACGCCGTCCGCATGTCCTGCTCCTCGACCTCGCGGGCGTGCTCGCCCTGGGAGAGCCCGGTGGCCAGGTACGCGCGACCGCGCTGGCTGGACATCCCCGGCGCCACGTCCAGCGTTCCCAGCTCCAGCATGTGCCTCGCGCGCAGGCCGGTCTCCTCGCGCAGCTCGCGCGCGGCGAGCTCGCCCGGCTCCACGTCCTCCCGATCCGGCGCGGTGCCCTGCGGGAATTCCCAACGCCGCATCCCGATCGGGTAGCGGTACTGCTCGACGAGGTGCAGCCGGTCGCCGTCCAAGGCGATCACCAGCGCGTACGTCGGCTTGTCGATGACTCCGTAGATGCCGTGGGAACCGTCTGCGCGGCGGACGTCGTCCTCGCGCACCACCATCCACGAGTTCGCGTAGACCTCGCGGCTGCTCATCTGCTCCATGCGCTCATGGTGCCGGAGCGCGGGGCGGTGGAGTGAGCAAGGGAACCTTCCGCGCAGCCGGCGCGCCGAGGCGGGGAGGGGAACCTTCCTGGCACCCGTCCCCGCCTCGGCCTGGTCAGCGGACCGGCTCGGCGGGCTCGTTGAGCTGGGACTTGCGCATGCCGTAGCCGAAGTACACGGCCAGGCCGACCGCGGTCCAGATCGCGAAGGCCAGCCACGTCACCGAGTCCAGTCCGGTGATCAGGTAGGCGCACAGCGCCAGCCCCAGCAGCGGCACCACGGGCATCAGCGGGGTCTTGAAGCTGCGCGGCAGTTCGGGGCGGGTGCGGCGCAGGACGACCACGCCGATGTTGACCAGGCCGAAGGCGATCAGGGTTCCGATGCTGGTGGCTTCGGCGAGCTGGTTGAGCGGTACGACCGCGGCCAGCACGGCCACCACGCCGCCGACCAGCAGGGTGTTGCGGGAAGGAACCGCGCGCCGGTTGACCTTGGAGAGCATCCGCGGCATCAGGCCGTCGCGGGACATCGCGACCAGGATTCGGGTCTGCCCGTAGAGCACGGTCAGCACGACCGAGGCGATCGCGATGACCGCGCCGAGCGACAGGACGACCGAGGGCCAGCCCTGGCCGGTGACCGCGGTCAAGGCCGTGGCCAGCGAGGCCTCGGACTCGCCGAGCGCGCCGGAGCCGACCGCGCCGACGGCGGCGAGGGAGACCAGCACGTAGATGGCGGTGACGATCACCAGCGACAGGATGATGGCCCGCGGCATGTCCCTCTTGGGGTTGCGGGCCTCCTCGCCGGCGGTGGAGGCGGCGTCGAAACCGATGAACGAGAAGAACACCGCCGATGCCCCGACGGAGATCCCGGCGAACCCGGCCGGGGCGAAGGGAGCCATGTTGCCGGAGCGGAAGCCGGTGAAGGCCACGATCACGAAGAACACCAGCACCGCGATCTTGAGCAGAGTCGTGATGGTGGTGGCCCAGGCGCTCTCCCGCACGCCCTTCATCAGCACGGCGGTGGCCATCAGCACGACCAGCGCGGCCGGGATGTTGATCACTCCGCCTTCGCCGGGCGGGGCCGACAGGGCGTCCGGGATGGTCACGCCGATGGTGCCGCGCAGGAACTCGTTGAGGTATCCGCCCCAGCCGACCGCGACCGCGGCCACCGAGACCCCGTACTCCAGCAGCAGGCACCACCCGCAGATCCAGGCGACGATCTCGCCGAGCGTGGCGTAGGTGTAGGAGTAGGCCGAGCCGGAGACCGGCACGCTGCCCGCGAGTTCGGCGTAGGACAGCGCCGAGCACAGCGCGGCCAGGCCGGCCAGCACGAACGAGACCACGACGGCGGGCCCAGCGGCGGGCGCGGCTTCGGCGAGCACCACGAAGATGCCGGTGCCCAAGGTGGCACCGACCGACAGCGCGACCAGCGGCACCAGTCCGAGCGTGCGGGACAGCGCGCTGTGCGAGCCCTCGCTGGAGAGCCGCTCCGCGGGCTTGACACGAAGCAGAGTACGGGCGGAAATCACGAACGGTAACCGTAACTCGTTCGTTTGATCTCCCCCGGGCGGGTGCCTATACAGGCTGCTGCATGGTCACGCCGGTAGGTGGTCGATCAACCCTGGGGGTGCTCAGCAGCGAGATCGACGCCCGTACTCTGTGCCGGGTGCGACTCGTGATTGCCCGTTGCCAGGTTGACTACGTCGGCCGTCTGACCGCGCATCTGCCGATGGCGCAGCGCCTGCTGCTGGTCAAGGCCGACGGCTCGGTGTCGGTGCACTCCGACGACCGCGCCTACAAGCCGCTGAACTGGATGAGCCCGCCCTGCTGGCTCATCGAGGACCAGGGCGTGTGGACGGTGCAGAACAAGGCCGGCGAGAAGCTGGTGGTCACCATCGACGAGGTGCTGCACGACTCCAAGCACGAGCTCGGTGCCGAACCCGGCCTGGTCAAGGACGGCGTCGAGTCGCACCTGCAGGAGCTGCTCGCCGAGCACGTGACCACACTGGGTGAGGGCTGGTCGCTGGTGCGTCGGGAGTACCCGACCGCGATCGGGCCCGTCGACCTGATGTGCCGGGACGCCGAGGGCGCGAGCGTGGCGGTCGAGATCAAGCGGCGCGGGGAGATCGACGGCGTCGAGCAGCTCACCCGCTACCTCGAACTGCTCAACCGCGACCCGTTGCTGGCACCGGTGGTCGGGGTGTTCGCCGCCCAGCAGATCAAACCGCAGGCGCGCACGCTGGCCGAGGACCGCGGAATCCGCTGCGTGGTCCTGGACTACGACAAGCTGCGCGGGATCGAACCCGACGAGTACCGCCTGTTCTGATCGGCGTCCGGCCCGGCGCTGCGCCGGGCCGCGTCGCCTGCCGCGCCGGTCGTGGCAGGAAGGTTCCCGCGCTGCGGGTTCAGCGTTCCTGCGGGGCGGTGCGCTCGCCGCAGCCCAGGCGCGCTGTGGTCAGCGGGGCGAACAGCGCCGCCAGCTGCTGCCGGATGCCCGGCCTGGCCGGCGCGCACTCGCAGGCGTGATCGCGGACGGCCTCGGACGTGGGCTCCGCGAGTCCGGCGCTGATCGCCAGGTCGATCCGGGCGTTCACGGTTTCCTCCCGCTGGCTCGATGCTCTCCGTGATCGTACAGTCACGAAGCGTCGAATTAGCCGGAGGAATGCGCATCTCACTCGCATGGACCTGAGCGAGCGCAATTGAACACGGGGCGCGCACGGACGCCTCCGCATCGTCCTGCAGGTGACGCCGCTCGGCGGATTTCCCGTGATCGATTTAGTGTTTTGTGCAAAGAATTGATATCGGCCGCCTGGTATGCGTAGCTCTGTGCGGTACTGTCCGACCGCTATCGCGAATGTGGTGGTTGTCGTTCGACTTTGTTTGGTCTGGGAGGTGGGGCGGCAGTGCTGCTAGCCCAAGGTCAGCTACTCGACGCGAACGGCGTCGACTATGCGTTGTTGGCGCTGTACTTCGTGTTCGTGCTGGGTATCGGTTTTCTGGCCAAGCGGGCTGTTTCCACCAGCCTCGACTTCTTCCTCTCGGGGCGCTCGCTCCCGGCGTGGGTGACCGGCCTGGCGTTCATCTCGGCCAACCTCGGCGCCATCGAGATCATCGGCATGTCGGCCAACGGCGCCGAGTACGGCATGCCGACGATGCACTACTTCTGGATCGGTGCAGTGCCGGCCATGCTGTTCCTCGGCGTGGTCATGATGCCGTTCTACTACGGCTCCAAGGTGCGAAGCGTTCCCGAGTTCATGCTGCGCCGCTTCGGCAAGGCGGCCCACCTGGTCAACGGCATCTCGTTCGCGCTCGCCCAGGTGCTCATCGCCGGTGTGAACCTCTACCTGCTGGCCAGCATCGTCAACGCGCTGCTGGGCTGGCCGCTGTGGGTCTCGCTGCTGGTCGCAGCGGTCATCGTGCTCTCCTACACCGCGCTGGGCGGTCTGTCGGCCGCGATCTACAACGAGGTGCTGCAGTTCTTCGTGATCGTCGCGGCGCTGGCCCCGCTGACCATCATCGGCCTGATCAAGGTCGGCGGCGTGCAGGGCCTGGTCGACAAGGTCACCGCGGGCACGGGCGGCGCCGAGCAGCTGACCGCCTGGCCTGGTGCGGAGCTCACCGGCTTCACCAACAACTTCCTGAGCGTGGTCGGCATCGTCTTCGGTCTGGGCTTCGTGCTCTCCTTCGGCTACTGGACCACCAACTTCGTCGAGGTCCAGCGCGCGATGGCCTCCAAGTCGATGTCGGCCGCGCAGCGCACGCCGATCATCGGTGCGTTCCCGAAGATGTTCATCCCGTTCATCGTGATCATCCCCGGCATGATCGCCGCGGTGCTGATCCCGGAGATGACGCAGTTCAAGGAGACCGGCCAAGGTCCCTACGACTACAACGACGCGATCCTGCTGATGATGCGCGACCTGCTGCCCAACGGCATCCTCGGCATCGCGCTGGCGGGTCTGCTGGCCTCCTTCATGGCCGGTATGGCCGCGAACCTGTCGTCGTTCAACACGGTGTTCACCTACGACATCTGGCAGGCCTACATCGTCCGCGACAAGCCGGACAGCTACTACCTGCAGATGGGGCGCTGGGTCACCGTCGGCGCGACCGTCACGGCGGTGGGCACCGCGTTCATCGCCTCGGGCTACTCCAACCTGATGGACTACCTGCAGCAGCTGTTCTCGTTCTTCAACGCTCCGCTGTTCGCCACGTTCATCCTCGGTATGTTCTGGAAGCGGATGACCCCGCACGCCGGTTGGTCCGGTCTGGTCCTCGGTACCGCCTCGGCCGTCGTGGTGTTCGTGATGTCCGAGACCGGTGTGCTGGACCTGCCGGGCCAGGGCGCGAGCTTCGTCGCCGCCGGTGTTGCCTTCGTGGTCGACATCGTCGTGAGCGTCGTGGTCTCCATGGCCACCAGGCCGAAGGCCGAGGCCGAGCTCACCGGCCTGGTGTGGGGCTTGACCCCGAAGGAGGACCTGAAGGCGTCCACCACCGGCGAGGACGCCGGCTGGTACCGCCGTCCGGGCCTGCTGGCCGGCATCGCGCTGCTCCTGATCATCGCCCTCAACATCATCTTCGGCTGACGGTGCCGGACAAGGCTGCCTAGGAGGTCTTCAAATGGCGAGTGGAGGTTCGGGGCGCACCGCTGGTGCCTTCGACATTCGCACGGTGATCGCTCTGCTGTTCGCCATCTACGGCGTCGTGCTGGTGGCGGTCGGGCTGGTGGAACCGCAGGCCGAGATCGCCAAGTCCGCGGGTGTGAACATCAACCTGTGGGGTGGCGTCGGCATGCTCGCGTTCGCGGCCGTGATGGTCGGCTGGGCGCGGCTGCGCCCGATCGTCGTGCCCGACGAGGCGGACGGCGACGAGTGATCGCAGGCTGATCAACAGCGAAAACGGCGTTCGCGCGGATCGCGCGGGCGCCGTTTCGCATTTTCCGGCCAGCCGTCGAGTGGACCAGGACGTACCGCGGCGTGTCCAGCACTTGAGTCCGGATGTACAGGACTGTTCTTCTCGACGCGGTGATTTCGTAGGCTGCACGGTGACAACGAACGTCGTTAACATGGGAGGCCGGCCATGACCCAGACCGCCCGGGGGAGCGTCGAGATCGCCAGTGCGCGGTCGGAGACCTTCCAATCGATCGACCCCCGAACCGGCGAGGTCGTGGGCGAGCACCCGATTCACGACGCGGAGGCTGTCAACGAGCGGGTCGCCTCGGCTCGCGAAGCCCAGCGGCAGTGGGCCGAGCTCGGTTTCTCCGGGCGCAAGCAGCACCTGGACAAGTGGCGCAAACTGCTGCTCAAACGCCTGGACGAGCTCGCGGGCGTGATCTGCGCCGAGACCGGCAAACCACTCGATGACGCCAAGCTCGAGCTCGTGCTGGTCATCGACCACCTGCACTGGGCGGGCGCCAACGCCGAGAAGGTGCTCAAGCGCCGCAAGGTATCGCCCGGCGTGCTGATGTCCAACCAGATCGCCACCGTCGAGTACCTCCCCTACGGCGTGGTCGGCGTGATCGGCCCGTGGAACTACCCGGTGTTCACCCCGATGGGCTCCATCGCCTACGCGCTGGCCGCGGGCAACGCCGTGGTGTTCAAGCCCAGCGAACTCACCCCCGGCGTGGGCGAGCTGCTGGTCAAGACCTTCGCCGAGGCCGTGCCCGAGCACCCGGTGTTCCAGCTGATCACCGGTTTCGGCGAGACCGGTGCCGCGCTGTGCGCTTCCGGCGTGGACAAGGTGGCCTTCACCGGCTCCACCGCCACCGGCAAGCGCGTGATGGCCTCCTGCGCGCAGAACCTCACGCCGGTGCTGGTCGAGTGCGGCGGCAAGGACGCGCTCATCGTCGACTCCGACGCGGACCTGGGTGCGGCCGCCGACGCCGCGGTCTGGGGCGCGATGTCCAACGCGGGACAGACCTGCATCGGTGTCGAGCGCGTCTACGTCGTGGAGTCGGTCGCCGACCGGTTTCAGGAGATGGTCGCCGATCGCGCGAAGAAGCTGCGCCCGGGCGGTGAGCCCGGTGCCGAGTTCGGTCCCATCACCATGGCTGCCCAGGTCGACATCATCCGCGACCACATCGACGACGCCATCGACGGCGGAGGCCGCGCGCTGGTCGGCGGCCGGGACTCGGTGCGCCCGCCCTTCGTCGAGCCGGTGGTGCTCGCCGACGTGCCCGAGGACTCCGCAGCGGTGACCGAGGAGACCTTCGGCCCGACTATCGTGGTCCAGCGGGTGCGCGATGCCGAGGAGGGCATCGCTCGCGCCAACGATTCCCGCTACGGCCTCGGCGGCACCGTGTTCTCCCGCTCCAGGGGCGTGGAACTGGCCCGCAAGCTGCGCAGCGGCATGGTCGCGGTCAACTCGGTGATCTCGTTCGCCGGTGTGCCCGCGCTGCCCTTCGGCGGTGTCGGCGACTCCGGTTTCGGCCGCATCCACGGGGCCGACGGGCTGCGCGAGTTCGCCCGCTCGCAGGCGGTGACCAGGACCAAGTTCAAGATGCCGTTCAACCCGATGACCTTCACCCGTCCGAAGAGCGCGGTGGGAACCGTGGTCCGCCTGATCCGCCTGGTGCGCGGCCGCTGATCGCCCTCGCCCGGGCCGAGCTTGCGGTCCCGGTGATATGAAGGTTCCCTTGCTCACGCGCGTTCCCCTGGTCCCGGCCCGGGGAATGCCGCGGTGCTCGCGGCCCGGCACAGTTGATCGCGCGCGAGCGATCGCGTGGAATCCTCATCGCCGGGCCTGGGCGCGGCAAACGAACGCAGGCAAGGAGGCCAGCGGGTGAAGAAGATCATCAATGATCCGTCGGACGTGGTCGCCGCGTCGCTGCGGGGGCTGGCTGCGGCCCACCCCGAGCTTCTGCGGGTGCAGACCGACCCGGCGGTGGTCGTGCGCGCGGACGCGCCGGTGCAGGGCAACGTCGCGGTCATCTCCGGCGGTGGTTCCGGGCACGAGCCGCTGCACGGCGGCTTCGTCGGGCCCGGCATGCTCGCCGCGGCGGTGCCCGGGGCCGTGTTCACCTCACCGACCCCGGACGCCGTGCAGGCGGCGATCACCGCGGCCGACGGCGGTGCCGGTGCGCTGCTGATCGTGAAGAACTACACCGGCGACGTGCTCAACTTCGAGACCGCCGCCGAGCTCGCGGGCGTCGAGGGAACCGATGTGCGCAGCGTCGTGGTGGACGACGACGTCGCGGTCAAGGACTCCACGCACACGGCTGGGCGCCGCGGTGTCGGCGGGACCGTGATGGTGGAGAAGATCGTGGGCGCGGCCGCGCAGTCCGGGGCCGGCCTGGACCAGTGCGAGCAGCTGGCCAGGAAGGTCGTCTCGCAGGTGCGCTCGATGGGCATGGCGCTCACCGCCCCGACCGTGCCGCACGCCGGACAGCCGAGCTTCGACCTCGCCGAGGACGAGATGGAGATCGGCATCGGCATCCACGGCGAACCGGGCCGAGCTCGGGTGCCGATGGGCACCGCCGACGAGATCGTGCGGCAGCTGCTGGACCCGATCTTGGAGGACCTGCCGTTCGCCGAGGGCGACGAGGTGCTGCTGTTCACCAACTCCATGGGCGGCACGCCGCCGATCGAGCTCTACCTCGCGCACGGCATCGCCGAGCGGCTGCTGGCCGACCGCGGCATCACCGTGCGCAGGCGCCTGGTCGGGCCGTACGTGACGAGCCTGGAGATGCAGGGCATGAGCCTGACCCTGCTGAAGCTGGACGACGAGCTCACCGAGCTCTGGGACGCGCCCGTGCACACCGCGGCGCTGCACTGGTGAGGAGAAGCCGATGGGTTGCACCGCAAAGGACGTGATCGCCGCGCTGCGCGCGGGGGCCGCGACCGTCGCCGAACACCGCGAGGAGCTCGTCCAGCTGGATCGCGAGATCGGCGACGCCGACCACGGCGAGAACATGGATCGGGGCTTTCGCGCGGTCGTGGACAAGCTGGCCACCGCGGCCCCGGAAACCCCGGGTGCGGTGTTGAAGCTGGCCGCCACCGTCCTCATCTCCACCGTCGGGGGAGCGTCCGGCCCGCTGTACGGAACGGCGTTCCTGCGCGCCGCGGCAGCTGCCGGTGACGTCGAGGAGCTCGACGCGCCCACCGTGGCCAAGCTGCTGCAGGCCGGGGTCGACGGCGTCGTCGCGCGCGGCAAGGCCGAGCTCGGCGAAAAGACCATGATCGACGCGCTCTCCCCGGCCGCCGAGGCCGCCCGCAGCGCGGCCGAGTCGGGCGCCGACGCGGGCAAGGCGCTGGCGGCCGGAGCCGAGGCGGCCCACGAGGGCGCGCAGGGCACCGAACCGATGGTGGCGCGCAAGGGCCGCGCTTCCTACCTGGGCGAGCGCAGCGCCGGGCACGTGGACCCGGGTGCTCGCTCCACCGCCCTGCTGCTGTCCGCATTCGCCGAGTCCGCGGGGGCACGTTCATGAGCGTCGGCCTGGTCATCGTTTCGCACAGCACCAAGCTCGCCGAGGGCGTGGTCGAGCTCGCCGGCCAGATGGCGCCGGAGGTGCGCATCGCCGCCGCGGGCGGCCTGCCCGACGGCGGCATCGGCACCGACTTCGAACGGGTTTCCGCGGCGCTGTCCGACGCCGACACCGGCGACGGTGCGGTGGTGCTCTACGACCTGGGCAGCGCGCAGATGGTCGCCGAGCTCGCGGTGGAATCCCTGGGCGATCCGGAGACCGCGCGGGTGGTCGAAGCGCCCTTGGTCGAAGGCGCGGTCGCCGCAGCGGTTTCCGCGCAGGGCGGCAACGACAAGGCGACCGTGGCGGCTGCGGCCGAGAGCGCCGGTTCCGGGGTCGAGCCCGGTGCGGCCGCGGAGACCCCGGCCGGTGACGAGATCACCGAGGAGCTCGAGCTGACCAACGAGGTCGGGCTGCACGCGCGCCCGGCCGCGCTGCTGGCGCGCAGCCTCAACGGGCTGCAGGCCTCGATGGCCGTGGCCTCCGGCGACAACGAAGCCGACGCCGCCAGCGTTCTCGGCGTGATGGGCCTGGGCGCCCGCAAGGGCGACCGGATCACCTTGCGCGCCAACGGCCCGGACGCCCAGCAGGCCATCGATCGCGTCCTCGACCTGGCCAAGCGAAACTTCGACGAGTAGTTCCCCGGTGAACCGAGGATGGGAACCTTTCTGTCAACCGACCGGCAGGAAGGTTCCCCTCCTCGTCACCGCGAGGCCAGCCGGGAAACCTGGGATCGGGGCGGTGCGGGGCGTTAGGCTGAGTTGATGTCGCCGCCTCGCCGCCAAGCCCTGCTGCTCGTGCTGTGCTGGGTGCTGCTGGCCGCGTGCACCGCGCGAAACGACCCGCCACCCGCGGAGAACCACGACAGCACCGCGCAGGCCCTGCTCGGTGATCCGCGCACAGTGGACCCCTGCACCCTGATCGACCCGGCGGCGATCACCGGCTTCGGCGAGGCCACCAACGCAGGAACGGTGTCCCTGGACTACTGCTTGCTGCACGTCGAGCCCGCCGACCGGACGTTGATCCAGCTCGCCGTCGGCGAGCTCGTCCCGTTCGACCCGAGCCAGGGCGACCCGATCGTGCGCGAGGGCGGGTTGCGCATCGCCAAGAACGCGCCGGTGCCCGGGCACTGCAGCCGGGAAGTGCTCTTCGACGACGGTCTGGCGATGCAGGTGAGCGCGGACCTGCTCGAGGGGAAACCCTCGCGGGGTTTGTGCGAGCTCGCGGACTCCGGCGCCCGCGCGGTCGCTGCGGCGCTGCAGCAGCGCCGGGCAGGGCATCGCGACACCCCGCCGAACTCGCTGGCACTGGTCGATCCCTGCGGCGTGCTCGACACCCGGTTCGTGCGGCAGGTCCCCGGTCTCGAGAACGCACGACCGCGCCCCAGCCCCACCGGGCACCAGTGCGCGTGGGGCGAGCAGGCGGCCGACTCACCGCGCGTGCAGCTGGTGCACACCGCGGGGCAGCCCCCGAGGTTGCTGCACGGTGCCGCGGTCGAGGAGAAGGTCGCCGATCGCCGCACCGTGATCAGCGTCGTCGGCGGTGACCCGTCGGTTCCCCTCTGCTCGGCAGAAACGGGGCACATCCCGTTCGGCGATCCCGGCGAGGTCGAAGTCGCCCAACTCGTGGTGGCGCTGCCGGGCAGCGATGGCACCGAGGCCTGCGAGTACGCGCGCGGGCTCGCTCGGCTGGCCTGGCCGAAGCTGCCACCGGCCAACCCGTGACCGGACTCGGAGCGCAGCAGCCGTTACCGTTGTGGGGTGCCTCGACGTAACCGCCCGCACCGCTCGAAGAGCTTCCAGGTGGACACCAGCCACCGGGGCTCGGGCACTTCCTTCGGCGCATCCCGCGTCGAGCACGGACCGGACGGCGACTGGATGGTGCGCACCGTGCCCGCCTCCCAGGCCACCAAGTTCTACCGCTGCCCCGGATGCGACCACGAGATCCGTCCCGGCATCGCCCACGTCGTGGCCTGGCCGGAAGCCGAGCTCGGCGGAGTCGACGAACGACGCCACTGGCACACCGGCTGCTGGAAGGCGCGCTCCCGCCGCGGCCCCACCCGTCGCTGGTCCTGACGACGCAGGTCACCGCGGGCACGTCACCCGCACGTGGCAGGATTTGCATCGATGAGCACCGAGATCCGCGCCAACACGATGCTGCCGGCCCGCCGCGAACAGATCACCCTGCACACCGCCGATGGGCTGGAGTTGATCGGCGAGCTCGCGCTGCCGGAGTCCAGGTCGCCCAAGGCCACCCTGGTCTGCCTGCACCCGCTTCCCACCCACGGCGGCATGATGGACTCGCACATCTACCGCAAGGCCGCGTTCCGCCTGCCCGCGCTCGCCGACATCGCGGTGCTGCGGTTCAACACCCGGGGCACCGCCAGCGAGGCCGGTCGCAGCCAGGGCACGTTCGACAACGGTGATTCGGAACGCTTCGACGTCGCCGCAGCGCTGGAGTACGCGGAGTTCAACGATCTGCCCAACGTCTGGCTCGTGGGCTGGTCGTTCGGCACCGATCTCACCCTGGTGCACGGGCTGGACCCGCTGGTCGAAGGTGCGGTCCTGATCTCGCCGCCGCTGCGCTGGAGCAGCGACGAGCACCTGCGCGCCTGGGCCGAATCGGGCAAGCCGGTGCGCGCGCTCATCCCGGAGCACGACGACTACCTGCGCCCCGAGGAAGCCCGGCAGCGGTTCGCGCCGCTCACCCAGGCGGAGGTGATCGGGTTCCCGGACACCAAGCACCTGTGGGTCGGCAAGGCGGAGGCCGCCCTGGACGCGATCGTGCAGGTCGTGGCGCCGGACGTGCCGACCCCGCTTCCGCGCACCTGGGACGGGCCGTCGGAAACCCGCCAGGTCACCATCGTCGGGTCCTGACCGCGGGCCGGGCGGCAGAGAGGTTCCCTTCCTCACGACAACCCCGGGTGAGGGGAGCGGAACACCACTTCGGGGACGCCTTCGTGCAACCGCTCCTCGACCAGCTCGAGGCCGAGCTTGTTGGCCACGCCGATCGCGGGAGCGTTGCGCGTGGCGGTGCGCACCAGCACCGGGATGTCCGGCCGGTTGTGCTGCGCCCAGCCGAGGGCGGCCGCGGACATCTCGGTGGCGTAGCCGTTGCCCCAGGCGAAGGGCTGGAACCGGAAGTAGAGGTTGAGGATCGGTGCGCCCTCGTCGTCGGCGTGCCGCAATCCGCCGAAGCCGATCAGCTCGCCCGAACCGGTGGTCAGGATGCTCCAGTAGCCGACCCCGGTCTCCTGCCAGTCGCGCTGGATCAGCTCCAGCAGCTGCAGGGCCTGCTCGCGGGTGCGTCGCCCGAACCCGGAGTGGACGTGGGTCTCCGGGCGGGTGTGGACCTCGACGAACGAGTCGGTGTCCTCGGGTCGCGGCCTGCGCAGCAGCAGTCGCCGGGTGCGGATCTCCGCGGGTTCGGGCATCGCAACACGCTAGTCGCAGCCGGCGATCGCAGCAGCCGAGTTTCCGGACCGCGGTGACAGGAAGGTTCCCGTGTTCCTCGGCTTGCCTGCCCGCCCGGCGGCGGTGGTTTCCGGCAGGATGGGGTCGTGCACTACATCGAATCGGGAGCCGGAACGCCGCTGGTGCTGCTGCACGCCTACCCGGTGGACGCGCGGATGTGGACTCCGCTGCGCGTTCGCCTGGAGGACCAGGCTCGGGTCATCGCACCTGATCAGCGAGGGCTCGGGGAGAGCTCGCTGGACGGTTCGTCGGCGCACGGTCTGGCCACTCCTCCGGAGGAGCGGCTGGTGGCCGAAGCCCCGAGCGTGGACGTCGTCGCCGCGGACATCCTCGCGCTGCTCGACGAGCTGGAGCTGCCGCGCGTGGTCCTCGGCGGCTGCTCGATGGGCGGGTACGTCGCCACCGCGCTGCTGCGGGCAGCGCCGCAGCGGGTCGCTGGCCTGCTGCTGGTCGACACGAAGGCGCCCGCCGACACCGAGGAGGCCAAGGCCAAGCGCATCGGTGCGGCCGAGCGCGCCGAGCGCGAGGGCACGGCCGGTTGGCTTGCCGAGGACATGCTTCCCGCGCTGCTCGGTGAGACCACCCGGCGGGACCGCCCGGAGGTCGTGGCCACCGCGCGCGAGCTGATCGAGTCCCAGCCCGCCGACGGCGTCGCGTGGGCGCAGCGCGCCATGGCGCAGCGCCCGGACGGTCTGCGCGCGCTGGAGGAGTTCGACGGCCCGTCGCTGGTCGCCGTCGGTGAGGAGGACGGCGTCACCCCGCCGAGCGAAGCCCGCCGGATGGTCGAGGCCTTGCCGCGCGGGGAGCTGGTGGTGCTGCCGGGCTCGGGCCACCTGCCGTCGCTGGAGGTGCCGGACGAGCTGGCTTCTGCGGTGCGGCCTTGGCTGAGCCGTATCGAGCCGTGACCCGGTAGCTCGCCGGGCGCGCTTGACCCGCTTCGGCGGGTGCGGGCGAACATCGGCAGCGGCGCGCGGAGCCCAGCACACGCGTCCGACTCCGCTGTCCGCACCGCTCGGTGAGCAGGACGGCGTTCGGGTCAGCTGTTCTTCTGCTGGTTGTTGTGGCCGCCGCTGTAGGAGTGCTGCTTGTCCTGCTCGTCGGGGACGGGCAGCTGGATGCGGCGGGTGTCCTCGTTGCCGGTTGCCGGCTTGCGCTGGATCCGGTCGGTGGGCGCGTCGTTGGCGGAGCCGCTGCTGCCGGTCGAGCGCTTGGGCAGGGCTGACTCGGTGCGCTCGGGTTCGCGCTGCGCGGAGGCGGGCTTCGAGTCCTGCTCGTCGTCCTGGGCGTTGTCGGTGCCCACTTCCCGGCCGTCGCGGGCGATCGCGGCTTCGGCGTCCTTGCGCGCCTGCTCGCGGGCTTCGATCGCGGCCTGGCGCAGCTTCTCCTCCTCGGCGTCCTCCTGGTCGAGGCGCTCCAGCAGGGGAGTGGTCTGGCCGAGCATCTCGGCGGCGTCGCGCAGCTTCTTGGCGACCGCGTCGCGCAGCTCGGTCAACGAGTGCACGTGCGCGTCGGCCTGGGCCAGCCGGCGCTGGACCTCCTCGGTGGTCGAGCCGAGCCGCCGCTGCGCGTCCGCGCGCGTGGCGTTGACCAGGCGCTTCGCTTCGCGGGTGGCGACGTCGACGCGGCGAGTGGCCTCCTCGGTGCACTCGCGGATCATCCGCTCGGACTTCTCGGTGGCCTCGCTGACCATCCGCTCGGACTTCTCGGTCGCCTCGGTGACCAGCCGCTCGGCTTCCTGCTTGGCCTCGGTGAGCCTGCGCTGCGCGGCCTCCTTGCTGGAGTGCTCGCGGGCCTCGGCGGCCTCGGTGGATTCCTTGGTGAGCTTCTCCGCCTTCTCGGTGGCCTCGTTGACCAGCGAGTTCGCCTTGTCGGTGGCTTCCTGGACGCGGCGGTGGGCCTCGGTGGTGCCCTCGCGCAGCCGCCGGTTGGCCTCCTCGGTCGCCTCCCGCACGCGCCGTTCGGCCTCGGACTTGCTCTTCTGCTCCTGCTCGGTGAGCGTGCGCATGGCCTCGGTGCGCCGCGCGGCCATGGCGATCTCGAAGTCCTCCTCCACCTGGATGCGGTGGGCTTCGGACTCCTCGTCGGCGCGCTTGCGGTTCTCCTCCGCCTCGCGGGTGATGCGCTCGGCCTCGGCCTTGGCGCTCTCCATCAGCGAGCGGTGCTCGGTCTCCATCTCGCTGCGCCGGCTGTCGACCTCGCTGATCAGCCGCTCGTAGCGGTTGCGCAGGTTGGTGGCCTCGGCCTCGGACTTGTTGCGGATCATGGCCGCGTCGTTCTCGGCGCGGTTGCGGATCTCGGAGGCCTCGTCCTGGGCCAGGCGCAGCATGCGCTGCAGCCGTTCGCTGAGCCCTTCCAGGGTCGTCGGCGGCTTGGCCAGGCGGTCGACCTGACCGCGCAGGCTCTCGATCTCCGAGCGGGCCGACTCGAGCTGCTTGGACAGGTCAGCGGCCTGCGAGACCGCCGCGTCGCGGTCCGACGTGAGGATGCGGATGTCCGCGTCCAGACGCTCGAGGTGCTCGTCGACCTGTGCGCGGTCATAGCCGTTCTTGCGAGCGAGGTCGAATCCTGACCCCAGTGGCAGCAAATCGCGGTCGTCGGCAAGGCCCATGGGCACCAAAGTACCTGGAAGTCGACGCTGTTGTGGGAGGTGTGGCGGGGAAGAACGGGATTTTCCTCTCCAGGTCACACCCACCACAGCAGTTACCCCTCGCAGAGTATTGACCGGCTGGCCAACCAAGGGTGACTATGGAGTGGTCAGTGGGGCAACGGAGGTGATCGACGTGGCCGAACAGTCGAGCGGTTCGACTTCGAAACCGTGGATGCGATGGCAGGACTGGGCCGGTGTGGTTCTCGGTGCCTACTTGATCCTCGCCACGATGTGGACGGCGACCAATGGCGCCGCCGTTCTGGCGATGATCGTGCTGGGTGCGCTCCTGGTCGTCGCGAGTGTTTGGTCGTTGGCCATGCCCGGATCGATGACCAGCGAATACAGCCACATGTTGCTGGGCGCGCTTGTTTTCATCTCGCCATGGGTCCTCGGCTACAGCTCGTTGATGGGCGCAGCGTGGACGTCGTGGATCGTCGGCGTTCTGGCCGTCATCGCCGGTCTGGCAGCACTTCCGGAGGCCAACGCGGCTCACCGGGGTGTGGCGGGCTCGCACTGAGAGCAAGCACTCCTGCGACGAGATTGCGATGATCGCGCGGTCCGGAGGTAGATTCCGGACCGCGCGTTCTATCGCCGTACCAGGGAGGTCGGGCACATGTCGCAGGTCCCGGGCAAGCGTGCTCGCCGCCCGTCCACCGAGGACCTGCCGGACGAGGACCAGAGCGGCTCCGCGCGCGAGCGCATCCTGACCGCAGCCGGCGACCTGTTCGCCGAGCACGGCTTCAACGCCACCCCCACCTCCCGGATCGCCGATCGGGCCGGGGTGCCGAAGGGGCTCATCCACTACTACTTCAAGCGCAAGCAGGACCTGCTCGAAGCGCTGGTCGACCGGCTGCCCGACGAGGAGCTGGAGTCCGACGAGATCGTCGTGCGCGGCGACATCGCGGGCAGCCTGCGCGGGCTCGTGCGCGAACTGGACGCCCGCCTCGAATCGTCGATGCTGCTCAGCCACCTGCTCTGGCGGGAGGCCGACACCCACGACGCCGTGCGCGACGCCATGCAGCGCCGCTTCGGCACGGTCGTCGAGCAGATCCGCCGCGTCATCGAGCTGGCCCTGCCCCCCGGCCTGCCCGGCCGCGACGTCGACACCGCAGCGCTACTGCTGGCCAGGGTGATCAACCACCGCCACTCGGTGGCCCGGCATCGCACCGAGGACGACGAGCTGGACCGCGAAATCGGCTTCATCGCCCGCGCGCTGGAGATGGGCGCGGGCAAACCGCGCACGGTCAGACCCGCCTGACCGGCGTCGTCGCGGACGAACGCGGTCAGTGCCCCGGGGCGGGTTCGACGAGCTCGACCAGCACGCCGCCGACGTCCTTCGGGTGCACGAAGTTGATCCGGCTGTCCGCGGTGCCCCGGCGGGGTTCCTCGTAGAGCAGGCGCACACCCTTGGCGCGCAGCGCGGCCATGGCCGCCTCGACATCGGTGACCCGGTAGGCGAGCTGCTGCAATCCGGGACCGTTGCGGTCCAGGAACTTGGCGATCGCGGAGTCCTCGCGCAGCGGGGCGAGCAGCTGGATCTGCGCGGCCCCCGCCGCGTCGCCGGGGGCGCGCAGCATCGCCTCGCGGACCCCCTGGTCGTCGTTGGTCTCCTCGTGCGCGACCTGCAACCCGAAGGTGTCGCGCTGGAAGGCGATGGCCTCGTCGAGGTCGGCGACCGCGATGCCCACGTGATCAACGGCCGTGACCAGGTCTTTCAGTTCCGCGTGCATGGTCGCAGCGTAACGGTGGGGCATGCCCGGGAAAACCCGCTCACCGCGAAGATCGAATTGCCCCCCGAGGTGAAGTCAGGTGATCTGGCACGGCGCCAGCCGATGACCGTCGCACTCGTAGGGGGCAGAACGTGGTCAAGGTGCTGCGGAGATCCTCGGTCCTGCTCGCCGCGCTGATCGTCACCACCGCCACCGCTGATCACGCCCTGGCCGCGGGCGACGACGGCGTGATCAGCGGCGGCGGCGGACCCGACCCGCGGGCCGCGCAGCTCGTCGAGCAGCACAGCTGGGTCGCTCCCGGACCGCTGCGCTTCGGAACCGCCCCCTACGCGCAGGTGCGGGCCGCGGCCACCGCCGCGGCCGGGAGCGCCGCCTGCGAGGTCAGCCCGGCCGAGGCCACCGACCTGACGCTGTCGCCGACCTGGCCGGAAGTCGCCCCCTCCGGGAACGCGCCGTCGCCGATGACGCTCTCCCGCTACGACGACCAGCCGTCGTTGTCGGACCCGAAGCAGCGCTCCGAGGCGCTGTACTTCAACCCGGGCGTCGGCGCGTGGCAGCTCGACTCGGCCGGGCTCGGTGCCGACATCACCGCTGCCGAGGCCATCGACGTCTCGGCAGCTGCCGACCAGGTCGCGCCGCACGTGGTGGACCGCTACTGCGCGGCGATCAACTCGGGCGCGTCCGCTGCTTCCGCCCGGGCGGAGGCGTGGCGCGCCTGGCGCGCTTGCGGCACCGGTGCTTGCGAGGACGTGTTCCAGCGCCTGCGCGGCGGCGCCCTGGTGCAGGTCGATGACGTGGGCCGCTACGGCGGCGCGGAACGGCGCGTGTGCGGCTTCGAAGGAGTCCGGTACGACTGCCTCTACGTGGACCCGGGAAGAGCGCAGGGCGACAACGCCTGGACCGTTCCGCATTACGGCCCCGCCCCGGTACCGGCTCCGTTCTACGCCTTCACCTACGCCGAGAACGGGCGCGAGTACGAGGTCCGCTACTGGGCGAAGGCCGACAGCGGAGCGGTGTCGGACGTGTCGGTCTCCCGCGAGCTCGGCGTCGACGCGCGCGATCGGCTGTCCTGGTCGGCGGAGCCGGGGTTGTGCGATCTGACCGCGGGCAGGGGCAGGTGCCGTACCTGAGCAAGGGAACCTTCCTGTCACTCGCGGACCGCTGGCCGGGGCGGTGAGCGGGGAACCTTCCTCGCACCCGCGCGGCGCCGTGGCGGCGCTCACAGTCAACCGGCGATGTTCATGGGTATGGTCGCCGAAGCGAAAGCGGGCGATGATGGGAACCATCAAGTCGCGCGAATCGGTGTGTCGACGAAGCTGGACCAGGAGGCAGTCGTGGGTAGTTCTGTGATCGTGGCGGGTGCACGGACCCCGATGGGGCGTCTGCTCGGTTCGCTCAAGGACTTCTCCGGCGCGCAGCTCGGCGGCATCGCCATCAAGGCCGCTCTGGAGCGCGCCGGCGTCGCGCCCGACCAGGTCGAGTACACGATCATGGGTCAGGTGCTGACCGCGGGCGCCGGTCAGATCCCGGCGCGGCAGGCCGCCGTGGCCGCGGGGATCCCCATGGACGTGCCCGCGTTGACCATCAACAAGGTGTGCCTGTCCGGTCTGGACGCGATCGCGCTGGCCGACCAGCAGATCCGGGCCGGCGAGTTCGACGTCGTGGTCGCCGGCGGGCAGGAGTCGATGACGCAGGCGCCGCACCTGCTCACCGGCTCTCGCGAGGGCTTCAAGTACGGCGACGTCGAGATGCTCGACCACATGGCCCACGACGGCCTGTTCTGCGCGTTCGACCAGGTCGCGATGGGTCTGTCCACCGAGAAGTACAACGCCCGCTACGGGCTGACCCGCGAGGGCCAGGACGCCTTCGCGGCGCGCTCGCACCAGCGCGCGGCGGCGGCCGCGGCCAACGGGGTGTTCGCCGAGGAGATCGTTCCGGTCGAGGTGCCGCGCCGCAAGGGCGACCCGGTCGTGGTCGACACCGACGAGGGCGTGCGCGGCGACACCACCACCGAAACGCTGGCCAAGCTCCGTCCGGCGTTCACCGCCGACGGCACGATCACCGCGGGCACGGCCTCGCAGATCTCCGATGGCGCCGCCGCGGTCGTGGTGATGAGCAAGACCAAGGCCCAGGAGCTGGGGCTGAGCTGGCTGGCCGAGATCGGCCCGCACGGCGTGGTGGCCGGACCGGACGCGAGCCTGCACGAGCAGCCCTCCAACGCCATCAAGAAGGCCGCCGACCGGGCCGGTGTCGACCCGGCGGGCCTGGAACTCGTCGAGATCAACGAGGCGTTCGCGGCCGTGGGCATCGTCTCGGCCAGTCAGCTCGGCGTGTCCGAGGACCGCGTCAACGTCAACGGCGGTGCGATCGCCCTGGGGCACCCGATCGGCATGTCCGGTGCTCGTCTGGCGCTGCACCTCGCCTTGGAGCTCAAGCGCCGGGGCGGGGGCACGGGTGCGGCCGCGCTCTGCGGTGGCGGTGGTCAGGGCGACGCGCTCCTGCTCAGCGCGTGAATCCCCGAGAAGTCCCCGAACGGGACCCGGAGATTCGCCCCGCATCATGATCAACTGGGTGGTTCGCCGATACGCTGGATGGCATGAGATGGCTTCCAGGGGGATGGCGGCGCGCCGACTGGTCGGAGACCACCCGCACGATCCCGCGCGGTACGGCCCGCTACACCAGTCAGGGACAGATGGCGCGTCCCGCTCCGCCGCGCGGGCCGCAGCCGACCCTGCTCGGCGCCGACGCCCGGGACGTGGACGTGAGCGCGGCGAGTTTCCGCGCCCTGCTGATCGGCGGTGGGATCAGCGGTCTCGGCACGGTGCTGATCGCCGCTTCGCTGGCCAACAACGGCAACTCGGTCGGCATGTGGATCTGGCAGCTGGTCTTCGGCATGACCTTCATCTGGTTCGTGCTGGCCTCGCGCGGGATGCTCAACGGTCGCGGCTTCCTGCTCGACCGCAGCGGCTTCTACGTGCGCACCATGGGTGAGGTCTACGGGATCGACTGGAACGAGATCAAGGCGGTGGGCATCGGCACGCTGCCGTGGATCCAGGACCGGCGTCCGACGAACCCGGAGCGGCGTCGTGCGCTGGAGATCTACCCGGCCGATCCCGGCTTCGCCGAGCGGCACCCCGAACTGGAGCGCTGGTGGATCGAGGAGCCCCCGACGGTCTCGGGGCTGCCGCCGGACCGCTACCGGTTCCACCTGCCCCCGTTCTCCCGGTTGCCGAAGACCCTGGAGAGCGCGACTCGCGACATCGCGCCGCAGAAGTGGGTCGGCAACTACCGCCGCGAGCTCCCGAGGCCACCGCAGGGCTGATCGACCGGTCAGCCCAGGCTCTCCAGCGGGTCGGCGGTGCTCAGCTGCGGGTCGTCGACGGCGAAGGTGCGCGCGACGCCGCGGCCGGTCGTGGCGGTTTCGAAGCGGATCGTCACGCGCCCGTGCCCGGCTCCCTGCACCCAGCCGTGCCCGTGCTCGGGGTGGCGCACGTCGTCGCCCGCGCGCCACTGGCGCGCGGCACCGCTCTCCGGGGCGTCCGCATCTGAGGTCTCGGTCGCGGGAGGCGATTCCTCGGAGGCTGCGGGCCGGTGCTCGAACAGCGGTTCCTGCTCGGAGTTGGCCAGGCCGGAGTAGGAGACGCCGACCAGCCGCAGCGGGGTGCCCGCGGGCGCGGCAGCGGACAGCAGCCGGCGGGCCGCGGCCGACAGCGTCGCCAGGTCGCTGGTGGCCGAGGAGAAGGTCTCGGCGCGGCTGATCGTGGTGAAGTCGGAGTCGCGCACCTTGAGCGTGACGGTCCGGGCGGCTCGCCCGGAGGAGACCAGGCGTCGGTGCGCGGACTCGGCCACGTTCGCGATCTGGCCGAGCAGGGTCTCCTGATCGGTGATGTCGTAGTCGAAGGTCGTCTCGGCGCTGACCTGCTTGGCCTCGGCCCGCTCGGCGACCGGGTGGTCGTCGATGCCGTGCGCGAGGCGGTGCAGCTCGGTGCCGATGGCCTGGCCGAGCAGCGAGGTGACGTCCTGCGGGTGCATCGCCGCGAGCTCACCGATGGTGTAGACGCCGATGCGGTGCAGCTTCGACTCGGTGACCGGGCCGATGCCCCACATCTTGCGCACCGGAAGCCCGGAGAGCAGCTCCAGCTGCTCGTCCGGTGGCACCATCAGCATGCCGTCCGGTTTGGCCAGCCCGGAGGCGATCTTGGCCAGCTGCTTGCCGGCTCCTGCGCCGATAGAGGCGACCACGCCGACCTCGCGCTGCACCCGCGCGCGCAGCTCGGCGCAGAACTCCTCGACCCGGTGCACCGGGGCGTCGGCGAGCTCGGCGGGTTCCAGGAAGGCCTCGTCGACCGATACCTGCTGGACGACGTCGGAGACGTCGCGCACGATGTCGAGCACGCGGTGGCTGACCGCGGAGTAGACGCGGAAGCGCGGCGGGAGCACGACGGCGATCGGGCAGCGGCGCCGCGCCTCGGTCATCGGCATCGCCGAACGCGCCCCGTACTCGCGCGCCTCGTAGCTGGCGCCGGCGACGGTGCCGCGCGGACCGAGCCCGCCCACCAGCACCGGACGTCCGCGCACGGTGGGCCGGGTGAGCTGCTCCACGGACGCGAAGAACGCGTCCATGTCCATGTGCAGCACCCACCTCCGCATGAGCCCCATTTAACTCGACCGCACCGACGGCGGCGGCGAGGACGCGGGGGCGTGCTGAGGATGGGAACCTTCCTGTCACCGCCGCCCGTCAGCGCAGGTTGGCCCAGGCGTAGGTGGTCATCGCGTCGCGCAGGTAGGCGGCCATGCCCTTGGGCTTGCGGCGCTCGATGCGGTGCCGGAACTTCGGCTGGTTGACGTACATCTCGGCCAACCGCAGGTAGGAGGCGCGGTCGGGGTTCCAGAAGTTGCCGATCCAGCGGTAGTGCTCCTGCACGACCTGCTGAGTTCGCGGGTCGCCGCTGGGCACGCCGGTGGCGAACAGCTCGGCGATGTTGGAGCTGATGCGCTGCCAGTCTTCGCCGATGCGCCGTGCGATCGCTTGCTTCTGCTGCGGGGTGGCGCCCTGCGGCGCGGCGTTGCCGATGAGGGCGGTGCCGTCCTCGACCGCTTCGGTCTGTTCGAGAGCAGCGCTCCCGGACATGTTGTTCGGCCGCACGGCCTCCCCTTTCCGATCACGCGCGCGGGTGTGGCGCTTCCGACACGAGCAACGGGAAGTGAACACCAAACGCTCGTTGGAGGGGTGTGTCACCTGCCCGTGGCACATTAGCGGAAAGGAACGGACGCCGTGCGTTAATGGGTGGTTGCGCTATCAGCCTGTGATCGCTCTTCGGGTGAAGCGGCGACCGCGGAGATCACTCCTCGGGCTTCTCGCGCGGATCCTCGTCCTGGTCCTCCTTCGGCGGTGCGAGGAAGACCACGCCCCGGTCCAGGTCCAGCGGGCCACCGGGATCGTGCTCACGCCCCACGCCGCCCTGGTCGCCCTCGTGCTTGAGCTTGCGACCGGGGAACATCTCACCGTGTCTGGCCATGCCTCACGGTAACCACGACGCGCAGATGGGAGCCAACCGCGCACGACGCGGCCCCGGGGGCGAGCGAGCCCGCCGAAGCGATTGGTGAAGGTCGCGATCCGCTCAGCCCTGGGACTTGGAGAAGTATTGCCTCTTCGGGTCCACGTCGTCCCGGGTGATCGAGAAGTCGCTGGGTTGCCGCAGCTCCCCGATGATCACCCCGGCGCCGGTCGCGTGCGGGGTTCCCGCGGCAACGTGGACGGTGTCATCGGGTTGAGCGCGCCCAGCATCGCCGAGGAGTCCTGGGTGCGCACCGGCTCGGCCACGGTCTCCGGCGCGGCGGTCTCCCGGAAGCCCAGGTGCACCACGGGTTTCGAGCCGCTGACGCCCACCACGATCCAGGCCTCGGTCTTGCCGAACCGGGAACCCAGGTGCTGCTTGGCGAACGCGTCGGACCGGTGGCGGTGCACCGGCAGCCGCTGCCCGGCGTCGAGCAGCTTCAGCAGCAGAGCGGTGCTGTCGCCGAAATCGGCGACGTGCTCGGCGCGTATTGACGCTCACACCGGCCAACCGCGCACGTCGGTCGTCGTGGCGCGGCGGGGATTCTCGGGTCCGACAACGTTGTCATGGCGAGGCGGATCGGATCGCGCACGCCGCGTGCTCGTCAGCGCGCAGCGCACCAGGTTGCTGCGCGCGGACGCAGCGCAACCGCCGAGGGGGAGACACCGAGGTGGACCGAGTGGCAGGAAGGTTCCCCTGCTGCACGCCTGCGCCCGATACCCTGGCGCCATGGCTGATCACGTGCAGGTGGTGACCACCACCGACTCCGAGGAGTCCGCCGCCGAGCTCGCCCGCGGCATCGTCGAGGCGCGCCTGGGCGCGTGCGTGCAGGTGGTCGCGATCCGCAGCTTCTACGTGTGGGAGGGCGCGGCCCAGGACGATCCCGAGTGGCAGCTGCAGATCAAGACCTCGGCGGGCCGGAGCGAGGCGCTGATCGCGCACATCAGGGCCCATCACGACTACGACGTCCCGGAGGTCATCGTGACCCCGATCGTCGGCGGAAACCCGGACTACCTGTCCTGGGTGGATGCCGAAACCGGACCGGCATCGGAGTGACCGTCGACACCCGGCACACTCGTTCCAGGGTTCGGGAACGACGAGTAGGGGTCGACGTGCCGCGTAGCTATGTGGGCTGGTTCCGGTTGGTGGCGGTCGCCGAGGCGCTGTCCTGGGCGGGCCTGCTGGTGGCCATGGCGTTCAAGTACGGCCTGGGCATGCCGCTGGGCGTGACCGTGATGGGTTGGATCCACGGCATCGTGTTCACCGCCTACGTGCTGGTGACGCTGGTGGTGTTCAGCCCGCTGCGCTGGCGGTTCTGGGTGCTGGTGCTCGCGCTGGTGGCCTCGGTGCCGCCCCTGGCCACCGTGTGGTTCGAGCGCTGGGCGAACAAGCGCGGCCTGCTGGAGCTCCGGGATTCCGAGGAGCCCACGTTCTGGGGCCGGGTCGGCTACGTGCTGCGCGAGCTGAACTAGAAGTCGCCGGCGGCGTGCCGGACCTTGCCCAGCAGCTCGGTCAGCTGCTGGGTCTGCCGCTCGGTGATGCCCTGCAGCCCGAAATCGATCTCGTTGACCGCTTCGGTGGCTCGTTTCATCAGGTCGCGACCGTCGTCGGTGATCGCCACCAGCGTGGTGCGCCGGTCGGTCGGGTGCGGCACGCGCTGCACCAGGCCGTCCTGCTCGAGGCGGTCGACGATGTTGGTCACGCTGGTCGGGTGCAGCTGCAGGCGATCGCCCATGACGCGCATCGGCAGGCTGCCGCGTCGCGAGAAGGTCAGCAGGACCAGCGCCTCGTAGCGCGCGAAGGTCAGGTTGTGCGGTCGCAGAGCGTTGTCGACCGCGGATTGCAGGATCTGCTGCACCCGCATGATGCTGGTGACCGCGGCCATCGTCGTGGACGGGCCAACCCGCTCAGCCCAGGTCTCGGCCGCGCGGGCGATGGGGTCGAAGGGCAGGGGGCCACGGGCGCTCATGGTGTTCGACGCTAGCAGCGAGGGCGAACACCTCTGCCGACTGTCGACCGCGCGCGCTCGGAATTCGACGAACCGCGGCCCGGTTGACGCATGATCGGGGTGCCGGTTCGAAGCCGACTCGATTGGAAGGGAGCTTTTCGTGCTGGTTGCGTTCAGCGTGGCCCCGAGCGGGGCCGGAGAAGACGACAGCGTCAGCGAGGCGGTCGCGGCCGCGGTGAAGGTTGTCCGGGACTCGGGCCTGCCGCACGAGACGACCTCCATGTTCACCACCATCGAGGGCGAGTGGGACGAGGTCATGGACGTCGTGAAGCGCGCCACCGAGGTCGTGTCGGCACGCGCTCCGCGCACCAGCCTGGTGCTCAAGGCCGACATCCGTCCCGGTCACACCGGCCAGTTGCAGGCCAAGGTGCAGCGGGTGGAGGAACAGCTGCGCGATCAGTAGGCGCGAGAGAACGGGGGTGGTGTCGCCGTCGACACCACCCCCGTTCGCAGTCTGGCGCTGCTCGGAGCGAGCTCAGCCCTGCGGGTGGTCGACCACCGGGGCGTTGACGCAGTTGCTGCTCTGCGGGGACAGCACCGGGACGACGACGCCGATGGCGGCACCGACGTTGTTGCCGCAGGCCTGCACCGGCACGGCGCTCACGTTGTTGTCGTCCAGCAGGTTGACGCCGTCGTTGTCGGCGCTGTCCGCGAAAGCGGTGCCACCCAGGGCCATGGCGCTGAGGGCGGCGGCACCGGCGACACCGGCAACTCGGGTTGCAATACGCACTGTTTCGAACCTCTCGTTGAACTACTGGCCGGAGGTTCCCCGTCGAGGGAACCCCACCGCCCGGAGAAAACAACCGTCCCTCGCGGGCTCTTGGTCGTTTTCGGCGATCACTGCCGAAGAACCTGAGGGGTTGATCCCGATTGCCACCTGTTCGAGTGGAAATTCTTCGCTTGTTCGAATTGTTTTAGGCGGGTAGCGGCGTGTCGCCTGGATATCGGAGCCAATGGGCTTCGGCGGTTTTGCCCGCCCGGCGGCGGCACCCCTGGAAGTGCACGAGCGGCATCGGCCGCCCAGCCGTCGAGCGGCTGGTGGGACGTGTCAGGATGGGACTGTGACGAGGCCGGATCCACGCCAGAACTCAGCAGCGATGTCCGCTTCGATGGCGGGCGCAGTCGACCTCTCGGGGCTCAAGAGCAGGGCGGAAGCCGCTGCCAAGGCCGCGCAGCAGCCGCCCGGAGAAGGCGGCGACGGCGGGGCCGCGGAGAACCACGCGGCGATCGTCGAAGCGACCGAGGCGAACTTCCAGGAGGTCGTGGAGAAGTCGCTGCAGGTGCCCGTCGTGGTCGACCTGTGGGCGACCTGGTGCGAGCCGTGCAAGCAGCTCTCGCCAGCCCTGGAGAAGCTCGCCCGCGAGTACAACGGTGCGTTCGTGCTGGCCAAGGTCGACGTCGACGCCAATCCGCGGATCGCTCAGCTGTTCCAGGTGCAGTCGGTCCCGATGGTCATCGCCATCGCCGGTGGGCAGCCGGTGGACGGCTTCGCGGGCGCCCAGCCCGAGCCCCAGCTGCGCCAGTGGATCGACTCCCTGCTCGACCAGCTGCGCGATCAGCTCCCGGGCATCAAGGCCGCCGAGGAGGCCGCTGGTTCTGCCGAGCCGGCGGAGGAGCCCGAGGACCCGCGCTTCACCCGTGCCGAGGACGCCCTCGAACGCGGTGACTTCGCCGAGGCCGAGGCCGCCTACCAGGAGATCCTGGCCAGCGAGCCGAACAACGAGCAGGCCAAGGCCGCGCTCATGCAGGTCCGCTTCACCGCGCGCGCCGAGCAGGCCGATCCGTCGGCGATCGAACGCGCTGACGCCAACGCCGACGACGTCGACGCGCAACTGGCCGCCGCCGACGCCGAGGTCGCCATCGGCAAGATCGACGAGGGCTTCGACCGGCTGATCCGGACGATCAAGGGCACCTCCGGTGACGAGCGCAACCGGGTGCGCCAGCACCTGGTGGAGATGTTCGAGATCTTCCCGGAGGGCGACGAGCGCGTGCTCAAGGCCCGCCGCAACCTGGCCAGCGCCCTGTTCTGAGTAGGTGCGTCAGCCCGCGTCGAGCACGCGGGCTCGCAACGCCGTCGACCTCGTCGCGTCGAGACCCGCGTGCTCGCTGGTACCTCGCTGGGCGAGGTACTCCCGGCCCCACCGCGTCCGCCCACCGGCGGCCGGAAGTGTGCACGGGGGAACCTTCCTGGCACCCGAGGCTCGGTGACAGCAGGGGAACCCTTCAGCCGCCGAGGGGCGCGGAGGGGTACATCGCGGGCACCGGACCGCGGCCGCCAGCAGCCGGGAGCACCCGCAGCTGACGGCCGGGAGCCGGTCGGTGATCAGCCCTCGTACTTCGTCGTGCAGGGAGACAGGCCGTCCTGCACCCCGACGCGGAACGCTTCGACCCGGGCGAACCCGACCGGAACCTGCTCGCCTCGCGCGTTCGCAGCGATCAGGCTCTCGTCGCCGAGCAGCGCCGAGACGCCCTCGTCGATGTCGTCGGGCAGCACGCGCAGCTTGCCCACCGGGTTGCGCTGGCCGATCGGGTCCTCGACCAGCAGGCCGCTCCAGGCACCCACCATGCACGCCGTGCGCAGCCCGGCGGCTTCGCCGTCGAGCTCGAAGCCCGCCGATTGCTGCACCGCCAAGGCGTACCGTGACGCGATCTGGGCATAGGCGGCGAAGTCGCCGTACCCGGTGCTGTCGCTGTCCTTCGACGGTGGCTGGGCGATCTCGCGCAGCGCCGAGAGGTCCAGCGAGATCGTGTTCGTCGCGGGGCAGTAGTCGGCCGGTGCGGTCTTCTGGCGGCCCCGGCACGAGATGGGCTCGGTGGTGACCTCGGGTTCCGGCGCGCCGGTGTCGCGGAAGACCTCGTGCAGGCTCGTGGTCACCGCTTCGATGCTCTTGTCGTCGATCGGCAGCTCGGTCTCGTTCTGCGCGGGCTTCCAGTTCTGGAACAGCGTGGTGCGCTCGGTGACGTCGGCGAAGTCCATCTTCGCGCAGCGTTCCGGTCCTTCGCTGAACCCGTACTGGAACGCCGACACCCGGTCGAAGGCGGTGCCGTGCGCGTTGCCGCCGGTGAAGTTGGAAACGTCCGGGGAATCGCGAATGTAGTTGAGCACGCTCATGACCTCGTTGAGGCCGGTCCCGGTGGACACCCGGAAGTACTGCGAGTTGCCCTCGGCGACGTGCCGGAAGTAGGAGCCGGTGAAGCAGTCCGCCTGCTGCTCGAGCACGATCACCGGATCGTTCGGCTTGGCGGTGCCGGCGCGGTTCTGCACCGCGTGCCCCATCTCGTGGGCCAGGACCGTCACGACCGCCATCGGGCCGAAGTTGCTCTCCAGCTCCGGCAGGAGCTTGCCCCGGTCCCACGCCACGAGGTCTTCTGGCGGGCAGTAGAAGGCGTTGACCAGGTGGGAGGTGTTCTTCCCGCACAGCGGACGCCCGGGGGCGTTGGAGTCGTAGGAGACCAGGCGCTTGACCGGCTGGAACTCCTTGCCGGAAGCCACCTCCGGGAAGGCTTCGGCCCAGTAGGCGTCGACGTCGGCGATCGCGTTGCGGGCGAGTTCGTCGATCTCGCCGTTGTCGGTGCCGTCGACCTTCAGCGGGGCGTCCGGGGCACCGGTCTTCGGGCCGCTGGGTCCGTTCGCGGCCGGCAGCCCGGCGACCTCGGTCGTCGAGTAACTGCCCAGCGTCGTCGGGATTCCGCTGACGATCTGCGCGCACCCGCTGACCAGAGCGACGCACACGAGTGCCGAGACCACAGCGCCCAGCTTTCGCGTTCGCCGTCGGTTTCCCATCGCTCCCACTGACGCGCCCCATCTCGCTGCCGGTGCCTTGAAGTCTCGTGCCCGGACGTCGGCGTCGCCGCCGATCGAGTCCAGGACGCAGCCTAACGGGTGGCGCATCCCGCTCTGGGGCACTCTCGACTCGCGGTGACAGAAAGGTTCCCATGCGCATCCGGCGCAGTGGCGGGGAAGTTCCCCCGCTCGCGCCGCAGTCCTGGTGCGGTGGCTGCTGAGCAGGAGGAACCGGCTGGGTGGCAGAGAGGTTCCCTCGCTCGTCGCCGCGGCTCAGGTGCAGGCGCTGCTCCCGCCGAGCGCGCCGGAGCGGAACGCCGCGAAGCGGTCGAAGGCGGTCGTCGGACCGCTTCGGCGCGAGTCCAGCGGGATCGCGTCCGGGCTCAGCGTCACCTGGACCGCTTCGTCCAGGTCGCCGGGGGAGAGGTCGGCCTGCTCGGCGGTGTAGGCGCCGGTCAGGCAGTTGACCGCAGCTCCGGTGACCGGGCGGCCGAGCTGGGCGAGCGCCGCCGCCGCGTACCGAGATGCCACCAATGTGGTCACCGCTTGATCACCGGTGCCGTCGCGAAGCGCCTCCAGCGCTTCCCGGTCGGTGCTCACGCGCGGCGGCGCGGCGCAGTAGGACACCGGTCGCGGGGCGTTCGGGCAGTCGCCGAGCCGGGGTGCGGTCCACCGCGCGCCGCGGGCGGTCACCAGCTCGCCGAAGAAGCGCTCGGCGCCCGCGGTGTTCATCGCCGCGTCCAGGGCCGCGTTCGGGTCGGGCTCGACCGGTTCGGTCAGGCTGCTCGGGCGCAGGTCCGGACACCCGCCAGGTCCACCGGTGAAGCCGGCCTGGAAGGCCGACACCCGGTCGAAGGCCGTCCCGTGCTCGTCGCCGGAGCCGACCGGGTCGCGGAAGACGGTGATCGCGCGCAAGGCGTCGTCGAGCTGATCGGGGTTCGCCCGCAGGTGCGGTGCCCGGTCGTCGGAGACCCAGCGCATGAACGAGCCCGCGAAGCAGTCGGCGGTGGCTTCCAGGTGCATCGGTTCGCCGCCGGTGAGGTCCGCGCGCTGCTGCACCGCGTGCCCGATCTCGTGGGAGAGCACCACCGCGACCGCCGCGTCGCCGTAGTGCTCCCGCAGCACCGGCAGCAGAGCTGTGCGGTCCCAGGCGATGGCGTCGACGCTCTGGCAGTAGTACGCGTTGCCCTCGACCTCCGAGGCGGACGACGAGCAGGGCGGGGAGCTGCCGGTGCCCGCGGTGTCGACGGAGAAGAACCCGCCGTCGAGGTCGTGCCACGGCCCGCCGAAGGCCGCGGGGTAGGCCTGGGCCCAGTAGCGCTGCGCGTCGCTGACGACCGTGGCCGCCAGCCGGTCGATCCCGCCGTGGTCGGTGCCGTGCACGAACGACGGGTTGACCGTGCGCTCCGCCACACCCGGCCGCTCGGGAGGCGGAGCGGCGCAGGAAGTCAGGAAGAGCCCGATCACCATCGCGACGAGTACGTATGCGCGCACGCCGTTCAGCTTCGCATTGATGCGGCGGTTCGGGGGCGTTCGGCACCGACTCACATGTTCCCGCGAGGCGAGATATGGTCCGCTCCCGTGAGAGCAGTCCACCGCTTCACCGTCAGGGCTCACCTGCCCGAGCCGCTCAGTGCGCTCGGCACGTTGGCGACCAACCTGCGCTGGGCGTGGCATCCACCGACCCAGGACCTGTTCTCCGCGGTCGACCCGCAGGTGTGGGCGTCGGTGGGTGGCGACCCGCTGCGGTTGCTCGCCGAGGTGCCCGCCGAGCGGTTGCGGCAGCTCGCGGAAGATCAGGACTTCCTGGCGCGCACCCGCGCGGTCGACGACGACCTGCGCCGCTACTTGACGGTGCCGCGCTGGTACCAGCAGCGTCGCGACGAGGGCGAGGGGTTGCCGAACTCCATCGCCTACTTCTCGATGGAGTTCGGCCTCACCGAGGCGCTGCCGAACTACTCCGGCGGGCTCGGCGTGCTGGCGGGCGATCACCTCAAGGCCGCCTCCGACCTGGGCGTTCCGCTGATCGGCGTCGGTCTGCTCTACCGCTCGGGCTACTTCCGGCAAGCGCTGTCGGAGGAGGGCTGGCAGGTGGAGCACTACCCGGTGCTGGACCCGCGCGGACTGCCGCTCGAGGTGCTCTCCGACGGAGCGGGCCGCCCGGTGCAGGTGCGGGTGGCCATGCCCGCCGGTCGGACGTTGCACGCCCGGGTGTGGAAGGCTCAGGTGGGGCGGGTTCCGCTGCTGCTGCTCGACACCGATGTCGCCGACAACGACGACGATCTGCGCCATACCACCGATCGGCTCTACGGCGGGGACGCCGAGCACAAGATCCGCCAGCACATCCTCGCCGGCATCGGCGGGATGCGGGCGGTGCGCGCCTACTGCGAGCTCACCGGTCATCCGCAGCCGGAGGTGTTCCACACCAACGAGGGCCACGCCGGTTTCCTGGGGCTGGAGCGCATCCGCGAGCTGCAGGACAAGCCGGGGCTGGAGTTCGACCAGGCCATGGCCGCGGTGCGCGCGGGGACGGTGTTCACCACGCACACCCCGGTTCCGGCGGGCATCGACCGCTTCCCGGTCGACCTGGTCCGGCACTACTTCGACGACGGTGCGCAGCTTCCGCTGCTGCCCGGGGTGCCGACCCAGCGCGTGCTGGCGTTGGGCGCCGAGGACAACCCCAACATGTTCAACATGGCGCACATGGGCCTTCGGCTCGCGCAGCGCGCCAACGGGGTTTCCGAGCTGCACGGGCGCGTGATCCGCAAGATGTTCCGCAACCTGTGGCCGGACTTCGGCGTCGAGGAGATCCCGATCCGCTCGGTCACCAACGGCGTGCACGGGCCGACCTGGTCGGCCCGCGAGCTGGGCAAGCTGCTCGGCGAGTCCGAAATGGACAGCGGTGCGGGGCTTCGCGGGATGGAACCGGTCAGCGACGCGCTGCTGTGGGAGCTGCGCTGCTCGCTGCGGCAGCGCCTGGTCGACGAGGTCCGCCGCCGGTTGCGCATCGCCTGGCAGCAGCGCGGTGCCTCGGACCTGGAACTGGGCTGGTGCGACTCGGTTTTCGACCCCGAAGTGCTCACCATCGGTTTCGCCCGCCGGGTTCCCACCTACAAGCGCGCCACGCTGATGCTGCGCGACACCGATCGGCTGCGGGAGCTGCTGCTGGACCCGGAGCGCCCGGTGCAGATCGTGGTGGCGGGCAAGTCGCACCCGGCCGACGAGGGCGGCAAGGCCATGATTCAGCGTCTCGTGCGCTTCGCCGACGAGGCCGACGTGCGCCACCGCATCGTGTTCCTGCCCGACTTCGACATGGCGCTGTCGCGATACCTGGTCTCGGGTTGCGACGTGTGGCTGAACAACCCGGTGCGCCCGTTGGAGGCGTGCGGCACCTCTGGCATGAAGGCGGCCTTGAACGGCGTGCTGAACCTGTCGGTTCGCGACGGGTGGTGGGACGAGATGTACGACGGCCACAACGGCTGGGCCATTCCCAACGCCGAGGGCGTCACGGACCCGAATCGCCGGGACGACCTGGAGGCCAGTGCGCTCTACGAGCTGATCTCCGATCACGTCGCGCCGATGTACTACGAGCGCAACAGCGACGGGGTGCCGGGCAAGTGGATGTCGATGGTGCGGCACACGTTGGCTTCGCTGGGGCCTCGGGTCCAGGCCTCGCGGATGATCCGCGAGTACGTCGACGGCCACTACACCCCGGCGGCCCGGTCGATGCGGGCGATGGCCGACGACGAGTTCCGGGGCGCCCGCGAGATCGCCGACTACCGGGACCGGCTCCAGGCCTCCTGGAACCGGGTGCGCGTGGGCGACACCGAGATGTCCATCGACGACGCCACGCCGCTGCTCGGCGGGCAGGTCACGGTTCGCGCGCGGGTGGACCTGGCCGGGCTGGACCCGTCCGATGTGGACGTCGAGGTCGTGGTGGGCCGGGTCGACGATTCCGACAACCTGCACGACTTCGTCACGGCCTCGATGCAGCCGATGGGCGAGGGGCGCTACGAGGCGGCCGTGACGCTCCCGCACGCCGGACCCGCCGGCTACACCGTCCGCGTTCTGCCGCGCCACCGCTTGCTGTCCGGTGCGGCCGAGCTGGGCAAGGTCGTGCTGGCCGGTTGAGCTGCCGGCTCAGCGCGCCCGGCGCAGGCCGAGCGCGCTGAGTCCCAGGAAGACCAGGGCGCTCGCGCAGACGCCGAGCCAGCCGTGGCTGCCGTAGGCGAAGCTGCCGACCGCTGAGCCCAGCGCGCCGGCCAGGAACGTGGCGAGCATGAAGACGGTGTTCAACCGCCCGCCGACGGACGGGTCCACGGTCAGGGCCGCGTTCTGGTTGGCGGCCTGCGAGGTCTGCATGCCGATCGGCACGGCCGCGGTGCCGACGAGCAGCAGGGCCAGGGAGTTCGTGCCCGCGGCCAGCAGGAGGACCGCAGCGGCCAGCACCAGCAGGCCGAGCGCGGCGACCAGCCGCGGGCCGCGCTGGTCGACGAGCTTGCCGGCCACGGGTGCCAGCGCCGCGCTGATGAGTCCGAGCAGGCCGACGAGTCCGGCTCCGCCGACGGTGAGCCCGTGCGGCGGGGCGGTCAGCACCAGCGCGAGGGTCGTCCAGATCGTGTTGAACGCCGCGAAGATGCCCGCGTGGCGCAGGCACGCGCGGCGCAGCGCGGGTTCGCGGCGCAGGTAGCCGGGCAGGGAGCGCAGCAGCGCGCGGTAGTTCGGCGAGCCGCGCGGCCCGTCGGCCGGCATGACGAGCATCGTCCACAGCCCGACGATCAGGGTGAGCGCCGCGGAGGCGGCGAACACCCAGCGCCAGCCGGCCAGCCCGGCGAGCTGGCCGGAGAACACCCGCGAGCCCATGATCCCGGTGAGCAGGCCCGCCTGGACCCAGGACATGGCGATCCCGCGCTGGCCCGGTTCGGCGAGCTGCGCGACCAGCGGGATGAGCACTTGCGGGATCACCGTGGTGGCCGCGGCCAGCCCGGCGAACAGGGTCAGCACGGGCAGCGACGGCGCTGCTGCGCTGCCGAGCAGCAGGAGCGCGGTGAGCACGCTGAGGCCGCCGACCATCTTGCGCCGATCGAGGCTGTCGCCGAGCGGGACGACCAGCAGCAGGCCCGCCGAGTAGCCCAGCATGCCCGCGGTGACCACGATTCCCGCCGCCTGCGGGGAGGAGCCGAACGCGGCGGCGATCGGGCCGATGATCGGCTGCGCCAGGTAGATGTTGGCGACTGTGGCTCCCGCGCACAGCGCGGCGGCGAACAGCAGCGCGCCGGTGAGACGGCTGGCGGGGGCGACCGTGGACATCAACGCTCCGAAATAAACAACCAACTAGTTGGTTGCATTCTGGCTCCGGTCGCCGCGCGTGTCAACCAGATGGTTGGTTGGCGGCGGTACAGTGCTGTTGTGTCCCGCAACGCCGAAGCGACGAAGGCCCGGATCTTCCACGCGGCCACGGCCGAGTTCGCAGAGCACGGCATCGCCGGAGCCCGCGTCGACCGCATCGCCAAGCAGGCCGAGGCCAACAAGCAGCTGATCTACGCCTACTTCGGCAGCAAGGACGCCCTGTTCAGCGCGGTCCTCGAACACGCGATGGCCGAACTGGCCGCAGAGGTCCCCATCGACGGCGAGGACCTCCCCGGCTACATCGACCGCCTCGCGGCGTACCACACGGCCAACCCCCGCGTGCTGCGCCTGCTGATGTGGGAGGCCCTGGAGCGCGGCGATTCCGGTGTGGTGGCCGATTCCGAGCGCGCCGAGCACTACCGGGAGAAGACCGAGAGCGTCCGCCGGGCGCAATACAGCGGCAAGGTCACCGACTCGATCGAACCCGGCATGCTCGCCCTGCTGACCCTCGGCATGATCAGCTGGCCGCTGGCGGTGCCGCAGCTGCGACGCATGCTGCTCGGCGAAACGGCCCTCGACGACCTGCAAGCGGCAGCCCGGGAGGCCACCCGGCGCCTGACCGCACCGGAATGAGCACGGGAACCTTCCTGTCATCCAGCGTCGCAGGAAGATTCCCCGGCTGAGGTCGCGACGGCTTCGGTTCGGAAGGTGCGCCGGTAGGTCAGCGGCGAGACGCCGATCGCGGCGTGCAGGTGCTGGCGCAGCGACGCGGCGGTGGCGAATCCGACCTGCGCGGCGATCTGGTCGATCGTCAGGTCGCTGGTCTCGAGGAGCTGCCGCGCTCGGGCGAGCCGCTGCTGGGTCAGCCACTTGCCGGGGCTGGCGCCGACTTCGTCGCGGAACCGGCGGGCGAAGGTCCGGTTGCTCATGCCCGCGTGCTCGGCCAGTTCGGCAACCGTCAGCGGCAGGTGCAGGTTCTCGTAGGCCCAGTGCCGGGTCGCCGCCGTGCCCTGGCCCGTCGGCTCGGGAACCGGCTGCTCGATGTACTGGGCCTGGCCTCCGTCGCGGAACGGCGGCACCACGCAGGTCCGCGCGACCCGATTGGCCAGGTCGCTGCCGTGGTCCGAGCGGATCATGTGCAGGCACACGTCGATGCCCGATGCCGCGCCAGCGGACGTCAGCAGGTGACCGTCCTCGACGAACAGCACGTCGGGATCGAGGCGCACGGCGGGGAACATGGCGCGGAACTGCTCGGTGAGCCGCCAGTGCGTGGTCGCCTGCCTGCCGTCGAGCTTGCCGGCCGCGGCCAGCACGAACGCCGCGGTGCAGATCGACACGATGCGGGTTCCCGGGCGGATTCGCTCCAGCGCCTCGGTTACCCGCGGGTGGAGCTCGCGGGAGATCAGCGACATGTCGAACGGCGGGATCACCACCGTGTCGGCGGCGCTCAGCAGCTCCGGCCCGTGCTCGACGGAGATCGCGAAGTCGGCATCGGCGCGCACCGGTTCGCCGTCGACGGTGCAGGTGAGGACCTCGTAGTGGCGCCCGGCGCTACCGAACACGCGCTGCGGGATGCCCAGTTCGAAGGGGTAGACGCCGTCGAGCGCCAGTACGACCACGCGGTGCATGGCACGATCCTATCGAATGTTGGCATTCCTGCCATTTCGAGACGGGTCCGCATGAGGCAGGGTGGGGGCATGAGTGAATCCATGCGTGCCATTAGCCAGGACGTCCACGGTGACCCCGGAGTGCTTCGCGAAGTCACGTTGGAACGGCCTGAGCCCGGTCCCGGGGAGGTGCTGATCCGGGTGCGCGCGGCCGGCGTCAACCCCACCGATTGGAAGCACCGCGCGGGGCGCGGTTTTCTCGGCGACCCGCCGTACGTCCTGGGCTGGGACGTCTCCGGAGTCGTCGAGGAGATCGGCGTCGGGGTCACCCTGCACAAGCCCGGCGACGAGGTCTTCGGCATGCTGCCCTACCCGTTCGGCGTCGGCGCCCACGCCGAGTTCGTCACCGGCCCGGCCCGCGCCTTCGTGCCCAAGCCGTCCAACGTGGACCACGTGCAGGCCGGCGCGATCCCGCTCGCCGCGCTGACCGCGTGGCAGGCGCTCAACGACACCGCTGGTCTGCAGTCCGGTCAGCGAGTGCTGATCCACGCGGCCGCGGGCGGCGTCGGGCACCTCGCGGTGCAGATCGCCAAGGCCAAGGGCGCCTACGTGATCGGCACCGCCACCAAGGCCAAGCACGACTTCCTGCGCGAGCTCGGCGCCGACGAGCTCGTCGACTACACCGAGGTCGACTTCACCGAGGTCGTGAGCGATGTGGACGTCGCGCTCGACACCATCGCCGCCGACTACCGCAGCCGTTCCCTCCAGGTGCTGCGCAAGGGCGGAATCCTGGTGACGATCCTGCCCTACGACCGCGAGGAGCTCGTCGCCGAAGCCGAGGAGCTGGGCGTGCGCGCCGAAACGATGCTCGTCGAGGACGACCAGGCGGGCATGCGGGCGGTTCGCGAACTGGTCGAGGCGGGCAAGCTGCGCGCCGAGATCGCCGCGACCTACCCGCTCTCGGAGGCGGCCAAGGCCCACGAGTCCGGCGAGGCCGGTCGCACCAAGGGCAAGCTCGTGCTCACCGTGGACTGATCGCGAGCGAGGGAACCTTCCGGTCGTCGACGCTCGACAGGAAGGTTCCCTTCTCCGCGTCAGCTCACCGAGAGCCGTTGGCGGGTTTCGGCGACCCGCGGCGACCACGGCGCCAGTTCCTCGGCGCGGACCAGTGCGCTGCGCGCGGCCGCGTTGTCGCGGCGGGCCATGTGCGCGCGGGCGAGGGTCACGAAGTCGTCGGCGCGGGAGAGCGGCGAGTGGTTGTACTCCGCGCCCTTAGCAGCCAGCCGGGCTGCGGTCTCGGCGTCCCCGTCGAGGAGGGCGAGCAGGCCGTTCGTCCCGTTGAGCTCGAACTCCGGGTAGCCCAGGCCGACGGCGTCGTGCAGCGCCTTGCGAGCGGTGGGAAGCAACGTGTCAGCGGGCAGCTGGTCGGCCTCCACGGCCTTGAAGCCGAGCCCGGCGATGCCCACCAGCAGGTAGGACATCTTGCGCGGTGGCACGTCGTTGTCGGAGAGGTACTTCAGCAGCGTGAGCACGCCCGGGGCGTAGTCTCCGCGCGCCTCCATGACGGCGACCTGGCAGGACATCGTGGCGTTGAGGCCGGGGTAGTGCTCGCTCAACTCGTCGGCGTGCGCGGCGGCCTGATCGATTTCGCCGCGTCGAAGCGCCGCGTAGACGCGCGCAGCCAGCGGCGCGGCGAGGAACTCCGAGCGCTCCGGTTCGCCCAGCCGGGGCAGGGAGAACAGCAGCCAGCCCGTCGAGGTGGTCAGCGGAACCCGCTGCGGCCACAGCTTGTAGAGCATCAAGCCGGTCACCGCGAGCGCGAACCCCCGGCCGAGAGGACCGGACA
Organism: Saccharopolyspora griseoalba; assembly: GCF_042665275.1. NCBI lineage: Bacteria > Bacillati > Actinomycetota > Actinomycetes > Pseudonocardiales > Pseudonocardiaceae > Saccharopolyspora > Saccharopolyspora griseoalba. Next base: position 361,392 of record NZ_JBHTCJ010000002.1, on the reverse strand, counting down.
CCAACAGCCACGACCCGGCCACGAGCGCGAACCCGGCGAGCGCGGAGAGCAGGCCCGCCAGCCAGCAGCGCAGGATCACGGGGTAGCGCCACGGGCCGATCTGGGCGCGCAGCGTCACGGGCAACGCTCGGAAGGTGAAGGTGACCTCGCCGCGCTTGAACGACCCGATCTCGCGCATCGCTCCGACGACCACGTGGCGGACCCGCAAGCCGAACAGCACCGAACCGGCCAGCAGGCCCAGCTGCGCGACCACCGGTAGCAGCACCGCGCCGGCCGCGGCACCGACCCAGGACAGGGCCGTCCCGGTGCCGCCGGTTCCGATCACCACTTCCACCGCGGCCAGCACGACCGCGCACCCCGCCGCGATCAGCACCCACGGCCGGAAGAAGAGCTTCTGCGCACTCACAAGCAACGGACCCTACGGGAGCTCGACCGCGCGCAGGACCGGTTCCGCGCAAGCCCGCGGCGACTGTGAGCAGGGGAACCTTTCACGCACGGCGCCGCGTGGCGAGTGACAGGAAGGTTCCCCTGCTCACCCGCCATGGCGGGGTGGTGAGAAGGTCTGCTTCCTTCCGTCCCCGGAAGTCGCGGCGAGTCCGGTCGCCCGGTGGGCGGTGAGGGGGCGTGTCCCGAGGATCGCGCGACCCGAGTGCCAGCGATGACGGCGATTTCCGGGTGGGCGGGAACCTCCGGATCGTCGTCACGCTGCCGGGGGATTGGGATGGGCCTCCCCGGCGCAACCGGCGGGGCCGGGGCGGGAAGAATGACCCCAGAGGGGACCGGCCGGTCCCGGAGGTGAACCGGGTGCGTGACGCCGCGGTCAGACGGCTGGGAGGTAGATGTGGACGACCTGGTCATCCGACTGGATGGTGTCGGAGTCCGCAGGGGCAGGACGTCGCTGCTGTCGGATGTGAACTGGTCGGTCGAGCTCGACGAGCGGTGGGTCGTGCTGGGGCCCAACGGTGCGGGGAAGACGACCCTGCTCAAGATGGCCAGCACCGAGATGCACCCCACCGAGGGGACCGTCGACGTGCTGGGCGAGCGCCTCGGCAAGGCCAACGTCTTCGACATCCGCCCGCGCATCGGGCTGTGCTCGGGGGCGCTGCTCAACCGGATCCCCGGTGACGAGCAGGTGCGCGACGTGGTGGTCAGCGCCGGCTACGCGGTGTTCGGTCGGTGGCGCGAGGAGTACGACCAGATGGACACCGACCGCGCCCAGGAGCTCCTCGAACTCCTCGGCGTGGCGCACCTGGCCGACCGCGAGTTCGGCACCCTCTCCGAGGGCGAGCGCAAGCGCACCATGATCGCCCGTGCCCTGATGACCGACCCCGAGCTGCTGCTGTTCGACGAGCCCGCCGCCGGTCTGGACCTGGGCGGTCGCGAGGACCTCGTCGCCCGCTTGTCCACCTTGGCGCTCGACCCCGACGCCCCCGCTTCGGTGCTGGTCACCCACCACGTCGAGGAGATCCCGCCGGGATTCACCCACGGACTGCTGCTGCGCGAGGGCGAGATCGTGGCGCAGGGGCTGCTGGAGGACGTGCTCACCGAGGACAACCTCTCCAAGACCTTCGACCAGGATCTCGAACTGCGCAGGAACGGCCAGCGCTACTTCGCGCAGCGCCGCTCCTGAGATCGGTGACACAGCACGGCGGTGGCGCAGCGCGATAGCCTCGCCGCGGCATGTGCGGTTCGACGAGGAGGTTGTCGCGTGGGCGAGTTCGTCAAGCTCGAGGTGGACGGTGCGATCGGCACGATCCGGCTGGACCGGCCGCCGATGAACGCGTTGAACCGGCAGATCGAAACCGAGCTGCGCGAGGTCGCCGTCGAGGCGGCCGAGCGCCAGGAGATCCGCGCGGTGATCGTCTACGGCGGTGAGAAGGTCTTCGCCGCGGGCGCGGACATCAAGGAAATGGCCGAGATGTCCTACAACGACATGGCCGCCAAGGAGCAGCGCGGGCTCTCCGACGCGATGAGCCGGGTCGCCGCCATTCCGAAGCCGACCGTGGCCGCGCTGACCGGTTACGCGCTCGGCGGTGGTTTCGAGCTGGCGCTCGCCTGCGATCGGCGCGTCGCCGCCGACGACGTCAAGGTCGGGCAGCCGGAGATCCTGCTGGGCACCATTCCCGGTGCCGGCGGTACCCAGCGGTTGGCCCGCCTGGTCGGGCCGAGCAAGGCCAAGGACATCATCTACTCCGGCCGCTTCGTGAAGGCCGACGAAGCCCTGCGCATCGGCATGGTCGACGAGCTGGTGCCCGCCGCCGGGGTCTACGCGACGGCGAAGCGCTGGGCCGAGCAGTTCAGCGGTGGGGCGGCGCGCGCCCTGGCCGCGGCCAAGGCCGCGATCGACGGTGGCCTGGACCAGGACCTGGCGGGCGGACTGAAGCTGGAGTCGCACCTGTTCGCGGGCACGTTCGCCACCGAGGACCAGAAGATCGGCATGCGGTCGTTCATCGAGAACGGGCCGGGCAAGGCCGAGTTCACCGGGAACTGATCGACAAGTGGCAGTCTCGAACGACCCCCACCGCGCCCGCGCCGGTGCGCGCCCGGAGAACTAGGGGGCTCGGTGGGGTACTCGTTCGACGTCGAGGATGTCGCCTTCCTGCGCTCGGCGACCGGTTCCAGCGCGGTCGCCGAGCTGCAGAAGCGCTCGCTGAGCGGTTCCTCGCGGATGGCCGACGTGGCCGCGGCGCGCAAGATCGCCGGCGAGCGCCACGCGGCGGCCGCGCTGGAAACGGCGATGCTGCGCGGCAAGGCGCGGTCCAAACTGGATGGCTCGGGGAGCTGGCTGCTCACCGACGACGCGCTGCAGCAGGCCACCGCGAGCGTGGTGGCGCGGCACCGCGCGCAGCGCCTGGCCGGGCGCGACGTGCACGACGTGACCTGCTCGATCGGCGCCGAGCTGGCCGAGATCGCCGCGGTTGCCAACCGCTGCGCCGGATCGGACCTCGATCGGGTGCGGCTGCTGATGGCCGAGCACAACCTCCACGAGGCCGGGCACCGGGTGGTGCTGGCCGAGGCCGACGCGCTGCGGCCGATCACGCGGGACGCCGCGGTCGTCGCCGACCCCGCGCGCCGCGACGACGCGGGTCGTCGCCGCTGGAACCCGGCCGACCTGGTCCCGCCGCTGGACGCGCTGCTGGAGGTCCACGCCGGTCGCGACCTGGTGGTCAAGTGCGCGCCCGGGTTGGACTTCGACGTGGTGCCCGACGACGCCGAGGCCGAGGTGGTCTCGCTGCGCGGGCAGGTCCGGGAGGCGGCGCTGTGGTTCGGCGAGCTCGCCGAACCGGGGGTGCGCCGCAGGGCCAGCGTGCTCGACGCGGACGGCTCGATCCGGACTTCGATCACCGACGCCGAGCCCGACGACTGCCAGGTGGACGAGGTGCGGGAGTGGATCGTCGACCCCGACGGCGCGATCGTGCGCGCGGGGCTGGTGCGCCACTACGCCGCCCGGCACGGTCTGGCGCAGCTCGACCCGCGCATCGCCTACCTCACCGGGCAGGAGCCCCCGCCCGGTGTGCGGGCGTTCCGCGTCGTCGATCACGGGCGGTTCAACGAGAAGGCGTTGCGCGGTCTGCTGCGCGAGCACCGGATCGGCCGGCTGGAGATCCTGCTGCGCGGCGTGGACCTCGATCCGGACGCGCTGCGGCGCCGTCTCAAGCTCAAGGGCGATCGCGACGCCACGGTGGTCATCACCCGGGTCGGTGACCAGGCCATGGCCTACCTCTGCCGGGCCGAGCGCACCTGAGCGCGAACGGCCCTTCGTCGCCGTCGGTCGCCGGTCGGGATGAGGGGAACCTCCCTGCTGCCCGGGCCGCCGCCCGCCGCGGCCGGGAGCCCCGGAGATGATGGGAACCGTCCTGGCAACCCCTGGTTGTGAGCAGGGCGAAATTGGGCGGCAGGTCGTGCGGGGCGCCCTCTATGCTTGAGCGACGTATGGGTACGTCGTCTGTGAAATCTCCGCTCGCCGACCTGCGGGAACGCCTTCCCGAGCTGATGCTGGCCGACCAGCGTCGGTTGCGTCGTCGCATCGAGGGGGCGCGCAAGATCCGCGATCCGCAGGCGCTGCGGTCGGTGACCGAGGAGATCGCCGGCGACGTCGAGCGCGCCGAGCTGCGCGTGCAGCGGCGCCGGGACAACGTCCCGGCGATCAGCTATCCCGAGGAGCTGCCGGTCAGTCAGCGGCGCGAGGACCTGCTGGAGGCGATCCGGGACAACCAGGTCGTCATCGTCGCCGGGGAGACCGGTTCCGGCAAGACCACCCAGCTGCCCAAGATGTGCCTGGAGCTGGGGCGGGGCGTGCACGGCGTCGTCGGCCACACCCAGCCGCGCAGGTTGGCCGCGCGGACCGTCGCCGAGCGGGTCGCCGCCGAGCTCGACACCGAGCTCGGCGAGGCGATCGGCTACCAGGTGCGGTTCACCGAGCGGGCGGGCGAGGACACGCTGGTCAAGCTGATGACCGACGGCATCCTGCTGGCCGAGATCCAGCACGATCGGATGCTGCGCCGCTACGACACCCTGATCATCGACGAGGCGCACGAGCGCAGCCTCAACATCGACTTCATCCTGGGCTACCTCAAGCAGCTGCTGCCCAAGCGCCCCGACCTGAAGGTGATCATCACCTCGGCGACCATCGACCCGGAGCGCTTCTCCCGGCACTTCGACGACGCTCCGATCGTGGAGGTCTCCGGCCGCACCTACCCGGTCGAGGTGCGCTACCGGCCGCTGGTCGACGACTCCGACGAGCTCGAGGACGTGGTGCGCGACCAGCCGCAGGCGATCTGCGACGCGGTCCGCGAGCTGTCCGCCGAAGGACCCGGCGACATCCTGGTGTTCCTCTCCGGCGAGCGGGAGATCCGCGACACCGCCGACGCGCTGGCCCAGCTCAAGCTGCGCGACACCGAGGTCCTGCCGCTGTACGCCAGGTTGAGCGCGGCCGAGCAGCACCGCGTGTTCCAACCGCACACCGGGCGGCGGGTGGTGCTGTCCACCAACGTCGCCGAGACCTCGCTGACCGTGCCGGGCATCAAGTACGTCGTCGACCCGGGCACGGCGCGCATCTCCCGCTACAGCTTCCGCACCAAGGTGCAGCGGCTGCCGATCGAACCGATCTCGCAGGCTTCGGCCAACCAGCGCAAGGGGCGCTGCGGCCGGGTTTCCGAGGGCATCTGCATCCGGCTGTACTCCGAGGACGACTTCCTGGCGCGCCCGGAGTTCACCGATCCGGAGATCCTGCGCACCCACCTGGCCTCGGTGATCCTGCAGATGACCTCCCTGGGGCTCGGCGACATCGAGGGCTTCCCGTTCCTGGAGCCGCCGGACCGCAGGCAGATCACCGACGGCGTGAACCTGCTGCACGAGCTCGGCGCGCTGGAGGACCTCAAGTCGCGCACCGACCGCAAGCTCACCAAGGTCGGCCGCAACCTCGCTCAGCTCCCCATCGATCCGCGGCTGGCGCGGATGATCCTGGAGGCCGAGCGCAACGGTTGCCTGCGCGAGGTGCTGGTGATCGTCTCGGCGCTGTCCATCCAGGACCCGCGCGAGCGGCCCGCCGAGCACCAGCAAGCGGCCGACCAGAAGCACGCGCGGTTCGTCGACGCCGACGCCGAGTCGGACTTCCTGAGCTACCTGAACCTGTGGAAGTTCCTGCGCGCGCGGCAGAAGGAGCTGTCCTCCAACCAGTTCCGCAAGCTCTGCCGCAACGACTACCTCAACTACCTGCGGGTTCGCGAGTGGCAGGACCTCTACGGCCAGTTGCGCACGATGGTCAAGCAGATGGGCATGACCCTCGGCGAGCAGGAAGCCGACGCGACCCGCATCCACCAGTCCCTGCTGGCCGGGTTGCTCTCGCACATCGGGCTCAAGGACGTCGACAAGAAGTCCGGTCCCAAGGCCGGTCAGCAGCGGCGCGGTGCCATCGAGTTCCAGGGCGCGCGCAACGCCCGGTTCTCGGTGTTCCCGGGTTCCTCGCTGTTCAAGAAGCCGCCGCAGTGGGTGATGGCCGCCGAGCTGGTGGAGACCTCGAAGCTGTGGGCGCGGATCAACGCCCGGGTCGAGCCCGAGTGGATCGAGCGGTTGGCCCAGCACCTGGTCAAGCGCAACTACAGCGAACCGCACTGGTCCAAGGACCGCGCCGCGGTGGTGGCCAGCGAGCGCGTCACGCTCTACGGGGTGCCGCTGGTGGCCGGCCGCACCGTCAACTACGGGCGCATCGACCCGGAGACCAGCAGGGAGCTGTTCATCCGGCACGCGCTGGTGGAGGGCGACTGGGAGACCCGCCACGAGTTCTTCCACGCCAACCGCGCCCTGCTCGCCGAGGTCGAGGACCTCGAGGAGCGTGCCCGCAGGCGCGACATCCTGGTCGACGACGAGACGCTGTTCGACTTCTACGACCAGCGCATCGGCGAGGAGGTCGTTTCCGGCAGGCACTTCGACACCTGGTGGAAGAAGGTGCGCCGGGAGCAGCCCGACCTGCTCAACTTCGAGAAGTCGATGCTGATCAACGCCTCGTCGGCGGAGGTCAGCGACGCCGACTACCCGGACCGCTGGACCTACGGGGAGCACCAGCTGGAGCTGACCTACCAGTTCGAGCCCGGTGCCGACGCCGACGGCGTCACCGCGCACATCCCGCTGCAGGTGCTCAACCAGATCGAGGACACCGGTTTCGACTGGCAGATCCCGGGACTGCGCGAGGAACTGGTCACCGCGCTGCTCAAGTCGCTGCCCAAGGCGCTGCGGCGCAACTTCGTGCCCGCACCGGACTTCGCCAAGGCCGTGCTCTCCCGGGTCGGCCCGGGAGACGGCCCGCTGCTGGAGACCCTGCAGCGCGGTCTGCGCGAGATGACCGGGGTGGAGGTGCGCTCGGCCGACTGGGACCTGCAGAAGGTCCCGGAGCACCTGAAGATGACCTTCCGGGTGATCGGCCGCAAGAAGCGCAAGCTCGCCGAGTCCAAGGACCTCGAGCAGCTCAAGCGCGACCTCAAGCCCGAGGTGCGCGAGGAGATCTCCGCGGCGGCCGACGACGTCGAGCAGGGCGGGTTGCGCTCGTGGAGCTTCGGCGAGCTGCCCCGCACCTTCAGCCAGCGGCGCGGCGGCAACGTGGTCAAAGCCTACCCGGCGCTGGTGGACGAGGGCGAGACCGTCGCGGTGCGCATGTTCGACACCGAGCAGGAGCAGCGGCGCGCCCTGTGGGCGGGAACCCGGCGGTTGCTGCTGCTCAACGTCGCCTCCCCGGCCAAGTCCATTCAGCGCGGGTTGACCCCGCGCAGCCGCCTGGTGCTCGGCGGCAGCCGGTACGGCGAGCTCGGTGAGATCATGGACGACTGCGTGCGCTGCGCAGTCGACAAGCTCATCGCCGACAGCGGTGGTCCGGTGTGGGAGGCGACCGCGTTCGACGCGCTGCAGGAGAAGGTGCGCGCGGGGCTCGGCCAGTACACCGCGGCGGTGGTCGACGCCGTCGAGCGGATCCTGGACGCCGCCCAGCACGTCGAATCGGTGCTGGCCGACCGCCCCAAGGGCATGGCCGAGGACTCGCTCGCCGACATCCGCGAGCAGCTCGACGGATTGCTGCACCCGGGTTTCGTCACCGGGACCGGTTTCGACCGGCTCGGCGACGTGGTCCGCTACCTGCGGGCGATCGAGCAGCGGCTGGACAAGGCCCAGCACCACCCGCAACGGGACCGGGAGTGGATGCACCAGGTGGACGACGTCCGGGACCGCTACCGCGAGCTGCTCGACGCGGTCCCCCAGGGTCGTTCGGCCAGCCCGGAGCTGCTGGAGGTCGGCTGGATGATCGAGGAGCTGCGGGTGAGCCTGTTCGCGCAGAACCTGGGCACGGCGCGCCCGGTCTCGCTCAAGCGGATCCACCGGGCGATGGACAAGCTGGAGCGCTAGGTCCGCGCCCGGCGGGTCACGACGCCGGCGAGATGGCTATTCCCAGCGCGCCGGGTCCGGTGTGCGCGCCGATGATGGCGCTGGTCTCCTGCAGCGTCGCGCGGCGCACCTGCGGCAGCTGCGCGCAGACGTCCTCCAGGATCTGCTTGGCCCGGTCCTCGAACTGGAAGTGCTCCACGCCCACGTCCACCGGTCCGCTGCCCGCGTGCTTGCGGGCTGCGGCCGCGGCCTTTCGCAGCGCGCGGTCCGGTCCGATGCCCTTGGCCAGCTGGTCCAGTATCCCGCCTTGCAGCGTGAGCACGGGTTTGATCGACAGCGCCTGGCCCAGCATCGCCTGCGCCCGCCCGATGCGTCCGCTGCGCGCCAGGTATTCCAGGGTGTCGACGTAGAGCAGCTGGTTGGTGCTGCGCAGCCTGCGGTCGAGCACGCTCATCACGGTGTGCGGGGTGGCCCCTGCCGCGGCGGCCTCGGCTGCTGCGATCACCGCGAAACCCATGGAGAGCCCGACCAATCGGGAATCCACGACGTAGACCGGCACGCCGATCTCGGCGGCTGCGATGCGCGCCGACTCGCAGGTTTTCGACATGCCTTCGGAGATGTGCACCGAGATGATGGCTTCGACGCCGGAAGCGGCCGCGTCGGCGTAGGTCCAGTAGAAGGCCGGCGGCGGGGGTTCGCCGGTCGCGACCGGGATGTTGCTGCGCATGGCCTCCGCGACCTCGGGGTGCGGCACCCGGCGCTCGTCGTTGTACTGCTCGCCGACCTTGAGCTCCAGCTGGATGATGTCGATCTCCAGCCGGTCGGCGACCTCGAGCGGTACAGAAGCCGTCGAATCGGTCACGATCGCGACGCGTTTCCTCATGGCGAGTAAGGCTACTAATAGGCGGGGGCGCGTCATATACGTCCGGTGGTAAAGCTTCCACTTGTTCCTCCGCGCAGGTCCGCGCGCTCCGCTCCGGGGTGCGGCCGGGCTCGCGCGTCGGCGGTGGGCTCGGGTGGGGTGGACGCCCAGCGAGGAGGGGTGAGTACTGTCACGGGCAGGACCCGGTTGCACCCCGGCTACTGACAAGTAACATTCCCGGTGGTCGGCATGCCCGAACCCGCCGGTCGGGAACGTGGCAGAGTCGGCCCACCCGGACTGCTCACTAGCGCCGGGTCCGCAAGCAAAGCCGCTGGAGGACCAGCGAGCGTCGGTTGAGTCCGCAGGAGGTCGAAGAGGGCCCATGAACATCGTCGTCCTGGTTAAGCAGGTGCCCGACACGTATTCCGAACGGAAGCTGTCTGCTGCGGATCACACGTTGGACCGCGAGGCGGCGGACGCCGTGTTGGATGAGATCAACGAGCGCGCCGTCGAGGAAGCGCTGTTGATCAAGGAGGCCCAGGGCGGCGAGGTCACCGTCGTCTGCATGGGCCCGGACCGCGCCACCGATGCCATTCGCAAGGCGCTGTCGATGGGTGCCGACAAGGCGGTGCACCTCTCCGACGAGGCGCTGCACGGCACGGACGCGCCCGCCACCGCCAAGGCGCTGGCCAAGGTCATCGGCACCGTCGAGGGCGTGGACCTGGTCATCGCGGGCAACGAGGCGACCGACGGTCGCTCCGGTGCCGTGCCGGCCATGGTCGCCGAGGTGCTGGGTTGGCCGCAGCTGACCTTCGCGCGCAAGGTCACCACCGACGGTTCGAGCGTGCAGATCGAGCGGGAGACCGACGCGGGCATCTTCAACGTCGAGTCGGGGCTTCCGGCCGTGGTGAGCGTGACCGAGAAGATCAACGAGCCGCGGTACCCGTCGTTCAAGGGCATCATGGCCGCGAAGAAGAAGCCGGTGAGCGCGCTGTCGCTGGCCGACGCCGGCATCGACGCTTCCGAGGTGGGCCTGGCCGGTGCCGGCTCGCAGGTCGTCGAGTCCGCTGTGAAGCCGCCGAAGTCCGGTGGTGTGAAGGTCACCGACGAGGGCGAGGGCGGCTCGCAGGTCGCCGAGTTCCTGGTCGGCGAGAAGCTGCTCTGAGTCGTTCGCGGTTTTCGAGGAGGAATTGATTCATGGCTGAGGTTCTGGTCCTCGTCGATCACGTGGACGGCGAGGTCAAGAAGGTCACCTACGAGCTGCTGACCGCGGCCCGTCGGCTCGGTGAGCCGTCGGCCGTCGTGGTCGGCGAGCCGGGCACCACGGACAAGCTGACCGAGCAGCTGGCCGCCTACGGCGCCGCGAAGGTCTACTCCGCGGAGTCGGCGGACGCCGCCGGGATCCTGGTGACCCCGCAGGTCGACGTGCTGGCCAACCTGGCGGGCTCGGCGAGCCCGGCCGCGGTGCTGGTGCCGGCGTCGGTCGACGGCAAGGAGGTCGCCGGTCGTCTGGCGATCCGCCTGGACTCCGGTCTGCTGTCCGAGGTCGTCGACATCGACGCCGAGGGCGTCGCGGCGCACTCGCTGTTCGGCGGCACCTACGACGCCAAGGCGAAGGTCACCAAGGGCACCCCCGTGGTGACCGTGCTGCCCGGCTCCATCGAGGCCGAGCAGGCCTCCGGTGCCGCCGCGGTGGAGTCGGTCGAGGTTCCGGCCTCCTCCGGCGCCAAGATCACCGGCAAGCAGCCGGCCGAGGCCGGCGACCGTCCCGAGCTCACCGAGGCCTCCGTGGTCGTCTCCGGTGGTCGCGGTGTCGGTTCGGCCGAGTCCTTCGAGGTCGTGGAGAAGCTGGCCGACTCGCTGGGTGCCGCGGTCGGCGCCTCGCGCGCGGCCGTGGACTCCGGCTTCTACCCGCACCAGTTCCAGGTGGGCCAGACCGGTAAGACGGTCTCGCCGCAGCTCTACATCGCCCTGGGCATCTCCGGTGCCATCCAGCACCGCGCGGGCATGCAGACCTCCAAGACCATCGTCGCGGTGAACAAGGACCCGGAAGCGCCGATCTTCGAGATCGCCGACTACGGCGTCGTGGGCGACCTGTTCCAGGTCGCGCCGCAGCTCACCGAAGAGGTCGCCAAGCGCAAGGGCTGATCTCCCGCAGCACGAGTCAACGGGGCGGGTCGCCGGTCGGCGGCCCGCCCCGTTCGCGCGCTAGCGTGCTTCGTCGCGCCCCCGGCAGGCGAGCTTGTCCGCCCTCTCGTTCCCCGGGTGCCCCGCGTGGCCCTTGACCCACTCCCACTGGACGTCGCCGTGCCGGGCGCACTCGGCGTCCAGCCGCTGCCACAGCTCGGCGTTCTTGACCGGCTGCTTGGCCGAGGTCATCCAGCCGTTGCGCTTCCAGCCGCGCATCCACTCGGTGATGCCCTTGAGCACGTAGGTCGAATCGGTGAACACCCGCACCTGGGGCATCGGCCGGGTCAGCGCCGCCAGACCCTCGATGACCGCGGTGAGCTCCATCTTGTTGTTGGTCGTCTCGGCGTCGGCGCCGTAGAGCTCCTTCTCGTGGTCGCCGTAGCGCAGCACCACACCCCAGCCGCCCGGTCCGGGATTGCCGCTGCACGCGCCATCGGTGAACAGTTCCACGCGCTCGATCGCCATGCGCAGCAGGCTAGCGCCCCGGGCGCGACCCGCTGGGCGGTGGAGTGCCAGGAAGGTTCCCCCGCTCACCCCTGCGGCCAGGTGGCAGGAACGTTCCCTTGCTCACCCCTGCGGCGAGGTGGGAGGAAGGTGCCCGTCATCGAAATCCCGAGCACCGGCGGGGAATCGGGACTGCGGATCCCGCCGCGCGGATCCGCTCCCGCTCGGTGCGGCTGAGCGGTCCGAACCCTTCGCTGTGCTGCAGAAGGCGGTGTCGCAGGTCCACCTGCAGCAGCACGCACCGGGCATTCACCGAAAGTTCCGGCTCCGTGTCATCCGCTGGTGTGTTGGGCGTTCGCCGCGCGGCGATACACCTTGACCATGTCCGAGACGCAGCTGCTGGCCAGCGCCGCGCCGAGCGCGGCGGCCGATGCACACTACTCGCTGCTGGTTGCCCGGGACTCCGACGAAGTGCGCGCCGCCCAGCGGCTGCGCCACCGCGTGTTCGCCGAGGAGATGGGCGCTGCGGTCAAGGGCGGTGAGCACGGTCTCGACCAGGACGCCTTCGACGAGTACTGCGACCACCTGATCGTGCGCGACGACCGCAGCGGCGAAGTGGTCGGCACCTACCGGATGTTGCCGCCCTCGCACGCCGAATCCGCCGGGATGCTCTACTCCGAGACCGAGTTCGACCTCTCGGCGCTCGACCCGCTGCGCCCGCGCCTGGTGGAAACGGGTCGCTCCTGCGTGCACCCGGATCACCGCAACGGAGCCGTGGTGAGCCTGGTGTGGACCGGCATCGCCCGGTACATGCTGCTGCACGGCCACACGATGCTGGCGGGGTGCGCTTCGGTTCCTCTGGCCGACGGCGGGGTGCAGGCCGCGCACGTGTGGCGCACCGTGTCGGCCAAGAACTACGCGCCCGAGGAGCGCCGCGTGCACCCGCGCCTGCCGTGGGAACCGGAAGAGATCGACGGCAAGGCCACCATCCCGCCGCTGCTGCGCGGATATCTTCGCCTGGGCGCGCAGGTGTGCGGCCGCCCCGCGCACGACCCGGACTTCGGGGTGGCGGACTTCTTCGTGCTGCTCGACCTGGACAAGGCCGACCGCAGATACCTGCGCTACTTCCTCGGTGAGTCGCAGTGACCCATCCCTGGATGCCGGATTCGCCGTGCGGGCCGCAGTGCCTGCCACCGCGCGATTCCGACACCGAGGTCGGTCGGCTGCGGGTGGTGCTGCGGCTGAGCGCGACCGTCGTGCTGCTGGTGACCGGCTGCCTGCTGGTGCCGGCGCTGCCGGCCGCCCTGCGCCGCCAGGCGGTGCCGCAGTGGTTCCGCGCGTTGCTGCGCGCGCTGGGCATCCGCCTGGTCGTCGAGGGCCGGATGGCGCCCGGCGGGGCGCTGGTGGTGTGCAATCACGTGTCCTGGCTGGACGTCGCGGCGATGCAGGTGCTCGCGCCGATGCGGCTGCTGGCCAAGATCGAGGTGCGCTCCTGGCCGGTGCTCGGTGTGCTGGCCGGTCGCATCGGCACCGTCTACATCGACCGCGACCGGCTCTCGGCGCTGCCGGAGGCGGTGCGCACGATCGCCGAGGAGCTGCGCTCCGGTGCGGTGGTCGGGGTCTTCCCGGAAGGCACCACCTGGTGCGGGAACGCGGCGGGACGATTCCGCCCAGCGGTGTTCCAGGCCGCGCTGGACGCGGGGGTGCGGGTGCAGCCGATCGCGGTGCGCTTCCGCGACGGCGCCGGGCGGTTGACCACGGCCCCGGCCTTCCTCGGCGAAGCCACGCTGGCGGCTTCGGTGCTGTCGGTGGCGCGCATGCGGGATCTGGCCGTGGAACTCGTGGTGCTGCCGGAGCTGACCGGAACCGACCGCGGGCGGCTGGCCGAGCAGGCTCAGCACGCGATCACCGGGGCGACCGGTGCGCGCCTCGGCCACGACCGGCCTCGCGCGGCGGTGGCGGCCTAACGGGTGGGTTCGCGATAATTCGCTGGACCTCGACCGCGGTGCAGCGTGCAGGGTGGTGGGGTGGCTGCTGTTGAGTCCCCGTCCGACAGCGCGCTGTGGCACCCGAGCCGCCGCGCCTTCACCGCTGGCCTGGTACTGGTCATCACGCTGGTGGCCTTCGAGGCGATGGGGGTGGGCACGGCGTTGCCCACGATCGTCGCCGAGCTCGACGCGCGCCAGTGGTACTCGTGGCCGCTGACGACCTTCCTGGCCGCGAGCGCTCTGGGCACCGTCCTCGGCGGAAGGCAGGCCGACACCCGGGGTGCGGCCCTGCCGCTGCTGGTCGCGCTGCCGTCGTTCGCCGTCGGCCTGGTCATCGCCGCGGTGGCGCCGAACATGCCGGTGCTGCTGGTCGCCCGCGCGGTGCAGGGCATCAGCGGCGGAACGCTGATCGTCTCGCTGTACGTGCTGATCGCGCAGGTCTATCCCGAGCGGCATCGCCCGGCCGCCTTCGGCGCGCTGTCCTCGGCGTGGGTGGTTCCCGCGTTGTTCGGTCCCCTCATCGCCGGGCTGCTCACCGAGCACGCCAGCTGGCGGTGGGTCTTCGGCGGCCTGGCTCCGCTGGTGCTGCTGGGGGCGGTGCTGCTGGTGCCGGCGGTGCGCCGCCACGGCGCGGCACCCGAGCAGACCTGCGGTCCGCGTCGCGGGACCGTTCCTGCCGCGTTCGCCGCCGCGGCCGGCGTGATGGCGGTGAACTGGGCGGCCCAGCGCGAGTCGGTGCCGGCGTGGTCGCTCGGCGTGGCGGGAGTGATCGTCCTGGTCCCGGCGCTGCTGCGGTTGTTCCCGAAGGGAACCTTGCGCGCACGCCCGGGCCTGCCGATCATGGTGCTGGGGCGGGGGCTGCTGGCCGGGTTGTTCTTCACCGCGCAGGCTTTCGTGCCGCTGAGCCTGACCGTCGCCCACGGCTACAGCCCGGCCACCGCCGGCGTGCCGCTGACGGTCGGTTCGCTGGGCTGGACCCTCGGCGCGCTGTGGCAGAGCAGGCAGCGGCGGTGGCCCCGCGAGTACCTGGTGGCGAGAGGCTTCGTGCTGGTCGGCCTCGGCTGCGCGGGTCTGGTGTTCGCGCTGCCCGGCTGGGGAGTGGCGTGGTTGGTGTTCGCCTGCTGGTTCGTCGCGGGCACGGGCATGGGCATCGGGATCTCCAGTACGGCGGTGGCGGTGCTGGCGCGTTCCCCGGAGGCCGATCGCGGTTTCAACTCCGCGGCGCTGCAGATCTCGGACATGCTGGGCCAGGCGGTGCTGGTCGGTGCCGGTGGTGTGGTCGTCGCCTCGCTTGCCACCGCCGCGGATCCGGTGGCCGGAGTGCTCCCGCTGGACCTGGCGCTGCTGGTCGCGGCCCCGGCAGCGGCTGCGCTGGTGCTTCGAGCCGGGCGCGCGCAGCCTCGCTGACCTGCGCGTTCCCCGGAGGTGCGGGGTGAGCGCCGGGCGGCTTCCAGTACCCTGGACGGGCGATGACTTACCTCGACCACGCCGCCACGACCCCGATGCGGCCCGCAGCGGTGTCCGCGATGAGCGAGGCGTTGCCCCGGATCGGCAACGCCTCGTCCCTGCACACCTCGGGTCGGCAGGCGCGCAGGCTGGTCGAGGAGGCCCGCGAGGACATCGCCGACGCGCTCGGCGCGCGTCCTTCGGAGGTGGTGTTCACCGCGGGCGGTACCGAGAGCGACAACCTCGCGGTCAAGGGCATCTTCTGGGCGCGCCGGTCCGCGGACCCGGCCCGTCGCCGGGTCCTGGCTTCCACCGTCGAGCACCACGCGGTGCTCGACGCGGTGGAGTGGCTGGCCGAGCACGAGGGAGCCGAGATCACCTGGCTGGAGGTCGATCCGCAGGGGCGCGTCCGGCCGGAGGTGTTCGAGGCGGCGCTGGCGGGCGGTGCCGACGACGTCGCGCTGGCCACGGTGATGTGGGCGAACAACGAGATCGGCACGGTCAACCCGATCGCCGAGCTCGCCGGGATCGCCGACCGGTACGGGATCCCGCTGCACACCGACGCGGTGCAGGCGGTCGAGACGCTGCCGGTGGGGTTCACCGCCTCCGGTGCTTCCGCGCTGACCATGACGGGTCACAAGGTCGGCGGCCCCTACGGCGTCGGGGTGCTGCTGCTGTCACGCGACGTCGAGTGCACGCCGGTGCTGCACGGCGGCGGCCAGGAGCGCGAGGTCCGCTCCGGAACGCTGGACACCCCCGGGGTGCTGGGCCTGGCCGCGGCGGTCCGGGAGGCCGTCGACGCGCGCGACGCGCACGCGCCGCAGCTGACCAAGATGCGCGACGAGCTGATCAGCGGTGTGCGCGCGGCGGTCCCCGACGTGGTGCTCAACGGCGACCTCGGCGACGAGGTCATCGCCGGTGGCCCTTCCCGGCTTCCCGGCAACGCGCACTTCACGTTTCCGGGCTGCGAGGGCGACAGCCTGCTGATGCTGCTGGACGCCAAGGGCATCGAGTGCTCCACCGGCTCGGCCTGCACGGCGGGCGTTTCCGAGCCGAGCCACGTGCTGCTGGCCATGGGCGCCGATCCGAAGGCCGCACGAGGAGCCCTGCGGTTCTCGCTGGGGCACTCCTCGACCGCGAGCGATGTACAGGAACTGACCGAGGCGATCGGCCCGGTCGTGCGACGAGCGCGTAGCGCCGGTCTGGCCGGGTTGCGCCGATCTTCGGCGGACGCGTCCGCCACGGAGGTGTGAGGCGTGCGAGTACTGGCAGCCATGAGCGGGGGAGTCGACTCCGCGGTCGCCGCCGCCCGGGCAGTGGCGGCCGGGCACGACGTGACCGGGGTGCACCTGGCGCTGTCGGCCAAGCCCGGCACGCTGCGCACCGGCGCCCGCGGGTGCTGCACGATCGAGGACTCCCGCGACGCCCGCCGCGCGGCGGACCTGCTGGGGATCCCGTTCTACGTGTGGGACTTCGCCGAGCGGTTCACCGAGGAGGTCATCGAGAACTTCGTCGGCGAGTACGCCGCGGGGCGCACTCCGAACCCGTGCCTGACCTGCAACGAGAAGATCAAGTTCGAGGCGTTGCTGGAGAAGGCGATGGCCCTGGGCTTCGACGCGGTCTGCACCGGGCACTACGCGCGGCTGACCCTCGTCGACGGTGCTCCGGAGCTGCGGCGCAGTCGCGACGAGGGCAAGGACCAGTCCTACGTGCTGGCCTCGTTGACCGCCGAGCAGCTGCGCCACTCGTACTTCCCGCTGGGCGACTCGCTGAAGTCCGAGGTGCGGGCCGAGGCCGAGGAGCGCGACCTCGCGGTGGCCAAGAAGCCCGACAGCCACGACATCTGCTTCATCCCGGACGGCGACACCAAGAAGTTCCTGGAGAACAGGCTCGGGCAGGCGCCGGGGGAGCTGGTCGACGACGAGACCGGTGAGGTGCTCGGTGAGCACACGGGCGTGCACGGCTTCACCGTGGGGCAGCGCAAGGGGCTGGGCATCGACGCCCCGGCACCGGACGGCAACCCGCGCTACGTGCTCTCCCTCGAACCGGTTTCCGGGACGGTCAAGGTCGGTTCCAGGGATCGGCTCTCGGTGACCGAGATCGACGCCAAGCGCCCGATCTGGCCCTCCGAGCAGCCCCTCGACGGTCCCACCGAGTGCGTCGTGCAGGTCCGCGCCCACGGCGGAACCGCGGACGCCGTCGCCGAGTTCGACGGCGAGAGGATCGCGGTCCAGCTCCGCCAGCCGCTGCAGGGGGTCGCCCCGGGCCAGGCCATCGTGCTCTACCGCCCGGACGAAGCAGGAGACCTGGTCCTGGGCAGCGGCATCATCTCCGCGACCCGCTGATCACCGGGCGATCAGCTCGGCGAGCTCGTCGGGTCGCTCGTCGACGAGCAGGTGCCCGCTGCCGGGGAGCACCGTCAACTCCTGACCGAGAACTTCCCGAACAGGTCCGGCCAGCGCGCTCGGCGGGAAGTACCTGTCGTGCTCACCGGCCACGACGACCCGGTCCAGGGCGGCTGCCTGCGGTGGTGCGGCGCCCGGATCCAGGCTCGTCCGAACGTGCCGGGCGACCAAGGTCATCCAGTCGACGAGCTCGGTCGGCGGACGGTTCCCCGGCGCGTACATGGTCGCGAGCAGCCGCGCGCTGGCCTCCGGGCCGCGGCGCAGCATCCAGGACACCGCGGGCAGGAGGATTCCCGGCCCGAGCCGCGCGCGCACCAGACCGCCCGGCGCGAGCAGGACCTGGCGCGAAACCCGCCGCGCGTCGCAGCGCATGACGATCGCGGCCCCCAACGAGTGCCCGATCAGCACGACGGGTCCGCCACCGACGTGATCGAGCACGTCGGTCAACCACCGCTGGTACCAGGACCGAAGTTGCCCAGCCGGCGGTCGAGCCGCGTCGCTGAGACCGGGTTGGCCGGGAACGTCCGCAACCACCAGCTGAAACCTCGCGGCGAGCGCGGACGCGAAGGGCAAGCAGGCGGCCGCGTTGAAGTTCGTCCCGGGAACGAACACCGCTCTCCGGCTGCCCGCGCCCGCCCTGACGAGGTGAGTTTCCCGGTCGGCAGCAGTGATGATCGTGCGCTCGTGCTCGGCGGTCCACGCGTCGAGCCGGTCCGAGCACCAGCGTTCGACGACGTCCCGCCCTCGGTCGCTCCGGTAGGTGCTCCGCATCGCGCTCCCAGCTCGAAACCGCCCCGTCTCCCGCCAAGCCTGTCACCCTTCATCCGCGGACGCGCCAGGTTCTCGGGCGGTTTCCGCTGGCGGGGAAACCCGTTCCGCTTCCCGACCCGCCAGCGTGAAGGTGGAGGGGGCCGATTCCTGCAGCGGCGGTGACTGAGGACGGTCGCGTGATCACTGGTCGAGCGACGGGTAGCCCTTCTCGCGCAGCGCTAGTGCCGACGTGCTCGTCGGGTTAGTGTCTGGCCCCACACGACGGAGTGGGAGGTCCCGATGGTGGAGCTTCGGGGGAGCACGGTCGCTGACGTGGTGCGGCGCAGCGCGGGGCGCGTGGGTGACCGGGAGGCGCTGCGGTTCGTCGATTCCGCGGGGCAGCAGCGGGTGTGGACCTACGCCGAGCTCGATGCGGCGGTGAGCCGGGCGGCCGGGTTCCTGCTGGCTTCCGGGGCGGTCAAGGGCGACCGGGTCGCCGCCTACGGGAAGAACTCCGACGCCTACCTGGTCGGGTTCCTCGCCTGCGCGCGGGCGGGCCTGGTGCACGTCCCGATCAACTACAACCTGACCGGAGGGGAGCTCTCCTACCTCCTGTCCCAGTCGGGCAGCGGCATCGCGCTGGTCGATCCCGGCCTGATGGGCAACGTCGACGCGGTGCGCGCGGAAACCTCCCTGCAGCAGGTCATCCCGCTGCGCGACGAGAAGGACTCCTTGCTGTCGTGCAGCATCGAGGGCGAGGTCCCCGACCTCGACGTCGCGGTCGCCGACGACGACCTGGTGCAGCTGCTCTACACCTCCGGCACCACGTCGCTGCCCAAGGGCGCGATGATGACGCACCGCGCGCTGCTGCACGAGTACGTCTCCTGCCTGCACGCGCTGGACTTCGGCGAGAACGACCTGCCGTTGCACGTGATGCCGCTGTACCACTCGGCGCAGATGCACGTGTTCCTGCTGCCGCACCTGATGATCGGCGCGCGCAACCACCTCGTGGAGGTGCCCGACCCGACCGACGTCCTGCGCCGCATCGAGAGCGAGCAGATCACCTCCTTCTTCGCCGCCCCGACGGTGTGGGTGGCGCTGGCCAACCACGACGAGTTCCCGACCCGCGACCTGAGGTCCCTGCGCAAGGCCTACTACGGCGCCTCGATCATGCCCGGTCCCGTGCTGCAGCGGCTCCGGGAGCAGCTGCCCGAACTCGGGTTCTACAACTGCTTCGGCCAGTCCGAGATCGCGCCGCTGGCGACCGTGCTGCGCCCGGAGGAGCACGACGAGCGCCCGGACTCCGCCGGCCGACCGGTGCTGTTCGTCGAGGCCGCGGTCGTCGACGACCAGGGCGAGGAGGTCGCGGCTGGCGAGCTCGGCGAGATCGTGTACCGGTCCCCGCAGCTGTGCACCGGGTACTGGGACAAGCCGGAGGAGACCGCCGAGGCGTTCCGGGACGGCTGGTTCCACTCCGGTGACCTGGTTTGCCGCGACGAAGCCGGGTACTGCTTCGTGGTCGACCGCATCAAGGACGTCATCAACACCGGCGGCGTGCTGGTGGCCTCCCGCGAGGTCGAGGACGCCCTCTACACCCACCCCGGGGTCGCCGAGGTCGCGGTGATCGCGGTGCCCGACCAGAAGTGGATCGAGCGCATCGCCGCGGTCGTGGTGGCCAAGGGCGAGGTCACCGAGCACGAGCTGCTCGCGCACGCGCGCGGCCTGCTGGCCGGGTTCAAAACGCCCAAGGAGATCCACTTCGTCGACGACCTGCCCCGCAACAGCGCCGGGAAGCTGCTCAAACGCGTCCTTCGCGACCGGCTCACCACCTGAGCTCCGCGCGACGAGGGGAGCTCTTCTCCGATAGCGGCGCCTCCGGTTGGAGGTGGAAGGTTCCCCTGCCGCTTCCACGTCCGGGTTGCGAGGGAGGTTCCCTTGCGGCCCGCCGGGGCGTCGGTGGCGGGTGGAGGTCGATAATGGGGGCGATGAGTGACACACCTTGGGGTCCGCGGATCGCGACCGCCATCGGTTCTATGCCGGGTGCCGATCCGGTCGAGGCCGCCCGCACCGTGCTCGGCGAACTGCCGGAGCTGATGCCGCTGCCGGAACTGCCCGCGCGCGGGGTCGGGGCCGACGTCCTCGGCCGCACCGCGGGGCTGCTGGTCGATCTCGCCGTGGAGGTCGTGCCGTCGGGGTACCGCGTCGCCGCGCACCCCGGGATCGACCACCGCAGGGCGGTGGACCTGATGCGGTGGGACCTCGACGCGCTGGAGCAGGCGGCCGGCGAGGCCGGTGCGCCCAGCGCCGTCAAGGTGCAGGCCGCCGGGCCGTGGACGCTGGGCGCGGGAGTCGAGCTCGCGCGCGGGCACCGGGTGCTGACCGACCGCGGGGCGCTGCGCGATTTCACCGAATCGCTCACCGAGGGGTTGATCGCGCACGTCGAGCAGGTGGCCGCGCGCTGCGGATCCCGCGTCGTGGTGCAGCTCGACGAACCGAGCCTGCCCGCGGTGCTCGACGGCTCGCTGCCGACCCCGTCCGGGTACGGTTCGGTGCCCGCCGCGCCCGCGCCCGACGTGCAGCGGCTGCTCGGCGAGGTCGTCGAGCGCCTCGCCGACGCCACCGGTTCGCCGGTCATCGCGCACTGCTGCGCGCCGCGCCCGCCGGTGGAGCTGCTGCGCAACGCGGGCTTCGGCGCGGTGGCGCTGGACGTCACCGGTCTCGGCGAAGTCACCGGCCGGTTGGCCGACGAGCTCGGGGAGGCCTGGCAGGAAGGCATGTCGCTGTTCCTGGGGCTCGTGCCGACCACCGGCCCGGAGGCGGACCTGCGGACGCTCGCGCAACCCGCGTTCGACCTGGCCTCCCGCCTGGGCTTCGGGGTCAGAACGCTGGCCCACCAAGCGGTCCCTACTCCGACGTGCGGTCTCGCCGGAACCCACCCCGATCGCGCCCGCCGGGCCATCGCGCGGACCAAGGACCTGGCCCAACTCCTCGCCGACGAAGCCGAGGTCTAACCGGTCGGGTATCGACCGCGGGTTTTTCACCGAAATGGACGTGTCCGGCTTAACGCGTTGGTAGGAAGGCTTCTGTGGGGAGTTACTGCATAAGTGAGGTCGAGCGCGCTGGATGGGTGCGTCGGAGCACCATCCGCGATGCCGCGTGCCTGACGCTCGTTCGGGGAACCGACCTCGGTGCGGTCGCCGAGGACTTCGGGGCCGTGACCGCCTACGGGCGGCCGATGGACATCGACGAGTTCTGCGAGGAGGCCTTCGCCTACCAGGAGAAGCACCCGATGATCGCGCTGCGGCCGATCGGTGAGTGGACGCTGGTGGTCGAGGACTCCGGGCATCAGGGCGTGCGGCCGGAGGTGCTGCGCCGGGTCGCGCATCCCGAGGCCGTCTCGCTGTACTGGAACGAGGACGTGCGCACCCGCTTCGCGCGCACCGCGGAGGGAGTCGTCCGGACCGCGTTCGAAGCGGTGCTGCCCGAGCGGCGGGAGGGGACCGATCCCGATGGGCTCGAGCGGCTGCGCGAGGACCTCCCCTGGTCGCAGGCCGATCCGGTGGCGCTCATGATGGCCTTGGCCGGGCGCGTCACCGGGCTGACCCCGGGGTCCGACTGGTTGGCCGGCGAGTTCGCGACCTATCCGGTGGCTCCCTGGCCCGACGATCTGGTGCCGGTCGCGCTGGACGAGGTCGAGGGGTACCCGGCGGAGCTGCTCGGCGCGGTGCACACCAGCGCCGAGGTCGACCGGAGGGCCCTGGTGGGCACCTTGACGCACTACCTGGCCACCGCGGGCGACTGCTTGGAGCTGCCGGTGGTGCAGCGCCTCATCGCCGGGGTGCGGCCCGCCTGCGGTGAGGTCGACCAGACCGTGCGCGAGCTGGTCTGGCGCGGCATCTGGAAGGCGCCCGCCAGCAGCGACCGCAACCGGGTGCGGGCGATGCAGGTGCTGCGGCACGCCATGCAAGCCGACAGCCGGTGCGCGTTGACCGGGATCCTGGCCGAGGCGCCCCGGGTGCGCGGGGTGCGAGCGCAGGAGGTCGCCGAGCTCGTCCGCCGGGCTCTGCTGGGGTAGCGGTGGTCCGATCGGGGCGCGCTGTTCTTGAGGCGAAGCGCCCCGGCCGCCGTCGCGACCGGGCACAATGGTCGGCATGTTCGAGTTCCTGCGCCGCCGCCGAGCCGCCGCCGAGCCCGTCGACGCGGCGGCCGAGGCCCGGGCCCGCGCCGAGGAGTTCTGGCGGCGCTGGGACGAGCTGCTGCCCGAGATCGCCGGCGCGCTCGGCGACAACGCGCCGGAGCGCGTCGAGAACCTGGTGGCCGACGCGCTGGCCGCGGTTCACCCGGACCTGACCTTCTCCATCGAGCACGGCGAGAACGCGGTCTACGCGCTGGTGATCAGCAGCCAGGCCGACCCGGAGCTGCGGCCCTGCACCGACGCCTGGATGGCCGCGGCGCCGCCCGCCGACACCTTGTGGGAGTACCACGACTCGGTGCCGCCGGTGCCCGACCCGACCGGGGTCACGGTGAACCTGCGCGGCGAGAAGTACCCGCTGGAGCAGGTCCGGGTCGCCGCCCAGGTGGACGAGGCCGAAGGGCTGGTCGACGTCGCGGTCTACCACCCGGGCTTCGCCGGGCTCGACGACAACGCCCGCCGGGCGCTGACCTTCCTGCCGCTGGACGCCACGCTCGGCGAACGGCTCGCCGCCGACCGGCTCGGCCGGGTGGAGACCGCCGAGACCGAGCCCGAGGGCGCCGTCGGCCTGCTGGAACTGCGCGAGCTGGTCCGCGAGCTCGACGCGCGGTGAGCCGCTGCGCGCAGCTGTCGTACCCGATCGCTAGTCTCGGGGTGTGACCAGCAAGGACGCCACCGTGGACAACACCGCCGACGCCGAGACCGAGGGCGCGCTCGCCGATCCCGCCGCGGGCAGCACCGCCGAGGGGATCGAGGACGTGCCCGCCGACGTGCGCGAGCGGTACGCGGAGCTGGCCGAGGAGGTTCGCGGCCACCAGTTCCGCTACTACGTGCTCGACTCGCCGACGATCTCCGACGGCGAGTTCGACGAGCTGTTCACCCGGCTGCAGCGGATGGAGGACGAGCACCCCGCGCTGCGCGCGCCCGACTCGCCCACCCAGGTGGTGGGCGGGACCTTCTCCACCGAGTTCGAGCCGGTGGCCCACCTCGAGCGGATGCTCAGCCTGGACAACGCCTTCGACACCGAGGAGCTGCAGGCCTGGGTCGACCGGGTGGAGAAGGAGGTCGGCGGCGCTGCCGAGTACCTCTGCGAGCTCAAGATCGACGGGTTGGCGGTCAACCTGCTCTACCGCGACGGCCAACTGGAGCGCGCGCTCACCCGCGGTGACGGCCGCACCGGCGAGGACGTCACGCTCAACGTGCGCACCATGCGCGACGTGCCCGAGCAGCTCACCGACTCCGAGCAGTACCCGGTGCCCGGTCTGGTGGAGGTGCGCGGCGAGGTGTTCTTCCGCGTCGACGAGTTCGCCGAGCTCAACGCCAGCCTGGTCGACGCGGGCAAGGCGCCGTTCGCCAACCCGCGCAACGCCGCGGCCGGTTCGCTGCGGCAGAAGGACCCGCGGATCAGCCGGACCCGCCCGCTGCGGCTGATCTGCCACGGCTTGGGCCGCCGGGAGGGCTTCGAGCCGGAGCGCCAGTCGGAGTCCTACGCCGCGCTCAAGGCCTGGGGCCTACCGGTCTCCGCGCACACCACAGTGCTGTCCACTGTGGATCAACTGGTCGGGCACATCGAGCACTGGGGGCGCAACCGCGAGTCCGCCGAGCACGAGATCGACGGCATCGTGATCAAGGTGGACCAGGTGTCGCTGCAGCGGCGCCTGGGCGCCACCTCGCGGGCGCCCCGCTGGGCGATCGCCTACAAGTACCCGCCGGAGCAGGCCACCACCCGGCTGCGGAGCATCGAGGTCAACGTGGGCCGCACCGGCCGCGTGACGCCGTTCGCGGTGATGGAGCCGGTCAAGGTCGCCGGGACCACGGTGGCCATGGCCACCCTGCACAACGCCGACGAGGTCCGGCGCAAGGGCGTGCTCATCGGCGACCGGGTGGTCATCCGCAAGGCCGGCGAGATCATCCCCGAGGTGCTCGGCCCGGTGGTCGACGTGCGCACCGGCGAGGAGCGCGAGTTCGTCATGCCCGCGGCCTGCCCCGAGTGCGGGACCGCCCTGGCCAAGCAGAAGGAGGGCGACGTCGACCTGCGCTGCCCGAACGCCCAGGGCTGCCCGGGCCAGCGGCGCGAGCGCCTCTTCTACCTGGCCAGCCGCAAGGTGCTCGACATCGACGCGCTCGGCTACGAGGGTGCGAGCGCCCTGCTGGAGGCCGGGGTGGTCGGCGACGAGGGAGACCTCTTCGACCTGGACGAGGCCAAGCTGCTGCAGACCTCGCTCTACACCACCAAGGAGGGCAACCTCTCGGCCAACGGCACCAAGCTGCTGCACAACCTCGAGGCTGCCAAGGACAAGCCGCTGTGGCGGGTGCTGGTGGGGCTCTCCATCCGTCACGTGGGGCCGACCGCGGCGCAGGCGCTGGCCCGCGAGTTCGGTTCGCTGGAGCGCATCGAGGCCGCTTCCGAGGAGGAGATCGCCGCCGCGGACGGCGTGGGCCCGACCATCGCCGGTGCTGTGCGCGAGTGGTTCGCGGTGGACTGGCACCGCGAGATCGTGCGCAAGTGGCGGGAAGCCGGTGTGCGGATGGCCGACGAGCGCGACGAGTCCATCCCGCGCACGCTCGAGGGCATGTCCATCGTCGTCACCGGTTCCCTGCAGCAGTTCTCCCGGGACGAGGCCAAGGAGTCGATCATGGCCCGCGGCGGCCGGGCCGCCGGGTCGGTGTCGAAGAAGACCGCGTTCGTGGTCGTCGGGGACGCTCCGGGCTCGAAGTACGACAAGGCCATGCAGCTCAAGGTGCCGGTCCTCGACGAGGACGGGTTCCAGGTGCTGCTCGACGAGGGGCCCGACGCGGCCGTCGAGCACGCGCTGCCCGCCGAGGAGTAGAAAACGCGTCGAGTTCGGTCGGTGCGGGCTGGCAGGATCGCCGCATGACGACGATTCGCCTGGCCCGGCCGGAGGAGCACCCGATCATCGGGGAGATCTCGGTCAGCGCCTACGAGGAGGCCGACAACATCCCGGCCGACGGCTCCTACTACTCGGTGCTGCGCAACGCCGCCGACCGCGCGGCCGAGGCCGAGCTGCTGGTGGCCCTCGACGGGGACAAGCCGGTGGGCACCGTGACCCTGGTCCGCCCCGGTGGCCGGTACTCGGAGATCGCTCGGGACGACGAGCTGGAGTTCCGGATGCTGGCGGTGGCCCCGCAGGCCGCCGGGCGCGGCGTCGGGCGCGCCTTGGTGGACGCGGTGTTCGAACGGGCCCGCGCCGAGCGGTTCGCGCGCGTGGTGCTGTGCGTGCAGGAGCGGGCCGTGGTTCCGCGCGGGCTCTACGAGCGGATGGGCTTCCAGCGGCTTCCCGAGCGGGACTGGTCGCCGACCGAGGACATCCACCTGCTCGGCTACTACCTGGACCTGTAGGGGCGAATCGCCCTCGAGCGGGGGTTCCCGACGTACCGCGGCGCGTCGGGAACCCCGTCAGCTGTCCAGGACCACTGCGACGATGCCCGCGAGGTGGGCGAGGCGGGCGAGTTCCGCGGTGCGGAACTGGGGGCCGCCGGGGCGCCCCGCCAGCAGGACCCGGTCGGGCTTGCCGATCGGGGTGGCGGCCAGCTCGGTGCCCAGCTCCTTCCAGGTGTCGGGCACCCAGGTCTCGTCGCCGTCGAGGATCGCCGCGCGCGGCAGCGGCAGCCAGGGCAGCTCCAGGTAGCCCTCCTGCGGGGCGGAGGTGCTGGCGGCCAGCTGCTCGGCGCCGCCGGAGCGGTGGCCGAACACGATCGCCCAACCCGATCGGATGATCTTGGGCACGCCTTCGGCGAAGATCTGCAGCCCGCGGCCGGGCTCGGCGGCGATCTCCTCGACCAGCTCCAGCTCGCGATGGGTGTCCAGCACGCCGGCGTAGGGGCGCACGGCGTCGACCTCGACGCCGTCGATGGATTCGGCGGCGGTGATCAGCACGTCCGGCGGGCGCCCCGAGGGCAGCTCCACGACCAGGTCGTCGATGGCCTTGCCGCCGACCCGTTCGACCACGACCACGCTGAGGATGTCGGCGCCGATCTCACCGAGCGCGCTCGCCACCGACCCGAGATTGCCGGGTCGATCCGGTATCTGCACCCGGACGAGGAAGGACACCGGACTCAACGCCTCCAGTTTCGTGCGCGACACCTTGCCGGCCACGCTTTTCACAGGCGCACGGGCCGCGCACCGGGCGGCCGCTCGTGCGAGGAACCAACCTTCGAAATTGTGTCAGACGCTTCGTAGTCACTCTGCTACAACCGTCCGCGCAGTGGAACGACCAGCCGTTTCGGCGAGTTACGCGCCGTGGTGCCGATCACGCGCGACGCGCCCGGCCGCGCTCCCGCAGGTCGGCGTGCCCCCTGGTCGCCCGGCTGCGGCCCAGCCATAGACTGAGACGTACCTGAAACCGGACATGACCAGGGAGCCTTCGCAGTGTCCAAGATCTCCCGCGACGAGGTCGCACACCTCGCCGGCCTGGCGCGGCTGGCCGTCACCGAGGCCGAGCTCGACACCTTCGCCGGCCAGCTCGACCAGATCCTCGATGCGGTGGCGAAGGTGGGGCAGGTCGCTGCGGACGACATCCCGCCCACGTCGCACGCCGTTCCGGTGACCAACGTTTTCCGCGAGGACGAGGTTCGCCAGGGCCTGACGCGCGAGCAGGCGCTCGCTGCGGCGCCTGCGGCCGAAGAGGACCGGTTCCGCGTGCCGCGGATCCTGAGCGAGGAGGCCTGATGAGCTCGACCGAGAACAGCGGTGGCCTGACCGGGCTGACCGCCTCCGAACTCGCCGCCAAGCTGGCGGCGGGCGAGGTCACGTCGGTCGAGGCGACCCAGGCCCACCTGGACCGCATCGCCGCCGTCGACCCGAAGATCAACGCCTTCCTGCACGTCGACGCCGAGGGCGCGCTGGCCGCCGCCGCCAGGGCCGACGAGGACCGGGCCGCGGGCGAGGCCGCCTCGCCGCTGGCCGGGGTGCCGCTGGCGCTCAAGGACGTGCTGGCCACCTCCGACATGCCCACCACCGTCGGCTCCAAGATGCTCGAGGGCTGGGTCCCGCCCTACGACGCGACGGTGTCCCGCCGGCTGCGCGAAGCCGGGGTGGTCGTGCTGGGCAAGACCAACATGGACGAGTTCGCGATGGGCTCGTCGACCGAGAACTCGGCCTACGGCCCGACCCGCAACCCGTGGGACACCGAGCGCATCCCGGGCGGCTCCGGCGGCGGTTCGTCGGCGGCGCTGGCCGCGTTCGAGGCCCCGCTGGCCATCGGCACCGACACCGGCGGTTCGATCCGCCAGCCGGGTGCGGTGACCGGCACGGTCGGCGTCAAGCCCACCTACGGCGGCGTCTCCCGCTACGGCCTGGTCGCGTTCTCCTCGTCGCTGGACCAGCCGGGCCCGTGCGCCCGCACCGTGCTGGACGCGGCGCTGTTGCACGAGGTCATCGCCGGGCACGACCCGATGGACTCCACCTCGATCGACCAGCCGGTGCCGCAGGTCGTCGAGGCCGCGAAGCGAGGCGCCACCGGCGACCTGAGCGGCGTGAAGGTCGGCGTGGTCCGCGAGCTCGCCGGCGAGGGCTACCAGTCGGGCGTGCAGCGGGCCTTCGACGCGGCCGTCGCGCAGCTGTCCGAGCTGGGCGCCGAGGTCGTCGAGGTCTCCTGCCCGAACTTCGACTACGCGCTGCCGGCCTACTACCTGATCGCGCCGAGCGAGGCCTCCTCGAACCTGGCCCGCTTCGACGCCATGCGCTACGGCCTGCGCGTCGGCGACGACGGCGAGCGCAGCGCCGAGGAGGTCATGTCGCTGACCCGCGAGGCCGGTTTCGGCCCGGAGGTCAAGCGCCGCATCATGCTCGGCACCTACGCGCTGTCCTCGGGCTACTACGACGCCTACTACGGGCAGGCGCAGAAGGTGCGTACGCTGATCACCCGCGACTTCGCCACCGCCTTCGAGCAGGTCGACGTGCTGGTCTCGCCGACCACGCCGAGCACCGCCTTCAAGATCGGCGAGCGCGTCGACGACCCGATGGCGATGTACCTCGCCGACCTGTGCACCATCCCGTCGAACCTGGCGGGCAACGCCGCCATGAGCGTTCCCTGCGGGCTGTCCGATGAGGACGGCCTGCCGGTCGGCCTGCAGATCATGGCCCCGGCGATGGCCGACGACCGGCTCTACCGGGTCGGTGCCGCCTACGAGTCCGCGCGCGACGCGGACCAGGGCGGCCCGCTGCTCGACCGCGTTCCCCAGCTCGCCGTCCAGGAGGTCGCGTGATGAACCCCAAGTTGAAGGCCGTGTTCCAGCTCGCCTCCGTGGTGTCGGCGGCGTTCGGGCTCAAGCAGAGCATCAAGTCGGCCCGCGAGAAGAACGACAAGCTCGAGCTGGCCGACGCGATCATCACCGCGCTCGGCCTGGTCACCGGCACCGCCCTGGCGGTGCGTGCGCTGCGCAAGGGGAGTGACGACCAGTGACCGCCGTCGCGGAGATCATGGACTTCGACGAGGTCGTCGCCGAGTACGACCCGGTGCTGGGCCTGGAGGTCCACGTCGAGCTGTCCACCAGGACCAAGATGTTCTGCGGCTGCGCCAACGCGTTCGGCGCCGAGCCCAACACCCAGGTCTGCCCGGTGTGCCTCGGGCTCCCGGGTGCGCTCCCGGTGGTCAACGGCAAGGCCGTCGAGTCGGCCATCCGGATCGGCCTAGCGCTCAACTGCGAGGTGGCCGAGTGGTGCCGGTTCGCCCGGAAGAACTACTTCTACCCGGACATGCCGAAGAACTTCCAGACCTCGCAGTACGACGAGCCGATCGTGCACGACGGCTACCTCGACGTGGTGCTCGACGACGGCGAGACCTTCCGGGTCGAGATCGAGCGCGCGCACATGGAGGAGGACACCGGCAAGTCGCTGCACCGCGGCGGCGCCACCGGTCGGATCCACGGCGCGGACCACTCGCTGCTGGACTACAACCGGGCCGGCGTGCCGCTGATCGAGATCGTGACCAAGCCGATCACCGGTGCCGGTGAGCGCGCCCCCGAGGTCGCCCGCGCCTACGTCACCGCGCTGCGCGACCTGCTGCGCGCGCTGGGCGTCTCCGACGTGCGGATGGACCAGGGCTCGCTGCGCTGCGACGCGAACGTCTCGCTGATGGCCAAGGGTTCGGCGGAGTTCGGCACCCGCACCGAGACCAAGAACGTCAACTCGCTGCGCAGCGTGGAGCGCGCGGTGCGCTTCGAGATGCAGCGGCACGCCGCGGTGCTGTCCTCCGGCGGGGAGATCCTGCAGGAGACCCGGCACTTCGACGAGTCCACCGGGTCGACCTCGTCGGGCCGCAAGAAGGAGACCTCGGAGGACTACCGGTACTTCCCGGAGCCCGACCTGGTCCCGATCGCGCCCTCGCGCGAGTGGGTCGACGAGCTGTCCAAGACCCTGCCCGAGCTGCCGTGGGAGCGCCGCAAGCGCGCCCAGGATGAGTGGGGCCTGTCCGACGAGGAGCTGCGCGACCTGGTCAACGCCGGTGCGCTGGAGCTCATCGCCGAGACCGTGGACGCGGGCGCGACCCCGGGCGAGGCCCGCTCCTGGTGGGTGGCCTACCTGGCGCAGCAGGCCAACACCCGCGGCGTGGAGCTGGCCGACCTGGCGATCACGCCGAAGCAGGTGGCCAGGGTCGTCGCGCTGGTGGGCGAGGGCAAGCTGACCAACAAGCTGGCTCGCCAGGTCGTCGACGGCGTGCTGGAGGGCGAGGGCGAGCCGGACGAGGTCGTCGCGGCCCGCGGCCTGGAGGTCGTCTCCGACGACTCCGAGCTGCAGAAGGCGGTCGACGAGGCCCTCGCCGCGCAGCCCGACGTCGCCGAGAAGATCCGCGGCGGCAAGGTGCAGGCGGCAGGCGCCGTGGTCGGCGCGGTCATGAAGGCCACCAAGGGCCAGGCCGACGCGAAGCGGGTCCGGGAACTCGTCCTGGCGGCCTGCGGCCAGTGAGCTCGTTTCGAGAACGCCCCCTCCCAGCTGGGAGGGGGCGTTCTTCTTGCGGGTAGCAGGAAGGTTCCCTTCGTCGCGCTGACAGAACGGTTCCCCCGCTCACCGCAGCGGGGCCTCGATGCGGCAGGCCCCGGGCCTTTCGCCTCTGCCGGATCGCGGCGCGGCGGCGCACGCTTGGCGCGTCGCGGCGGAGTGCCGAGGTCTGGGGGCGAGGATCATGGCGCGCACGGTCTTGCTGGTGGCCACCCTCCTCGGAGCATCCGCGGTGTCGGCGTGCGGGTGGTTCGCGACCTACCAGGTCCAGCCGACCCCGCCGGCCCCACCACCTCCGCCGAGCACGGTGACCGAGACGGTGCCGCAGCCACCCGGGATCGGCCGCGGAACGCCGGAGATCGCGCCGAGCGCTCCGTCGGGCTGCTTCGCCGGGTACCAGACCCAGCAGTCCAGCGTGCAGCTCTGCTCGGAGGCGGGCCAGGTCTACTACTACGGCAGCAGCCAGTCCGGGTCGATCGCGCTGCCCGCCCACCACGTCGGCGGCGGTGCGTACCAGACCGCCAGCAACGACGGCTACGTCTACACGATCAGCCCCGAGGAGCTGGTGATCACCCAGGACGGTGCGGTCGTGTCCGAGCAGCCGGTCCTGACCGCCGGGTACTGAGCTGGGACGGCCGCCGCGCGGTGACCGGAAGGTTCCCCTGCTCAGTCCTTGCCCGCCGAGCCGCCGGTGGGCGGTTCGATGCGCAGGACCCGGTCGTCGCTGGAGATCGGGCTGCCGCCGTCCTTGTTGCTGGTGCCCAGCCAGACCAGGCCGTCCGGGGCGAGGGTGGCCGCCGAGAAGCGGCCGAAGGAGTTCTCCATGACCTTGCTCGGCTGGCCGGTGAACGTGCCGTCGGCGGCGGGGTGCAGCGTGTAGAGCGCGGCGGCCTCGCGCAGCGAGACGACCACGGTGCCGGGGTCGGCGGCGCAACCGGAGACGCCGGGGGAGTCCGGCCAGGTCCAGGCGGGTTCGCCGAGCGGCTCGCCGGGGCGCATCCGGTAGAGCGCGTCCTGGCCGCCGTTGCGGTCTGTGACCCAGAACGTGCCGAGCCCAGGGGTGCCGCACATCCCGCTGGGGTCGGCCAGCCCGGAGCTGACCACCGCCGACCCGGTGGTCGGGTTGCCCTCCGCCGGTGCGCCGAAGCCGTCGATGCGCAGCACCTTGCCCGCCAGCGAGTGCGGATCGGCGGCCTTCGCGGGGTCGCCCGCGTTGCCCGTGGCCACCAGCAGCGCGCCCTTGCCGTCGTCGATCAGCGCGCCGGCGTTCCCGCTGGGGCCGTGCGGGATGCCGGACAGCACCGGTTTCGGCCGGTCGCCGGCGGCGATGCGCACGACCTGGTTCTCGCCGCCGGTGCTGGCGTAGGCGTAGAACAGCTCGTCCTCGGCGTAGGAGGGCGACAGCGCCAGGCCGGTCAGCCCGCCCCCTCCGGCGGGGTCGACCGGGATCCGGGCCACCTCGACGGGTTCGGAGCCCTGCCGCACGCGCAGCACGCGCCCGGTGGTGCGTTCGCCGACCAGCGCGCTCTGCCCGTCGGGCAGCACCGCGACCGCGCCGATCGGGTTCAGGCAGGTCGCCACCACGGACGGGCTCGGGTCCTGGCAGCCCACGACCTGCGCGGGTCCGGGCGGCTGCGGCGCCTCCGAGCCCGGTGTGGGCATCGAGCCCTCGATCTCGGGTTGCGGGCCGGCCTGCGGGGTCAGCGACGGCTGCGCGGACCACGGCCTGGTGTGCTCGTCGGGGAACTGCGCGCACCCGGCGAGCAGCGCACCGAGCGCGACCAGCGCGCCCAGCCGGAGCGATCCGGAACGACCCATACCCACGCCCCGACCTTAACGATCCCGCGGTGAACCCGGGGTGAGCCCGGGCGGCCGATGGCTCATTCGGGCGGGTGCAGCGTTCTGCGGCGCTGCTGGCGCCCGGGCGAGACCGGGATGCGGATGCGCGGGATGGCGGGCGGTGGTGGTTCCAGGCCCAGGCGGGCGCAGTCCACCGCCCGGGCGCGGCGGAGCAGCAGGTCGAGCTCGGCGCGGACCTCCTGGGGAGCTTCCAGCGGGACGAGGTGTCCGGTGTCGAGGAAGCGGATCCTCGCCTGCGGCAGCGAGCCGATCGCGCTGGCCAGGCCGCGCGGTTCGGCCAGCGGGTCGTACCGCCCGGCCAGCAGGGTCACCGGGCAGGTGAGCCCGGCCGGTCCAGGACGCGTCGCGGCGCTCCAGGCCAGCGCCATCTCCAGGTGGCCGAGCCAGTCGTGCTGGATCAGCCCGCCCAGCGCGGCAGCGGTGGCCTCGCCCTCGGGCAGCAGTCCGGTGCGCGCCAGCAGCCGGGCGGTGAGCTGGGGGACCGGCACGCGCGCGGTGGCCGACCGCAGCGCGCCACCCGCCGCGCGCAGCCAAGCGCCGCCACCGGCGGCCAGTGCGCGGCGCGCGAGCGGGGGCACCCCGCAGCACTCCAGCAGCAGCTCGGCGCCGGCGGTCGGCGGGCCGGCGAGCAGCAGCAGCCCGCGGATGCGATCCGGGTGCCTGCGGGCGAGTTCCACGGCCACCGCGGTGCCGCCGGACCACGCGGTCACCACGCAGTCGGGCAATTCCGCCGCGTCGAGGGCCGCCACCGCGTCGGCCACGTGCTCGTCGATGGTGGAATTGCGCTGCGGCGACCAATTCAGCACGCGCGCGGGGCAATCCACCGGCAGCAATTCCGCGGCCGAAACGAGTTCCGGGCACATCAGCACCGCTCGGTCGGCGCTGGCGCCGTGCTCGAACTCCGCGCCGGAGCGCGTTCCAACAGCGGAAACATCGGGTGCGGGGGAGCTCGACGCGGCGAACACGGGGCCTTCCATCCCGCCATTTTCCACGAATGCCCGAAGTCGGGTATCAAACGAATCACGCCTGGGGAAGCTTCGGGAGAAAAACTCGCACGATGGGGTGAGATGCCTTAGCCTCCACCGGCGTGAAGACTCACGACGATCGCCCTGGCGGTGCGGGCGGCTACCCCGACGATCGCGACTACGGCGCGCACGCGCAGCGACCGCGAGCGCGAGGTGCCGCGGGTCCCACGACGAGCACCCAGGGCCCCGGCGCGAAGTACAACAACTACTACGACGAGGACCACGAGTACACCGACGCGGAAGCCACCTCGCTGGTCGGCGGAGTCGACGGTGATTCCGGCTACCACGACGAGATCGTGGAGAAGCACCGGAAGATGTTCGCCTGGAACGCGGGCACCGATCTCGGTTTGCTGGCGCTGCGCTTCGCGCTCGGCGGGATCTTCCTGCTGCACGGTGCGCAGAAGCTCTTCGGCGCGTTCGGCGGTCCCGGCCCCGACGGGTTCGCCCAGAGCCTGAGCAAGATGGGCTTCGAGCAGAGCGCGATCCTGTCGCTGGTGACCGGTGGAACCGAGCTCGGCGCGGGTGCGCTGCTGGTGCTGGGTCTGTTCACCCCGGCCGCCGCGGCCGGGGTGCTCGGCGTGATGGCCAGCGCGGTGTTCGCCAAGCAGGGAGCCGGGTTCTTCAACGCCGACGGCGGTTTCGAGTTCGAGGCCGTGCTCGGCGCGATGGGACTGGCGCTGCTGTTCACCGGGCCCGGACGGGTGGCCCTGGACTACGGGCGGGTGTGGTTCCGCCGCCCGCTCGGCTTCGGCTTCTTCTTCCTGCTGGTCGCCGCGGGCGCGGTGACCGCGGTCACCCTGCTGTTCTACCGCCCCTGACCGGCCACGCGCGAAGAACGGGCCCCGCGGCGAACGCGGGGCCCGTTCTTCGACGGCGGCGGGCCGGCGGCTCGGCCGTTGCGGGTGGTCACCTCGGCGGTGACTCCCGCGCCGGCTCCACCGGGGGCCGCGCGATCACTTGCTGATGTCGCGGACCGCGCCGTAGGAGGCCGAGGTCGCGAGCTTGGCGTAGGCGCGCAGCGCGGTGCTGACCTTGCGCTCGCGGCCGACCGGCTGCCACGGGTGCTCGCTGGATTCCATCTTGTCCCGGCGCTCGGCCAGCACCTCGGGCTCGACGAGCAGCTCCAGCTTGCGCTCGTGGACGTCGATGAGGATCTGGTCGCCGTTCTCGACCAGCCCGATGGTGCCGCCACCGCCGGCCTCGGGGGAGATGTGCCCGACCGAGATGCCCGAGGAGCCGCCGGAGAAGCGGCCGTCGGTGATCAGCGCGCACTGCTTGCCGAGCCCCGCGCCCTTGAGGAACGCCGTCGGGTGCAGCATCTCCTGCATGCCGGGGCCGCCAGCCGGGCCCTCGTAGCGGATGACCAGGACCTCGCCCGGCTGGACCTCCTTGTTCAGGATCGCCGAGACGGCCTGCTCCTGGCTCTCCAGGACCCGCGCGGGACCCTGGAAGTGCCAGAGCTCCTCGTCGATGCCCGCGGCCTTGATCACCGCGCCCTCCTCGGCGAGATTGCCCTTGAGCACCGCCAGCCCGCCGTCGACGGTGTAGGCGTGCTCGACCGAGCGGATGCAGCCGTTCTCGGCATCGGTGTCCAGCGAGGACCAGCGGTTCTCGGTGGAGAAGGCCTGGGTGGTGCGCACACCGCCCGGCGCGGCGTGGAACAGCTCCAGCGCCTGCTGCGTCGGCGACTCGCCGCGGATGTCCCACTTCGACAGCCATTCGGTGAGGCTGGCGCTGTGCACCGAGGAGACGTCGCGGTGCAGCAGGCCCGCGCGGTCCAGCTCGCCCAGGATGGCGGTGATTCCGCCGGCCCGGTGCACGTCCTCCATGTGGTAGTCGGAGTTCGGCGCGACCTTGGACAGGCAGGGCACCCGCTTGCTGGTCTCGGCGATGTCGTCGAGGTCGAAGTCGATCTCGCCCTCCTGCGCGGCGGCCAGCGTGTGCAGCACCGTGTTGGTGGAACCGCCCATCGCCATGTCCAGCGCCATCGCGTTCTGGAAGGCCTTCTCGTTGGCCACCGAGCGCGGCAGCACCGACTCGTCGTCCTCGCCGTAGTAGCGCTTGGCGATGCGCACCACGGTGCGGCCGGCCTCCTCGAACAGCTGGCGGCGCGCGGCGTGGGTGGCCAGCGTCGAGCCGTTGCCCGGCAGCGCCAGTCCCAGCGCCTCGGTGAGGCAGTTCATCGAGTTGGCGGTGAACATGCCCGAGCAGGAACCGCAGGTCGGGCAGGCCGAGCGCTCCACCTCGCTGAGCCCGGCGTCGTCGACCGCGGAGTTGGCCGAGGCGGCGATGGTGGTGATCAGGTCGGTCGGGGCCTGGGCGACGCCTTCGACGACCACGGCCTTGCCGGCCTCCATCGGACCGCCGGAGACGAACACCGTCGGGACGTTGAGCCGCATCGCGGCGTTGAGCATGCCCGGGGTGATCTTGTCGCAGTTGGAGATGCACACCAGCGCGTCGGCCTGGTGCGCGTTGACCATGTACTCCACCGAGTCGGCGATGATCTCGCGCGAGGGCAGCGAGTAGAGCATGCCGCTGTGCCCCATCGCGATGCCGTCGTCGACCGCGATCGTGTGGAACTCGCGCGGCACACCGCCGGCTTCCCGCACGGTTTCGGCCACCACGTCGCCGAGGTCGCGCAGGTGCACGTGGCCGGGCACGAACTGGGTGTAGGAGTTGGCGATGGCGACGATCGGCTTGCCGAAGTCGTCGTCGGTCATCCCGGTGGCGCGCCACAGCGAACGGGCGCCTGCGGCATTCCGTCCGTGTGTGGTCGTTCGGGAACGCAGCTGCGGCATAGGGACCTTCTCAATGAGTGCTTACGGTGCGAGCTGCCGAGGTGGGCCGGCGGCTGCGCCGTTGCGGGCCGTCGGGTCCGGATGCGGTTGACGCATCGGCCTCACCCCGTCGGTTCGAAGATGAAGTTGGACTCGTCCTGCTGGCGGTGCGGCGAGGAGAACCAGGGCGACTTTCTGGCCGCGGCGGATCCGGTCGCTGCTCCGTCGGCGTGGTGGGGCAGGCACCGGCGCCGTCGGCTCCGGTGCCTTGTGGGCGCGGAGCGCGGCGGCGACCCGACATTACTCCTGCGAGGTGGGGTCGGTCAGCCTGCCGCCGCTGATCGCGGCCAGTCCTGGCAGATCGCGGACCCGCACCGCGGGCAGCCGCACCTCCTTGCCCGAGGTGAGCACGGCCTTGATCCAGCGGTTCTCGTGGAGCCGCAGCGAGGACAGCTCGTCCCAGCCGAAGCGGGTGCTGCCCAGCGCGGTTCGCGCGCGGACCTGCTCGGCGTCGACGGTGGTCCCGGTGCGGATCACCCACCACGCCAGCACCAGCGGGATCAGGTAGAGCAGCAGCCAGGGGCCTCCGGCCATGGTGGCCACCGGCGTGATGAACATGATCAGCGCGGCGACGAACACCAGGTGCACGCGGGTGACGCGGAAGGTCAGCGACCGCGGTGCGGACGCCTGCTCTGCGGCGGACTCGGTCGGCTCGGGTGCGGCCTGACCGGCCTCGGGAGATGTCTCGCTCACGAACCGATGGTCTCACCCGCCGGAAACCGCGCCGCACCCTGTCCGCGCGCTGGGACGGCGAGAGCGGTGCGCGTCACATCCGGCCCGGCGCGGCCCGGAACAGCCTTGCTGAGCTGCGCGGACGATCGAGGCCGCGATGCGCTTTCCCCCGAACGGGTGTCCAGCATGCGAGACGGCCGTCTCGGATTGTTTGACGCCGATCCTGGCGTTGATTAACGTTCGGGCCATGCTGCGACTGCACGACATTCTCGTACTTCCCCGGCGCGTCGACGCCTAGGAAGTTCGCAGCGTCGACGCGCCAACCCTCGTGGGACCTGTCTGTGGTCCGCGGGGGTTTTTTCGTGTCCAGCCCAACAACCGACCTTGAGGCAGACCCGATGACCAGCGCCAACACCAGGCAAAACCCGGTTCCGGCCCCGCCGCCGGGACGCCGACCCAAGCCTGCGCCGCCGAGCGGTGCCCCAGTGAAGATGACCGGCGCGCACGCCCTGGTCCGCTCGCTGGAGTCCGCGGGCTGCGAGGTCGTCTTCGGGATTCCGGGCGGCACCATCCTCCCGTCCTACGATCCGCTGCTCGACTCCGAGAAGGTCCGGCACGTGCTGGTTCGTCACGAGCAGGGCGCCGGCCACGCCGCCACCGGATACGCCCAGGCCACCGGCAAGGTCGGGGTCTGCATGGCGACCTCCGGACCGGGCGCGACCAACCTGGTCACCCCGCTCGCCGACGCGCACATGGACTCGGTTCCCGTCGTGGCCATCACCGGGCAGCAGGCCACCGGCCTGATCGGCACCGACGCCTTCCAGGAAGCCGACATCTGCGGCATCACGCTGCCGGTCACCAAGCACAACTTCCTGGTCACCGACCCCGAGGACATCCCGCGCACGATCGCCGAGGCGTTCTACATCGCCAACAGCGGCCGCCCCGGCCCGGTGCTGGTCGACATCCCCAAGGACGTCCAGCAGGCCACCATGTCCTTCTCCTGGCCGCCGGAGATGAAGCTGCCCGGCTACCGCCCGACCAGCAAGCCGCACGGCAAGCAGGTCCGCGAGGCCGCCAAGCTCATGGTCGAGGCCACGCAGCCGGTGCTCTACGTCGGCGGTGGCGTGATCAAGGCCGAGGCCGAGGCCGAGCTCCGCCAGCTCGCCGAGCGCACCGGGATCCCGGTGGTCACCACGCTGATGGCGCGCGGCGCGTTCCCCGACTCGCACCCGCAGCACCTGGGCATGCCGGGCATGCACGGCACCGTCGCGGCGGTGGCCGCGATGCAGCGCTCGGACCTGCTGATCGCGCTGGGCACCCGGTTCGACGACCGGGTCACCGGCCAGCTGTCCTCCTTCGCGCCGGACGCCAAGGTCGTGCACGCCGACATCGACCCGGCCGAGATCTCCAAGAACCGGCACGCCGACGTGCCGATCGTCGGGGACTGCAAGGACGTCATCGGCGAGCTCATCGACGCCTACGAGACCGCGGCCGCCGAGCACGGCGCGCTGGAGCTCGAGCAGTGGTGGTCCTACCTCGACGACGTCCGCGGCCGCTTCCCGCTGGGCTACGCCGAGCCCGCTGACGGGACCCTGTCGCCGGAGTACGTCATCGAGCGCCTCGGTGCGATCGCCGGACCGGAGGCCGTCTACGCCGCCGGCGTGGGCCAGCACCAGATGTGGGCCGCCCAGTTCATCGGCTACGAGCAGCCGCGGACCTGGCTCAACTCCGGCGGCCTCGGGACCATGGGCTACGCGGTTCCCGCCGCGATGGGCGCCAAGGCCGGGGTCCCCGACCGCACCGTGTGGGCCATCGACGGCGACGGCTGCTTCCAGATGACCAACCAGGAGCTCGCCACCTGCGCCATCGAGAACATCCCCATCAAGGTCGCCGTCATCAACAACGGCAACCTGGGTATGGTCCGGCAGTGGCAGAACCTGTTTTACGCCGAGCGCTACTCACACAGTGACCTCGGCACCCACAAGCACCGCATCCCGGACTTCAAGCTGCTGGCCGACGCCTACGGGTGCGCGGGCCTGCGGTGCGAGTCCAAAGAGGACGTCGACAGCGTCATCCAGCGGGCTATGGAGATCAACGACCGACCGGTCGTGATCGACTTCGTGGTGGGCAAGGACGCCCAGGTGTGGCCGATGGTGGCCGCCGGCACCAGCAACGACGAGATCATGGCGGCGCGCGGTATCCGCCCGCTTTTCGACGAGGACGAGGGGTGAGCGCGCCGATGACCCGACACACGCTGAGCGTGTTGGTGGAGAACGTCCCGGGTGTGCTGGCTCGGGTTTCCGGGCTCTTCTCCCGCCGCAGCTTCAACATCGAATCGCTCGCGGTCGGCCCGACCGAGCACCCGGAGATCTCCCGGATGACGATCGTGGTCGCCGTCGGCGACCAGCCGCTGGAGCAGGTCACCAAGCAGCTCAACAAGCTGGTCAACGTGATCAAGATCGTGGAGCTGGAGAACGAGGCCTCCGTGCAGCGGGAGCTGCTGCTGGTCAAGGTCCGGGCCGATTCCTCGGTGCGCAGCCAGGTCCTGGAGACCGTGCAGCTGTTCCGCGCCAAGGTGGTCGACGTCTCCCCGGAGGCGCTGACCATCGAGGCCACCGGGGACGTCGATAAGCTCGACGCGCTGCTTCGAATGCTGGAACCCTACGGCGTTCGCGAGATGGTGCAGTCGGGAACGATCGCGATCGGCCGTGGCCCGCGTTCCATCACGGCCACCGCCGTGCGGTGACCGAACTGCCCGAGGTGCGGCTCCGCCACGTCATCGCGATGGCCCAACACC
The DNA here is from genome assembly GCF_042665275.1 of Saccharopolyspora griseoalba. Lineage (NCBI taxonomy): Bacteria > Bacillati > Actinomycetota > Actinomycetes > Pseudonocardiales > Pseudonocardiaceae > Saccharopolyspora > Saccharopolyspora griseoalba. Next base: position 322,095 of record NZ_JBHTCJ010000002.1, on the reverse strand, counting down.
CGCCACAGGGCCGACACATCCGGTTCGCGGCCGCCGGCCGCTGACCGAGCAAGTCCCGAAAGGAAAAGCTGAGAACACCATGGCAGTTGAGATCTTCTACGACGCGGACGCCGACCTCGGCATCGTGCAGGGCCGCAAGGTCGCCATCATCGGCTACGGCAGCCAGGGCCACGCCCACGCGCTGAGCCTGCGCGATTCGGGCGTCGACGTGCGCATCGGCCTGCCCGAGGGCTCGAAGTCCCGGGCCAAGGCCGAGGAGGAGGGCCTGAAGGTCCTCACCCCGTCCGAGGCGGCCGCCGAGGCCGACCTGATCATGATCCTGGCGCCCGACACCAAGCAGCGCGAGATCTACGCCAACGACATCGCGCCGAACCTCGAGCAGGGCGACGCGCTGTTCTTCGGCCACGGTTTCAACATCCGCTACGGCCTGATCCAGCCGCCGGCCGACGTCGACGTCGCGATGGTCGCGCCGAAGGGCCCGGGCCACCTGGTCCGCCGCCAGTTCGTCGACGGCAAGGGCGTGCCGTGCCTGATCGCCGTGGAGCAGGACGCCTCCGGCAGCGGCCAGGCCCTGGCGCTGTCCTACGCCGCGGCGATCGGCGGTGCGCGCGCCGGCGTCATCAAGACCACCTTCACCGAGGAGACCGAGACCGACCTGTTCGGCGAGCAGGCCGTGCTCTGCGGCGGTGCCTCCGCGCTGGTGCAGAACGGCTTCGAGGTGCTGGTCGAGGCCGGGTACCAGCCGGAGATCGCCTACTTCGAGGTGCTGCACGAGCTCAAGCTGATCGTGGACCTGATGTGGGAGGGCGGCATCGCCGGGCAGCGGTACTCCTGCTCGGACACCGCCGAGTACGGCGACCTCACCCGGGGTCCGCGCGTGATCGACTCGCACGTCAAGGACTCGATGCGCAAGATCCTGGGCGAGATCCAGGACGGCACCTTCGCCAAGGAGTGGGTGTCCGAGGACGAGAGCGGTCGTCCGAACTTCAGCAAGCTGCAGGCCGAGGGCAACGCCCACCAGATCGAAGAGGTCGGCAAGAAGCTGCGCGCGCTGATGTCCTGGACCGACAAGTGAGTTCCTCGCGGTAGTAGCGATGCGCCCGAGGCCCGGTGAACGGTTTCGCCAGAGACCGATCACCGGGCCTCGCGTCATGTCCGGGGGGTGGGTAGGTTTCCGCCCGGGCGGGTCTCCCACAACGGGAAATCGCTATGAGTGAGGGATACGGTACGCACTGTGAGTTCAGAGAACGAGATCGTCGACGACAAGGCTCATATCCGGGATGCGCTGGACTTCTCCGCTGCTGAGTGGATCACCAGCACCGACGATCCCGATGAGCCGGGCGTGGAGATCGCCTTCGTCGACGGCTATGTGGGGATGCGAAACGGGGCCGATCCGAGCGGTCCCGTTCTGGTCTTCACTCCTGAGGAGTGGGACGCATTCGTCGCCGGGGCCAAGGACGGCGAGTTCGACGAGCCGTAGGGGACCGGCGCAGCCGGCACCGCGCCGGACCGGAGCCGGTGGCACGGAGCCGACCCCGGCCCGGTGCGGTGTGGCGAGAAATCGCCCCGCCCGCGCGCATCGGAGGTCCGTTCGGGGTCCTGATCTGGGAAGATGGGCCCAGCTGCTCGTCGCCCGGATGGCACCCGAATGGTGGTGATCCGGACAACACCCTTGTGAACACGTTCTCAATCTCCCGTTAAACTTCCGACGTCCGGGCACAACGTCGTGCCGATCGTGATCTTCCGCTTGGAGTTCGCCCGTGACCAATGCAAGCCGTCCTGTCGTCCTTCTCGCCGAGAAGCTGGCCCCGTCCGTGATCGAAGCCCTGGGGGAGGCGGAGATCCGCAACGTGGACGGCACCGACCGGCCGGCGCTGCTCGATGCTGTCGCCGACGCCGATGCGCTGCTGGTCCGTTCCGCAACCAAGGTCGACGCCGAGGTCCTCTCGGCCGCCAAGAAGCTCAAGGTCGTCGCTCGCGCGGGCGTCGGGCTCGACAACGTCGAGGTACCGGCCGCCACCGAACGCGGCGTCATGGTGGTCAACGCCCCCACCTCCAACATCGTCTCCGCCGCCGAGCACGCCATGGCGCTGCTGCTCGCGGTGTGCCGCAACGTCGCGCAGGCCGACGCCAGCCTCAAGGGCGGCGCCTGGAAGCGCAGCTCCTACACCGGTACCGAGCTCAACGGCAAGACCGTCGGCGTGGTCGGCCTGGGCAAGATCGGTCAGCTGTTCGCCTCCCGCGTGGCCGCGTTCGGCACCGAGCTGATCGCCTACGACCCCTACGTCTCCAAGGCGCGCGCCGCGCAGCTGGGCATCGAGCTGGTCTCGCTGGACGAGCTGCTCTCCCGCGCCGACGCGCTGTCGATCCACCTGCCCAAGACCGCCGAGACCCTGGGCCTCATCGGGGCCGAGGAGCTCAAGAAGGCCAAGCCGGGTCTGATCATCGTCAACGCCGCGCGCGGCGGCCTGATCGACGAGGACGCGCTGACCGACGCGCTGCGCAACGGCACCATCGGCGGCGCCGGCATCGACGTGTTCAAGTCCGAGCCGATCACCGACAGCCCGCTGTTCGAACTGGACAACGTCGTGGTCACCCCGCACCTGGGCGCCTCCACCGTCGAGGCGCAGGACCGCGCGGGCACCGACGTGGCCAAGTCGGTGCGGCTGGCGCTGGCCGGCGAGTTCGTCCCGGACGCGGTCAACGTCCAGGGCGGTGCGGTCGGCGAGGAGGTCCGCCCGTACCTGTCGCTGACCCAGAAGCTGGGCCAGACCCTGGCCGCGCTGCTGGGACAGACGCCGAGCTCGGTGACCGTGGAGGCCCGCGGCGAGCTGGCCGACGAGGACGTCGCGGTGCTGCAGCTGGCGGCGCTGCGCGGCGTGTTCGCCGGTGCGGTGGAGAGCCAGGTGACCTTCGTCAACGCCCCGCAGCTGGCCGAGGAGCTGGGCGTGCAGGTCGAGGTCAAGACCGCTTCGGAGAGCCCGAACCACCGCAGCGTGGTCTCGCTCAAGGCGCACATGGCCGACGGCTCGACCGCCGTGGTCTCGGGTGCGCTGTCCGGCCCGAACCAGGTGGAGAAGCTGGTCGAGGTCAACGGCAGGCACTTCGACCTGCGGGCCGAGGGCAACGTGCTGCTGCTGGAGTACCCGGACCGCCCGGGCGTGATGGGCAAGGTCGGCACGCTGCTGGGCGAGGTCGGCGTGAACATCGACGCCGCCACGGTCAGCCAGACCACCGAGCGCTCCAACGCGATCATGCTGCTGCGCGTCGACCGGCCGGTCGACCAGGGCGTGCTCGAGCCGATCGGCGCCGCGGTCGGCGCCTCCATCGTGCGCACCGTCAGCTTCGAGTGACCGGCGGTCGTGCGCGGGTGTCGGCGGTGTCGCAGAGTAGGTGCCGAGTCCGACGCCGCACCTCGACTAACTCGATCGAGTGAGCAAGGGGTCGTCCCGTTCTCCGGGACGGCCCCTTGCTCGCGCCCGGACCCGATGGGCCTCTCACTCGAATGGGGGTCCCACAGTTCGGGAGATATCATCCACTTGGTGGGCCCGGCGTGCCGAAGCTCGTGCGCGTGCCGGTAGCCTTCGGCGCAACAGTTCGAGCCCCGCGAGGATCGGGGTGGTTCCCGGGAGGTGTGTAGATGCGGCTCGCAGTGATCCCCGGAGACGGGATCGGGCCGGAGGTGACATCCGAGGCGCTCAAGGTGCTCGGAGAGGTGGTTCCGGACACCGAGATCACTCGTTACGACCTGGGGGCCGCGCGCTGGCACTCGACCGGGGAGCTGCTTCCCGAGTCCGTGCTCGGCGAACTCCGCCAGCACGACGCGATCCTGCTCGGCGCCGTCGGCGATCCCTCGGTGCCCAGCGGCATCCTGGAGCGCGGCCTGCTGCTGCGGCTGCGCTTCGAGCTCGACCACCACGTCAACCTGCGCCCCGCGCGGCTGTACCCGGGCGTGAAGAGCCCGGTGGCCGACCCCGGCGAGGTCGACATGGTCGTGGTGCGCGAGGGCACCGAGGGCCCGTACGCCGGCAACGGCGGCCTGCTGCGCAAGGACACCCAGCACGAGATCGCCACCGAGGTCAGCCTCAACACCGCCTTCGGCGTGGAGCGGGTCGTGCGCGACGCCTTCGCCCGCGCCGCCGCGCGGCCGCGCAAGCACCTCACGCTGGTGCACAAGACCAACGTGCTCACCCACGCGGGGTCGTTGTGGTCGCGCGTGGTCGAAGAGGTCTCGCTGGAGTACCCGGACGTCACGGTGGCCTACCAGCACGTGGACGCCACCACGATCCACATGATCACCGACCCCAGCCGGTTCGACGTGGTGGTCACCGACAACCTGTTCGGCGACATCATCACCGACCTCTGCGGAGCGGTCACCGGCGGCATCGGCCTGGCGGCCAGCGGCAACATCGACGCCACCCGCCGCAACCCGAGCATGTTCGAGCCGGTGCACGGCAGCGCTCCGGACATCGCCGGGCAGGGCGTGGCCGACCCGACCGCCGCGGTGCTGTCGATCGCCATGCTGCTCGACCACGTGGGTCTGGCCGAGGCGTCCAAGCGGGTCGAGGCCTCGGTGGCCTTCGACCTGGCCACCCGGGACCACTCGGCTCCGGGCGCGACCTTCGCCATCGGCGACCGGCTCGCGGCCCTGGTCTCCTCCCGCGAGGTCGCGCCGCAGATCTGACGCGCGCCGAGCGCTCCCGGAATCGGGCGCCTCCCCGGGCCGCGAACCCGCGCCGGGGGAGGCGCCCGATTCGCGCTCCCGCCTCTTCCGGATCGTGGGAACTGCGTCGCGACGAGTGGACATCGCGGTGCGGTTGCGGGCAGCATGGGCACGTGGCCTCTCGCAGGGTGATCATTATTGGCGAGCGCGTCGGGTGAAGAGCTCCGCACCCCGACGCGCTGACCTCTCGCATCCGCGGGGGGTCTTTTTTGTGCCCGAGCAGCGCCACGTCCGCACGCAGCCGAACCCGACGGGAGAAACCAAGTGACCCGCACCAAGCCGGCAGGCACGCCTCTGGGTGACGACTTCCACGTCTACGACACGACCCTGCGGGACGGCGCGCAGCGCGAGGGCATCGCCTACTCGGTCACCGACAAGCTCGCGGTGGCCCGCCTGCTGGACCACCTGGGGGTCGGGTTCATCGAGGGCGGCTGGCCGGGCGCGCTGCCCAAGGACACCGAGTTCTTCCGGCGCGCGGCCGAGGGCGAGCTCGCCCTCGAACACGCCGCCCTGGTCGCCTTCGGCTCGACGCGGCGCTCCGGGATCGCGGTGGACGAAGATCCCCAGGTCGCCGCGCTGCTGGAATCCCGCGCGCCGGTGGTGACCTTGGTGGCCAAATCGGACCGCAGGCACATCGAGAGCGCGCTGCGCACCGACGTGGACGACAACTGCGCGATGATCGCCGACACCGTTCGCCACCTGGTCGACAACGGGCGCCGGGTGTTCGTCGACGCCGAGCACTTCTTCGACGGTTACGCCCACGACCCCGACACCTCGTTGCGCGTGCTGGAGGCCGCCGCCGGGGCGGGAGCCGACGTGGTGGTGCTCTGCGACACCAACGGCGGTCAGCTGCCGCTGCAGCTCGCCGAGACGGTCTCCGAGGTCATCTCGCGCACCGGGCTGCGGGTGGGCATCCACTGCCAGGACGACACCGACTGCGCGGTGGCCAACAGCGTGGCCGCGGTGCAGGCGGGCGCCACGCACGTGCAGTGCACGGCCAACGGCTACGGCGAGCGCGCGGGCAACGCCGACCTGTTCGCGGTGCTGGGCAACCTCGGCGTCAAGCTCGGCATGCCGGTGCTGCCGGAGGGCAAACTCCCCGAGCTGACCCGGGTTTCGCACGCGCTGGCCGAGATCGCCAACCTGGCCCCGGACACCCACCAGGCCTACGTGGGTCACTCCGCCTTCGCGCACAAGGCCGGCCTGCACGCGAGCGCGATCAAAGTGGACCCCGAGCTCTACAACCACATGGACCCGGCCGCGGTCGGCAACGACATGCGGGTGCTGGTGACCGAGATGGCCGGGCGCGCCAGCCTGGAGCTCAAGGGCGCCGAGCTGGGCCTGGACCTCTCGCAGCGCCCGGACGCGGTCGGCGGCGCGGTGCAGCGGGTCAAGGAGCTGGAGGCGCGCGGCTGGTCCTTCGAGGCCGCCGACGCCTCGCTGGAACTGCTGCTGCGGCGGGAGCTGTCCGGCGACGAGCTCGAGACGCCCTTCGAGCTCGACTCCTACCGGGTCGTGCTCGACCACGCCGACGACGGGGGAGTGCTGGCCGAGGCCACCGTGCGGGTGACCGTGGGCGGGTCGCGCGAGATCGCCACCGCCGAGGGCAACGGCCCGGTCAACGCGCTGGACGCGGCGCTGCGCAAGGCGCTGGTGCCGCACCTGCCGTGGCTGGAGGCGGTGGAGCTGGCCGACTACAAGGTCCGCATCCTGGTCGACGAGCCGGGCACCGACGCGGTCACCCGCGTGCTGGTCGAGTCCCGCGACGGCGAGCAGGAGTGGACCACGGTGGGCGTGCACGCCAACATCGTCGAGGCCAGCTGGCTGGCGCTCTGCGACGCCCTGATCTACAAGGCCCTGCACTGAGGCGGACGGGGTGAGCTGACGGGTTCCGTACCCGAACGCGCTGCTGGGCGGTGGTGCGAAGTATGTTCTAGGTGGACGGCCGCCGCCTGTCCCACGTCGAATTCCGGAGGTTTTGCCTTGCGTTTGGCTCGTGTCGCCCACTCCGACGGGGTGTCGTTCGTCGCGCTGGAGCCGGATCCGGCCGCGCCGCGGGAGAAGATCGTCGCGGTCGAGATCGATCAGCACCCCTTCGGCGAGCCCACCTACACCGGGCGCAAGTGGCCGATGGCCGACGTCCGGCTGCTCGCCCCGATCCTGCCGACCAAGGTCATCTGCGTCGGCAAGAACTACGCCGACCACGCGCGCGAGATGGGTTCGGAGCCGCCGGAGAACCCGGTGATCTTCATGAAGCCCTCCACCTCGGTCACCGGTCCGAACTCGCCGATCAAGTTGCCGTCGAACTCCGAGCGGGTGGACTTCGAGGGCGAGCTCGCCGCGGTCGTCGGGCAGCCGTGCAAGGACGTCCCGGAGGCCCGCGGCACCGAGGTGCTGCTGGGCTACACCATCGCCAACGACGTCACCGCCCGCGACCAGCAGCAGGCCGACGGCCAGTGGACCAGGGCCAAGGGCTACGACACCTTCTGCCCGCTGGGGCCGTGGATCGACACCGAGTTCGACCCGGCCGACGCGTCGATCCGCACCGACCTCGACGGCGAGGTCAAGCAGGACGCCCGGACCTCGCAGCTGCTGCACGGCGTCGGCGGCCTGGTCTCCTGGATCTCGCGGGTGATGACCCTGCTGCCGGGCGACGTGATCCTCACCGGCACACCGGCGGGCGTGGGGCCGATGACCGACGGTCAGAAGGTCACCGTGGCCATCGACGGTCTCGGCGCCCTGACCAACCCGGCCCAGCAGGCCTGAGGGCGCTCCCGAGATCGGCACCCGGCCGAGGGCGACCGGGTGCCGATCTCGCGCGAGCGCGGGGTCATCGGAGAGCGGACTTCGGCGGGCGCTCCTTGATCGCGCCGTAGGCGAGCACGTACGGCGGGATCTTGCGCAGGAACGGCAGCCGGGAGATGGCCCGGACGGGCAGCGGTGGACGGGCCGGCCGCCCGAAGTCGATCTCGCCGCGCAGGGCAGGTGCGACCACGTTGTCGTGGATGAGCCGTTGGAAGCGCTGCAGCAGCGCCGTCGTCGGCCAGCGGCGCCACTGGATCGCCGCGACGTGCCTGCGCCGCAGCCGACCGCTGCGCAGCGGCTCGGCGAGGTGGCGCGCGGCGGCGACCGCGTCCTGCACCGCGAGGTTGATGCCGATGCCGCCGACCGGGGACATCGCGTGCGCGGCGTCGCCGATGCACAGCAGGCCCGGCACGTGCCACTTGCGCAGCCGGTCCAGCGTCACGTGCAGCACCTTCACGTCGTCCCAGCTCCGCACCGGTTCGCGGTCGGCCAGCCACGGCACCTGGCGCACCAGCGCGGAGTTGAACTCCTCGATCGGCCTGCTGCGCTCGGCCGAGTCCGTGCCCTTCTCGATGATCGAGGCCATCTGGAAGTACTCGCCCCGGTCGATCTGCACCAGGAACTTGCTCTCGCGGATCGACCCGATCGCCCCCGCCGGATCCTCGGGCTTGCGCTGCACCTGGAACCACTGCACGTCCATCGGCGTGGGGAAGTCGCGCAGCCCCAGCTCCGGCAGTTCCCGCGCGAAGGACTTCCGCCCGTCGCAGGCGACGGTGATGGTCGCGCGCAGCTCGCCGCTCTCGCCGTCGGCGGTGCGGTACCGGACGCCGTTGACCCGGCCGTTCTCCCGGATCAGCTCGGTCGCCTCGGTGTTCATCCGCAGCGCGAAGCGCGGTTCGCCCTTGCCCTCCTCGGCGAGCATGTCCAGGAAGTCCCACTGCGGGACCATCGCGATGTAGTTGTGCTTGATCGACAGCTTGCCGAAGTCGCCCACGGTGAACAGCTCGCCGCCGGGTCCCAGCGGCAGCTGCACCTTGTCCAGGCGCCGCTGCGGCAGCTCGGCGAACCGCTCGGCCAGGCCGAGGTCGTCGAGCAGCTGCAGCGTTGTGGGGTGCACCGTGTCGCCGCGGAAATCGCGCAGGAAGTCCCCGTGCTTCTCCAGCACCGTCACGTCGACGCCGGACCTGGCCAGCAGCAACCCCAGCACCATGCCGGCGGGCCCGCCGCCGACGACGAGGCACGTGGTCCGCTCCATCGCGATCCCCTCCAGATTTCAACGCCTGTTGAATAACTTCAGCATGCACCTGGCGGGTGCGGCCGTCAAGCCTCCGGTGCGACTGGCTAGGCTTGAATCCGTTATGAGCACGCCAGCCAGCGAAGACGCAGCCAAGGAAGCGGCGAACCGGCCCGTTCGTGCCCGGTTCTGCCCATCGCCGACCGGAACGCCGCACGTCGGCCTCATCCGCACCGCCCTCTACAACTGGGCGTTCGCCCGGCACAACAAGGGCAAACTCGTGTTCCGCATCGAGGACACCGACGCCGCCCGCGACAGCGAGGAGTCCTACGAGGCGCTGCTCGACGCGCTGCGCTGGCTGGGGCTCGACTGGGACGAGGGCCCCGAGGTCGGCGGCGACCACGGCCCCTACCGGCAGAGCGAGCGGCGCGACATCTACGACGACGTCGCCCGGCGCCTGCTCGAAGCCGGTGAGCTCTACGAGGCCTTCTCCAGCCCCGCCGAGGTCGAGGAGCGGCACAGGGCCGCGGGCCGCGACCCCAAGCTCGGCTACGACAACTTCGACCGCGGCCTCACCGATGAGCAGAAGCGGGCCTTCCGCGCCGAAGGCCGCACCCCGGTGCTGCGGCTGCGGATGCCCGACCGCGACATCAGCTTCACCGACCTGGTGCGCGGCGAGATCAGCTTCCCGGCGGGCAGCATCCCCGACCCGGTGCTGGTGCGCGGCAACGGCGACCCGCTCTACACCCTGACCAACCCGGTCGACGACGCGCTGATGCGGATCAGCCACGTGCTGCGCGGCGAGGACCTGCTGTCGTCCACCCCGCGGCAGATCGCGCTCTACGAGGCGCTGCAGCGCATCGGCGTCACCGACTTCACGCCCGAGTTCGGCCACCTGCCGTTCGTCATGGGCGAGGGCAACAAGAAGCTGTCCAAGCGGGACCCGCAGTCCAACCTGTTCCACCACCGCGACCGCGGCTTCCTGCCCGAAGGCCTGCTCAACTACCTGGCGCTGCTGGGCTGGTCGATCTCCGAGGACCGCGACGTGTTCGGCATCGACGAGATGGTCGAGAACTTCGAGATCGGCAGGGTGAGCTCCAACCCGGCCCGCTTCGACCAGAAGAAGGCCGACGCGATCAACTCGGCGCACCTGCGCGCGCTCGCGCCGGACGACTTCGTCGAGCGGATCGTGCCCTACCTGATCGACGGCGGCGTGCTTCCCGCGCAGCCGACCGACGAGCAGCTGGCCACCGTGCGCGCCGCCGCACCGCTGGTGCAGGAGCGGCTGATCGTGCTCTCCGACGCGGTGGGCATGATGGGCTTCCTGTTCGCCGGCGAGGACTTCGAACCGGAGCAGGCCGCGGCCGACAAGGCCCTCGGCGAGGACGCCATGCCGGTGCTCGACGCGGCCGTCTCCGCGCTGGAGGTGCTGCCCGAGTGGACCACCGAGGCCATCGAGGGGGTCCTCAAGGCCGCCGTGGTGGACGGCCTGGGCATCAAGCCGCGCAAGGCCTTCGCGCCGGTCCGCGTGGCCGTGACCGGCCGCACCGTGTCGCCGCCGCTGTACGAGTCCATGGAGCTGCTCGGCCGCGACGTCTCGCTGGCCCGGCTGCGCAAGGCGCGCGGCTGATCGAGACTTCGAGCCAACTGCCAAGACGGAAGGAAAGCGGGATCCGGTTGCACCGGGTTCCGCTTTTCCTCGCAACTATCACCGTGATGGACGAGTCGGACGCGATGCGTCAGCACCTAACCTCGCGGAGTGACGTTCGCGCCTGACGCTTCCCGCAATCCCGCGCCTGCCGGCATCAAGGCCGTGTGCCTCGACCTCGACGAGACCCTCCTCGACGGCGAGCGCGCATCGCGCACCGCCCTGCGGGAGCTGCTCGGCACCGACCGCGCCTGGCCGGTCTGGCAGCGCGTCACCGACCAGCACTACGCGCGCTACCTCACCGGCGAGGTCGGATTCGACACCATGTGCGTCGAGCGCACCCAGGCCTTCTTCGCCGCGTTCGGCGAAACCCTCGGCGGCGCCGAAGCCGCGCGCCGCGAAGCCCGCCGGATGGCCGCCATGCAGCGCGCCTGGCGCCTGTTCGACGACGTGCGGCCCTGCCTCGACTGGTTGGCCGCCAGCGGCCTCAAGCTCGCCGTTGTCACCAACGCCCCCGGCGACTACCAGCGCGCGAAGCTCGGCGCCCTCGGACTGGCCGCCGACTTCGACGCCGTCGTCGTCTCCGGCGACATCGGAATCGCCAAACCCGACCCGCGGATCTTCCGCGCCGCGTGCGAGCGCCTCGACCTGCCGCCCGGCGAGGTGGTCCACGTCGGCGACCGGCTCGGCGCCGACGCGCAGGGCGCCGCCCGCGCCGGCCTGCACGGCGTCTGGCTCAACCGGAACGGCGAGCCGGGCGAGAACGCCGACGTGCCTACCATCACCGGGCTCGACGAGCTCCCCGAACTCCTCGTCGCCGACCTGGTGCTCGGCACCGCCTGCGGCCCCGATCATCTCCTGGCCGCGCGATAAGCGGCGTCACCTGCGAAAATTCAGAAATCGACCCCCCGTGCAGAGGGCCTTCCGGCGGTGGTCTAATATATTCACCAACGGCGCGGACAGCGATCCGGAAACCGAACTCCACGGAGATCGGCGGAAGGGAAAGCTGGCCGGTCGACATAATGGGGTATGGTGTAATCGGCAGCACGACTGATTCTGGTTCAGTTAGTCTAGGTTCGAGTCCTGGTACCCCAGCGAGAGAGTCGCTCAGGTGATCTCTCAGGCGTGGTCCCGTCGTCTAGCGGCCTAGGACGCCGCCCTCTCAAGGCGGTAGCGCGGGTTCAAATCCCGTCGGGACTACAAGGATGGAGGACCCCTGTCTGCGGAATGCGCAGACGGGGGTCCTTTTCGTGTTCGTATTGGGGGAGCGACTCCCCCAAGCCCCCTACGGTGCGGTGGTTGCTCTGGGGGCTGCTCCTCGCTTGGCGGGGCGTTCCCGGCCTGGGTTGTTGACCAGCGTCGCGGCTGGGGCCTTGGTCGGCTCTTGCTGGGCTGGGGGCTTTGCTGGGGCTTCGTTCGTGGCTTGGGGCTCGCGCTTCGCGCGTCGGGTCGGGCTTCGTGTCGGTTCTCGCGCTTCGCGCGTCGGTTGGGGCTCGCGCTTCGCGCATCGCGGGGGTCTCGCGCTTCGCGCATCGGGGTTTGGGGTTGGGGTCTTGGCTTCGTGGGTTGGGGTTGTGGGTTTTTGCTTTTGTTGGGGTGGGTTTTGGTTTCTTCATCGGAATGGCGTTCTTCTTGGTTTGATTTGTTGCAGTCATCACAATGGTGGGGTTCGGTCGGGTTGTGGGGTGGTGAGTCGGGGTTGATTTTGGGTCTTCGCTGGTCAGTGAGGTCGGTGCGGGGGATGGCGGGGTGGTTTTCTCCCGGGGTGGGCCCGTGTGTATAGTTGTCCCCGTTGCGCGGTCCCGTCGTCTAGCGGCCTAGGACGCCGCCCTCTCAAGGCGGTAGCGCGGGTTCGAATCCCGTCGGGACTACGTCGAAGGGCCCGACCTGCTCCGGCAGGTCGGGCCCTTTCTCGTGCTGCCCCGTCCAGCCCCGGACGGGGCGCGAGTTCGGCCGGGAACCGCGTGACACCCGGTGCGCGGTTCCCGACCCGCGCGCCGGACTAGAGCCTGTTCTGCAGCCCCTCCGCCGCCGCCAGCAGATCGGCCGCCCAGCGGGCACCCGGCCTGCGGCCCATCCGGTCGATCGGACCGGAAACCGAGATCGCCGCGACGACCTGCCCCTGCGCGTCCCGCACCGGAGCCGAGACGCTCGCCACGCCCGCCTCCCGCTCGGCCACCGACTGGGCCCAGCCGCGACGGCGCACCTCCATGAGCGTGCGCTCGCCGAAGACCGCCTCGGCCAGGACCGCGCGCTGCGTCGCCGGGTCGGACCAGGCCGCGAGGACCTTCGCCCCCGAACCCGCCGTCATGGACAGGGGAGTGCCCACCGGAACCGTGTCGCGCAGACCGCTCGGCGGCTCCGCCGTTGCGATGCACAGCCGCTGCATGCCGTCCCTGCGGTAGAGCTGGACGCTCTCGCCGGTGACGTCCCGCAGCTTGGGCAGGACCGAGGACGCCGCCTCCAGCAGCGGATCCACCGCACCACCGGCCAGCTCAGCCAGCGCCGCGCCCGGACGCCAGCGCCCGTCCGACCCGCGCCGCAACATGCGGTGCGCCTCCAGGCCCACCGCCAGCCGGTGGGCCGTTGCCCTGGGCAGTTCGGTGCGCGCGCACAGCTCCGCCAGCCCGCAGGGTTCGGTCGCCACCGCCTGCAGTACGGCCACTGCCTTGTCCAGTACTCCGATGCCGCTATGCTGTCCCACGTACCGATACTAACTTCCCGATATCTGGGAAGTCCACTCTGTGGGAAAGACCCGTTGCCGGGTCTTGCGCGCTCGACTGGGAGCAGTGATGGGAAAAACGCTCGCGGAGAAGGTTTGGGACGCGCACATCGTGCGCCACGGTGAGGGGCACGAGCCCGACCTGCTCTACATCGATCTCCACCTCGTGCACGAGGTGACCAGTCCGCAGGCCTTCGAGGGGCTGCGCCTGGCCGGGCGCCCGGTGCGCCGGCCGGATCTCACGATCGCGACCGAGGACCACAACGTGCCCACCACGGGCATCGACCTGCCGATCGCCGATCCGGTGTCCCGGACGCAGGTCGACACGCTGCGCAAGAACTGCGCGGAGTTCGGCGTCCGGCTGCACCCGATGGGCGATGCCGAACAGGGCATCGTGCACGTCGTCGGTCCGCAGCTCGGGCTCACCCAGCCCGGCACCACCGTGGTGTGCGGCGACAGCCACACCTCCACCCACGGCGCCTTCGGCGCGCTGGCCTTCGGCATCGGCACCTCCGAGGTGGAGCACGTGCTGGCCACCCAGACGCTGCCGCTGCGCCCGTTCAAGACGATGGCCGTCAACATCGAGGGCTCCCTGCGCCCGGGCGTGACGAGCAAGGACGTCATCCTCGCGGTCATCGCCAAGATCGGTACCGGCGGCGGCCAGGGCTACGTGCTCGAGTACCGCGGCGAGGCCGTGCGCCAGCTGTCCATGGAAGCGCGCATGACCATCTGCAACATGTCCATCGAGGCGGGCGCCCGCGCGGGCATGATCGCCCCGGACGAAACGACTTTCGAGTACCTCGAGGGGCGCCCGCACGCTCCGCGCGACGCCGACTGGGACGCCGCGGTGGAGTACTGGAGGACCCTGCGCACGGACGACGACGCCGAGTTCGACGCCGAGGTCACCATCAACGCCGACGAGCTCACCCCGTTCGTCACCTGGGGCACCAACCCGGGGCAGGGCCTGCCGCTGGGCGAGAACGTGCCGGACCCGGAGCGCATCGCCGACGAGGGCGAGCGGCTGGCGACCGAGAAGGCCTTGGCCTACATGGGCTTGCAGGCGGGGACCCCGCTGCGCGAGGTCTCCGTCGACACGGTCTTCCTGGGCTCGTGCACCAACGGGCGGCTGGAGGACCTGCGCGCGGCCGCCGACGTGCTCGAGGGCCGCAAGGTCGCCCCGGACACCCGGATGCTCGTCGTGCCCGGTTCGATGAAGGTCCGCCTGCAGGCGGAGAGCGAGGGCCTGGACCAGATTTTCACCGCCGCGGGCGCCGAATGGCGTTCGGCCGGTTGTTCGATGTGCCTGGGCATGAACCCGGATCAGCTCAGCTCCGGCGAGCGCAGCGCCTCGACCTCCAACCGCAACTTCGAGGGCAGGCAGGGCAAGGGCGGCCGCACCCACCTGGTTTCGCCGCTGGTGGCCGCCGCCACCGCGGTGCGCGGCACCCTGTCCTCGCCCGAAGACCTCGACTGACGAGCCCACCACCAGGAGCAGACGATGGAACCGTTCAAGACGCACACCGGGGTCGGCGTCCCGCTGCGCCGGTCCAACGTGGACACCGACCAGATCATCCCCGCGGTCTACCTCAAGCGGGTCGCGCGCACCGGCTTCGAGGACGCCCTGTTCGCGGCCTGGCGCGGGGACGAGGACTTCATCCTCAATCAGGAACCCTTCTCCAACGGCAGCGTGCTGGTCGCCGGGCCGGACTTCGGGACCGGCTCCTCGCGCGAGCACGCCGTGTGGGCCCTCAACGACTACGGCTTCCGCGTGGTCATCTCCAGCCGCTTCGCCGACATCTTCCGCGGCAACGCGGGCAAGCAGGGGCTGCTGGCGGCCGAGGTCGCGCAGTCCGATGTGGAGCTGCTGTGGAAGCTGCTGGAGAACGAGCCGGGGACCTCGGTGACGGTCGATCTGGAGCAACGCACCGTGCACGCCAAGGACCTCACCGTGCCGTTCAACATCGACGACTACACCGCCTGGCGGCTGCTGGAAGGCCTCGACGACATCGGCCTGACCCTCCGGCACGCCGAGACGATCGACACTTTTGAAGCCGGGCGGCCAACTTTCAAGCCCGCCACCCTGCCCGCCCCGCAGGGCTGAGGCGAACTCGATCGGTGAGCGGGTTTTTCCTTGGCGCGCAAGGGAAAACCCGCTCCCGGGCCAACAACCGAACAGTCGCCGCGAGCACCGCGCGGACCCCGTTGCCGGGCCCCGAATGCCTACGCGCCAACGAAAAATGGAGGCGTGGCGAATGGCATTTGTTTCTTCGGGGCTTTACCGTTGACTTTGAGTCGGCCCAACGGGGCCGTTGTTGTGTCCTGGGAGGGACTGAAGTGAACAAGGCCCAACTTATCGAGGCTCTGGCAGACCGCATCGGCGACAAGAAGACCGCCAGCCAGGCCGTGGAAAGCATGGTTGACATCATCGTCCGCAACGTGAACAAGGGCGAGAAGGTCAACATCACCGGCTTCGGCGTTTTCGAGAAGCGCGCTCGCGCGGCTCGGGTCGCGCGCAATCCGCGCACCGGTGAGAGCGTGAAGGTCAAGAAGACCAACGTTCCCGCCTTCCGCGCCGGCACCCAGTTCAAGGAAGTCGTGGGCGGGCAGCGCAAGCTCCCCCGCGTTTCCACCACCAAGGCGGCCACCACGCGCGGTCTGACCACGCGCACCGCGTCGGCGTCGAAGACCACGACGACGAAGAAGGCCACCACCGGCAAGGCGTCGACCGCCAGCAAGGCCGGCACTACCAAGGCCTCGACCGCCAAGGCCTCCACGGCGAAGGCGAGCACCGCCAAGGCCCCGGCCACCAAGAAGGCTTCGACCGCCAAGGCCTCCACCAGCAAGGCCTCGACGACCAAGGCCGCCGCGACCAAGGCGTCGACCGCCAAGGCCAGCACCGCCAAGGCCGCTCCGAAGAAGGCCTCCACCAGCAAGACGTCCACCGCCAGCACCGGCAGCAAGGCCAGCACGGCCAAGGCTTCGACGGCCAAGGCGACGACCAAGCGGGCCAGCACCGCCAAGGCTTCGACCAGCAAGGCGTCGACGGCCAAGACGACCACCCGCCCGGCCGCCAAGAAGGCGACGACGACGCGCAAGTCCACCAAGAAGTGATCTCTCGCGCTCACCGCGAGAACCAGTGGGCCGAGCGGGCGGCGTCCTGACCACGTGCTGGGGTAGACGCCGCCCGCTCACAGCGCGAAGCCCGTTCCGGTGGTCGAGGAGCTTGGCCGCGGGACGGGGTTTGCGAGGACGCGGCGGAGAACGGGCCTCAGCGGCCCGCAGAGCGCCGAGACCGGCTCACCCCGCCCCTTCCCCGGGGTGCGAGCCCGCGCGCCGCTCAGCGGCGCGATCAGCGCCCGAAGCGGGCTCAGGGCAACGGGTCGTCGAGGTATTCGGCCGCTGCGAGCCGCGGGGTCGGTCCGCTGCCGTTGCCCCCGGAGCGCGTGTCCTGCCGGAAGCTCAGGAACCACACGCTGCCCTTGCGGCTGTGCACCTCGCCCAGGTCCAGGCCGGCCGACTCGGCCAACCGGCCCACCAGGTCCGGGATCACGCCGCCCTGGCTGGACACGACCGCGGTGCCGCCCCGCGCGGCGATGCTCAGCAGCGCCCGCACCCCGGCATCCGGTTCGGCGGAATAGCCCTCTTCGGAGAACAATGCCTCGGTCGCGATCTTGATTCCGAGGTCTTCGGCGACCGGGGCGACGGTTTGTTCGCAGCGCACTCGCGGCGCGGAATGGACGCTGGACGGGGCGAACAACGGCAACAGTGAATGCAACGCATCTCGTTGCCGTTCGCCCGATTCGGTAAGCGGACGAAGCACGTCATCTCCGGCCCATTCGGAACGTTTACCCGCTTTCGCGTGCCGAACGAGCAAAACCGTCGCGATCTCGGAGCGGGACTCGGCGAATGCGTCGAGCACCCGCGCGTCCTGCGGATAGCTCAGCGCCGCACGGGCCCGGTCGAGCGTGAGCCAGCGCAGTTCGTCCACTTCGTCGTTCGGCGCGAACGCGCCGTCGCGCACCGCTGCGCTGAAGTAGTCGACCACCTTCGGCCGCGCCCCGTCCGCGCGCCCGGCGACCTGGTAGCTCGCCCGGAGCAGGGGCCTGCCGAGCGCGCAGGCGTAGCCGGTCTCCTCCTCGACCTCGCGGGCCGCCGCGTGCGCGGCCAGCTCCCCGGGATCGAGCTTTCCCTTGGGCAGCGACCAGTCGTCGTACCGGGGGCGGTGCACCAGCGCCACCTCGGGCCCCTCGGCGCCCTCGCGCCACAGCACGGCGCCCGCGGCCCGGATCGGGGCCGCGGCGGGATCGGCGGTTTCGACGTCGGACGCCGGCAGGTTCTCGGACAAGCTGAATCTTTCCCTGTGCTGCGGGGTGGTTCTGGCGTTGCGGGTCAGGAGACCTTCGCGCCGTGCAGGCGCAGCATCTCCGTCTGGTGGTCGCGGACCTGCTCGCCGTCGCCCTCCTGAGGCGAGGCGTCCCAGTCGCCCTTGGCGTTGAGCACCCAGCTGCGGGTCGACGGGTGCAGCGCGGAGTCCAGCATCGCGTCCAGCTGGGCGGTGATGCGCGGATCGGTGACCTGGACCTGGGTTTCGATCCGGCGGTCGAGGTTGCGGTGCATCATGTCGGCGCTGCCCAGCCAGTGCTCGTCGATGCCGACGAAGTGGAACACCCGGGAGTGCTCCAGGAAGCGCCCCAGGATCGAGCGCACCTCGATGTTGTCGCTGAGCCCCTCCACGCCGGCCTTGAGCGCGCAGATGCCGCGCACCACCACCTTGACCGGCACGCCGGCCAGCGAGGCCCGGTAGAGCGCGTCGATGATCTGCTCGTCGACCAGCGAGTTCACCTTCATCCGCACGCCGCAGGGCAGGCCCTGCCGGGCCCGCTCGATCTCGGCCTCCACGCGCTCGACGATGCCGGTGCGGATGCCCTGCGGGGACACCAGGATCCGCCGGTAGTCGCCGTGCCGGGCGTAACCGGTGAGCACGTTGAACAGGTCGGTGAGGTCCGCGCCCACCTCCGGGGAGGCGGTGAGGATGCCCAGGTCCTCGTAGATGCGCGCGGTCTTCGGGTTGTAGTTGCCGGTGCCCAGGTGGCAGTAGCGGCGGATGGTGGATCCCTCCTGCCGCACCACCAGCGCGGTCTTGCAGTGCGTCTTGAGGCCCACCAGGCCGTAGACCACGTGCACCCCGGAGCGCTCCAGGGTGCGCGCCCACTGGATGTTGGCCTGCTCGTCGAAGCGCGCCTTGAGCTCGACCAGCGCGACCACCTGCTTGCCCGCCTCGGCGGCGTTGATGAGCGCGTTGACGATCGGCGAATCGCCCGAGGTGCGGTACAGCGTCTGCTTGATGGCCAGCACGTGCGGATCGGCCGCGGCCTGCTCGATGAACCGCTGGACCGAGGTGGAGAACGAGTCGTAGGGGTGGTGCACCAGCACGTCGCCCTCGCGCAGCGTGGCGAAGATGCTCTTGGAGGTCTGCCCCTCGGCGAAGGCGGGGTGCGTGGCCGGCACGACCGGGGCGTCCTTGAGATCGGGTCGCTGCAGCTTGTCGAGCTGGAACAGGCAGGACAGGTCGAGCAGCCCGCGCACCTCGACCACGTCGTGCGAGTCCACCTCCAGCTCGCGCAGCAGGAGTTCGAGCATGTTCTCGCTCATCGTCTCGGTGACCTCCAGCCGCACCGGTGGCCCGAACCGGCGCCGGGCCAGCTCGCGCTCCATGGCCTGAAGGAGGTCCTCGTCGCGGTCCTCCTCGACCTCCAGGTCGGCGTTGCGGGTGACCCGGAAGATGTGGTGCTCGGCCACGCGCATGCCCGGGAACAGCTTGTCCAGGTGCGCGGCGATGAGCTCTTCCAGCGGCAGGAAGGTGGCCCGCTCGTCCTCGCGGTCGGCCTCGACCCGGATCAGCCGGGGAACGTTGTCGGGCACCTTCACCCGCGCGAAGCGGCGGATGCCCGCGTCCGGGTCGGCGACGGTGACCGCCAGGTTCAGCGACAGCCCCGAGATGTAGGGGAACGGGTGCGCCGGGTCCACCGCCAGCGGGGTGAGCACCGGGAAGATGTGGTCCTCGAAGTAGCGGGTCAGCTTGGCCTGGTCGGCGTTGGCCAGCTCCGCCCACTTGAGGATGTGGATGCCGTTGGCCTCCAGCTCCGTCAGCAGCTCGTCGGTGAACGCACGGCTGAGCTTCTCCATCAGGTCCTGGTTGCGCGCGGCGATGCGCACCAGCTGCTCGTGCGGGGTGAGCCCGTCTGCGCTGCGCACCGACAGCCCGGTCTCCTCGCGGCGCTTCAGCCCCGCCACGCGCACCATGTAGAACTCGTCCAGGTTGGACGCGAAGATCGCCAGGAACTTCGCCCGCTCCAGCACCGGCTGCGAGCGGTCCTCGCCCATCGCCAGCACGCGCGCGTTGAAGTCCAGCCACGACAGCTCGCGGTTGAGGTAGCGGTCGTCGGGCAGGTCGGTGGTCGCGGCGGCGCGCGTGACCGCGGGCGGCGCCTGCGGAACCCGCGCGCCGTCGGCGGTGGCGTCCTTGGCCGCGGCGTGCTCCTCGACCTTGCCGTTCGCCGAGGCGGTGCGGCGTGCCGACCGCGGCGAACGGCGACCGGACGAGGAACCGCCGCCCGATGCGCCGTTGGTGCTCGAGCGCTTGGCGGCGGCCGGCTGGGAGCCGGTCTCGCTCGACGACTTGGCCGACGTCGACCTCGCCTGCGAGGCCGACTTGGTCGACTTGGCGGGCGAAGTGCGCTTGCTGGTCCGCTTCGGGGCCGACCCGTCGCTGCTCTCGGTGCTCACGCGGCCATTGTCGCTCATCAAACCGTTTCAGATCGAGCGCTGGCGACATTCACTTCGCGTTCGGCTACCCGTCGTCATCGCTGGTGAACAGCCGGAAGGGAACCTTTCCACCATTCCGGGCGCGCGGAAGGTTCCCCTGCTCGCCGCGGTGGAGCGAGGAGGGGAGCTCTCCTGGCACCTCACGCCAGCCGCGCGGCGCTGCGCCGGCCGAGGCCGAGCTCGGCCGCGGCGGTGAGATCCGCGGCGGTGTCGACGTCGCGGCGCACCGACTCCCACGGCCCGAGCAGCGCTTTCGCCCCGGTCGCGGTGTGGGCGGCCGCCGAGTCCGGGCCGAAGCGCGGATCGAGGGGAATCTTCGGCTCGCCCAGCAGGAGAGTGGTTCCCCCGCCGGTCAGGTCGGGGCAGAACGAGCGATCGGTTCCCGCCGCGGCCAGCACGGCGCCGAGCTCGGCCGGGCGCAGGGCCGGGAGGTCGGCCTGCAGCGCGCCTACCCGGGCCGCCCCGCGGGCGCGCAGCAGCTCGTCGCCGTGGCGCAGCGCGGCGTTGAGCCCGGCCCCGGGGAGGTCCGGCAGCACTTCCACGCCGATGGCGGAGAACTCGTCGGCGAGCACCGGGTCGGAGGAGACCACCACGACTTCGGCCACGCCCGGCGCGCGGGCGGCCGCGGTGACCGTGTCCAGGGCCATCGCGGCGACCAGCTCGGCGTGCCCGTCCGGTGCCCGGTCGGCCAGCAGGCGGGACTTGGCCAGGTGCAGCGGTTTGAGC
Organism: Saccharopolyspora griseoalba; assembly: GCF_042665275.1. Lineage (NCBI taxonomy): Bacteria > Bacillati > Actinomycetota > Actinomycetes > Pseudonocardiales > Pseudonocardiaceae > Saccharopolyspora > Saccharopolyspora griseoalba. The sequence continues at coordinate 301,412 of NZ_JBHTCJ010000002.1, read as the reverse complement.
GGCACCAGCAGGTGCACGCCGGTGTCCTCGGGTGCGTCGTCGGCGGTCACCAGCCCATCTTGCGGCAAACCTGGGTGTCACCGCGGCCGCGGGAGGCGGGTAACTTGACGTGCGCTCGCGACCGAAGAGGGAGTTGCCGTGGCTGAACCGAGAAGCCTCCGGGGCCAGCGGAGGAACGAGAAGGTGGCCGGGATGGGCAAGTTCTGGCTGGGTCTGGCTCGCTGGGTCTTCTACCCGCTGACCATGCTGCTGTCGACCGTGCGCGTGCGCGGGCACGAGCGCATTCCGGAGGACGGTCCGGCGCTGATCGTGCTCAACCACGTCTCGCACCTGGACCCGATCTTCGACGCGGTCACCGTGCACCGCTCCGGGCGGGTGCCGCGGTTCATGGCCAAGAACACCCTGTGGAACCTGCCGCTGGTCAAGAACGTGCTCACCGGCACCGGGCAGATCCCGGTCTACCGGGGCACCGCCGACGCGCAGAAGGCGCTGCGGGCCGGTCACGAAGGGCTCAAGACGGGCAAGGCCATCGTGATCTACCCGGACGGGACCATCACCAAGGACCCCGATGGCTGGCCGATGATCCCCAAGCCGGGCGTCGCGCGGCTGGCGCTCACCCACGACATCCCGGTCATCCCCGCGGCCCGCTGGGGCACCCGGGACATCTACGACCACTACGACAAGAAGTTCCGGCCGTTCCCGCGCAAGACGGTGCACTACGTCTTCGGCGAGCCGCTGGACCTGACCGCCTACCGCTCGGACAACCCGGACGCCGAGGCGCTGCGCGAGGTCTCGCACCTGGCGATGGCCAGGGTCCGCGAACTGCTCGCCGAGATCCGCGACGAGCAGCCGCCCAGGGAGTTCTACGCGCCGGCTCGCAAGCCCAAGGGCGGCCATGGCAAGGCCTGAGCGGATCGCCGTGCTCGGCGGCGGTTCGTGGGGCACCACGTTCGCCAAGGTGCTCGCCGACGCGGGCAACGACGTGGCGCTGTGGGTGCGGCGGCCGGAGGTCGCCGCCGAGATCAACGACACCCGGTTCAACAGCGGCTACCTGCCGGGCATCGAGCTGCCGGAACGGTTGCGCGCCACCGGCGACGCCGCCGAGGCGGTGCACGCCGCCGAGATCGTGGTGCTCGCGGTGCCCAGCCAGTCGTTGCGGGAGAACCTGGCGGGCTGGCAGCCGCTGCTGCCCGACGAGGCAACCCTGGTGAGCCTGTCCAAGGGCGTCGAGCTGTCCACGCTCAAGCGGATGAGCCAGGTCATCGCCGAGGTCGCCGATGCGCCGATGGAGCACGTCGCGGTGGTCTCCGGGCCGAACCTGGCCAAGGAGATCGCCGCCGGGCAGCCCACCGCGACGGTGGTCGCCTGCCCGGACGAGGAGCGCGCGGTGGCGCTGCAGCGAGCCTGCTCCACCTCGTACTTCCGCCCGTACACCAACACCGACATGGTCGGCATCGAGATCGCCGGTGCCTGCAAGAACGTCATCGCGCTGGCCTGCGGCATGGCGGTGGGCCTGGGATTCGGGCACAACACGATGTCCTCGCTGATCACCCGCGGGCTGGCCGAGACGACGCGGCTGGGGGTGGCGCTGGGCGCCGACCCGATGAGCTTCGCGGGTCTGGCCGGGCTGGGCGACCTGGTGGCCACCTGCATGTCCCCGCTGTCGCGCAACCGCACCTTCGGGGAGCGCCTCGGGCGGGGGGAGACCCTCGCGCAGGCGCAGGAGGCCGCGCACGGGCAGGTCTCCGAGGGCGTGAAGTCGTGCTCGTCGATCCGGGAGCTCGCGGCCCGGAGCGGCGTGGAGATGCCCATCACCGACGTGGTGCACCGGGTGTGCCACGAGGACCTGCAGCCCGGGCCCGCCGCGGCGGAGCTGCTGGGACGCGAGCGCAAGTCGGAGTGATCGGTCCGGCGACCGCGGCGTGCGCCGCGGCCGGACCGCGAGATCGAGTGGGGAAGTGGCCAGAGTGGATCAGGGACGCGAATTCGGCGACGGCACCCGCGTGGTGCACGGCGGACATCCGGCTCCCGAGGGCGGCACTCCGCTGCTGCCCGGACCGGTGTTCGCCGCGCCGTACCACCTGGGCGAGACCGGGCCCAGCGGCGACTTCTACGGCCGCGCCGGCAATCCGACCTGGCGCGCGCTGGAATCGGCGATCGGCGACCTCGACGGCGGCCACTGCGTGCTGCTGCCCTCGGGGATGGCCGCGATCAGCACCGTGCTGCGCGCGCTGCTGGGCGTCGGCGACAAGCTGGTGCTGCCCTCGGACGGCTACTACGCCACGCGCCAGTTCGTGACCGACGAGATGGCCGAGCTGTCCCTCCGGGTGCGCGAGATCGCCACGCCGGGGCCGTGGACCGTCGAGGTCTTCGCCGGCGCCCGCCTGGTGCTGCTGGAAACCCCGTCGAACCCGGGCGGCGACGTGTGCGACATCGCCGAGCTCGCCGCGCGGGCGCACGCGGCGGGAGCGCTGCTGGCGGTGGACAACACCACGGCCACCCCGCTGGGGCAGCGCCCGCTGGAGCTGGGCGCCGACATCGTCATCGCCAGCGACACCAAGGCGCTGTCGGGGCACAGCGACCTGCTGCTCGGGCACGTTTCGGTGCGCGACGAGGAGCTGGCGCAGCGGCTCTTGCGGGCGCGCACGCTCTCCGGCGCGATCCCCGCGCCGTTCGAGACCTGGTTGGCGCACCGCAGCATGGGAACTCTCGACCTGCGGCTGGCCCGCCAGGCGGAGAACGCCGCGGCGCTGGTCGACGCGCTCGACGGGCACCCGAAGGTCACCGGGCTGCGCTGGCCGGGCTGGTCGAAGGACCCGTCGCACGAGCTGGCCGCGCGCCAGATGCGCCGCTTCGGCGGGGTGCTGCGCTTCGAGCTGCCGGACCGCGCGGCGGTGGAGGAGTTCCTGCGCCGCAGCGAGCTCGTCGTGCCGGCGACCAGCTTCGGCGGCGTGCACAGCACCGCCGATCGCAGGGCCCAGTTCGGCGACCCGGTCCCGGAGGGCTTCGTCCGCTTCTCGGCCGGCTGCGAGGACCCGGCCGACCTGGTCGCGGACGTGCTGCGCGCGCTCGCGTGAGCGGAGCGGCGGGGAACCGCGCTCCGGGGCTCCCCGCCACCCGACCGGGTGCGACCTTCATCACCGGTCCCGCCGGGCCCGCCCGCAGCGGAGTTGACGCCGCGGCGCGGGCCTGGTTCAGTTCCTGGCGTGTCTGAGAGCGCCACTGCCGTTCGACGGGGTCACATCGACCTTCGCCGCGTCGCCAGCGCGCTCTGTCCGTGTCCTTCGTGTTGATCGATCCGCTCAGCGTTCCTCTCCCGGGTTGATGCCGCGCGTCCGCGCGCGTCCCCGGGCATCCGCACGATCTTCGAAGGACTCCTCGTGTTCGCCGTTCCGCCCAACACCGTGGCCGCACCCGCCGATCTGACCATCGCGCACCCGGTGCGCGTCGCCCGCGAGTACGCCGCCGACCGCGCTTCCTGGGCCGCGCTGCTGCGCTACGACCCCGACCAGCGCTGGGCCGGGCTGCTCGCCCGCACCGACGCCTACGAGGCGTGGCTGCTGAGCTGGCTGCCCGGCCAGCACACCGATCTGCACGATCACGGCGGCTCCACCGGGGCGTTCACCGTGCTGTCCGGCAACCTCACCGAGCGCGTCGTGCGGCGCGACGGCACCGAGCTGCTGAACTCCCTGGTGGCCGGCCAGTCCCGGGTCTTCGGCCCGAACTACGCGCACCAAGTCAGCAACCTCGGCGAGGACCCGGCGGTGACCATCCACGTCTACCGCCCGCAGCGCGCCAACCGCCCAGTCGGCTGATTCCGCGCCGCGCTCACCCGCGGTTGCGGACCTGCTCGGCCGCCGCGGCGTCGCGGCCGCCGCGCTCGGCGAGCCGCGACGCCACCGACTCCCGCAGCTCGGCGGACTTGTGCGCGTCGTACTTGAACTTCGCGGTGACCGACTCCACGTGCAGGACCACGCCGCGGATCCCGGGCAGCATGCGGTGGAACGGGCCTTCCTCGGGGCGCACCGGGTCCGTGCCGCCGTCGGGCTGGAAGTGGGCCATCTGCTCGCGCAGCAGCGCGGCCTTCCGCTCGGGGTCGTCGATCAGCTCGGCGGTGCCGGACAGCTGCACCGCCGCGTAGTGGCTGGTGGGCACCCCCGCGCTCGGGGAGGTGGCGCCCTCCGCGCGCCACGGGCCGGGCACGTAGGCGTAGTCGTCCACGACCGAGAGCACGCAGCGCGGGTCGTGCTCCAGCGCGGCCCAGATCGGGTTCGGGCGCGCGAGGTGCAGCAGCACCCGGTCGCCGTCGAGCGCGAAGTGGGTGGGCTGCACGATCGGCCGCCGGTCCGGATCCACCGCGACGAGCTGCCCGAAGTCGTGCCCGGCGGCCAGCCAGTCCTGCCACTCCTGGTCGTCGCGGGCGCGGTCCCACGGGTGCACCAGCATTCTCATGCCTCCTTCCGGTCGGTGACGTGCGCGGGGACCTCGAATCCGGCGGGGAGGTCGTCGGAGGGGACCGGAGTTCCCCACGCGGAGCGCAGGGGGAGCACGCCGGCCCACGCCTCGTTCGCCGCGATGTCCTCCGCGTCGTCGGCGGGCCCCGCGGCGCGGGTCTTGACCGACGCCTCGGCCAGGTCGAGCGCGATGACGGCGGTGGCGGCCAGCTCCTTCTTGTCCGGCTGCCGCGCGTGCTCCCAGGAGCCGGGGGCGAGGTGCTCGCTGATCACCCGCAGCGCCTCCCACTTCTCCTCGGGCGAGTCGACGGCGCGGGCGTTTCCGTGGACGACCGCCGAGCGGTAGTTGATCGAGTGGTGCATCAGCGAGCGGGCGTAGACGATCCCGTCGAGGTGGGTGATCGCGGCGCACACCGCGACGCCCTCGGCGCCTTCCCGGAGGCTGCGGGCGCCGGTGGAGCCGTGCAGGTACAGGGTGTCGCCGCTGCGGCCGTAACCGGTCGGCAGCACCCGCGGTGCGCCGTCGACGGTCATCGCGAGGTGGCAGACGAGACCGGAGTCCAGGATCGCGTGCAGCTGCGCGCGATCGGTGCCCGCGCGCTTGGCGTTGCGGCGGATGGTGGTGCGTTCGGTGGGGGAAAGAGTCACGCGACCAGCGTCGGAGTTCGAGTGGCATCATAGAAGTGCCAATCAGAAGGAATTTCGAGATGCCACATGACGTGCCGGCCGCGAGCTCCCCGCTGCTGGAGCTGGCCATCGACCTGGACCGCCACGCGCCGCTCCCGCTGGCCGTGCAGCTCGCCGACGCGCTCCGGCACGCCGCGACCGCCGGGCAGCTGCGCGGCGGCGACCGGCTGCCCTCCACCCGCGCGCTCGCGCGCCACCTCGCGGTCAGCCGCACCGTGACCGCCGCCGCCTACGAGCAGCTGCACGCCGAGGGCTGGATCGTCGGCCGACGCGGATCGGGCACCTACGTCACCACCAGCCCGCCGGGCGCCCGCGACGCGCCGCCGTCCGGTCCGGTGCGGGCGGCGGCGCCCGGCGCGAACCCGGAGGTGGTGCTGACGCCGGGAGTGCCGTGGGCGGGCGGGATCGACCGGGCCGCGTGGCGGCGCGCCTGGCGCGCCGCGGCCGACGCCGAGCCCGACCTCAAACCGCAGCGCGCCGGGCTGACCAGCTACCGCGAGGCGGTCATCGAGCACCTGCTGCGCCACCGCGGCCTGCTGGTCGGCGGTTGGACCTCCGGAAACGTGCTCACCACCGGCGGAACCAGCGCGGCCGTGGGCGAGCTCGCCGCCGCCGTGCTGCCGCGCGGCGCGAAGGTGGCCGTGGAAGAACCCGGCTACCAGCGCGCGGTCGGCGCGCTGCGGGCAGCGGGCGCCAGGGTCGTCCCGGTGCCGGTCGACCACTCGGGCCTGGTCGTCGAGGAGGTCCCGCGCGACGTGGCCGCGGTCTACTGCTCGCCGGCCCACCAGTTCCCGATCGGCGGCAGGTTGCCCGCGGAGCGCCGGATCGCGCTGATCGAGCGGGCCCGAGCCGAGGGTTGGCTGATCGTGGAGGACGACTACGACGGCGAGCTGCGCTACGACGTCGCCCCGCTGCCGGTGCTGGCCTCGATGGCCCCGGACGTGGTGGTGCACCTGGGCACCACGAGCAAGATCCTCACCCCGACGCTGGGCGTGGGCTGGATGCTGGCCGCCGAACCGGTCACCTCCGCCGTGGTCGAGCACCGCGAGCGCACCGGTACCGGTCCGGCCCTGGCCGGGCAGCGGGTGCTCGTCGAACTCGGCAGGCACGGCGATCTCGGCAGGCACCTGCGCCGGCTGCGCCGCGAGCTGTCCCAGCGCCGCGCGCTGGTGGTCGACGGGCTGGCGGCAGAGGGCATCGAGGTCTTCGGCGACCGCGCGGGCGCGCACGTGGTGCTGCCGCTGCCGGGCGCCGACGCCGAGGGGCGGATCGTGGCCGAAGCCGCCGAGCGCGGCGTCGTGCTGGACGGTCTCGGCAGGCACCACGACGGCGCGCCGAGCTGGCACGGACTGGCCCTGGGCTACTCGGCCTGCACGCGCGACGACCTCACCTCTGCGCTGCCGATGCTGGCCCGGTCGGTGCGCCGGGCAAGGTGAGTCGCCCGCGCCGCAGACGGGTATGGTCCCGGCCATGACTCAAGGCAAGACCCGGGTGGCGGTCGTCTTCGGCGGTCGCAGCACCGAGCACGGAATCTCCTGCGTGTCCGCCGGTAGCGTGCTCTCGCACCTGGACCAGGACCGCTTCGAGATCGTGCCGGTCGGCATCACCCGAGAGGGTGCCTGGGTGCTGGGCACGGACGATCCGAAGGAACTGGCGATCAAGGACCGCCAGGCCCCCGAGGTCACCTCCGGCCAAGCGCTGGCCCTGCCCGGCGACGCGACCCGCAAGGAGCTGGTCATGCTCGAACCGGGCCGCGGCGGCGAGGTGATGTCGCAGGTCGACGTCGTCTTCCCGGTGCTGCACGGCGCGTTCGGCGAGGACGGCACCGTCCAGGGGCTGCTGGAGATGGCCGACGTGCCCTACGTCGGCCCGGGGGTGCTGGCCAGCGCGGTGTCGATGGACAAGGAGTACACCAAGAAGCTGCTGGCCGCCGAGGGCATCGAGGTCGGCACCTACGAGGTGCTCCGCCGCGATCAGTCCACCCTGGATCAGCAGCAGCGGGACCGCCTGGGGCTGCCGGTGTTCGTCAAGCCGACCCGCGCGGGTTCCTCGCTGGGCATCACCAAGGTCACCGACTGGGCCGACCTGGACGCGGCCATCGCCGAGGCGCGGCGCACCGATCCGAAGGTGATCATCGAGTCCGCTGTGGTGGGCCGCGAGATCGAGTGCGGCGTGCTGGAGTTCCCGGACGGCCGGGTCGAGGCCTCCCAGCCGGCCGAGCTGCGCGTGACCGGCGAGACCGACTGGTACGACTTCGAGTCCAAGTACCTCGACGACGTCACCGAGTTCGACCTGCCCGCCAAGATCGGCGACCAGGCCACCGAGGAGCTGCGCGAGGCCGCCGTGCGCGCCTTCCGCGCGCTGGACTGCCAGGGCCTGGCCCGGGTGGACTTCTTCCTGGCCGAGGACGGGCGGTTGATCGTCAACGAGGTCAACACGATGCCCGGCTTCACCGAGATCTCGCTGTTCCCGCGGATGTGGGCGCACAGCGGCGTGGAGTACCCGAAGCTGCTGGCCACGCTGATCGAAACGGCGGTGGCCCGAGGCACCGGCCTCCGCTGAGCACCCGATGCCCGGTCCGGGACCGCGCCTGGCGCGCGGTCCCGGGCGTCCGGCTACGGGAAGACCGGGCGCTTCGGCAGGGTGCGGCGCAGGACGTCGGAGATCTCCTGCAGCGGGCCGGTGCCGATGTCGGCGGGCGCGTTGAGCGCGACCCGCACGCCGCGGTCCACCGCCAGCCACGAGACGTTGCCCGCCTCGTTGATCTCGAACCAGCTCACCCCGTTGACCACCATCAGCTGCGAGCTCCGCGTCAGCTCCGCGGGCGAGCCGATGCCGCAGCGCAGCGTCACCGGGTCGTGCTCGGCGTCGCCCCAGGCCACCGCGGCCGCCGGGGCGGGCTGGGCGATCTCGCGACGCGGCACCGAGGCGTCCCGCACGGTCAGCTCGCGGGGCAGGGCATCGATGACCTTCGCGCAGTCGGGGCTGCCGGCCTGCGGTGCCGGGACCGGTGGCATCGCCAGCGGTCCGGAGCGCCGCGCCTGCTCGGCGGCTTGGACCTCTCGTTGCTGCGCGCGCTCGTGCCACCAGCCGTACACGCCGACCCCGGCGACCCCCGCGGCCAGCAGCACCGCGAGCGCGACCGCCACGATCAGCACCGGCCGGGGCAATCCCGTCTCGTCTTGCTCCACGCCTCCCACTACAGCACCCGCCCGTTCGGGGGCCGTTCCCGGGCTCGGCGCGCGGCGGCGCTGGTCGCCGGTCGCTCCGCGGTCGCGTTGCGGGACCGCCCCCTACAGGTGCACGACCGGGCAAGTGAGGGTTCGGGTGATGCCCTCGACGTTCTGGATCTTGGCCACGACCATCTTGCCGAGGACGTCGACGTTCTCGGCTTCGGCGCGGACGATGACGTCGTACGGACCGGTGACGTCCTCGGCGCTGATGACGCCCTGCGCACCGGCGATCTCGCCGGCCACGGCAGCCGCCTTGCCCACTTCGGTCTGGATGAGGATGTATGCCTGTACCACGGCGTGCCCCTTCGTCTCGCCCATGTGCTCGGGTAGGAAACTGGCAGAAAGCTACCCCATCGGACCGAGCGGATGCTCAAGGAAGGAAGGTCCCAGTTGGGTCCTGATTCGTCGCAGGACGCACAGACCATTTCCCAGGTGGGTGAGTTCGGTCTCATCGATCGAGTCACGTCCGGTCGCGCGCAGTCCCCGGGCACCGCGCTCGGCCCCGGGGACGACGCCGCGGTGCTGAGCGCGCCGGACGGCCGGGTGGTGGCCTCCACCGACGTGCTCGTCGAGGGCGTGCACTTCCGTTTCGACTGGTCGACCCCGCACCAGGTGGGCCGCAAGGCGGTGGCGGTGAACCTGTCCGACATCAACGCGATGGGGGCGGTTCCCACCGGCCTGCTGGTGGGGCTCGCCTGCCCGCCGGACACCCCGGTCGCCCTGGTCGACGAGCTCGCCGACGGCCTGTGGGAAGAAGCACAGCAGCTCGGGATCGGGCTCATCGGCGGCGACATGGTGTCGTCGTCGTCACTGACGATCTCGATCACAGCTCTCGGCGACCTGCAGGGCCGGGCTCCGGTGACCCGTTCCGGCGCGCGCCCGGGCGATGTGGTGGCGGTGGCCGGACGGCTCGGCTGGGCGGCGGCCGGGTTAGCGGTGCTCGGCCGCGGGTTCCGCTCCCCGGTGGCGGTGGTCGGCGCGCACCGCGTGCCCGAGCCGCCCTACGGTGCCGGACCGGCCGCGGCCACGGGCGGCGCGACGTCCATGGTGGACACCTCGGACGGGCTGCTCGCCGACCTCGGTCACATCGCCGAGGCCTCCGGCGTGGCGGTCGACGTCGACTCCGCGCGGCTGGGCGTGCCGCAGCGGCTCACCGAGGTCGCCTCGGCGCTCGGTTCCGACGCCCGCCACTGGGTGCTCACCGGCGGCGAGGACCAGGCCCTGATCGCGACCTTCCCGGCGGGCAGCCCGCTGCCCGCCGAGTTCCGCGAGATCGGAGCGGTCCTGGAGGGAACCGGGGTCACCGTCGACGGCAGCCCCTACCAGGGGCCGGCCGGTTGGGAGCACTGGCGCTGACGCGAGAGGGCCCCGGACCGAGCGGTCCGGGGCCCTCGTGCGCGGTGCGTCAGCTCGCCGTGGCCGCCTTGGCGGGGGCGTCCTGCATCAGCGGCTGCTTCGCGGTCTCCTTCATCAGCATGATCGGCACCAGCGCGATCAGCGCCGCGCCCATCAGGTAGAAGGCCGGGAAGTAGGTGTTGCCGGTGCTGCTCACGACCGAGTCGTTGATCAGCGGCGCGGTGCCGCCGAAGATCGCCGTGGACAGGTTGTAGCCGATGCAGAAGGCCGCGTAGCGGACCTTGGTCGGGAACATCGCGGGCAGCGTCGCGGCCAGCGGCCCGATCAGCTGCACGTGACCGATGGCCAGCAGGCCCAGGCCGAGCACGATGGTCAGCATGCTGCCCTGGCCGATCAGCCAGAACGCGGGCAGCGGCAGCACCAGGAAGCAGATCGCCGCCGACAGGAAGACCGGCTTGCGGCCCACCCTGTCCGAGAGCCTGCCCACCGGGGTGATCAGGATCAGCATGAAGGCCACCGTCAGCAGCAGCGGGACCAGCAGCTGGTACTCCTGCCCCTCCGGCACCTGCAGCGTGTTGCCCAGGTAGGTCTCCATGTAGGTCAGGATCGTGTAGTTCGCGACGTTGATCAGGATGACGATGCCCATCAGGATCAGCAGCTCGCGCCACCAGTCGCGGACCATGTCCCGGAGCGGCGACTTGGCCACCTTGTGCTCGTGCTCCAGCGCCTTGAACGCAGGGGTGTCCTCCAGCTTGGACCGCAGGTAGAGGCCCACGATGCCCAGCGGGCCGGCGACCAGGAACGGGATCCGCCAGCCCCAGGTCTCCATCTGCTCGGTGCTCAGGCCCAGGATGAGCAGCGTCGGGACGAGCGCGCCGAGGCCGAAGCCGACCAGCGTGCCGAACTCCAGCCAGCTGCCCCAGAAGCCGCGCTTGCGGTTCGGGGCGAACTCGGCGATGTAGGTCGCCGCGCCGCCGTACTCGCCGCCGGTGGAGAAGCCCTGCAGCATGCGCAGCAGCAGCAACAGCATCGGGGCGAAGATGCCGATGGTCGAGTAGGTCGGCAGCAGGCCGATGAGGAACGTCGAGCCGGACATCAGCAGAATCGTGACCGCCAGGACCTTCTGCCTGCCGATGCGGTCGCCCAGCGGACCGAAGAACAGGCTGCCCAGCGGGCGCAGCAGGAATGACAGCGCGAAGGCGCCGAAGGCGGAAATGGTCTCCAGCGGCCCGGGGAAGAACTGGTGGCCGACGTAGGAGGCGATGTAGGCGTAGACGCCGAAGTCGTACCACTCGGTGCAGTTGCCGATTGCCGCAGCGCCGACCGCGCGGCGCAGCAGCGACTTCTGTTCGGCCGAAGGCTCGGCGGTTTCAGGCGAAGTCATGAGTTTGCGGCCCACCTCCGGGTGTGTCTTCCACGGCCGTGGTCGATTTGGAACTCCGCAGAACCTAGCCGAGCGGCCAGGTCAAGGCCACCAAAAGGCCGGGATCGGGTAATGCGATGTTATTTGATTTATGCACTAGATCACGATCTTTTGTTATGCCCAGTTGTGTCGGACCGTCACCGATTTGACAAGTCAATTCGGTGGGTGACGGGCGAAAATGACTCTTTCGCGGTAGTGCCGATCACGCATGTGCGACAGGTCTCGCAATCGTTACATCGAACGTGTGTGACCTGCGACACTTCCTGCCTCGTTGGGGTTGATCGCAGCGTGGTCGGCGCCGCTCGATAGCCTGCCCGGCATGGCCGCACGTCCGCTGCACGAAGTCGTCGAGGCCGGCTGGGCGAAAGCCCTGGAGCCGGTGGCCGAGCAGATCACCGCGATGGGGGAGTTCCTCCGCGCCGAGGTCGCCGAGGGGCGCACCTACCTGCCTGCGCCGGAGAACGTGCTGCGCGCGTTCCAGCAGCCGTTCCACGACGTCCGGGTGCTCATCGTCGGCCAGGACCCGTACCCCACGCCCGGCCATCCGGTGGGGTTGAGCTTCTCGGTCGCCCCGGGGGTGAAGCCGCCGCGCAGCCTGGTCAACATCTTCCGGGAGTACGCCGACGACCTCGGCTACCCGACGCCGACCAGCGGTGACCTGACGCCGTGGACCGAGCGCGGGGTGCTGCTGCTCAACCGCGCGCTGACGGTCAGCCCGGGCAAGCCCGGCTCGCACCGCGGCAAGGGCTGGGAGAAGGTCACCGCCCAGGCCATCAGCGCCCTGGCCGCCCGCGAGGAGCCGCTGGTCGCGATCCTGTGGGGGCGCGACGCCCGCGATCTGCGCTCGCTGATGCCCGGCGTCGAGTGCGTCGAGTCGCCGCACCCCAGTCCGATGTCGGCGGACCGGGGCTTCTTCGGCTCCCGTCCGTTCAGCCGGACCAACGAGATCCTGCGGTCGAAGGGCTGGGAGCCCATCGACTGGAAGTTGCCCTGAGGGCGATTCGGCTGCTTCGCCGGAATTCGCGCGATCGGGCCCGCGGATTCCGGCGGAACCGCGCAGCAAAAAACCCCGAGGTGATCGATCACCTCGGGGTTGTTCGCTCCTGAAGTCGCGTCAGCCGCGAACGACCTTGCCGGCCTTCATGCAGGACGTGCACACGTTCACGCGCTTGCGCTGGGACAGACCGATCTTGGCGTGAACGGTCTGGATGTTCGGGTTCCACCGGCGCCTGGTCTTCCGGTGGGAGTGCGAGACCGAGTTGCCGAAGCCTGGTCCCTTACCGCAGACGTCGCAGACGGCAGCCACGTCAGACACCCCTTACTTTGCTTGACGGTTACAGCGATGATCGCCACGCAAGCGCGCCACACCTCGTACGAGGGCACTTGCGTGAGCGCTTGCTGCTCACCGCCGGTGCGGCGGCCTGAGCCCGGAAGACTCCGGTCGCCCCGGGGTCATCGCCACCCGGGACCGGATCAGGATAGCCCACCACCGGTGGTTCCGTCCCAAGCGGGGGTCGTTGCCGCCAGGTCGCGCCCGCCCGGGCCTCGTCCCGGAGCGCGACGACTAGTCTCGGGCAAACCGGATCGTGGCACGGGGCGTGGGAGGTTTCGCGGGGTGTTGCGGACGCTGAACGCGGCGGCGGCCCGCCGATGGGCCGATCTCGCCATGAGCGCGCTGGCCGCCGAGCGCGAGGCGATCGACCGGATCAACGTCTACCCGGTCGCCGACGGCGACACCGGCACCAACCTGCTGCAAACCATGCGCGCGGCGGTGCGGTCCCTGGACGAGGCCGAGCCGGACACCCTGGGCGGCGTGTGCGACGCGCTGTCCAAGGGCGCGCTCGGCGGTGCGTGCGGCAACTCCGGGATGCTGCTCTCGCAGGCCATCCGGGGTGTGGCCGAGAGCCTGCGGGAGGTCGTCGTCGCCGACGGCCCGGGGCTGTCCGCGGCGCTGGTGCGGGCCGAGGAGCTCGCCAGGCTCGCCGTCGCCGAGCCGGCGGAGGGAACCTTGCTGTCGGTGCTGTCCGCGGCCGCGCGCGGGTCGCGGACGGGCGAGGAGCTGGGCGCGGTGGTGCGCGGTGCGGTGCGCGCGGCGATCGACGCGCTGGCGGCCACCCCGGCGCAGCTGCCCGCCCTGGCCGAGGCAGGGGTGGTCGACGCCGGCGGGCGCGGGCTGGTGGTGCTGCTGGACGCCCTGCACGCCGTGGTCTGCGACGGCGAGTGGCTCGCGCCGCACGGCGGTGCGCCGAACCCCGAGCCGGGCGAGGTGCTCGAACACGATTCGGGCTACGACTACGAGGTCATGTACCTGCTGGCCGGCGCCGACCCGGAGCGGGTGGAAGCGCTGCGAGCGCGCTTGGCCGAGCTCGGCGACTGCGTGTCGGTCGTCGGCGACGGCGTCGACTCCTGGGCGGTGCACGTGCACTGCGACGACATCGGCGGGGCGATCGAGGCGGGCATCGAGACCGGCCGCGTGCACAAGATCAAGGTGACCCGCTTCGCCGATCAGCAGCAGGAGCACGCCCGCGCGGTCGCGGTGCTGGCCTGCGTGCCCGGCGCGGAGCTCGGCGAGGTCTTCGCCGCCGAGGGCGCCGACGTGCTGGTGGTCGACGAGATCGAGGTCGACCGGTTGCGGGAGGCGCTGGAGACGACGTCGGCCGCGCACGTGCTGGTGCTGCCCAACGACCCCGAGACCGCGGCGGTGGTCGAGCGCGCCGTCGCGGGCTCGACCGAGGGCCGGGACGTCGTCGTGGTGCCCACGGCCTCGCCCGTGCAGGGGCTGGCCGCGCTGGCGGTGCACGACCCGAGCCGTCGCCGCGCCGACGACCAGGTGGCGATGACCGAAGCTGCCGCCGCCACCCGGCGGGGCGAGCTGCGCGTCGCCGACGCCGAGGCCCTGACCTGGGTGGGCCGCTGCCGTCCCGGCGACGTGCTGGGGCTCATCGACGGCGAGGTGGTGCTCATCGGCCAGGACCTCACCGCCGCGGCCAGGGACCTGCTCACCCGGATGCTCACCATCGGCGGTGAGCTGCTGACCACGCTGATCGGCCAGGACGCCCCGGCCGAACTCCCGGCGGCGATCGACGACCACCTGCGCCGAGTGCACCCCGAGGTCGAGGTGGCCTCCTACCCGGCGGGGCCGATGCCCGCGGTCCTGCTCGTCGGCGTGGAGTGAGCTCACCGGCCCGAGCCGGAGCGCATCAGCGCCGCCGGGTAGGAGGCCACCTCGACCCGCCGAGCGAGCAGGGGAACCTTTCTGCCACCGAGTGATGAGGGGAACTTCCCCTGCGCTCGGGCGAGCACGGGAACGTTCCTGTCACCCGGCGCGGCGGGAACCTCCCCGTCATCCGCGGGTACCTGCCCGGGCGTCGGGTGCGTGGCGCTAATGTCGAGGTGAGTCGTTCGACACGGGAGACGCTGTGGGCATCCGTCGCCGCTACCTGGGGTGGGTCGCTGGGTGGACGCTGCTCGTCGGGGTGCTGATGGTGGCCGTGCCGCTGCTGGTGCGGGCGCGGTTGCCGGAGCCGATCGCCGTCGAGTGGTCGGTGGTGGGGGTGCCGGAGAGCTCCAGCTCGCTGCGGGATTTCCTGTTCGGCAAGGTCGTCTGGTGGGTCGTGGTCGCGGGGGTCTGGGCGGTCCTGGCGTGGCGTGGCGTGCTGCGCGGCCGCGGCCTGGCGCTGACCGGGGCGGTGCTGGCGGTGTTCGGCTGGGTGCTGCTGGGCACCGTCGTGCTGACCACGATCGCCAACCTGGACGCGCCGAGGTTCCGCGAGGCCTCCGAGCTCACCGGCACGGGCTGGCTGGCGCTCACCGCCGCGCCGATCGCCTGGTTCGGCTGGCGGATGGGAGCGCGGGCCGCCGACTGATCGGGTGTCGGTGCCGTTCGGTAGTTTCCCGGCGGCGTCGACCGGTGAAGACGCAGGCGGAGGACATGCAGTGACCACATTGGACGCGAAGCTCGATCGGGTGCTGGGCGCCAAGACCGGCAAGGCGTTGGAGTCGGCGCTGGGGCTGGTCACCGTGGGCGATCTGCTGCGCCACTACCCCCGCCGCTACGCCGAGCGCGGCGAGCTCACCGCCGTCGCCGGTCTCGAGCTCGGCGAGCACGCCACGGTGCTGGCGAAGGTCGACCGGGTCACCAAGCGCACCATGAAGTCCCGCCGCGGCACCATCGTCGAGGCCCGCATCACCGACGGGCACCGCTCGCTGAGCTGCACCTTCTTCAACCAGGCCTGGCGGGAGAAGGAGCTGGTGCCGGGCAAGCGCGGCATGTTCGCGGGCAAGGTCACCGCCTACCGCGGCCAGCTCCAGCTCGCCCACCCCGAGTACCAGCTCTTCGACGCCGAGTCCGACGTCGGTGCGGCCGCCGAGGAGTTCGCCGCCGCGCTGATCCCGGTCTACCCGGCCGCCCAGGGGCTGCCGTCCTGGTCGATCGCGCGCTGCGTCAAGCAGGTGCTCGACGTCTGGGACGGCACCGACGACCGGCTGCCCGCCGAGCTGCGCGACCGGCTGGGACTGACCAGCCTGGAGGGCGCGCTGCGCAAGATCCACCACCCGAAGGACTTCGGCGAGGTCGCGGCGGCTCAGGAACGCCTCAAGTGGGACGAGGCCCTCTCGGTGCAGCTGGCCCTGGCCCAGCTGCGCGGCGCGGAGACCGCCCACCCGGCGCCGGTGTGCGAGCCGCGCGACGACGGCGTGCTGACCGCCTTCGACCAGCGGTTGCCCTTCGAGCTGACCGCGGGGCAGCGGGAGATCGGCGAGCGCATCGCCGCGGACCTCACCGCCCCGCACCCGATGAACCGGCTGGTGCAGGGCGAGGTCGGCAGCGGCAAGACGGTGGTGGCGCTGCGCGCCATGCTGCAGGTCGTCGACTCCGGGCGGCAGGCGGCGATGCTGGCGCCCACCGAGGTCCTGGCCGCCCAGCACGCGCGCTCGCTGCGCGAGATGCTCGGCGACCTGGCCACCGCGGGCGAGCTCGGCGCGGCCGAGAACGCCACCCGCGTCACGCTGCTCACCGGTTCGCTGCCCGCCGCGCAGCGCAAGCAGGCGATGCTGGAGGCCGCCTCCGGCGAGGCGGGGATCGTGGTCGGCACCCACGCGCTCATCCAGGACAAGGTCTCCTTCGCCGATCTCGGCATGGTCGTGGTCGACGAGCAGCACCGGTTCGGCGTCGAGCAGCGCGACGCGCTGCGCGCCAGGGGAGGGGACGACGCGTCGCCGCACGTGCTGGTGATGACCGCGACGCCCATCCCGCGCACGGTCGCGATGACCGTCTACGGCGACCTGGAGACCTCGGCGCTGCGCGAGCTCCCGCAGGGACGTTCGCCGATCAGCACCAGCGTGGTGCCGGTGGCCGAGAAGCCGGCCTGGCTGGACCGCGCCTGGGCGCGGGTGCGCGAGGAGGTCGACGCCGGGCACCAGGTCTACGTGGTGTGCCCGCGGATCGGCGACGACGAGGAGACCGCGGCCAAGGGGAAGAAGGCCAAGAAGCCGGCCGTGGAGGACGGGGACGGGGAGGAGCCGCCGCCGGACGAGTCCGGTGATCAGCGGCGTCCGCCGGTGGCAGTGCTCGACGTCGCCGAGCAGCTGGGCGCCGGTCCGCTCGCCGGGCTGCGGCTGGGCGTGCTGCACGGCAGGCTCGCCTCCGACGAGAAGGACGCGGTGATGCGCGGGTTCGCCGCGGGCGAGGTCGACGTGCTGGTGGCCACCACGGTCGTCGAGGTGGGCGTGAACGTGCCGAACGCGACCGTCATGGTGATCATGGATGCCGATCGGTTCGGCGTCAGCCAGCTGCACCAGCTGCGCGGTCGCGTCGGTCGGGGCAGCGCGCCGGGGCTGTGCTTGCTGGTCACCGACGCCATGGGCGGCACGACCACCCGGGAGCGGCTGGACGCGGTGGCCTCCACCACCGACGGTTTCGAGCTCGCGCGGCTGGACCTGGAGCTGCGCCGGGAGGGCGACATCCTGGGTGCGGCCCAGTCCGGCAAGAAGTCCGGGCTCAAGGTGCTCTCGCTGCTCCGCGACGAGGACGTCATCGCGCAGGCCCGCGAGGAGGCCGAGCGCTACATCGGGGACGACCCCGAGCTGCGGGAGCACCCGGGCTTGGCCCGGATGGTCTCCGAGGTGGTCGACGAGGAGCGCGCGGAGTACCTCGAGAAGTCCTGACCCGGCTGCGCCGTCCCACTTCTCGGGAACCGACGCGTCGTCGGCGTGGCTGATCTTCGCTCGTTGACCGGGCGCGCCGGGCGGGTTCGTGCGACGGTTCCGGGGAATCGGTTCAGCGGGCGCCCGCGCATGACTCGAATAGGTGAGCGTTACTTCCCGGTAACGAAAAAATGCCACAAATTCTTTCGGTCGCTGCTTGTGCAGGGCGCCCGTTTGGGCTGGTCATAGCGCTCCGCGAGGTGTTCGTCACAACCGCGCTCTCCCGTTACGGGGAATTTTCGCGGTAGTGTCTGAGCACCGACCGACACCTGTACTCCGAGGGAGCCGGCATGTTCCGCAAGGTGCTCGTCGCCAATCGCGGCGAGATTGCGATTCGCGCGTTTCGCGCCGCCTACGAGCTGGGAGCGGGCACCGTTGCGGTGTTCCCGCACGAAGACCGCAACTCGCTGCACCGCCTGAAAGCCGATGAGTCCTACGAGATCGGCGAACCGGGTCACCCCGTCCGGGCGTACCTGTCCGTCGACGAGATCATCAAGGCCGCGCGCCAGGCGGGCGCCGACGCGGTCTACCCCGGTTACGGGTTCCTCTCCGAGAACCCCGAGCTGGCCAAGGCCTGCGAGGAAGCCGGGATCACCTTCGTGGGGCCCAGCAAGAAGATCCTCGAGATGACCGGCAACAAGGCGACCGCTGTCGCCGCCGCGCGCGAAGCCGGGGTCCCGGTGCTGGACTCCTCCTCGCCGTCGAAGGACATCGAGGAGCTGCTGGCGGCCTCCGAGCAGATGACCTTCCCGGTGTTCGTCAAGGCCGTCGCCGGCGGCGGCGGTCGCGGCATGCGCCGCGTGGACGACCCCGCGGCGCTGCGCGAGGCGCTGGAAGCCGCGATGCGCGAGGCCGAATCGGCCTTCGGCGACGCGACGGTGTTCCTCGAGCAGGCCGTGGTCAACCCCCGGCACATCGAGGTGCAGATCCTGGCCGACGGCCAGGGCAACGTGATCCACCTCTTCGAGCGGGACTGCTCGGTGCAGCGGCGGCACCAGAAGGTCGTCGAGATCGCTCCGGCGCCCAACCTCGACCCGCAGCTGCGGGAGCGGATCTGCGCGGACGCGGTCGCCTTCGCCCGCAAGATCGGCTACGTCAACGCCGGTACCGTGGAGTTCCTGGTCGACGAGCGCGGCAACCACGTGTTCATCGAGATGAACCCGCGCATCCAGGTCGAGCACACGGTCACCGAGGAGGTCACCGACGCCGACCTGGTGCAGTCCCAGCTGCGCATCGCCGGCGGCGAGTCCCTCGAATCGCTGAACATGACCCAGGACAAGATGCGCCTGCGCGGGGCCGCGCTGCAGTGCCGCATCACCACCGAGGACCCGGCCAACGGGTTCCGCCCAGACACCGGCATGATCAGCGCCTACCGCTCGCCGGGCGGCGCGGGCATCCGGCTCGACGGCGGCACCGCGTTCGCGGGCACCAGCGTCAGCGCGCACTTCGACTCGATGCTGGTCAAGCTCAGCTGCCGCGGTCGCGACTTCCCGACCGCGGTGTCCCGCGCGCGCCGCGCGGTGGCCGAGTTCCGGATCCGCGGCGTGTCCACGAACATCCCGTTCCTGCAGGCGGTCCTGGACGACCCGGACTTCGCCGAGGGGCGGATCACCACCTCGTTCATCGACGAGCGCCCGCAGCTGCTGACCGCCCGGCACTCGGCCGACCGCGGCACCCGCATGCTCAACTACCTCGCCGACGTCACGGTCAACCGGCCCAACGGCGAGCGCCCGAGCGCGGCGGACCCGAGCTTGAAGCTCCCGCAGACCGACCTGTCGGTGGAACCGCCGGCGGGCTCGAAGCAGAAGCTCACCGAGCTCGGTCCGGATGGCTTCGCCCGCTGGATGCGCGAGTCCACCAAGGTCGGCGTCACCGACACCACCTTCCGCGACGCCCACCAGTCCCTGCTGGCCACCCGCGTGCGCAGCAAGGACCTGCTGGCGGTGGCGCCGCACGTGGCGCGGATGACGCCCGAGCTGCTGTCCGTGGAGTGCTGGGGCGGCGCGACCTACGACGTGGCGCTGCGGTTCCTCGCCGAGGACCCGTGGGAGCGGCTGGCCAAGCTGCGCGAAGCCATCCCGAACGTCTGCCTGCAGATGCTGCTGCGCGGTCGCAACACGGTCGGCTACACGCCCTACCCGACCGAGGTGACCGAGCACTTCGTGCAGGAGGCCACCGACACGGGCATCGACATCTTCCGGATCTTCGACGCGCTCAACGACGTCGAGCAGATGCGCCCGGCCATCGAGGCGGTGCGCAACACCGGGAAGTCGGTCGCCGAGGTCGCGCTGTGCTACACCGCTGATCTGTCCAATCCGGACGAGAAGCAGTACACGCTGGACTACTACCTGCGGCTGGCCGAGCAGATCGTGCAGGCCGGTGCGCACGTGCTGGCCATCAAGGACATGGCGGGCCTGCTGCGCCCGCCGGCCGCGGCCAAGCTGGTATCCGCGCTGCGCCAGGAATTCGACCTGCCGGTGCACCTGCACACCCACGACACCCCGGGCGGGCAGCTGGCCACCTACATGGCGGCCGTGCAGTCCGGTGTGGACGCGGTGGACGCCGCGACCGCGTCGATGGCGGGAACCACCTCGCAGCCCGCGCTGTCCTCGGTGGTCGCCGCGACCGACTACACCGAGCGCACCACCGGGCTGGACCTGGATGCGGTGTGCGAGCTGGAGCCCTACTGGGAGTCGGTGCGCAAGATCTACAAGCCGTTCGAGGCGGGGCTGGCCTCGCCGACCGGCCGGGTCTACTCGCACGAGATCCCGGGCGGGCAGCTGTCCAACCTGCGCACCCAGGCGGTGGCGCTCGGGCTCGGCGACAAGTTCGAAGAGATCGAGAAGATGTACGCCGCGGCCGACCGGATCCTCGGCAGGCTGGTCAAGGTCACCC
Source organism: Saccharopolyspora griseoalba (assembly GCF_042665275.1). Taxonomy (NCBI): domain Bacteria; kingdom Bacillati; phylum Actinomycetota; class Actinomycetes; order Pseudonocardiales; family Pseudonocardiaceae; genus Saccharopolyspora; species Saccharopolyspora griseoalba. The sequence continues at coordinate 281,160 of NZ_JBHTCJ010000002.1, read as the reverse complement.
CGTCGTCGAAGGTCGTCGGCGACCTCGCGCTGCACCTGGTCGGCGCGGGCGTGGACCCGGCCGAGTTCGAGGCCGACCCGCGCAAGTTCGACATCCCGGACTCGGTGATCGGGTTCCTGCAGGGCGAGCTCGGCGAGCCGCCGGCGGGCTGGCCGGAGCCGTTCCGCACCCGCGCGCTGGAGGGCCGCACCTCGGTCCGCAAGGTCGCCGAGCTGTCCGCCGAGGACGTCGAGGGCCTGACCAACGACCGGCGGGCCACGCTCAACCGGCTGATGTTCGCCAAGCCCACCCAGGAGTTCACCGAGCACCGCGAGGCCTACGGCGACACCTCGCTGCTGCGCAGCAAGGACTTCTTCTACGGCCTGCGGCCGGGGGAGGAGTACTCGGTCGACCTCGAACCGGGCGTGCGGCTGCTCATCGGCCTGGAGGCGATCAGCGAGCCGGACGAGCGCGGCATGCGCACGGTCATGGCCACGCTCAACGGCCAGCTGCGGCCGATCCAGGTCCGCGACCGCTCGGTGGCCAGCGAACTGCCCGTCGCCGAGCGCGCCGACCGCTCCAACCCGGGCCACGTCCCCGCGCCGTTCGCCGGTGTGGTGACGCTGGCGGCCGGTGAGGGCGACAAGGTCGAGGCGGGCCAGACGATCGGCACGATCGAGGCGATGAAGATGGAGGCCGCGATCACCGCCCCGCAGTCGGGTCAGGTCAAGCGCGTGGCCATCGGCAAGGTCCAGCAGGTCGAAGGCGGCGATCTCATCATCGAGATCGGCTGAGCGTCCCGAAGCGGGCCGTCCCACCCCCGGGGCGGCCCGCGGAACTCGCAGTTTGGCCGGAAACCACACACCTCTGGGTGTGTGGTTTCCGGCCAAACTGCTTTGGTGACCGCCGCTCCGCGCGGAGCCGGTCGATCAGTAGCCGGCGTCGCGCCAGGAGTCCAGGATCTCGCCGACCTGCTCGCGCTGCCGATCGGTCAGCGCGCCCGCGGGCGCGCGCACCGCGCCGGTGCACAGGCCCTGCTGGGCCAAGGCCTCCTTGACCACGGCGACGTTGCCCGCCGTGGCATCGGCGGCGCGCAACTGCTCGAAGGGCGAGATCAGCGACCACAAGCGGCGCACCTCCGCGGCCGCGCCGGATCGCAGCGCCGCGAGGTAGTCCATGGACAGCTCCGGTGCGACGTTGACCCCGCCCGAGGTGAACCCGACCGCCCCCAGCGGCCAGAACGACGGTGCCCACCGCTCGGCCAGCCCGCAGGACCAGGCGACCCGCTCGGTTCCGACGGTCGCCACGATGTCGCCGAAGCGGAGCGGGTCGGGCACCGCGTACTTGATGCCCACCACGTTCGGGCAGGCGTCGAACAGCGAGGCCAGCGCCGCGGTGTCGATGCGGGCGTCCTTGACGTAGAGCACGAAGCCCAGATCGGGGGCGGACTCGGCGATCTCGCGGTTGTAGCCGACCCAGCCGGGCACCGACTGGTGCGGGTGCACCGGCTGGTGCAGCATGGCCAGCGGTGCACCGAGCCGGCGCACCGCAGCGGCCATGTCAGCGGCGGTGGCGACGTCGTAACCGATCCCCGGCATCACCACCGAGTCCCCCGCGGCCTCCACGGTGACCTCGTTGGCCCGCTGCCACTCGTCGCGGGTCAGCGAGTAGAACTCGCTGGTGTTGCCGTTCGGTGTTATTACCGGGACGTTCGCCTCGCCCATGCGCGCCACGATCGCCGCGTAGGCGGACCAGTCCGGCGCCCCCGCCTCGTCGAAGGGCGTCACGGTGATCGCCGTGACGCCGCGCAGCGCCCGTTCGTCCTCGCTCATCAGCTCTCCCGGGTCAGTGGATGGCCGGTTCCGGGGCGCCGCCGCTTCCCTCCAGGAAGTCGAAGTCGCAGCCCTTGTCGGCCTGGGTGATGTGCTTGCCGAACAACTTCCCGTAGCCGCGGGTGTAGGTGGGCTCGGGCGGCTTCCACTCGGTGCGCCTGCGCTCCAGCTCCTCGGGTTCGACGTGCAGGTCCAGCCTGCGCTCGGCGACGTCGAGCTCGACGACGTCGCCGTCGCGCACCAGAGCGAGCGGTCCGCCCGCGAACGACTCCGGGGCGACGTGCAGCACGCAGGTGCCGTAGCTGGTGCCGCTCATCCGGGCGTCCGAGATGCGCACCATGTCGGTGACGCCCCGCTGCAGCAGCTTCTTCGGGATCGGCAGCATGCCCCACTCCGGCATGCCCGGCCCGCCGAGCGGGCCCGCGCCGCGCAGGATCAGCACGCTGTTCTCGTCGACGTCGAGGTCCTCGGAGTCGATGCGGGCGTCCATGTCGTCGTAGTCGTCGAACACGATCGCCCTGCCCTCGTGCCGCAGCAGGTGGGGGCTGGCCGCGGTCGTCTTGATCACGCAGCCGTCCGGGGCCAGCGTGCCGCGCAGCACCGCGAGCCCGCCCTCGGCCGACAGCGGGTTGTCCCGGCGGCGGATCACGTCGTCGTCGTGGATCTCGGCGCCGTCCAGGTCCTCGCCGAGGCTGCGGCCGTTGACCGTGGTCGTGTCGCGGTGCAGCAGCTCGCCGAGCTCGGCCATCAGGCCGCGCAGCCCGCCGGCGTCGTGGAAGTCCTCCATCAGGTGCTCCCCGGACGGGCGGATGTTGGCCAGCACCGGAACCGCGCGGGCGAGCTCGTCGAAGGTCTCCAGCGGCAGCTCGACGCCGGCGCGCCCGGCCATCGCGATCAGGTGGATCACCGCGTTGGTCGAGCCGCCCATGGCCATCACCACGGCCACGGCGTTCTCGAAGGCCTCGCGGGTGAGCAGCTCGCTTGGCTTGACGTCCTCCCACACCAGGTCGACGATCCGGCGGCCGGTGGCCACCGCCAGCTGCGGGTGGTTCGAGAACGCCGCGGGCACCGACGAGCCGCCGGTGAGCGTCAGCCCCATGGCCTCGGCCGCGGCGGTCATCGTGGAGGCGGTGCCCATCGTCATGCAGTGCCCCGGCGAGCGGGCGATGCCGTCCTCGATCTCGCCCCACTCCCGCTCGCCGATGATCCCGGCGCGGCGCTGCGCCCAGTACTTCCAGGTGTCCGAGCCGCTGCCCAGGGTGGTGCCCTTCCAGCGGCCCTTGAGCATCGGTCCGGCGGGCAGGAAGATCGACGGCACGTCCACGCTGGCCGCGCCCATGATCAGGCCCGGAACGGTCTTGTCGCAGCCGCCCATCAGCACGCAGCCGTCGATGGGGTAGGAGCGCAGCAGCTCCTCGGTCTCCATGGCCAGCATGTTCCGGTAGAGCATGGTGGTCGGCTTCTGGAACGGCTCGGACAGCGACATCGCGGGCAGCTCCAGCGGGAAGCCGCCCGCCTGGTAGACGCCGCGCTTGACGTCCTCGGCGCGCTCCCGGAAGTGCGTGTGGCAGGGGTTGATGTCGCTCCAGGTGTTGACGATGCCGATCACCGGTTTCCCGGCGTAGTCCTCGGCGTCGAAGCCCATCTGCTTGGTGCGGGACTTGTGGCCGAAGGAGCGGAGGTTGTCGACGCCGAACCAGCGGTGGCTGCGCAGCTGCTCGGCGGTGAGCCTGGGACGGGCCATGCCGGCCTGCTCCTTTCCGGTAGCGGGTCTTCGCGGGTGAGCGGTCTTGCGCTGGCTCGCACGAGCGAGCAACGTCTCGACCGGCTCCCTTCGCGAAGGAACTGGAGCGATCACCGCCATGGTATATGATATCTCACGCGGTCACCAGGTCTCCGGGAGACCGCACCCGTCCGCCGAAGCGAAGGGCTGCCCATGGCCGAGACGCCGGAAACCGAACCGCTCGCCGAAGGAACGCTCAAGGCGCTGCGCTACGCCAGCACGGCGACCATCACCACGCAGCTGCTCTCCCGAGGGCTGCGCAACCAGCTCGTGCAGGGCCTCAAGCCGCTCAACCCCACGCGCGACAAGATGGTCGGCGTGGCCTTCACCCTGCGCTACATCCCGGCTCGGGAGGACCTCGACGAGCCGTCGGTGTTCCAGGACTACGACCACCCGCAGCGCAAGGCCGTGGAATCCGTGCAGCCGGGCCAGGTCCTGGTCATCGACTCGCGGCAGCAGCAGCGCGCCGCCTCGCTCGGGCACATCCTGGCCACCCGCCTGCTGCGGCGCGGTTGCACCGGCGTGGTCACCGACGGCTCGGTGCGCGACGCCGACGGGTTCGCCGCGCTGGACCTGCCGACCTTCGCGGCCAACCCCTCGGCCAACACCAACCTGATCCAGCACCACGCGGTGGACATGCAAGTCCCCATCGGCTGCGGCGAGGTCGCGGTGTACCCGGGCGACGTGCTGGTCGGCGACGTCGACGGGGTCGTGGTCATCCCGCGGCACCTGGTCGTCGAGGTCGCCGAAGCCGCCGCGCAGCAGGAGCACCTGGAGGTCTTCGTGCTCGACAAGATCGAGGCGGGCGAGGCGCTGCGCGGGGTGTACCCGCCGGACGAGCGCACCCGCGCGGAGTACCAGGAGTGGTTGCAGGACAACCCGCACCCCTGGAGGTGAGCCGTGCGAGTTCCCGCGCAGCGCCTCCGGCAGCTGATCGTCGACGTGCTCACCGCATGGGGGATGGACGCCGCCGACGCCGAGATCACCGCGGAGGTCATGGTCGACACCGATCTGGCCGGCATCGACTCGCACGGGGTGTCGATGCTGATGACCTACGAGAACTTCCGCGCCGAGGGGACCTTGCTGGTGGCCGAGCGGCCCGTGGTGCGCCGGGAGAACGCGGCGACCGCGCTGGTCGACGCCCGCCGGGGGCTCGGCCACCCGGCGAGCGCGACGGCCATGCGGATGGCCATCGACAAGGCGCGCTCCGGGGGCGTCGGAGTGGTGTCGGTGGTGAACTCGCACCACTTCGGGGCCGCCGGCTACTACGCCCAGATGGCCGCCGAGCGAGGCCTCGTCGGCCTGGTCACCAGCTCGGCGAACCTGCCGTGCTCGCCGCCGACCGGCTCGGTGCTGCCGCGGCTGGCCACCAATCCGATCGCCTTCGCCGCGCCCGCCGCGAGGAACCCCGACTTCCTGCTGGACATCGCCACCACCACGGCGGCGGTCAACAAGGTGAAGGTCCACGGATACCGGGGCGAACCGCTGCCCGAGGGGTGGGTCGTCGACGACGCCGGTGAGCCGGTGACCGATCCGGTGCGCGGGCTGCGCATCCTGCGGCACGAGGACGCCGGTGGCCTGACCCCGCTCGGCGGTTCGCCGGAGATGGGGTCGCACAAGGGGTACGGGTTGAGCATGATGGCCCACATCCTCGCCGCGACGCTGTGCGGCGGCACCTTCCCGGCGAGCCGGGATCCCGAGCGACCGCAGAACATCGGGCACTTCTTCCTTGCGGTGGATCCGACGTCGTTCCGCTCGCCGGGTCAGTTCGAGGACGACCTCGACGACGCGCTCGACGTGCTGCACGGAACTCCACCGCTCGACCCGGCGAAACCCGTTCTGGTGGCCGGAGATCCGCAAGACCGGGCGCGCCACGAGCGCGCCCGGGAGGGCATCCCGGTTCCGGGCCCGCTCGCCGAGCAGCTGCGGGAGCTGGCCGGGCGCGCTGGGGTGGACTGCGATTTGTAGTAGCGGGGCGGCGGTTTCGGCCGCCGCCCCGCAGCGGCTCACTCCTCCAGGAAATCGGCCAGGCGCGTGTCGGCGGTGAGCACGTCCGGATCGGTGCGCACGTCGAGCACGCACGGCCGATCCGACGAAAGCGCTTCGCGCACCGCCGGTTCCAGCTCCTCGCGGGTGTTGACCGTGCGCCCTTCGGCGCCCAGGCCGCGCGCCCAGCCCGCGAAGTCGATCGCACCGATGTCCACAGCGGACAGACGGAGGTCGCTCTTGGCCTGGTGCAGCGCGATCGTGCCGTAGAGCCCGTTCTGGAAGACCACGACCACGATCGGTGCGCGGTTCCGGACCGCGGTTTCGATCTCCTGGCCGGTCATCAGCGCGCCGCCGTCCCCGACTATCGCGATCACGGTGCGCTCGGGCGCGGCGAGCTTGGCCGACACCGCCGAGGGCACCGCGTAGCCCATCGCTCCGTTGCACGGGCCCAGCTGAGTTCGCGGCTCGGTGAAGCACCAGTAGCGGTGCAGGAACCCCGAGAAGTTCCCGGCGTCGTTGGTCACCACCGCATCGCGCGGCGCGAGCTCGCGCAGCGCGCGTACCACGTCGGTCGGGTGCACCGCGGGGCCGTCGTCGGTCTCCGGCGGGGTCATGTGCTCGCGGACCGCCTGGTGCGCGGCCGACCAGTCGCGCTGCCGCGCGGGCAGCGACTCGCGCAGCTCGCGCAGCACCTCCGCGGCGGCGGTGGGGATCTCCACGTGCTGCTGGCCGGGAAGCGGGAATCGGAAGCCCTGGCTGGTCACCTCGTCCAACCGCATTCCCGCGGTGATCACCAGGTCGGCGTCCTCCAAGGCCTTGCGCTGCGGGTCCGGCACGGTCAGCCCGAGGTGCCCGGCGTAGTTCGGGTGGTCCTCCGGGAAGGAGTCCTGGCGGCGGAACCCGGTGTAGACCGCCAGCCCCAGCGCCTCGGCCGTCGCGACCAGCTCGCGGTGCGCGGCGGTGTCCCGCGCACCGGCGATGACCACCGGGCTCCGCGCGCTCCGCACCTGGTCGGCCAGCTCCGCCACCGCCACCGGTTCCGGGGCTTCCGGCTGCGGGCGGGGGAGCTGGTCCTCGAACGGCTCGTCCCAGAAATCGCTGGGCACGGCGACCACCGCAGGCCCGGGGCGGGGGCCGGTGGCCCGGGCGACCGCATCGGCCACCGCGGCCGGCACCTCGGCGGCGGTCGCCGGTTGCACCGCCCAGCCCGCCAGCGGCCCGAACATCGCCGCGAGGTCGACCTCCTGGAAGCTCTCCCTGCCGAGCTTGCCGGAGGGGACCTGCCCGAGCAGCACCACCATCGGGGTGCGGTCCTGCCGCGCGGTGTGCACGCCGATGGACAGGTTGGTGGCGCCCGGGCCGCGGCTGGCCATCGCCACGGCCGGAACGCCGCGCAGCTTGCCGTGCGCCTCGGCCATGAACGCCGCACCGCTCTCGTGCCTGGTGGAGACCAGCGTCAGCTCGGGTGCCGCCTCGAAGGCGTCGAGCAGCCCGAGGAAGGACTCCCCGGGCACGGTGAAGCCGAAGCGGACTCCGGCGTCGGCGAGCACGCGGGTCACGGCTTGGGCGACCGTCCGCATGGTTGCACCTCCTGCGGGGCGACGATGTTGGTATATCATACACCACGAGCCGGTTCGGGTGGGAATCCGCTGGTCGCCCGGCCGGGGATCGCGGACTTGATATATCATGGGCGCCGTGACCGAGCTGGCGAGTGGTTCTTCCCGACTGCGTCCCCTGGGTGGGCCGTCCAGCCGCACCGACCTGGTCGCGGAGTCCATCCGCACCGCGATCCTCGCCGGTGAGCTGCAGCCCGGCGAGACGCTGGTCGAGCGCCGCCTCTCCGAGCTGCTCGGCGTGTCCAAGACGCCGGTGCGCGAAGCGCTGATCGGGATGGCGCACACCGGGTTGGTCACCGTCGTGCCGAACAAGGGCATCACCGTGCGCAGCCTCACGCTCGTGGACATCCGCAAGGTCTACGAGGTGCGCCTGCTGCTGGAGCCGTGGGCGGCGCGGATGACCGCGGGCAGCGCCGAGGTCGCCGATCGGCTGCAGCAGGCCCAGGAGGCGCTCAACGAGGCGGCCGGGCTGCTCAGCGCGGGCGACAACCACGAGCTGAGCATGGCCAACCGGCGCTTCCACCGGGCGCTGTACTCCGGGTGCGGCAACCGCCTCGTCGTCGACCAGCTCGACGACCTGCAGGACCTCACCGCGCTCGGCGTGGTCAACCTGCTCTGGGACCGCTGGCCCACCTGGCGCGAGGAGTTCGTCGAGCACGCCGAGATCCTCGCCGCGGTCAACGACGGCAACGCGGACGAGGCCGAGAACCTCGTCCGCAAGCACATCCAGCAGTCGCTGACCAACCTCTCCCAGGCCGAGGGCTCCGCCTGAGCGGGCCGCTGCCCGTCGCGCGCGACGGGCAGCGGCCGAAGGGGGATCAGGCCCGGCCGAACATCGGTCGCTGCTCGTCGAGGGGTTTGACCTGGACGGCGAACGCGTAGGTCAGGGCGCCCAGCACGCACATCGCCCCGGCGAACGCCAGCGGCCACACGTAGGCGAAGTCCCCGGTGCCGATCAGGAAGCCGATCGCGATCGGACCGATGATGCCGCCGAGCTGGGAACCGAAGTTCTGCACGCCGGTCAACGAGGCCACGTTGCGCGGCGTCGGCGCCACGTCGGCGGGCAACGACAGCAGCGCGCCGGTGGCCACCGCGGCGCTGCAGTAGGACACCGTCAGGCAGATCATCGCCACCACGGGGCTCTGCGCGATCGCGGCGAGCGCGATCGTGGAGGCGCCGAGCATGCCGATCACCAGCGGGATCTTGCGCGCCAGCGAGATCCGGGTCCCGCGGCGCACCAGCCAGTCGGAGAACAGGCCGCCCAACCAGTTCGCGACCATGGCCGCCAGGCCCGGGATCGCGCCGAACAGGCCGAGTTCCAGCATCGAGAAGCCCTGCTGGTTGACCAGGAAGTCCGGGTACCAGGTGATGAAGAAGTAGATGATCACACCGCGGCAGGTGTAGCCGGCCACCAGCGCCCAGGTGGTGGAGTAGCGGAACAGGTCGCGCCACTTCATCGGCTGCTTGCCGCCGTCCTCGAGCTCCTTCTCCACGGTGCGGCCACCGCCCTGCTCGATGTAGTCCACTTCGGCCTGGTTGGCCCGCTTGTGCTTGCGCGGGGAGCGGTAGAACGCCAGCCACACCACCACCCACACCACGCCGAGCGCGCCGGTGGCCACGAACGAACCCCGCCAGCCCACCAGCGCGATCAGCGCGGTCACCAGCGGCACCGACAGCGCGCTGCCGAACTCCGAGCCGGTGTCGAAGATGGACGAGGCGAAGGCGCGTTCCTTGCGCGGGAACCACTCGGAGACCACCCGGGCGTTGGCCGACTGGACCGGGGCCTCGCCGATGCCCAGCGCCAGCCTGCAGCCGAGGACGCCGGCGACGCCGCGGGTCAGCGCGGTCGCCGCGGTGCCGATCGACCACCACAGCACCGCGATCGCGTACAGCGCGCGGGGGCCGTAGCGGTCCACCAGCCAACCGCCGGGCAGCTGGAAGATCGCGTAGGTCCAGAAGAACGACGACAGCATGATCCCCTTGAACTCGTCGGAGAACTGGAGCTCCCGCTGCATGGATTCGCTGGCGACGCTGAGGTTGGCGCGGTCGATGTAGGCGATCGCGGTGGCCACCGCCACGAGCACGACCATCAGCCAGCGGACCTGGCTGCGCTTGGACTTCCGCTGCGTGCCGGCCTCCGCGGCGGTGCCGGGCTGCGCAGCGGGAGTGGGATCTTGCATGCCACCACCCCGTCGTGACGCATCATATATCAGACATCAACGTAGGTGACGCCGATCACCGCGGTCAATAGAACGCAGACCCCTCCCGCGTCCGCCGCCCGCCGACCCCGCCGCCGAATTCCAGGCGATTGCGCCGGCGAAGAACCCTCGAATTCCGCCCTCGAAATTCGAGGGCTTTTCGACGTTGGGCCGGTCGGGTGAGAGGAGTTCGGCGGGGTGGGGTGCGTCAGCGGGGTTCGAGCACGGTGAGCAGCTGGGTGGCGCGGCTGAGCGCGACGTAGAGCGCCCGGCGGCCGGTGCTCGACTCGGCGGCCAGGCCCTCCGGGTCCACCACGGCGACCGCGTCGTACTCCATGCCCTTCGCGTCGAGGCTTCCCACCACCCGCAGCCGCGGATCGCCGACACCGGAGAGCCACGACGCCACCTCGGCGCGGCGAGCCATCGTGGTGATCACCCCGACGGTTCCCTCGGCGCGCGCGAGCAGTTCGCGCACCGCCTCGTCGGTGACCCCGGCGAGTTCGGCCTCGGCCACCTCGCGCACCTCCGGCGCGACACCGGTGGTGCGCACCGCGCTGGGCAGGTCGCCGGGGACCACCAGATCGCGCACCGCCTCGGCTGCCACCTCGAAGATCTCGGCGGAGTTCCGGTAGTTCGTGCGCAGCGTGAAGCGGCGGTGCGAGTGCTGACCGCCGAGCGCCTCGGCCCGCGCGGTGTCGGCCTCGGCCGGGTCCGGCCAGGACGACTGCACCGGGTCGCCGACGATCGTCCAGCTCGCGTGCTTGCCGCGCCTGCCGACCATCCGCCACTGCATCGGCGAGAGGTCCTGGGCCTCGTCGACCACCACGTGGGCGTACTCGTCGTAGTTGAACGGGCGCCGCGGGGCCTCGGTCGACGGCTGCTCGGCCTCGGCGACCGGTTCCCGCCGCTTGGGCGGTGGGCCGGTCAGCACGCGCAGCTCGTCGACGAGCGCGATGTCGGCGACCGTCCACTCGGTCAGCTCCGCCCAGGACTTCGCCAGCAGGTCGACCTCCTCGGCCGACAGGAGCTTGCGGGCGGCCCTGGCCAAGCGCGCGGGGTCGGACAGCCAGCGCAGCACCTGCATCGGGTACAGCGCAGGCCACCAGGCGACCAGGAAGCGGTGGAACTCGATGCGCTCGCCGATCTCGGTGATCAGCTCCTCGCGGTCGGGCCGGAAGTGTTCGTCGGCGAGCTCGCAGGCCCGCTGCCACAGCGCTTCCAGCAGGGCGTCGGCGGCCTTCATCCGGTTCTTGTTCGGCGGCACGCCCTTGTTGTTCAGCCTGCGCCGGATCGCCCCGAGCTCCTCGGCGTCGAGCTTGAGCACCGCGCCCCGGTAGAAGATCCGCAGCTCCCCGGGTTCGTCCGGCGGCGGCAGGCGCAGCGCCCGGCGCAGCACCTTGACCATGCGGGAGGAGCCCTTGATCTCGGCGGTGCGCGGCTCGTCGACGCGGGCGGTGGAGATGCCGTCGAGCACCTCGCCGAGAGCGCGCAGCTCCACGTTGTGCTCGCCCATCGACGGCAGCACCCGCGAGATGTAGGACATGAACACCGGCGAGGGCCCGACGACCAGCACTCCGGGTCCGCCGAGCCTGCGCTGGTCGCGGTAGAGCAGGTAGGCCGCGCGGTGCAGGGCGACCGCGGTCTTGCCGGTGCCCGGGCCGCCGGTGATCTCGGTGACCCCGCCCTCGGGAGCGCGGATCGCGTCGTCCTGCTCCTTCTGGATGGTGGCCACGATGTTGCGCATCGTCTCGCCGCGCGAGCGGCTCAGCGCCGCCATCAGCGCGCCGTCGCCGATGACCTTCATGTCCTCCGGCGCGCGGTCCGGGTCGAGCAGGTCGTCGGAGACGTCGACGACCTGCTCCCGGGAGGAGCGGATCACGCGGCGTCGCACGACGTTCTCCGGGTGCTCCGGCGTGGCCTGGTAGAAGGCCGCGGCCATCGGGGCGCGCCAGTCGACGAGGAGGTTGTCGAACCGCTGGTCCCGGATGCCGAGCCTGCCGATGTGCACCGCGTCGCCGCTCGCGGTGTCCAGCCGTCCGAAGACGAGCCCTTCGGACTCCGCGTTGAGCGCCTGCAGCGTCCGGTTGGCGTGGTGCAGCATCACGTCGCGCTCGTTGAGCGCTTCCGGGGTGGCCTCGCGCCCGTACTCGTAGCTCTTGTCGCGCATCGCCGCTGCTTCGGCGCGCAATTCGTCGAGGCGGGCGTAGACCCGATCGACGTGGCGTTGTTCGAGCGCGATCTCGGCCTGCTTGTCGGAGCCTTCGGACACCTGTGCATTTCTCCCGGTCTGAGCGGTGGGCAGACCAAGGAGAATACGCTCGTGCCGACCGTCTCCTTCGGGTCCGGCCCAGGTCGGAAGGGGCGCGTGCGGGCCGTAAAATGGTCGGGGGCGGACCGCGGGAGCGCTGGTCCGGCCGGGTGCGCGACCATGGTCCGCGTGACTCGGATCGTTGCGGGAACTGCGGGTGGCCGACGCATCGAGGTGCCGCCGAAGGGCACGCGGCCCACGTCGGAGAAGGTGCGCGAGGCGGTGTTCAACTCGCTGGAGTCGCTCACCGAGCTCGACGGCGCGCGAATCCTCGATCTCTACGGCGGTTCCGGTGCTCTGGGCTTCGAGGCGCTCTCGCGCGGCGCCGGGCACGTGACGTTCGTCGAGTCCGACAAGCGCGCTGCCGGGGTCCTCCGCGGCAACGCCAGGTCCTTGGGCTTCCGCGACGTGCGCGTGGAGCAGGCCAAGGCCGAGACGTTGCTGGCCGCACCCGCTTCCGAACCCTTCGACGTGGTGCTCGCCGACCCGCCCTACGACCTGTCCCAGGAGCTGCTGCAGCGCGTGCTGAACGGCCTGGTCGCCGGCGGCTGGACCGCGCCGGGAAGTCTCGTGGTGGTCGAGCGCGCGGTGCGCAGCGGAGAACCGGAGTGGCCGGCCCCGCTGCGCGAGTTCCGGACGCGGCGCTACGGCGACACCGCGGTGCACTGGGCCGAGCACGACGACGCATGATCGACTCCCGGTGACCCGGGACACGTCGGACTGAGCGTTCGTTAACCGGGCTGCTAACGTCCCAGCACATGAGGCGTGCGGTGTGTCCAGGCTCTTACGATCCGGTGACCAACGGCCATCTGGACATCATCGAACGAGCGTCGAAGCTGTTCGACGAGGTCGTGGTCGCCGTGCTGATCAACAAGAGCAAGAAGAGCCTGTTCACCGTCGACGAGCGCCTCGAGATGCTGCGCGAGGTCACCGCCCAGTGGCCCAACGTCCGGATCGACTCCTGGCACGGCCTGCTGGTCGACTACTGCAAGGCCAACGAGATCGGCGCGATCGTCAAGGGGCTGCGCGCGGTCAGCGACTTCGACTACGAGCTGCAGATGGCGCAGATGAACCAGCAGCTTTCCGGGGTCGAGACGATGTTCATGTCGACCAACCCGCTCTACAGCTTCCTGGCGAGCTCGCTGGTCAAGGAGGTCGCCACCTACGGCGGCGACGTCTCGACCCTGCTGCCGCCGAAGATCGAGCAGCGGGTGCGCGAGCGCATCGCCGAGAACCGCGGTTAACCCGGTTCACACTTTCGGGTAACCTGCATTTCCGCTGATCGTCGGTGCTTCCCTTCGGGTTCTAGCCAGTCGCTCCGCGCCGCCGCGCGAGCTCGCTAGCGTGCTGGCCATGAAGCGGATCACCACCAAGTCAGTGCAGATCCTGCTGGCCTCTCTGCTCGCTGCGGCGGGGTTGGTCGGCTTCCAGTCCACCGCCTTCTCCGCCGCCCCCGCCCCGGCCGCGGTCGCCCAGGCGCCGTGCGGCGACACCTCCGGTTTCGAGCAGGTCGGCCTGTCCTCGCTGCCGCCCGAGGCCGCCGACACGGTCGAGCTCATCCAGCAGGGCGGCCCCTACCCGTACCCGGAGGACGGGCAGACCTTCGAGAACCGCGAGGGGATCCTGCCCGACTGCGAGACCGGGTACTACAAGGAGTACACCGTCGAGACCCCGGGCAGCGACGACCGCGGCGCCCGCCGCTTCGTCGTCGGCGAGGGCGGCGAGTACTTCTACACCGACGACCACTACGAGAGCTTCTCGCTGACCGACATCAACTCCTGACGCGCGGGTCGTCGAGAGGGGAACCTTCCCGCCACCGGTGTGGCGGGAAGGTTCCCCTCTCGACGTGGTGGCAGGAAGGTTCCCCTGCTGGGTTCGGGAGGGGAAGGATCGGTCCTTGACACGCGGGGAAGCGGATTTCCCCCGGTCGGAGCTTTGGTGCAGGCAGACTGTTGGTCGAACAGCCCGTGATCGGATGTCTCGGGGGTTCTGAGATGCTTGAGGCGGCGCGGCCGTTTTCGACTGCAGGGGAGGCCATGGTGTACCGGGTTTTCGAGGCCCTCGATGAACTGGTCACGATCGTCGAAGAGGCGCGTGGCGTTCCCATGACATCGGGCTGCGTGGTCCCGCGCGGCGACGTGCTGGAGCTGCTCGACGACGTCCGGGAGTCGATCCCGAACGAGCTCGACGACGCCCAGGACGTGCTCGACCACCGCGACGAGGTCGTCAACACGGCCCAGACCGAGGCGGAGAAGTCCCGGGGCGAGGCACAGACGGAGGCCGAGCGCACCCTGGCCGACGCCCGCGCCGAGGCGGAGCGGATGCTGGCCGAGGCCCGCGAGCAGGCCGACCAGATGATCTCCGACGCGCGCGGCCAGGCCGAGCAGACGGTCACCGCCGGTCGCCGCGAGTACGAGGACTACATCAGCAGCGCCCAGTCCGAGGCCGACCGCATGGTCCAGGCCGGCCGCGCCGCCTACGAGCAGTCGGTGCACGAGGGCAAGGCCGAGCAGGCCCGCCTGGTCACCGACACCGAGGTGGTCCAGGAGTCCAACGCCGAGGCCAAGCGCATCGTGGAGGAGGCCAACGAGGACGCCGAGCGCCTGCGCAGCGAGTGCGACGCCTACGTCGACTCGCGGCTGGCCGACTTCGAGGACCTGCTCAGCCGGACGCTGCGCACCGTCGGCCGCGGGCGCCAGCAGTTGCGCAGCCCGATGGGCGCGCCGTTCGACTACGAGGAATGGCAGCCGGGGAACACCGGTTCCAACTGATCCGAGCGCGACGCGCCCGCCCCCCGGGGCGCCGTCGTCGGTTGCCCCCCGGGGAAGGGGCAGGTCGGGTGTGCAGGGCCTGCTGTCGTCCTCGATGAGGTGTCACGTAGCCTGGGAAAGCTGGCTCGGTGCGGCCGCCGCTCGTGCGGTGAGCCATTCGCCGGAGCTTGAACCGTCCACCCATCGCGACTGAAACCTGTGATGTCTGAGAGCCACGAATCGCGCCCTGCGCAGGCCGGCCCCTGGGTCCTCGATACCCGGGAGATCGGTCAGCGAGCTGGAGCCAGCCGCTCCTACCAGCGCAACGCCCCGGCGCCCGCCGGGTTCGGCCTGGACATGATCAAGGTTCCGGAGGGCGAGCCCGTGGTGCTCGACCTGCTGGCCGAGTCGGTGGTGGAGGGCGTGCTGGTGTCCGGCACCGCCTCCGCCCGGGTGGCCGGTGAGTGCGTCCGCTGCCTGGACCCGGTCTCCGACGAGGTCGAGGTCGAGGTGCGGGAGCTGTTCGCCTACCCGGACAGCGCCACCGACGCCAGCACCGATGACGACGAGGTGGAGAGGGTCGTCGACGACCTGATCGACCTCGAACCGGTGGTGCGGGACGCGATGTTGCTGTCGCTTCCCTCCGCACCGGTGTGCTCGCCGGACTGCCAGGGGCTGTGCTCCGGGTGCGGCGTGAAGTGGGCCGAGCTCGCCCCCGAGCACACGCATGAGACCATTGATCCTCGCTGGGCCGCGCTGCAAGAGCGGTTCGGCGGTAGCGAAGAGGAGAAGTAGTCGTGGCCGTCCCGAAGCGCAAGATGTCCCGGGCCAACACCCGCACCCGCCGTTCCGCCTGGAAGGCTTCGGCGCCGACGCTGGTGCAGTGTTCGAACCGCTCCTGCCGTGAGCAGAAGCTGCCGCACGTCGTGTGCCCCGCCTGCGGTCAGTACGACGGCCGCCAGGTCGTCCAGCCCGCCTGAGTGGCGGTCGCGTAGTGGGGGGAAAGCAGTCACGGGCCCGGAAGATCGACCGGGCGCCGCTGTTGGCAGCGCTCGGCGTCGAACTCGACGCCGAGCTGCTCACCCTCGCTCTCACCCACCGCTCGTTCGCGTACGAGAACGGTGGCCTGCCGCCCAACGAGCGGCTGGAGTTCCTCGGCGATGCCGTGCTCGGCCTGGTGATCACCGATCACCTCTACAACGAGCACCCGGACCTGCCCGAGGGGCAGCTCGCGAAGTTGCGGGCCAGCGTGGTCAACATGCACGCGCTGGCCGGTGTGGCGCGCGGGCTCGGTGAGGGCGGTCTGGGTGAGTACCTGCTGCTGGGGCGCGGCGAAGAGCTCACGGGGGGTCGGGACAAGGCGAGCATCCTCGCCGATGGTCTCGAAGCCGTCCTCGGCGCCGTCTACCTGGAGAAGGGCATCGACGTCGCGCGCAGCGTGGTGCACCGGCTGTTCCAGCCGCTGCTGACCGAGGCGCCGCGGCGCGGTGCCGGTCTGGACTGGAAGACCAGCTTGCAGGAGCTGACCGCCTCGACCGGCATCGGCGTGCCCGAGTACCGGGTCGAGGAGGAAGGCCCGGACCACCGCAAGGAGTTCCGGGCGCAGGTCTCCGTCGGCGGCACGGTCTACGGGCGCGGTGACGGCAGCACCAAGAAGGAAGCCGAGCAGAAGGCCGCGGAGGCCGCTTGGCGCTACCTCGACGACCAGCAGCAGAACGCGGGCGTCGAGGCCGAGCAGCAGGCGAGCTCCGGCGACGAGCAACGAGCGGCCGTCGACGACACCCCGGCTTCCTGACCCGCCGGTCCTCGCTCGGCCCGCTTGGGACAGGATTGACCCGTGCCCGAGTTGCCCGAGGTCGAGGTCGTCCGCCGCGGTGTTGCGGAACACGCGGTGGGTCGCCCGCTGTCCAGCGTCGAAGTCCTGCACCCGCGTGCCGTGCGCAGGCACGTGCCCGGTCCCGAGGATCTCGCGAGCCGGTTGGCCGGTCGGGTGTTGACCGCCGCGCGGCGTCGCGGCAAGTACCTGTGGCTGGAGCTCGACGGGCTGCCGGAGACCGGTGGCGAAGCGCTCGTGGTGCACCTGGGCATGAGCGGGCAGCTGCTCGTGCAGCCCGCGGACGCGCCGGACGAGAAGCACCTGCGGGTGCGCATGCGCTTCGCCGACGGCGGTCCGGAGCTGCGCTTCGTCGACCAGCGAACCTTCGGCGGGGTGCACCTCGACGAGCTGGTCGTCGTCGACGGCGTCGCGCTGCCCAAACCGGTCGAGCACATCGCGCCCGATCCGCTCGAACCGGTCTTCGACCTGGCCGGGCTCACCGAGCGGCTGCGCGCGCGCCGCACCGGCATCAAGCGGGCGCTGCTGGACCAGAGCCTGGTCTCGGGGATCGGGAACATCTACGCCGACGAGGCGCTGTGGCGGGCCAAGCTGCACTGGGCGCGGCCCACGGCGACCATGACCCGGCCCAAGGTGCGCGAGCTGATGAGCGCGGTCACCGAGGTGATGGGTGCGGCGCTGGACGCCGGCGGGACCTCGTTCGACGCCCTGTACGTCAACGTCAACGGCGAGTCCGGGTACTTCGAGCGTTCCCTCGCGGTGTACGGGCAGGCCGGTGAACCGTGCCCGCGGTGCGGGGCGCCGATCCGGCGGGACGCCTTCATGAACCGCTCCTCGTACTCCTGCCCGGTCTGCCAACCCAAACCCCGCAACGCGCACGCCTAGCCGCCACGCGCGCCTCCGCGCACCGCGCCGCGCGGGAGGCCGTTCCCCGGCGGTCGTGGTGACGGGTCTCGGAGTCGGCCCCGCCTCCGTGGCCGTTGGCCTCGACGGCTCGGCAGTGCTGCGACCCAGGTCGTGGGGGCCTCCACGACCTGCGCGTCCACTTCGCAGCCCGTGCTCCGCACCCCGGAGAAACGCTGGTCCGGACGTAGCGGAGCCTGCCCTCGGCGATGTGCTCCCTCAGCTGTTCGACGGTCGGCCCCGGGGCGTTGTCGTTAGTAACCGCCGACGGTCATCGCCGGTGCCCGGCCCACTGCGCACTGCCCACCACGGATCTTCCCGCCACCTGGGCAACCGGCGCAGGCGTTCGGCTGCCATGAAGGTTCCCCTCCTCGTCCCGTTCTCCTTCCGGGCGTTCGCGGTGACCGGGTTCGCTGGGAGCTCCGCGTGCGTCGGCTGCGCTTCCGCTGGGAAGTCGGCTCCCAGCTGATTCCCAGCGAGCGTCAACGGCCCTCGCACCTCGGTTCGGCTTCATGGACGCCGAAGCCGGATGAGAGGTGGTGGGAGATGAGTGCCGTGCAGCTCGGCGCCGAGGAGACGCCCCGAACTCCGCGCCGGACGGCCAGCGTCGACGTGGTGGTGCCGGTGCACAACGAGGAACGCGCCCTTCCCGGGTGCCTGCAGGTGCTCGGCGAGCACCTCGGCGAGGACTGGCCGTTCAGCTGGACGATCACCGTGGTCGACAACGCCAGCACGGACGCGACCCTGCAGGTCGCGCAGGAGCTGGCCGATTCGATGCCCAACGTGCGGGTGCTGCACCTGGACCGCAAGGGGCGTGGTCTGGCGTTGCGCACCGCGTGGGCGCAGAGCGACTCCGATGTCGCGGTCTACATGGACGTCGATCTCTCGACCGGGCTCGACGCCTTGCTTCCCCTGGTCGCGCCCCTGGTGAACGGGCATTCCGACCTGGCCGTCGGTTCCCGGTTGGCGCCGGGTTCGCGGACCGTGCGCGGGGGTCGGCGCGAGATCATCTCGCGCTGCTACAACGCGATGGTCCGCTGGAGTCACGGTGCGCGGTTCTCCGACGCGCAGTGCGGTTTCAAGGCCGTCCGAACGGACGTGATCCGTCCCCTGCTGCACCGGGTCGAGGACGACTCCTGGTTCTTCGACACCGAGCTGCTGCTGCTCGCCGAGCACAACGGGTTGCGGGTGCACGAGGTCCCGGTCGACTGGGTCGAGGACGTCGACACGAGGGTCAACGTGGTCAGGACCGCGACCGACGACATCGCGGGGCTGGTGCGGGTGGCCCGCGCCAAGATCAGGGGAACCGCTCGCGTCGAGGGCCTGCCGCGGCGTCCCGAGCCGCGCGCCGCGCACCCGAGCGCGGTGCTGGCCGAGCGCGAGAACGGCTTGCTGTGGCAACTGGTCTCGTTCGGCGCGATCGGCGTGGTGTCCACGGTGCTCACCTCGGTGCTCTACGCGGTGCTGCGCACGTGGTGGCCGCCGCTGCTGGCGAACCTGGCGGCTCTGATCGCCACCACGGCCTGGAACACCGAGGCCAATCGCCGCTGGACGTTCCTGCAGCGCGGCACCTCGGGTCGAGTGCAGCTGCAGGGGCTGATCGTGTTCGCGCTGTACTACGTGGTGACCTCCGGCGCGCTGCTCGGGCTCCACCAGTGGGCGGGGGATCCGTCGCGCGGGCTCGAGGTCCTGGTGCTGGTGGTCTCGTCCGTGGTGGGAACCGCTCTTCGGTTCGTGCTGCTGCGGTCCTGGGTGTTCCGGGCCGGCGAAGGAAGGGAACCTTCATGCTGACCGTCGAGCAGACCGCCGCGGAGCGGGAGGAGGCGAACTCCGCTCCGCTGCTGAGAAGGCTGGCGCTGGTGGGAATCTGCGCGCTGGCTGCCGTGCTCTACCTCTGGGGGATCGGCGATTCCTGGGGGAACGGCTACTACTCCGCGGCTGTGAAGTCGATGTCGCAGAGCTTCGAGAACTTCTTCTTCGGCTCCTTCGACCCGGCCGGTGTGGTCACCGTCGACAAACCGCCGATGGCGCTGTGGCTGCAGGTCATCTCGGCGCAGATCTTCGGGTACGGCAAGTTCTCCGTGCTCTTCCCGCAAGTCGTGTGCGGCGTGCTGGCGGTGTTCGCGCTGCACCGCACCGTGCGCCGGTGGGCCGGTGAGCACGCCGCGCTGATCGCGGCGCTGGTGCTGGCCGTCAGCCCGATCACCGTGGTGATCAACCGGGACAACAACCCGGACACGCTGCTGGTGCTGCTGGTGCTGGCCGCGGCCTACGCGATGACGCGCGCCATCGAGACGCGGAGGTCGACGGGCTGGGTCGCGCTGGCCGCCTTCCTGATCGGCTGCGGATTCCTGACCAAGATGCTGCAGGCGTGGATGGTGCTGCCGGCCTTCGCGGCCGCCTACCTGATCTGTTCTCGCCACGGTTGGGTCCGGCGACTGGCCGACCTCGGCGTGGCGGCCGCGGTGCTGTTCGTCAGCTCGTTCTGGTGGGTCCTGGCGACGGAGATGTGGCCTTCTCCCAAGCCCTACATCGGTGGTAGCACCGACGGATCGGCGCTGGACCTGGTCTTCGGCTACAACGGCTTCGGCCGGATCCTCGGCGGCGAGGGCAACGGTGCCGGCGGCGGACCCGGGGGTGGAGGTCCCGGCGGTGGTGGCGCTGGGTTCTCCGGTTCGTCCGGGGTCCTGCGGATGTTCAACGACCAACTGGCCGGTCAGATCAGCTGGTTGCTTCCCCTGTGCGCGTTGCTGCTGGTCACGATGCTGGTCGTGGGCGTGCGGCACTGGCGCTCCGAGCAACCGCTGCAAGCCGGGGCGACCGCGGGCTGGCTGCTGTGGGGCGGTTGGCTGGGCGTGCTGTGGGTGATGTTCAGCTTCGCCCGGGGCACCATGCACCCCTACTACACGACGATGATGGCGCCCGCGATCGGAGCGATCACCGGTGCCGGGCTGGTCCGCTCGTGGGGCTGGTACCGGCAGCCGGGGAGGGCGTGGTTGCTGCTGCCCGCCGGCGTCGTGGTGACGGTCGCTTGGGCGATGTCCGTGGTGGCCAGGGATCTGACCTGGCACGCCTGGGCCGGGTATCTGGCGGTGGCCCTCGGCGGGGTCGTGGTCGTGGCGCTGGTGCTCGGCCGGTTCCGGGGTGGTGCGGCCCGCGCCGGGCTGGTGCTCGGGATGGTCGCGATGCTGACGGTGCCCACCACCTGGTCGGCCATCGGTGCTCTCGCCGGTGGGCGCGGCACGATGGGTGGCGCCAATCCGACCGCGGGCCCCTCGACGATGAGCGGCGATCCCGGTGGTGGCGGCCCTGGCGGGAACCTTCCGGGCAGTGGGGAGGGCCTGATGCCCTCCGGTGACCAACCGCCCGGTGAGGGCTCGGGCGGGCAGAGCGGTTCCGGCTCGAGGCCCGGGCCGCCCGGCGGCGTGGGCGGCGAGACGCTCAGCTCCGACCAGCAGAAGGTGCTCGAGCACGTGCGGTCGATCGCCGGTGAGAAGAAGGTTCCCCTGGCCATCGAGGGCGGGTCGATGGGCTCGGCGAGCTACATCATCAACTCGGACCTGACCGTGATCGGCATGGGCGGGTTCACGGGCTCCGACGATGCGCCGTCGGTGCAGCAGCTGACCGGGTGGAAGAACAACGGCGAACTCGGTTTCGTCGTGCTCGGCGGCGGGATCGGCGGCCCCGGCGGACGGGGTGGTGGCCCCGGTGCGCAAGGCGGCGGCTCCGGTGGCCAGGACCGGCGAGGCGAGCAGGCCCAGCGTCCGGAGGGAACGACCTCCTCGGCCGGAGACCGGATGCCTGGGGGCGGGCAGGAGCGCGACGAGCGCGAGCAGTGGGTCGAGGACAACTGCACCGAGGTCGATCCGGCCGCCTACGGTGCCACGCCCGACTCCGCTCTCGAGCTCTACAGCTGCTCCTGACCGGGCGGACGGGGCGCGACCGGACCGGGCGGTCGCGCCCTTCCGCAGCGACGTGCCGCGTTCAGGGCGCGCCCAGGAAATTCCCAGGGAGATGGACCAGAGTGGACGGCGTGGCGGGAAGTGCTGGTCGAGTGCTCGTCGTGGACGACGAGCCGAACATCCTGGAGCTGTTGAGCGCGGCGCTGCGGCTGAGCGGGTTCGAGGTGCGCGGTGTCGAGACCGGGGCGGAGGCGCTGCGGGCGGCCGCGTCGTTCGAACCCGACATCGTCGTGCTCGACGTGATGCTGCCCGACCGGGACGGTTTCGCGGTGGCCGGGGAGCTGCGGCGGTCGGGCGACGACGTGCCGGTGCTGTTCCTGACCGCGCGCGATGCCGTGCAGGACCGCATCGCCGGGCTCACCGCGGGCGGGGACGACTACGTCGCGAAACCCTTCAGCTTGGACGAGGTGGTGCTGCGGCTGCGGGCGATCCTGCGGCGGGTGCGTCCCGAGCGCACCGACGAGCCCACCTTGCGCTACCAGGACCTGGAGCTCGACGAGGACACCTACGAGGTTCGTCGGGGCGGGCAGCTGGTGAACCTCTCGCCGACCGAGTTCAAGCTGCTGCGCTACTTGATGATCAACGCGGAGAAGGTCGTCAGCAAGATCCAGATCCTCGACCGCGTGTGGGACTACGACTTCGGCGGGGACAGCCGGATCGTCGAGTCCTACATCAGCTACTTGCGCCGCAAGATCGACACCGGGTCGGCCACCCCGCTGATCCACACCATCCGCGGTGTCGGCTACGTCCTGCGACTGCCCCCGGAGCGGCGATGAGGGCCCTGCGCACGCTGCGCGGACGGCTGGTCCTGACGCTGCTGGGCGCGCTGGTCGTGGGCCTGCTGCTGATGGGGTTCACCAGCGTGGCGCTGCTGAACCGGTCGTTGATCGAGCGCACCGACGAGCGCCTGGTGGAGATGTCCCGGCCCTGGCAGGAAGGTCGTCACCCGCCGCCGGACCCGGAGCGCGACGACCCGCGGCCGCCGGACTCGAGCACCCAGCTGCCCACCGACTTCCGCGTGCTGGTGTTCGACCGGTCGGGGCAGCAGCTGGGCGACGTCATCGGCGCCACCCGGGGCGAACCCGGTGGCCCGCGGGTGCTCGCCCCGCTGCGCGGTCCGGAGTTCGCCACGGTCCCGGATCGCGGTCACGGCGCGGACTGGCGGGTGCGCCGGGTGACCACGCCCGAGGGAAGGGCCGTGGTGCTGGCGCTGTCGATGGGAAACCAGCAGTCGACCGTGCAGCAGCTGGTGCTCATCGAGCTCGCGGTGGGCGGGGCGGTGCTGCTGGTGCTGGCGATCGCGGCGGCGGGCACGGTTCGGTTGAGCCTGCGGCCGCTGGCGCGCATCGAGAACACCGCCGATGCCATCGCGGCCGGTCAGCTGGACCGCCGGGTGCCCGAGTCCGACCCGCGCACCGAGACCGGCAGGCTGGGCGAGGCGCTCAACACGATGCTGGGCAGGCTCACCGACGCGCTGGGCGAGCGGGAGCGCTCCGAGCAGCGCCTCCGCCGCTTCGTGGCCGACGCCTCGCACGAGCTGCGCACGCCGCTGACCTCGATCCGCGGGTTCGCCGAGCTCTACCGGCGCAGCGAGCCGCCCGATCCGCAGGACGTGCGGATGATGATGCGGCGCATCGAGTCCGAGTCGGTGCGCATGGCCGACATGGTCGAGGACATGCTGCTGCTGGCGCGGCTGGACCGGGAGCGCAGCGTCGACCTCGTCGAGCTGGACGTGGTCGGGGTGGCGCACGACGTGGTGCAGGACGCGCGGGCCCGCGCGCCGGAGCGCGAGATCGCCCGCGCCGGTGCCGAGTCGTTGCGCGTGCTCGGCGACGGGGCGCGGCTGCGCCAGGTGCTGACGAACCTGGTCAACAACGCCCTGCTGCACACCCCGGCGGGAACTCCGGTGTCGGTGGAGGTCGTGCGGTCGGCGGCGGGGGGATCGGCGGCGGCCGCCACCGGGGTCGAGCTCGCGCCGGGCACGCCGGTGGCGGCGGTTTCGGTCACCGACGCCGGGCCGGGCATCCCGGCCGAGCACGCGGCGCGGATCTTCGATCGGTTCTACCGGGTCGACGACGCGCGCACCGCCGGGGGAACCGGCCTGGGGCTGGCCATCGCCTCGGCCCTGGCCGAGGCGCACAACGGGAGGCTGGAGCTGCACGAGACCCCCGGTGGCGGCAGCACCTTCCGCCTCCTGCTCCCGCTGCCCTGACGTCAGCGGGACGTGCCTTCGCGCGGGAGGTTCCCGTCGCGCGCGACGGGAACCTCCCGCGCGAACCGGGTCTCAGAGCTTGACCGTCGGGTTGTGGATGTCGAACCACGCGGCCATGTCCAGGGCCCGCTCGAAGGTCAGGCGCGCGGCCGGGTCGACCTGGTCGGACGGCTGGGCCAGGGCCTGGTTCAGCCAGTTCTCGTCGAGCAGGGACAGCGCCGGGTTGCCGTCCTTGACCAGCTCGCGGACCTGGCTCTGCAGCTCCTTGGCGTAGTTCGGGTCCTGGGTGGACGGGTACGGGCTCTTGACCCGCTCGACCACCGACTTGGGCAGCGTGTCGGCGGTGGCGTGCCGCAGCAGGCTCTTCTCCCTGCCGTCGAAGGTCTTCAGCGACCACGGGGTGTTGAACACGTACTCGACCAGGCGGTGGTCGCAGAACGGCACGCGGACCTCCAGCCCCACGGCCATGCTCATCCGGTCCTTGCGGTCCAGCAGGATTCGCACGAACCGGGTCAGGTGCAGGTAGCAGATCTCGCGCATCCGCCGCTCCAGGCCGTCCTCGCCGTCGAGGTGCGGCACCTCGCCGATCGCGGTGCGGTAGGAGTCGTTGATGAACGCGGGGATGTCGAGGGCGTTGGAGACCTCGGGGGCGAGCATGTCGAACGGGTTGCCGCCCTGCGCCTGCATGGCGGCCAGCCAGGGGAAGATGTCGGCGTCCCGCGCGGCCGGGTCGTGGAACCACTTGTAGCCGCCGAAGACCTCGTCGGCGGACTCGCCGGACAGCGCCACCGTGGAGTGCTCGCGGATCGACTTGAACAGCAGGTACAGCGACTGGTCGAGGTCGCCGAGGCCCATCGGGAAGTCCCGCGCCTGCACCGCGGCGCGGCGCACCTCCGGGTCGGCCAGGGTCTGCGGGTCGAGCACGATGTTCTTGTGGTCGGTGCCCACGTGCTGGGCGACGTCGGCGACGTAGGGGCCGTCGGGGGTGGCGCGCATCGGGTCGGGCACGAAGTTCTCGGTCTGGCCGAGGAAGTCGACCGCGAAGCTGCGCACCTGCTCGCCGGAGTCCTTGAGGTGGTTTCCGGCGAGCGCGGTGATGGCGCTGGAGTCCAGGCCGCCGGAGAGCAGCACGCAGCGCGGCACGTCGGAGATCAGCTGGCGCGCCACGATGTCGTCGAGCAGCTCGCGGACGCGGCCGACCGAGGTCTCCTGGTCGTCGGTGTGCTCGACGGCCTGCAGCTTCCAGTAGGTGCGCTCGTGCAGGCCCTTGCGGTCGACGGTGACGACGGTGCCCGGCTCGACCTCGCGCATGCAAGCCCACACGGCCTGGCCGGGGGTCTTGACCATGCCGAACAGCTCGCGCATCCCGTCGGCGTCGACGACCTTCTCGGCCAGCGGGTTGGCCAGGATCGCCTTGGGCTCGGAGCCGAACAGCACCCCGTGCTCGGTGGGGTAGTAGTACAGCGGCTTGATGCCCATCCGGTCGCGGACGAGCAGCAGCTGGTCGTCGCGGGTGTCGAAGATGGCGAAGGCGAACATGCCGTTGAGGTGCTCGGCGACCTTCGCGCCCCACTCGAGGTAGCCGTGCAGGACGACCTCGGTGTCGCTGTCGGTCTCGAACCGGTGGCCGCGGCGGCGGAGCTCGTCGCGAAGCTCGGTGAAGTTGTAGGCCTCGCCGCTGTAGACGATGGTGACCCGGCCTTCCGGGTCGGTCATCGGCTGCGCACCACCGGGGAGGTCGATGATGGCCAGCCGCCGGTGGGCGAGAGCCGCGTGCGGGCTGACCCAGGTGCCGCCTGCGTCCGGCCCGCGGCAGGTCATCGTCTCGCACATGGCGTCGATCGTGGACCGGTGCTCGGTCAGGTCGCGCTGGAAATCGATCCAGCCGGAGATTCCGCACATACCGGGTGCGCTCCAGTTCCTCGGGTCTCGCGGTTTTCGGGGTGGGTGACGACGACCGCCCCACTGGTTAGCGAGATTAACGAAATCGTTGCATCGATGAAACCAACTGACCGAGTGAACTCGCCCACGCGCAAAGCGTGCGCGCGCGGCGAAAACGACGAATCCCCCGCACCTTTCGATCTCCACCGTCCGAACTGGACGTCCCGGTGGCCGGAACCGGCCGGGGTCGGGCCGCGGGATCTTCCCGAAGTCGGTGAGACGCGCCCCCGCGCGCTGCTAATCTGGCTCGCGGGATTGTGATCAGCCGCCACGACCTGGGGGTTCGCCGTGACGACGCCTGTGCAGCCGCCGGCCGGCGGGCAGACCATCACGGTCACCGAGGACAACGTGCTCGAAGTGCGCAGGACGATCCTGTCCGCGGCCGAGGAAGCGCTGCACCGGCTGCAGAGCATCGCGCCCGGGCTGCAGGTCACACCGCCCGCCACCGACGAGGTCAGCAGATCAGCGGCCGCGTACTGGACCGCCAAGCTGGTGGGTGCCGAGGACTCGCACTTCCAGCGGTTGCTGCAGTACGTCGACGACGTGATCGCGCTCGGCGAGCAGGTCGGCGAGGCGGCGCGGCAGTACGGCCACACCGACGAGGAGATCCAGGCCTCCTTCCAGCTGCGGCGGCAGGCATGAGGGCCACCGCGCGCGGTGCCCTCGCGGCGCTCGGAGCGGTCGCCGCGCTGTCCGGGTGCACCGTCAACGGGCCCGACCCGGCACCCGCCCCGCAGACCGAGCCCTCCGGGCTCGACCTGCCCCGGCGGCCCGGCGACCTGCCGGTGGCCGACAAGCAGCGCGACGAGATCTGCGGCTGGCTCACCCCCGAGGGCAAGGCGTCCATCCCGGTCGGCGAGATCTCCGGGCGGCCGCTGAGCAGCAACGGCGCCAACTACCCGGGCTGCGGTTTCCTCGGCCAGGACGGCCCGGCCAACTACGGCATCGGGGTCCGGGTGGTGCCCGAGCCGATCGACCGGTTCGTCGAGCAGGTCAACTCGAACCCGGACACCCGGCGCACCTACGAGCTCAACGGCTACGGCGCGGTGCAGAGCCAGGTCTGGGGCGCGGAGAACATGGGCTGCGACGCCTACGTCGACGCCGCCGAGGGCCGGACGCTGTGGATCAACCTGATGCTGTTCACGCCCGGTGGCCTCGACACCGACCAGATGTGCGGAAAGGCC
This sequence comes from Saccharopolyspora griseoalba, assembly GCF_042665275.1. NCBI lineage: Bacteria > Bacillati > Actinomycetota > Actinomycetes > Pseudonocardiales > Pseudonocardiaceae > Saccharopolyspora > Saccharopolyspora griseoalba. The sequence goes on along the minus strand of NZ_JBHTCJ010000002.1, from coordinate 254,669 downwards.
CAGCTGGCCGCCAAGGCGGCCGTGGCGACCCTGCAGGTCCAGCGCTAGGGGGCGACATGACCAGTATCGATCCCATCCGCGACCTCCGGTTCGAGGGAATGGACATCCCGCAGCTGCGGGAGTGGATCAACCAGATCAAGCAGGGCGCGGGCACCGAGTCGATGCAGAGCGCGGTGCGGGCGCTGGAGGAGTGCGTGCAGGTCGTCACCGATCTCGACGACACGCTGCGCCGCGAGCTCGGCAAGCTGCAGATCAACTGGGAGGGCAACGCGGGCAGCCTCGCCGCCGAGGCGACCCGCCAGCGCGACGCGGTGCTGGCCGGAGCCGCGGACCCGCTGGCCCGTTCGGCCAGCAGCGTCGCGGGGCAGGGCGAGGGGTTCGAATCCGCGCGGCACGAGCTGCCCAACACCGACGAGCTGTGCCACCAGGAGTCGGAGAACTTCTTCGAGTGGGCAGGTGGCGGGTTCGGCTACGAGTCGGACTACGACGCCGAGGCCAAGCGCATCGACGCGCAGAAGAAGGCCGCGCAGGCGGCGCTCTCGAGCTACCGGGACACCTCGGTCGAGCACGCCGAGGCGCACCGCCCGCTGCCGACGACGCCCGCCGGGACGGTTCAGGCCGGCCAGCCCTCGGGTTCGGTGCCGAGCGCGGGGATCGGGCCGATGCCCTCCGGTTCGGACGCGGGTGGCGCCGCGGTCGGGGGTCTCGTCGGCGGAACCGCGGGGCGCAGCACCGCCGGCGGCGCGAATCCCGGGACCGCACCGGTTCCCGGCGCTCGACCGGGCGGGAGCACGCCCGTCCCCGATCGGCGGCGCAGCGGCGAGGACCGCGTCGGTGCCGGCGAGCGGAAGCCGGGAGAACCGGAAGACCCGCAGCGGCCTGACGACCCGCGGCGCCCGGACGAGCCGGGGCGCCCGGACGAGCCGGGGCCTTCCGAGCAGCCCGAGGAGCACGTCGCGCAGCTCGGCGAACGGCAGGACGACGACGGCGGGATCGGGACCGGCACCGCGCTCGGCCTCGCCGCTGGTGGTGCGGCCGTGCTCGGCGGCGGGGCCTACGCGGCCAAGCGGCTGCTCGGCGGGAAGGGCGCCGCGACCAAGGGCGGTCCGGCCACCGGGGGTGAGGCGAAGAACGCCGCGCCGCGCGCCGGTTCCTCGACCGGGGTCGCACCCGGCGACGTCGTGGCGGGCAAGACCGCGGGCAGGACGCCCGGCAGCCGCCCCGCGCCCGGGTCGGTGCTCTCGCCGGCGGCCACGCGCGGGGAGGGGACCGAGGACGGCGAGCACGAGAACGACTACGCCGTCGAGGAAACCCCGTTCGACGACGAGCGCCTCGTCGCGCCCGCCGTGCTCGGCGAGCAGGGCGAGGACGCCGACGAGGACTCCGACGAGCCCGAGAAGCGGGACTGACGTGCGCCCCGGAGCGGAGGCGGACTCGATCTACCTGTCCGCGCTGGAGTTCGACGTGGCCTGCGAGGCCGAGAAGCTCACCGACCGGCGGCACATCGTCCTGGACGTGCCCAGCCCCGGCGCCACCCACACCGAGCGCGCGCGGCTGGTCGCAGGGGCCTGGGACGAGCTGCGGCGGCGCGGGTTGGCCGAAGCCGCCAGGGATCGGCTCGACGTCGAGTTCGCCGACCTGCTGGCGCTGCTCGACCGCCCCGAGCGCGGCATCGACCTGCGGATCTGGGCCGACCGCTCGATCCGCGCGCTGGCCTGCGCGAGCGCGGGAGCGGGCGTGCTGGTGATCGTCGACGGCGACCTGGTCGAGATCGCCCCCATCCGCGGCGGTTCATTGGCCGCGGCGGCGGTGTCGGTCGCGGGCGAACTGCCGCCAGGTCCGGGGCGTGCGGTCAGCCTGCCCAACGACGTGCTGCGCGAAGCGGCGAAGGTCAGCGGAACCGCCGATCAGCTCGCGCTGACCGACGAGCTGCGCGCGCTGGGCGTCCCGCACGGCGACGCGGCCGACGTGGCGAACATGTCCGCGGGCATGGCGGTGCGCGGTCAGCTCGGCGCCGAGGCCAACCCCGGGCGCGGCAAGCCGGAGCGCGCCGGGCGGGTCGTGGCCTTCCACGACACCGACCGCGGCCGCTACCTGCACGTGGTGCGCCGCACCGGCGACGGCCGGGCCTGGAGCACCATCGCCCCGGCAGACAGCGCCCGCCTGACCGAGTACGCGCGGGAGCTGCTCGCCGAGGTGTGGTCCGACTAGCCGAGCGGCGCCGACCGGTCGGCCTCAGCGCTCGCGGAGTTGGGCCCGGACGTCCTCCGGGATCCGGCCGGTGTGGTCGATCGGCGTCCACGGCTCGCTGCGCACCCACTGCGAGCCGCACCCGCGGCAGGCCAGCAGGGGGAGACCGTCGACCAGCCGGGGAGTGCGGTGCCAGGAGCACAGCGATCGGCACGCGTGCGCGGCCAGCTCCATCAGCCGGATTCCTGGGTCGTGCTGCTGCGCGACGTGCTCTCGCCGGTCTCCGGCGGGGAGGAGCTGGTGCTCGACGTCGTCGGCGGCGAGCTGGACGTCGGGGTCGAGCTGGTCGGCCTCGGCGGCACCGTGAAGGTGTTGCCCGGGTCGTGCGTCGGGCTCGGCCGCTCGGGCGGCGGAGCGGGTGCCTCGGTGCTCGTGGGCATCTCGGAGTCCTCGGTGGTGCTCCGCGTCGTCGTCGCCGAGGAGGAGCCCGCCGAGCTGGTCGGCGGCGGTGGTGGCGGTGGCGGGTGCATCGACGGGGTCGTCGAGGAGGTGTGCGGTCGGGAGGTGGAGGTGGGCTTCAGGGTGAAGTCGGGCGTGGCCACGTCCTGCTTGGCCGCGCCGGCCACCACCGCGGCGGTCGTCGCGAACACGGTGGCCGCTGCGATCCCGGAGGCGGCCAGGACTACTAACCGCTTCGGCCGGGCGTCCGGGTCTTCGTCGAAGTTCGGATCCATCGGTGCCCCACTGGTAGACGGTCGGGCGGCCGTGTCGGATGCCCCCGAATCATCCGGCATGCGCCGAGCTGGGCGGATCATACCGGCCCGTGATCGTCCCGCCTCGCGCCGCCGGGGGATGTGCCCTCCGACCGGCGGCGCGGCATCATCTCGCACGTGACGGAATCGGAGCAGGCACGACTGACGGCATGGGTGCACGGATACGTCCAGGGCGTGGGTTTCCGCTGGTGGACCAGGTCCCGGGCGCTGGAGCTCGGGCTCGTGGGCAGCGCCACCAACCTCCCGGGGCGGCGCGTGGAGGTCGTCGCCGAAGGCCCCCGGCGCGCGTGCGAGCAGCTGCTGGAAGCCCTGCGCTCCGGCGACACGCCGGGACAGGTCGACCACGTCGCCGAGCTCTGGAGCACGCCGAAGGGCGGTCTCGCGGGCTTCGTCGAGCGCTGAGGGCTTCACCGGGGGCCGCCTGGGCATTTCGGGCGCGAGGCTCCTGCGGTTCCGGTCGAAACTGCGCGCAACCTGCGGTTCTGCGTTGTCGCTGCGGGCTCGACCGGTAGGCTCTCCCGACGACGCAGTCGGAGATCCGCCACGCTTCGCAGGAAAGGTCGATCGCAGCCGTGCATCTCAAGAGCCTGACGCTGAAGGGGTTCAAGTCCTTCGCCTCGGCCACCACGCTGCGCTTCGAACCCGGCATCACCTGCGTGGTCGGCCCGAACGGCTCGGGCAAGTCCAACGTGCTCGACGCGCTGCGCTGGGTGATGGGCGAGCAGGGCGCCAAGGACCTGCGCGGCGGCAAGATGGAGGACGTGATCTTCGCCGGCACCGCGGGCCGCGCCCCGCTGGGCCGCGCCGAGGTCACGCTGACCATCGACAACGCCGACGGCGCGCTGGCCATCGACTACACCGAGGTCTCCATCACCCGGCGGATGTTCCGCGACGGCGCCAGCGAGTACGAGATCAACGGCAACACCTGCCGGCTGATGGACGTGCAGGAACTGCTGTCGGACTCGGGCATCGGCCGCGAGATGCACGTCATCGTCGGTCAGGGCCAGCTCTCGTCGATCCTGCAGGCCAAGCCGGACGAGAACCGCAGGCTCATCGAAGAGGCCGCGGGGGTGCTCAAGCACCGCAAGCGCAAGGAGAAGGCGCTCCGCAAGCTCGACGCGATGCAGGCCAACCTGACCCGGCTCACCGACCTCACCAGCGAGCTGCGCCGCCAGCTCAAGCCGCTGGGCAAGCAGGCCGAGATCGCCCGCAAGGCGAAGACGGTGCAGGCCGACCTGCGCGACGCGCGGCTGCGCCTGATCGCCGACGAGCTGGTCACCGCCCGCGCCGACCTCGCGCGCGACGAGGCCGACCAGGAAGCGGCCCGCGCCAAGCGCACCGAGGTCGAGCGCGCGCTGCAGCACGCGCAGTCCGAGGAGAAGACCCTCGAGGAGCAGGTCGCCGCCGACGCCCCGCGGCTGAACAAGGCGCAGGACACCTGGTACCGGCTCTCGGCGCTGGAGGAGCGGCTCAACGGCACGCTCCGGCTGGCCAACGAGCGCTACCGGCACCTGACCGCCGAGACCGAGGAGCACCGCCCCGGCAAGGACCCCGACCAGCTCGACGCGGAGGCCGAAGAGGCCGCCGAGGAGGAGATCGAGCTGCGCGAGCAGGTCGAGCAGGCGCGCGAGGCCCTCAACGAGGTCGTGCAGCACCGCTCCGACCTGGAGAACCGCTTCAAGCAGGCCGAGCAGGCCCACCTCGCCGCGGTGCGCGCGATCGCCGACCGCCGCGAGGGCGCGGCCCGCCTGTCCGGGCAGGTCGAGTCGCTGCGGAGCAAGGTCAGCGACAGCGCCAACGAGATCGAGCGGCTCGACGAAGCGCTCGAGGAGGCCACGGCCCGCGCCGAGGAGGCGCAGGGCCAGCTGGCCGACGCCGAGGAGGAGTCCGGCGGGCAGGAGTCCGACGACGCGGGCCTGCAGGAGCGCCGCAACAACGCGGCCGAGGCCCGCAAGGCCGCCCGCGCCCGCGTCGAGGAGCTGGTCAAGGAGGAGCGCGCCGCCGAGCGCGAGATCGCTTCCTGGAAGGCCCGGGTCGAGGCGCTGTCGATGGGCCTGCAGCGCAAGGACGGTGCGGGCGCGCTGATGTCGGCCGGTGACCGGGTGCCCGGGTTGCTCGGCACGGTGGCCGCGCTGCTCAGCGTCGAACCGGGTGCCGAGGCCGCGCTGGCCGCAGCGCTCGGCGCGGTCGCCGACGCGGTCGTGGTCTCCGGGGTCACCGACGCGGTGACCGCCCTGGAGGTCCTCAAGTCCGACGACGCGGGCCGCTCCGGGGTGGTGATCGGCTCGGCTGCCGACGTCGACCGCGCCAGCTGGCCCGCGCTGCCCGATTCGGCCCGCTGGGCGGTCGACCTGGTCACCGCGCCCGACGAGCTCGCCGGCGCGGTGCTCTCCGCGCTCGACCAGGTCGCCGTCGTCGACACCCTCGACCAGGCCCGGGACCTCGTGCGGGCCAATCCCGGCGTGCGCGCGGTGACCTCGGCAGGTGACGTGCTGGGCGCGCACTGGGCATCCGGCGGCTCGGACGACCAGCAGAGCATCATCGAGGTGCGCGGCGCGGTCGACGAGGCGGAGCGGGAGCTGGCCGCCGCCGAGCGCCGCCTGGAGCAGCACTCCGCGGCGCTGGAAGGCGCGCGCGCCGAGGAGGAGGCGCGGCGCGAGGAGGTCCGGGCGGCCGAGGAGCAGATCAACGAGGCCAAGGTCGCCAGGGCCCGCAGCACCGAACGGCTCTCCAGCCTGCAGAAGGCCGCCCGCAGCGCGACCTCCGAGGCCGACCGGATCCGCGAGCAGCGGGCCAAGGCCGAGCAGACCCGCGAGCAGTCCTTGGCCAAGCTGGCCGAGCTCGAGGAGCGGCTCGCGGTGGTCAACAACGAGCAGGAGGAGGCCGACGAGCCCGACACCGAGGAGCGCGACCGCCTCTCCGGCGAGCTCACCGCGGTGCGCCAGCAGGAGATGGACGCCCGGCTCGCCCAGCGCACCGCCGAGGAACGCGCTCGCGCCGTGCAGGGCCGCGCCGACCAGCTGCGCCGCGCCGCCCGCCACGAGCGCGAGGCCAGGGCGCGCGCCGAGGCGGCCCGGCAGGCCCGCGAGCGCGCCGCGCGCGTGACCAGCGCGGTCATCGACGGCGCCGAGACCGCGCTGGGACGCGTGACGGTCTCCCTGCAGGCGGCCACCGAGGAGCGCGACCAGGCGCAGGCCAAGCAGGCCGAGCACGAGCAGGCGCTGGGCAACATCCGCGCGCGGGTCCGCGAGCTCTCCGGCGAGCTGGAGAAGCTGGTCGACGCGGTGCACCGCGACGAGGTGGTGCGCGCCGAGCAGCGGCTGCGCATCGAGCAGCTGGAAACCAAGATCATCGAGGAGTTCGGCATCGGGCTGGACGACCTCGTCGAGGAGTACGGCCCGACCGTGCCGGTGCCGCCGGGCGCGGCGGAGATGGCCGAGTACGAGGCGGCCAAGGAGCGCGGCGAGGACGTCAGCGCCCCGCCGTCGGTGCCCTACGACCGCGACACCCAGGAGCGCCGGGCCAAGCGCGCGGAGAAGGACCTGCAGCTGCTGGGCAAGGTCAACCCGCTGGCGTTGGAGGAGTTCGCCGCGCTGGAGGAGCGCTACAAGTTCCTGTCCACCCAGCTGGAGGACCTCAAGGACAGCCGCCGCGACCTGCTCAGCGTGGTCAAGGAGGTCGACGAGAAGATCCTCGAGGTCTTCAGCTCGGCCTTCGAGGACGTGGCCAAGGAGTTCGAGACGGTCTTCAAGGTGCTCTTCCCCGGCGGTGAAGGGCGCCTCACGCTCACCGACCCCTCCGACCTGCTCACCACCGGTGTCGAGGTCGAGGCGCGGCCGCCGGGCAAGAAGGTCAAGCGGCTCTCCCTGCTCTCCGGCGGCGAGAAGTCGCTGACGGCGGTGGCCATGCTGGTGGCCATCTTCCGCGCCCGCCCCTCGCCGTTCTACGTGATGGACGAGGTCGAGGCGGCGCTGGACGACACCAACCTGCGGCGCCTGATCACCCTGCTCGACCAGCTGCGCAGCACCTCGCAGCTGATCATCATCACGCACCAGAAGCCGACCATGGAGATCGCGGACGCGCTCTACGGCGTGACCATGCGCGGTGACGGCATCACCCAGGTCATCTCGCAGCGCCTCCGCGCCGAGTCCAAGCCGGCCGAGGGGGATGAGGGCGTGCCCGAGGAGGGCGACGTCGCCGCGGTGCTGGACTAGGAACCGAACGCCGACGGGCGGGCGGGTCGCGGGCTCGAAGCGCGGCTAGCTGGTCAGCGCGAAGACGACGGCGCTGGTCACCAGCGCGACCACCAGGGCGACGCCCAGCGCGAGCGTCCACAGCGGGGCGGTGGTGCGGGCGGGGTGCCGCGGGTGCTCCGGGTCGATGCGCTTCGGGGCGGCGCGGTTGAGCAGTTCCGGTCGTCGCATCTCGGCCTGGCACTGGGCGCACTCGGCCAGGTGGGTGCGCACCATCAGCCACTCGACGTCGTCCAGCGCGCCGGACTTGAATCCCGGCAGCCGGTCCTGGAACTCGGTGTGATCCGTGTCGTGCATGCCCCGTCCTCGAACGCCTACGTGATCGAGATCGGTCGTGAGAGGCTCGTGCTGAAGGATGGTCCGCTCGATCGGGGCACCCGCAAGTCCGGTGTCGGGACCGGTCGCGGGGTGCGCGAGGATGTGCGGAGCCGGAGTCCAGGCAGGCATAGGAGATTCGATGACCAACCCGTACGGCCCGCCGCCGGGGCAGCAGCCGTATCCGCAGCAGCCGATGGCGCCCGGCTACCCGCAGTCCGGTCATCCCCAGGCGGGCCCGATGCAGTCCCCGCCGCAGGGCTACCCGCAGCAGGGCGGTTCGCCGCAGGGGCACCCGTCGGGTCCGATGCCGCAGCAGATGCCCCCGCAGGGCATGCCGCCGCAGCAGCAGATGCCCCCGCAGCCCCCGATGGCTCCGCCGCCGCCCGGGATGGGCCGGCTGCTCGTCGACTGCTCCTACCACTGGCTGACCTGGCTGTTCATGTTCTTCAAGCCGCAGGTCACGATCAACGGGCAGCCCGGCCCGAAGCTGGAGTGGGGCAAGAACCCGATCGACCTGCCGCCCGGGCAGCACCAGATCCAGGTGCACGTCAACTACCTGTGGAAGGTCGGCGAGACCACCGCGTTCATCCCGGTCAACCAGGGTCAGAGCCAGGACGTCTTCTACGCGGCCCCGACCCTGGTGTTCCTGCCCGGAGCCATGGGGCCGACGCCGCAGGAGGCCCCCGGCAAGACACCCGCCCTGGTCATCAGCGCTTGCGCGGTCGCGATCGTCTTCCTGTCGTTGCTGATCAACCTGATCGCCCTGGGCTGACGCGCGCGCACCGCTCGGGCCCCGGATCCCGCGGGATCCGGGGCCCGAGCCGTCAGGGAACCGGGTCGCCTTCGCGCTCCTCGGTGCGGTGGCGCAGCGAGAGCAGACCGCCCACCGCGAGGGTGACGAGCACCCCGAGCGGGGTGTACCAGGGGAACGCCAGGCTGGTCCGCCCGCCTTCGCCGTCCGGGAAGGTCACGCCGAACACGAAGAACAGCACGACCACCAGGGTCGCGGCGAAGGCGATGATCGCGTCGGTCTGGCGGGCCCGCTTGACCAGCAGTCCCAGCAGGAACGCGCCCAGCAGCGCGCCGTAGGTGTAGCTGGCGATGCTCAGGCCGACCTCGACCACCGGGTTCTCGGTGCTGGTGAACATCGAGGCGAAAACCACGAACACCAGGGCCCACACCAGCGTCCAGATCCGGCCCATGCGCAGCACCGCGGAGTCGTCGCCGCGCTTGGTCAACCGCTGGTACAGGTCGCTGACCGTCGAGGTCGACAGCGAGTTCAGCGACGATCCGAGCGTGGACATCGCCGCGGCCAGGATGCCGGCGATGAACAGGCCGGACAGCCCCGGCGGCAGGTCGTTGACGATGAAGCGCGGGAACAGCTCGTCGGAGCTGGCCATGCCCAGCTGGTCGGGGGAGGCGCCGCGGAAGAACGACCACAGCATGGTGCCGATGAACAGGAACAGCCCGAACTGCAGGCCCACCACGACACCGCTGGTGATCAGCGCCTTCTGGCTATCCCGCAGGGTCCGGCAGGCCAGCAGCCGCTGCACCATCAGCTGGTCGGCGCCGTGCGAGGCCATCGCGAACACCGCGCCGCCGAGCACCGCGGTGAAGAACGCGTACTGGTCGGTCACGATCGACGAGCTGAAGTCCAGCAGCTGGAACTTGCCCTCGGCCAGCGCGTGCGAGAACCAGTCCGAGGGGAGCTTCCCGGCCAGCACGACGCCCGCCAGGATCGCCCCGCCGATGTAGACGACCAGCTGGATGGCGTCGACCCACACCACCGCCTTGATCCCGCCGAGGTAGGTGTAGACCACGGTGAAGGCCGCCAGCAGCAGCACGATCTGCCAGTAGGCCAGGTCGACGCCGAAGGCCAGCAGCATCACCTTCACCGGGATCGCGGTGGCGAACAGCCGCAGCCCGTCGGCCAGCAACCGGGTGATCAGGAAGGTCACCGAGGCCGTGCCCTGCAGGGCCGAGCCGAACCGCTGGCCGAGGAAGGCGTAGGCGCTGACCAGGTTCCCGGCGAAGTAGCGGGGCAGCAGCACGAAGGCGACCACGATGCGCCCGATCAAGTAGCCGAGGGCCAGCTGCAGGTAGGTGAAGCTGCCCAGGTAGGCCACCGTCGGCACGCTGATCACCGTCAACGTGGAGGTCTCGGTGGCCACCACGGAGAAGCACACCGCCCACCACGGCAGCCGCCTGCTGCCCACGAAGTAGTCCTGCGAGCTCTTCTGCCTGCCGCTGAGCAGGATGCCCACAACCGGCATCGCGATCAGGTAGACGCCGATCACGACGAGGTCGAGCGCTCTCATATGTCCTCCTAGGTCAGCACGCGCAGCCGGGTCGGTCGGCGGGTGGCGGGTTCGGGCAGGCGCAGCGGGCCGGAGCCGGGGGTCAGCGAGCCGAGCACGCGCGGGCCGTCGGCACCCGTGGTGCCCGGCGTGTTCCCCGGCAGCGAGTGCCAGGTGAGGAAGCCCAGCAGCGCGGTCAGGAGGGCTTCCTTGTCCCCTGCCGGCAGGCCGAGCTCGTCGCTGACCAGCACGGGGACGTCCAGCAGGCGGCGCAGCGCGGCCAGCAGCACCGGGTTGCGCACGCCGCCGCCGGAGACGACGACCTTGCTCGCCCGCTCGGCCCGGCAGGCGTCGGCGATGGTGCGGGCGGTCAGCTCGGTGAGCGTGGCGAGCAGATCGGGCTCGGTGATCGCGGGTCCGACCGCGCGCTCCAGGTAGTCGGCGTTGAAGTGCTCCTTGCCGGTGGACTTCGGCGCGGGCCGGGAGTAGTACTCGTCGGCGAGCAGCTCGGCGAGCAGGTCTTGATCGACGCTGCCCGCCGCGGCCAGCGCGCCGTCGGTGTCCTGCTCGCGGCCGCTCCGCCGGGCGGCGGCGTCCAGCAGCGCGTTGCCCGGTCCGGTGTCGTAGGCCCGCGGCCGCGGCCCGCCGACGACGGTGATGTTGGCGATGCCACCGATGTTGACCGCTACCGCCACGCCCGGCTCGTCGGCCAGCCACAGCGCGTCGAGGACCCCGGCCAGCGGGGCCCCGTGCCCGCCCGCGGCGACGTCGCCGGTGCGCAGGTCGGAGACCACCGGCAGCCCGGTGGCCTCGGCGATCCAGGCCGGCTGGCCGATCTGCAGGGTGCCCAGCGCCCGGCCCTCGGAGACCCAGTGGAAGATCGTCTGCCCGAGCGTGGCGATCAGCTCGGCTCCGCCGGCGAGCTCGACGCCCAGCCGCGCCGCCTCGGCGAAGCGCTGCCCGACCAGGGTGTCCAGCCTGCAGAGGGTCTCGGCGTCGCAGCGGCCGGGCGGCAGCGCGGCCAGGAGGTCCGCGCGCAGCTCCTCGGGGTAGTCCAGGGTGCTGGTGCCCAGCGGTCGCAGCTCGATCGCGTCCTCGACCAGGCGCAGCTCCGCGGCGGCGACGTCGATGCCGTCCATCGACGTCCCGGAGAGCAGGCCGATCACCCGTGACCACCCCATACCTGTGGTCTATTGCACAGCCGCAGGAAAAAGCAAGCACTTTGCCCCCTTTGTTGGTGAATTGCTCACCAGCCGCGGCAGGCGCCTCGGGGAGCGATCGGGCCAGGTGGGAGGATGGTTCGGTGACCACCTCAACCCTGATTTCGATCATCGTCGTCGTCGCGGTGGTGCTGGCGGTCGCCGTGGTCGCCGGTGTGGTGCTGAACCGCCGTCGGCGGATCAGCCTGCGCGAGAAGGACGAGACCCCCGCGGCCAAGGGCGGCGGGTACCAGGCGGGCAGCGGCATCAGCCTGGCCAGCGGCGGTGGCAGCACGGCGGCCCCGCCCGAGCATCCCGTGGACGACCGCACCGAGGTGGAGGGCCAGCCCGGGATCGGCGATGACGCCGCGGTGCCCCGCGACAGCGAGAAGCGCGGCATCGTCGACGTGGAGCTGCCCGACGGCCCGGCCACCGCCGCTCCGGAGGTCCCGGAGCAGGCCGCGGCCGAGCCGGAGGCCCCCGAGGCACCAGCTGCGCCGGAGGCGCCCGCAGCGCCCGAGGCACCAGCTGCGCCGGAGGCGCCCGCAGCGCCCGAGGCACCAGCTCCGGAGAAGCCCGCCGAGCCCGAGGCGCCCGCGGTTCCGGAACGGCCCGCCGCCCCGGAACCCGAACCTGCCGAGCCCGAGCAGGTCGAGGAGATCGAGCCGACTGCGGGCAGGCTGGAGCGGCTGCGGGGCAGGCTCTCGCGCTCCCGCACGACCTTCGGCCAGAGCCTGCTGGGCCTGCTAGGCGCAGGTGACCTCGACGAGGACTCCTGGGAGGAGATCGAGGACACGCTGCTGATGGCCGACCTCGGCGCGGCCACCACCACCGAGATCACCGAGCGGCTGCGCTCGGAGGTCGCCTCCCGCGCGATCCGCACCCCCGAGGAGGCCAGCGCGCTGCTGCGCGAGGTGCTCGTCGACGCCCTGGGCGCGGACATGGAGCGCTCGGTGCGGGCGCTGCCGCACGGGGACCCGGCCGACGGCGGCAAGCCCGCGGTCGTGCTGGTCGTCGGCGTCAACGGGACCGGGAAGACGACCACCACCGGCAAGCTCGCCCGCGTGCTGGTCGCCGACGGGCGCAACGTGCTGCTCGGCGCCGCCGACACCTTCCGCGCGGCGGCCGTGGAGCAGCTGACCACCTGGGGCAGCCGCGTGGGTGCCGAGGTCGTGCGCGGCAACGAGGGCGCCGACCCGGCCAGCGTGGCCTTCGAGTCGGTCAGCCGGGGCAGCGACACCGGCGTGGACGCCGTGCTGGTCGACACCGCGGGCCGGCTGCACACCAAGACCGGGCTGATGGACGAGCTCGGCAAGGTCAAGCGGGTCGTGGAGAAGAAGGCCCAGGTGGACGAGGTCCTGCTGGTCCTCGACGCCACCACGGGGCAGAACGGCCTGATGCAGGCCCGGGTGTTCTCCGAGGTCGTGGACGTCACCGGCATCGTGCTGACCAAGCTCGACGGCACCGCCAAGGGCGGCATCGTCTTCCAGGTCCAGCGCGAGCTCGGCGTTCCGGTCAAGCTGGTCGGCCTGGGCGAGGGCCCGGACGACCTGGCCCCCTTCGAGCCGGGGGCCTTCGTCGACGCTCTGCTGAAGTGATCGCGTCGCTCATCGGCCCCCGTCTCCGTGGGAGGCGGGGGCCGATCGCTGCGCGCTCGCCGCGGCGCTGACCGCCGCGCCGCACGGTCGCGCGAATTGTTTTGTGCGGAAAGTTACGGGCCGGAGCGGTGTCGGCCGGCGGTGCGGAGTGGTTGGGTGGTCGGGGCCCGGCCGGGTGATCGGCGGCGTTCGAGCCGGTGGCCGGGGGAATCTTTCGTCATTCGGGAAGGGAACGCGTCTGTGGACACCGAGGTCGGGGAGTCGCGGCAGATCAGCAGGCTGGCCGCCGCGATGACCCTGGTCGTGGTCGTGCTGGTGGCGCTGGCGCTGCGACCGCCGTTCACGGCGGTCGCGCCGCTGCTGGAGAGCATCCAGCGGGACCTGGGGGTGTCCGGGACCTTCGGCGGCGTGCTGACCACGTTGCCGGTGGTGTGCCTGGGGGCGTTCGCCTTCATCGCGCCCCGCCTGCGGCAGCGCTTCGGCGACGAGCGGGTGCTGCTCGGCTGCCTGGTGGTGCTGCTGGTCGGCAACTCGCTGCGCGCCCTGGGCGGCATCGGCACCCTGCTGCTGGGCACGGTGATCGTCGGCGCGGGCATCGCGGTGGCCAACGTGGCCGTGCCGGGCCTGATCAAGCGCGACTTCCCGCACAACGTCCCGACCATCACCGCCGTGTACACGATGTGCCTGACGCTGGGCGGCGCGATGGCGGCCAGCGTCGTGGTGCCGATCGGAGCGGCGCTGGGGTCGCCGTGGCAGGCGCCGCTGGGCCTGCTGGCGGTGCCGGTGGGCGTCGCCCTGGTGATCAGCCTGGTCGCGGTGCGGCACAGCTCCGGTGTGCCGCCCCTGCCCGCCAGCCCCGGCCGGCTCTGGCGCAGCCCGCTGGCCTGGCAGCTGACCTTCTTCATGGGCTTGCAGTCCTCGCTGGCCTACGTGGTGTTCGGCTGGCTGCCCACGATGCTGCAGAGCCGCGGCATGAGCCCCGAGATGGCCGGTCTGGCGCTGGGCGCGCAGGCGGCCATCCAGGCGACCGGCTCGCTGAGCATCCCGGTGCTGTGCCGCCGGATGCGCGATCAGCGGGCGATGATCGTCGTGCTGTCGCTGCTGCTGATGCTCGGCTTCAGCGGCATCCTGCTCGGGCCGACCGCCGGTCTCTGGCCCGCGGTGGTGGTGCTGGGCTTCGCCCAGGGCGCCGCATTCGGGCTCGCGCTGACCCTGCTGGGGCTGCGCGCGCCCGACAGCGACACCACGACCGCCTTGTCCGGTATGGCGCAAGGTGGGGGATATCTCATCGCGGCGGCCGGGCCGCTGCTCGTCGGTCTGCTGCACGACCTGACCGAGGGCTGGACGGTCCCCTCGGTGCTGATTCTCGGCTGCGCAGCGGGCTGGTTGGCCTTCGGCCTCTCGGTCGGGCGGCCGGTCCAGGTGCCCTCCGTGGTGGGCGGCGTAACGCGGAATTGACACGGCAACCGGCGCGTAACCGCGCTGCGGCGATCTTTCACACCGGCGTAATGGTGCGAAGGCGCGTCTGAAACAGCGGTTCCCCAGGATGCGGCGCAACTCGGTCCGCACGCGGGGAGGCATTGTGAATTCAGGCGACACCGCATGGGTGCTGGTATGCGCCGCACTGGTCTTGCTCATGACGCCAGGTCTGGCGTTCTTCTACGGTGGCATGGTCCGCTCGCGCGGCGTGCTGAACATGCTGATGATGAGCCTCGGCGCGATCGGCGTGGTCGGGGTGCTGTGGGTGCTGTTCGGCTACTCGATGGCCTTCGCCACCGACGTCGGCGGGTGGGGCCTGCTGGCCGACCCGTTCGAGAACTTCGGTCTCGCCGGCCTGCTCGGCGAGGACTCGTTGTCCGGCACGATCCCGTCGCTGGCCTTCGTCGGCTTCCAGGCGATGTTCGCGATCCTGACCGTCGCGCTGATCTCGGGCGCCATCGCCGATCGCGCGAAGTTCGGCTCCTGGATGCTGTTCGCCGCGCTGTGGGCGACGGTGGTGTACTTCCCGGTCGCGCACTGGGTCTTCGCCTTCGACGAGACCGACGACGCGGGCAACGTGACCGCGGTCGGCGGCTGGATCGCCAACCGCCTGGCCGCCATCGACTTCGCCGGCGGCACCGCGGTGCACATCAACGCCGGCGCGGCCGCGCTGGCGCTGGCGCTGGTGCTGGGCAAGCGCAAGGGCTGGCCCAAGGACCCCGGCAAGCCGCACAACCTGCCGTTCGTGGTGCTCGGCGCGGGCCTGCTGTGGTTCGGCTGGTTCGGGTTCAACGCCGGTTCGGCCTTGGCCGCCGACGGCGTCGCGGCCTTCGCGGCGGTCAACACCCTGGTCGCCACCTCGGCGGCGATGCTGGGCTGGTTGCTGGTCGAGCGATTCCGCGACGGCCACGCCACCACGCTGGGCGCGGCCTCGGGCATCGTGGCCGGTCTGGTCGCGATCACCCCGGCCTGCTCCTCGGTGACCCCGCTGGGCGCCATCGCCGTCGGTGCGATCACCGGGGCGATCTGCGCCCTGGCGGTGAGCCTGAAGTTCAAGTTCGGCATCGACGACTCGCTCGACGTGGTCGGCGTGCACCTGGTCGGCGGTCTGCTGGGCACGCTGCTGGTGGGGCTGTTCGCCTCCGACGTCGCCCCGGCCGGGGTCAACGGCCTGTTCTACGGCGGTGGTTTCGACCAGCTGTGGCGGCAGGCTGTCGGCGCGATCGCGGTGCTGGTTTACTCCTTCGTGCTCAGCCTGGTGCTGGCCCACGTCGTCAAGGCGATCGCCGGCTTCCGGGCGAGCGCGGAGGACGAGGCCGCCGGCATCGACGAGGCCGAGCACGCCGAGGCCGCTTACCACTTCGGCGACGACCGGTCGGCCCGCCGCGCCTCGGTCGCCGCCGACGCCGATGACCGCAAGCTGGAGGGCAGCCGCGCATGAAGCTGGTGACCGCGATCGTTCAACCGTCCAAGTTGGACGACGTCAAGGACGCGCTCGGCAAGCTCGGCGTGCTGGGCATGACCGTGAGCGACGTGCAGGGCTACGGCAGGCAGAAGGGCCACACCGAGGTCTACCGCGGCGCGCAGGTGTCGGTGGACTTCATCGAGAAGCTGCGGGTCGAGGTCCTGGTCGACGAACCCGACGCGGGCCGGGTCGTCGACGGCATCGTCGCGGCCGCCCGCACCGGGGCGGTCGGCGACGGCAAGGTCTGGGTGACCTCCGTGGACAGCGTGACCCGGGTCCGCACCGGCGAAACCGGGGTGGAGGCGATCTGACCCCCGCCGCGGAGCGGCCTGCTGCCCGAGATGTCCCCGTCATGCCCGGTCATGGCGGGGACATCTCGCGCTCGAGGCCCCGCGCACCCGGCGCCTGCGTGGGATGCCCGGTCGCAGGATGCGTAGGACTACGCAGCCGCACTCGCGGGGGTTCACGGTCTCGCGCAGCCCGCGCGATCGGCAGACTTCTAGGTGCGACGCGGTGATCGGGGAGGACCGGGGAGCTCCGCCCGCACTGGGGGTCGGGCGGGATCCGCGGGGATCGGGCGTCGCGCGCGAGGGGGCGCGTGGGCGGCGGGGCAGTGCCGCCCACGCGGGGAGAACCGGGTGCGGTACCCCGTAACGCACCGGGAACGAGCGGGAAGCGGTCCGCGAGGGGGACGGGCCGTTTCCCGTTTTCGCGCCAGGCCGCTGTGGTCGGCGCCGCGAGATCCGATCCCGGGACGGCGCGCTGCGCTGCCGGGGACTTCTCGCCCGTTTGCGGCGGACTCAAGATCACCGGGCGCGTAATCTGGGAACGTCGTGGACTTACCAGAGGTCTCCCCAGTCGACGCGGGCGAGCTGCCCGCGATGGTCATCGCCAGGCGCACGCTGGTGGTGCTCGCCGGGCTGCCCGGAGCCGGGAAGAGCACGGCGCTGGGCAAGCTGAGCGCCGAGGCCGACGTGATCCGGCTGGACTCCGAGCAGGTCCGCGCGCGGATGCGGGCGGCGCTGCCCGGCGTGCCCTACCGCTGCTACCGCCCGCTGGTGCACCTGCTGCACCGCAGCCGCATCGCGCTGGCCTGCGGGTTCGGTCGCGGCCCCGTGGTCGCCCACGAGCCCGCGACTCGGCCGAGCACCCGCGCGCTGCTGCGGCTGATGGCCCGCCTGACCGGGCGGGAGCCGGTGCTGCTGTGGCTGCACACCGACGCGGGCGCGGCCCTGCGCGGCCAGCACGCCAGGGGGCGGCTGATCCGCTCGCGCTCCTTCCGGCGGCACGTCCGGCGGGCCGAGCGGGTGCATCGCGAACTGCTCGCCGGCGACCTCCCGCCCGGTTGGTCCCGAGTGCGGTTGCTCACCCGCGAGGACGTCGCCGGCGGCCTGCGGCTGGAGGTGCGCACGTGACGTGCGTCCCGTTGGGGCGGGGCGGGGAAGCCGCCGGAGATCTCGATCGCTAGGCTGGACAACCGGTGCTGCGGCAAGGAGTCGCCGCACCTGGCTGAGAATCATCGAGCTGCGGGTCACTGGCTACAGGGTGTGCGTCGGGTGGAGCGCGCGGTTCGAAGCGCAAGCGGAGCCCTGGCCGGGCATTCAACCGAGTCCACGCATCGCCCCGGAACACCGTGCGGGCGCGGTCGTGCCGGGCCGTTCCGCGTCATCAGCCCGACCGTCGAACCCAGCTAGGGAGACCCGCTTTCCGCATGCCTACTTTCGCCGAACTCGACCTCGACCAGCGCGTCCAGCAGACGCTGACCGAGATCGGCTACGAAACCCCCTCGCCGATCCAGGAGCAGACCATTCCGCTGCTGCTGGAAGGGCGCGACGTCCTGGGGCTGGCGCAGACCGGCACGGGCAAGACCGCCGCGTTCGCGCTGCCGGTGCTGTCCAACCTCGACCTCAAGGCCACCAAGCCGCAGGCGCTGGTGCTGGCGCCGACCCGCGAGCTGGCCATCCAGGTCTCCGACGCCTTCCAGAAGTACGCCGCTAACCTGCCCGGCTTCAACGTGCTGCCGATCTACGGCGGCACCAGCTACGGCCCGCAGCTGGCCGGCCTGCGCCGCGGCGCGCACGTCGTGGTCGGCACCCCCGGCCGGATCATCGACCACCTGGACAAGGGCTCGCTGGACCTCAGCGGCCTGCGGAACCTGGTGCTCGACGAGGCCGACGAGATGCTGCGCATGGGCTTCATCGAGGACGTCGAGAAGATCCTGCAGTCGGTGCCCAGCCAGCGCCAGGTCGCGCTGTTCTCCGCGACGATGCCCCAGGGCATCCGCAAGATCACGCAGAACTACCTCAACGACCCCGCCGAGATCTCGGTCAAGACCAAGACCAGCACGGGCACCAACATCCACCAGCGGTACGTGCCGGTGCGCGGCGGCAACAAGACCGATGCGCTGACCCGCATCCTCGAGGTCGAGCCGTTCGACGCGATGATCGTGTTCGTGCGCACCAAGCAGCTCACCGAGGAGCTGGCCGACAAGCTCAAGTACCGCGGCTTCTCGGCGGCGGCGATCAACGGCGACATCGCCCAGGCGCAGCGCGAGCGCACCATCGGGCAGCTGCGCGACGGCAAGATCGACATCCTGGTGGCCACCGACGTGGCGGCCCGCGGCCTCGACGTCGAGCGCATCTCGCACGTGTTCAACTACGACATCCCGCACGACACCGAGTCGTACGTGCACCGGGTCGGCCGCACCGGCCGCGCCGGCCGCAGCGGGGAGGCGATCCTGTTCGTCTCGCCGCGCGAGCGGCACCTGCTGCGCAACATCGAGCGGGCCACCCGCCAGCAGATCGAGCAGATGGACCTGCCGTCCATCGAGGCGGTCAACGAGCGCAGGCTGGCCAAGTTCGCGCAGACCATCACCGACACGCTGGCCAACGGCGATCTGGACGTCTTCCGCAACCTGGTTCGGGAGTACGAGCAGAACCACGAGGTGCCCGCGGCCGAGATCGCCGCGGCCCTGGCCGCGATGGCCCAGGGCGACCGCCCGCTGCTGCTCGAGCCCGAGCCCGAGCCGCAGCGCCGCGACGGCCCGACGTTCCAGCCCAGCGGCTCCGACACCGAGACCTACCGGGTCGAGGTCGGCAGGCGCAACCGGGTCACCCCGAGGGCGCTGGTCGGTGCGCTGGCCAACGAGGGCGGGGTGCCCAGCAAGCACATCGGGCACATCGACATCCGCAACGAGCACACGCTCATCGAGCTGCCCGCCGACCTGCCCGAGGAGCTGCTCGGCAAGCTGCGCAACACCCAGGTGGCCGGTCGCGGCCTGAAGATCAGCCGCGCCGACGGCGAGATCATCAGCCGCCGTCCCCGCAGGCCCGCCCGCGGTGACCGGGACAGCAAGCCGCGCCCGCACCGCAAGGGCGGTCAGACCCGCGCACCGCAGGGCCGCACCAGCAGCGGTCCGCGTCGCGAGGTCCGCCCCTCCGGGGCCTGACCGCTCCGACGAGCTCGTTCCGCGCGGCCCGTGCCCTCCGGTCGGGGGCTCGGGCCGTTCGCGCGAGCAGGGTAGGCTGGGAGGTCGTTTCGCGGCCGTCGCCGGGGCTCGCACCCGGCCGGTTACCCTCGCTTAGGTACACCCATCGACTTGGAGCCCGTGAACCCGTGTTCGACACTCTTTCCGACCGGCTCACCTCGGTCCTGACGAACCTGCGCGGCAAGGGGCGGCTGTCCGAAGCCGACATCGACGCCACCGCGCGGGAGATCCGCATCGCCCTGCTCGAAGCGGACGTGGCGCTTCCCGTGGTGCGCGGCTTCATCAAGGGTGTCAAGGAGCGGGCCAAGGGAGCCGAGGTCTCCCAGGCGCTCAACCCGGCCCAGCAGGTCGTCAAGATCGTCAACGAGGAGCTGATCGGCATCCTCGGCGGGGAGACCCGCCGCCTGGAGCTGGCCAAGAACCCGCCGTCGGTGATCATGCTGGCGGGTCTGCAGGGCTCCGGTAAGACGACGCTCGCGGGCAAGCTCGCCAAGTGGCTGTCCGGCCAGGGCCACACCCCGCTGCTGGTCGCCTGCGACCTGCAGCGCCCGAACGCGGTCAACCAGCTGCAGGTCGTCGGCGAGCGCGCCGGCGTGCCGGTCTACGCGCCGGAACCGGGCAACGGCGTCGGCGACCCGGTGCAGGTCTCCAGGGACAGCATCGACGAGGCCAAGCGCGCGCAGCACGACATCGTCATCGTCGACACCGCCGGTCGGTTGGGCGTCGACGAGGAGATGATGAAGCAGGCCGCCGACATCCGGGACGCGATCAGCCCGGACGAGGTCCTGTTCGTGCTCGACGCGATGATCGGTCAGGACGCGGTCACCACCGCCGAGGCCTTCCGCGACGGCGTGGGCTTCTCCGGCGTGGTGCTGACCAAGCTCGACGGCGACGCCCGCGGTGGTGCCGCGCTGTCGGTCCGCGAGGTCACCGGCCAGCCGATCATGTTCGCCTCCAGCGGCGAGAAGCTGGAGGACTTCGACGTCTTCCACCCGGACCGGATGGCCAACCGGATCCTGGGCATGGGTGACATGCTCACCCTCATCGAGCAGGCCGAGCAGGCCTTCGACCAGGAGCAGGCGGAGAAGGCCGCGGAGAAGCTGGGCACCGGCCAGCTGACCCTGGAGGACTTCCTCGAGCAGATGCAGGCCGTGCGGCGGATGGGCCCGCTGCAGAACCTGCTCGGCATGCTGCCGGGCGCCGGTCAGATGAAGGACCAGCTGGCCAACTTCGACGAGAAGCAGCTGGACCGCATCCAGGCGATCATCCGCGGCATGACGCCCGCCGAGCGGGAAGACCCGAAGATCATCAACGCCTCGCGCCGCCAGCGCATCGCGCGCGGTTCCGGCGTGAACGTCAGCGACATCAACGACCTGGTCAACCGCTTCTTCGAAGCCCGCAAGATGATGCAGCGGATGGCCGGCCAGTTCGGCGGCGGCGCAGGCGGCGGCAGCAAGAACCGCAAGGGCAAGAAGGGGAAGAAGGGCAAGAAGGGCAAGGGCCCGACCCCGCCGAAGGGCATGAAGGGCATGCCCGGTGGCCTGCCCGGGATGCCGCCCGGCGGGATGGGCGGGATGCCGCCCGGAGGCCCCGACCTGTCCAAGCTCGATGGCGGGATGAACCAGCTGCCACCTGGTTTCGACCCGTCGAAGCTCAACTTCGGCAAGAAGGACAAGTGACGGCGCTGCACCTGCGCGCCGTGGTGCTGCCCGACGGCGTGCAGCAGGACCTCTGGATCGTCGACGGCCGGATCAGCCTCGAACCGGTCGCCGGCGCGGAAACCGTCTTCGACGGCGGCTACGCGCTGCCCGGTCTCGTCGACGCGCACTGCCACGTCGGCATCGGGCCCGACGGCCCGGTCGACCTCGACGAGGCCGCCGCGCAGGCCGAGACCGATCGGGACGCGGGCACGCTGCTCATCCGCGACTGCGGCGCGCCGATCGACACCCGGCCGCTGCAGCAGCGCTCCGACCTGCCGCGGATCATCCGCGCGGGCAAGCACCTGGCCCGGCCCAAGCGCTACATCCCGAAGCTCTCGGACGACCTGGACGACGAGACCGACCTGCCGGCCGCGGTCGCCGAGCAGGCGGCCTACGGCGACGGCTGGATCAAGCTCGTCGGCGACTGGATCGACCGCTCGGTGGGCGACCTCGCTCCGCTGTGGAGCGATGAGGTGCTGGCCGAGGCGATCAGCACGGCCCACCGGCTCGGCGCGAAGGTGACCGCGCACGTGTTCGGCGAGGACGCCCTGCCCGGGCTGATCAACGCGGGCATCGACTGCATCGAGCACGGCACCGGCCTGACCGACCGCACCGTCGAACTGATGGCCGCCCGCGGCACCGCGCTGGTGCCCACGCTGATCAACGTCGAGAACTTCCCGTCGTTCGCGGCGGCGGCCACCAAGTACCCGGACTACGCCGCGCACATGACCGAGCTCTACGAGCGCGCCGACGCCACCGTCGCCAAGGCCGTCGAGGCGGGCGTGCCCGTCTACGCGGGCACCGACGCGGGCGGCGGCATCCCGCACGGGGCGCTGGCCGACGAGGTCCGCGCGCTGCACCGGGTCGGCATGTCGGCCGAGCAGGCCCTGTCGGCGGCCTCCTGGGGCGCCCGCGAATGGCTCGGCTGGTCGGGCATCGAGCACGGCGCCCCGGCGGACCTGGTCTGCTACGACGCCGACCCGCGCAAGGACCTCGCGGTCCTCGGGGATCCGAAGCGGATCGTCCTCAACGGGACCGTCTTCGGCGTCTGAGCGCGCGCTCGTCCCCGCCGCGGCGGAGGCGTCGGTCGGTCCGGCGGCGCGAGGCGGGGCGGAGACAATGGAATTCACAACCGTTCTCGCGTTCCACACGGGATCGGCACCGGCCCCTGCGAACAATTAGGGTGAAAAGTGTCGAGGGGAGCGTGCCGTGGGGGAGCAGCCGAACCGTGGGCCGTACCGACCCGTGGGTCCGGGAACTCCGCAACTGCGCCCGACGTTCTGGGAAGCTGACTGGGAGGCCGCCAGGCGCGGCACTTTGGCCTGGGGATTCGCGGCCTTCTTCATCGGCTACGGCGGCTACTACGCCGTCGGCCTGATCCTCGGAGCGCTCAAACCCGGCGGGGGCGGCGGGTTCGACCCGTCCGAGCCGCCGGACACCGGGCCGCTGCTGCTGCTCGCGTTCGCGCCGAACATCCTGCTCGGGTTGGTGCCCGCGGTGCTGTCCTGGTGGCGCGGCCACGGCCTGCGCTCGGACTTCGGCATCCTGCCCAAGCGCCGCGACTTCCGGGTCGGTCTCGTGTGCGGGCTGTGCGCCCTGTTCGGCTCCTGGGCGGTGACCATGGTGATCATCGCGGTGAACGGGCCGCCGCCGGAGAGCGCTCTGACGCGGTTGATGGAGGGCGACCGGACGGTCTGGCTGTTCCTGTTCGCGCTGTTCGCCTTCCTCGGCGCGCCGCTGACCGAGGAGCTGCTGATGCGCGGTGCGCTGTGGGGCGCGCTGGAGCACTACCGCGTGCCCCGCTACGTGATCCTGGGGTTGACCGCGCTCGTCTTCGCGCTGATCCACCAGGAGGCCTGGCGCACGCCGGTGCTGCTGGTCGGGGGACTGGCCATCGGCACGGCCCGCATGCTCACCGGGCGGGTCGCCGCCAGCATGATCGCCCACGCCACCAACAACTTCCTGCCCGCCCTGCTGCTGTTCGCCGTGGCGCGGTGAAGACCCGGAGTCGGCGCGGGCCGGGGTAACCTGGCGGCTTCGCCGGTGTCCGCCGACATCGCCGGTGGGCCTGCCCGCCGCCCGGCATCACGGAGGCGCTCGTGTCCACTCCGCAAACGTCCGAGACCGAACCGCGGCCGCCGAGCCCGTCCTGGGCGGCGCCGCCGCAGGTGCGCACGCACCGCTGGGGGCTCGGCGCCTTCCTGTTCGCCGAAGGCGTCTTCGTGCTCACCTCGGTGGTGCTGGCCGCGTTCTTCGGCAGCCCGGGCACCGCCTCGATCGTGCTGATGCTGGTCCTGCCCACGGTGCTGGCGGGACTGGTGGCGGTGACGATCACCGTGGTGCGCGGCAACGGCCCGCGGCTCGACTTCGGTCTGCAGTGGCGCTGGTCGGACGTCACCACCGGGCTGGCGATCGGGGGCGTCGGGCTGGTCACCACGACGGTGGCCACCGCGCTGTGGGTGCACTGGGCCGGGCCGGGCGCGACCTCGACGGTCAGCAGCGTGCTCGACGGCGTGCGGCTGCCGCCGGTGCTGGCGGTGCTGGTGTTCCTGCACATCTGGCTGATCGCCCCGGTGTGCGAGGAGCTGCTCTACCGCGGGCTGCTGTGGGGTGCCATGGAGCGCATGCGCTGGAGCCAGCTCAACGTGTTCCTGCTGAGCACGGCGCTGTTCGCGATCGGGCACCTGGAACCCTCGCGGACCTGGTTGCTGCTGATCATCGCGGTGCCGATCGGGCTGGCCAGGATGGTCACCGGACGGCTGACCGCCAGCGTGGTGGCCCACCAGGTCAACAACTTCCTGCCCGCGGTCGGCGTGCTGCTGCTGTCGCTGGGCTGGATGCCCGCCTGAGCCCCCGGGGGAGCGCCCCCGCAACCGCTGCTCGGGCGGGATCTGGCAGAATGAGTTGCTGTTCGCCGCGAGGGGACCCTCTCACCGCTTGTGGCCCATTGACGTACGAGCATTCCACACCGCTGCCCCACGCGGTCGCGGCATGCTCACCCACGAACGAGAGTCTGAGGAGCACCAGCACCCGTGGCTGTGAAGATCAAGCTCGCGCGGATCGGCAAGATCCGCGAGCCGCACTACCGCATCGTGATCGCCGACGCTCGCACCCGCCGCAACGGCCGGGTCATCGAGACGATCGGCCAGTACCACCCGAAGGAGAACCCGAGCGGCATCAGCGTCGACTCGGAGCGGGCGCAGTACTGGCTGGGCGTCGGTGCGCAGCCGACCGAGCCGGTGCGCAGCATCCTTGAGGTCACCGGCGACTGGCAGAAGTTCAAGGGCCTGCCGGGTGCCGAGGGCACCCTGAAGGCCGCCGAGCCGAAGAAGTCCAAGCAGGAGCTGTTCGAGGAGGCCCTCAAGGCCGCCGAGTCCGAGCCCACCGTCGAGGCCACCACCCCGAAGAAGAAGGGTGGCAAGAAGGCCGAGGAGAAGGCTGAGGACAAGGCCGAGGACGCCTCCGGCGAGAAGACCGAGGACCAGGCGTGACCGTCCTCGCGGACTCGCTGGAGCACCTGGTGCGCGGCATCGTCGACAACCCCGACGACGTCCGCGTCCAGCTGCTCACGACTCGGCGCGGTCGCACCCTCGAGGTGCACGTGAACCCGGACGACCTGGGCAAGGTGATCGGTCGCGGTGGTCGCACCGCGACCGCGCTGCGCACCGTGATGACCGGGATCGGTGGTCGCGGCATCCGGGTCGACGTGGTCGACACCGACCGCTGAGGCGGCCATGAGCGCGAAGCCCGAGGCCCTCGCTGTGGGGCGCGTGGTGCGCCCGCACGGCGTGCGGGGCGAACTCGTCGTCGAGGTGCTCACCGACAGCCCGGAGCTGCGATTCGCGCCCGGTTCGGTACTGGGGACCAGGCGGCGAGGCCAGCGCAGCGGGGCCGAGGGCGCGCAGGAGCTCACCGTGGTAGCCGCCCGGCAGCACGCCGGGCGGCTACTGCTGCGCGCGGAGGGCGTGAACGGCCGGGAGTCGGCCGAGGACCTCCGCGACGCCCTGCTGACCGTCCCGGCCGATGCCGCCGAGCCGGGCCGGGACGACGACGAGTTCCACGACACCGAGCTCACCGGCCTGCGCGTCGTGCAGGCCTCGGGCGAGCAGGTCGGCGAGGTGCGCGACGTGCTGCACGGCCCGGCGGGCGACCTGCTGGAGGTGCGCACGCCCGACGACCGCGAGGTGCTCGTCCCGTTCGTGGCCGAGATCGTCCCGGAGGTCGACCTCGAGGCCGGCACCGTCACGATCGACCCGCCCGAGGGTCTGCTGGACTGAGCGGCGCGCCGCTCCGCCGAACCACCCGCCCGCAGCCGTCCGGCGCGGGCGTTCCTTCTTTTCCGAGGGCCCCATGCGCATCGACGTGATCACCATCTTCCCCGACTACCTCAACCCCCTGCGGGAAGCGCTGCTGGGAAAGGCGATCGAGAGGCAGCGGATCTCGGTCGGCGTGCACGACCTGCGCGAGTGGACCCACGACGTGCACCGCGCGGTCGACGACAGCCCCTACGGCGGCGGCCCCGGCATGGTGATGAAGCCCCAGGTGTGGGGGGAGGCGCTGGACGCCGTGTGCGGTACGCCGGAGCGGCCCGCCGAGCACGGCGTGCCGCGCCTGGTCGTGCCCACGCCCGCGGGCAGGCCGTTCGACCAGCGGACCGCGGTGCGCTGGTCGCAGGACCCGTGGCTGGTGTTCGCCTGCGGCCGCTACGAGGGCATCGACCAGCGGGTCTTCGAGGACGCCGCCGAGCGGATGCCGGTGGAGGAGGTCTCCATCGGCGACTACGTGCTCGTCGGCGGCGAGGTCGCCGCGCTGACCATGATCGAGGCGGTGGTCCGGCTGCTGCCCGGCGTGCTGGGCAATCCGTTGTCGGCCGAGCAGGACTCGTTCTCCGACGGGCTGCTGGAGGGCCCCTGCTACACGAGGCCCGAGGTGTGGCGGGACCGCCCGGTGCCGGACGTGCTGCGCTCGGGCAACCACGCCGCGATCGACCGCTGGCGGCGGGATCGAGCGCTGGAGCGCACCTACCACCGGCGGCCCGACCTGCTGGCCGCGCTTCCGGGGGAGGACCTGGATAAGGCCGACCGCGAGGTGCTGGATAGACTGCGGGAGTCGGATCCCGAGTCCCCGGCTGCCGGAGATTCGCCGCGTTGACCCCGCTGAGCAGGGGCCGGTGCAATCACCGATACGCGGATCTGGCACACTGGAGAGGTTGATGCACTCGGGCTTCCCGGCTTGATGTGCGCAAGAGCAAGTTCACCCCGTGTCAAGCGGTGCCCGGCAGCAGGTCGGGTGATCGATATGCGAGAACACGGGTGCCTTCGACACGGATGAGGACGGACCACCGATGAACACCCTGGACGCGTTGGACGCCCAGTCGCTGCGTTCCGACATCCCGGCCTTCCGGCCCGGTGACACGCTGAAGGTCCACGTCCGCGTTATCGAGGGTTCGCGCGAGCGGACTCAGGTCTTCCAGGGCGCTGTCATCCGCCGCCAGGGCGACGGCATCCGGGAGACCTTCACCGTCCGCAAGGTTTCCTTCGGCGTCGGTGTGGAGCGGACCTTCCCGGTGCACACCCCGAACATCGCGAAGATCGAGGTTGTCACCCGCGGCGATGTTCGGCGGGCGAAGCTTTACTACCTGCGCGACCGGCGCGGCAAGGCCGCGAAGATCAAGGAGAAGCGGGAGACCGCTTCCGCCTGATCTGCGCGACGTGGATTCGAGGAGCCCGGGTGCTTGGCACCCGGGCTCCTCTGCGTTCGCGGGGTGGTCGCGGCTGAATGCCCACCTTCGGGTGATCAAGTGCGGTGCGCGTCGGCGGAGGGGCGGTGCACCGAATCGGGTGTACCGGAAAACGGCACGTCATCAAGGCGTTTCCGGGTTGGAATCGTGATGAGAACGCGCGGGGCGGCGCGACGCGCCTTCGGCGTGTTGAAGTAGCCTGGCCCGGTGGCCGACGTCATGCGCAGCGGATCAGCCGACGACCCCCAAGACCCGGAGCGCTTCAACGGCGCCTCGGAGGAGCAGGCGGTTCCCAAGTCCAAGGGAAAGAAGAACAAGGGCAAGAAGGGCTCCTTCTGGAAGGAACTGCCCATCCTGATCGTGACCGCTCTGGTGCTCACGGTGCTCATCCAGGCCTTCCTGGCACGGGTGTACGTGATCCCGTCGCAGTCGATGGAGCAGACCCTGCACGGTTGCACCGGCTGCAACAACGACCGGGTGCTGGTCGACAAGGTCAGCTACCGGTTCTCGGACCCGCAGCCGGGCGATGTCGTGGTCTTCCGCGGCCCGCAGCCGTGGGTGCAGAACGAGTTCAAGACCGAGGAGCCGAGCAACCCGGTCGCCGGGTTCTTCCAGAGCGCGGCCTCGCTGATCGGCTTCGGCGCACCGGACGAGAAGGACTTCGTCAAGCGCGTGATCGCCGTGGGCGGGCAGACCGTGTCCTGCTGCGACGCGCAGAACCGGGTGATGGTCGACGGCAAGCCGCTCGACGAGCCCTACCTCTTCTGGGAGCCGGGCCGCGGCGTCGGGCAGGACCCGTTCGAGCCGGTCACCGTGCCCGAGGGCAGCCTGTGGGTGATGGGTGACAACCGCAACGACTCGGCCGACTCGCGGGTGCAGGGCGGCGGCGGGCTCAACGGCGTCGTCCCGATCGAGAACGTCATCGGCAAGGCGCAGGTCATCGTGCTGCCGCCGACCCGCTGGCAGTCGATCTACGAGGACAACCCGCAGGTCGCCGCGCTCGGCGCGCCAGGCTGGCAGCAGGGGCTGCCGCTGGGGGCCGGCTTCGCGGCCGCGTTCCCGGTGGTGTGGATGGGTCGTAAGCTCAGGGGTGCAGTGAGCAAGCGACAGCCCTCGGAGTGACCTGAACGTGACGGTGACGGAGTTCCGGCCACCCCGGTCGGTGGTCCGGCGCAGCAGTGGCAACTGGGCGCTTCAAGGCGCTCTGGACCGCCGCGGCCTCGGCCCGGTGGCCGGAGTGGACGAGGCGGGGCGCGGCGCCTGCGCGGGTCCGCTCGTGGTGGGCGCCTGCGTGCTCAAGCCCGGTGACGGGCGCCGGTTCGACGGGCTGACCGACTCCAAGGCGCTGTCCGAGGCCGACCGGGAGCGGTTGCACGAGCGCATCACCGAGCGGGCGCTGAGCTGGTCCACCGTGGTGATCCCGCCCGAGGACGTGGACGCGATGGGCATCCACGTGGCCAACCTGGAGGGCATGCGCCGCGCGGTCGCGCAGCTGTCCGAGCACCCGGGTTACGTGCTCACCGACGGCTTCCGGGTGCAGGGCCTGGGCACGCCGAGCGTGGCGGTGGTCAAGGGCGATCTGGTGGCCGCGTGCGTGGCGGCCGCGTCGGTGCTGGCCAAGGTGACCCGGGACCGGATGATGGCCGGTGAACTGCACGAGCGGTTCCCCGCGTACGCCTTCGACGTGCACAAGGGGTACAGCACCCCGCTGCACTCGAATCGGCTGGACGAGCACGGGCCGACGGTCCAGCACCGCTGGTCCTACGCCAACGTGGCGGCCGCCGCCCGGCGGCACGGGATGCGGTCACCGCGCGTCGTGACCAGTAAGCCCGGATTGTTCGATGCTTCGGACGCCGAAGTGGGGGACAATGCGGAGTTGTAGTCCGAACGGCAACGCAGAAGGGCTCGCACAGCGATGAGCGCCGAGGATCTCGAGAAGTACGAGACCGAGATGGAGCTGCAGCTCTACAAGGAGTACCGCGACATCGTCGGTCAGTTCACCTACGTCGTGGAGACCGAACGGCGCTTCTACCTGGCCAACGCGGTGGACGTCCAGGTCCGCAACTCGGACTCGGAGGTCTACTTCGAGGTGGCGATGTCGGACGCCTGGGTGTGGGACATGTACCGCCCGGCCCGCTTCGTCAAGAACGTTCGCGTCATCACGTTCAAGGACGTCAACGTCGAGGAGCTGGACAAGCCGGATCTCCGGCTGCCGGAGGGCGGTCCCTTCGACTCCTGACCCGAATTGAGCGCTCGGGCGGTCGGTTCTCGGCCGCCCGAGCTTTTTTGTGCGCGAGAGCTGTTCTCAATTCACCCTGATTCACGAATTCTTGCGCACTTCGGTGGATCGGCTTGTCCACAGGGAACCTTCTTGTCCACAGATTTCGGGATGTGCTTGGGTTTTTGGTCGCGCGCCGGGCAACGTGGGGAAATCTCCCGCCCGTCGAGCGCGGCGCGGGCATTCCGGAAATCCGTGCGAGGAGAATCCCGTGTTGCCGAAGAAGATGCCGGGTCCGCTGACCGAACACGACGAGGGCGGCCGGGGCCGCGCGCTGGGCAGGCTCGGCGAGCGGATGGCCGCTGATCTGCTGGAGAGCCAGGGCCTGGTCGTGCTCGACCGCAATTGGCGGTGCGCGCACGGTGAGCTGGACATCGTGGCCACCGACGGCGAGACCGTGGTGTGCTGCGAGGTCAAGGCGCGCTCCGGCACCGACTACGGCGGTCCGCGGCACGCGATGACCGCCGAGAAGATCAAGCGCGTGCGCATGCTGGCGCGCTCCTGGCTGGCCGAGCGGCAGCTGGCCGGCTGCCCGGTGCGCTTCGACGTGGTCTCGGTGCTGTGGCCACCGGGTGAACAGGCACGCGTCGAACACCTCCAGGGGGTGTTCTGAGATGGCGCTGCGACGGACGTGGGCGGTCGCGCTGCTGGGGGTCGATGGCGCGCTGGTGGAGATCGAGGCCGACGTGCGCAAGGGCGGTCTGCCTTCGGTGTCGCTGCTGGGGCTGCCGGACAGCGCGCTGCAGGAGGCCAAGAACCGGGTCCGCTCGGCGATCCAGAACTGCCCCGAGGAGTGGCCCGAGTGCTGCGTGACCCTGGCGCTGTCCCCGGCCGCCATGCCGAAGGCGGGCACCACCTACGACCTGGCGCTGGCGTGCGCGGTGCTCTCGGCCGCCGAGCTCGTGCCGGGGCACCGGCTGGTGGACGCGGTGTTCCTGGGCGAGCTGGCCTTGGACGGCCGGATCCGGCCGGTGCGGGGGCTGCTGCCGGCGCTGCTGGCGGCTCGGCGGGCCGGGATGCGGCGGGCGGTCGTGCCGGCCGCGGGGCTGGCCGAGGCGCGCCTGGTCGACGGCATCGAGATCTTCGGCGCCGAGCACCTCCGCGACGTGGTGGCCTGGTTGCGGGAGTTGGGCGACCTGCTCCGCTACCCGCCCGACCCGGGCGAACCGCCCGCGGAGCAGTCGCCGCCGGATCTGGCCGACGTGCTCGGCCAACCCGAGGCCCGCTGGGCGCTGGAGGTGGCGGCAGCGGGCGGCCACCACCTGGTGATGGTCGGTCCACCGGGCACCGGCAAGACGATGCTGGCCAAGCGGCTGTCCGGCTTGCTGCCCGAGCTGCCGCCCGCGGAGTCGCTGGAGGTCACCGCGATCGGCTCGGTGGCGGGCGAGCTCGGTGACTTCCCCCGGCTGGTGCGCACCGCCCCGTTCGTGGCCCCGCACCCGTCGCTGTCGATCGCAGCGCTCATCGGCGGCGGCTCGGGGCTGGCCCGTCCCGGCGCCGTCACCCGGGCGCACCGGGGCGTGCTGTTCCTCGACGAGGCCTGCGAACTGGGCGTCAAGCGCCTCGAGGCGCTGCGCACAGCTCTGGAGGAGGGCGAGGTGCGGCTGGCGCGGCGGGACGGCACGTTGTGCTACCCGGCCCGCTTCCAGCTCGTGATGGCGACCAACCCGTGCCCGTGCGCGCCGGTGCGCGAGATCGACTGCCAGTGCGCGCCGCAAGCGCGCAGGAGATACCTGGGCAAGCTCTCCGGACCGCTGCTCGACCGGGTCGACCTGCGGGTTCGCATGCGGCCGATCACCGCGATGGTCGAGCGCGGTGATCGGCCGGAGGGCACCGCGGCGGTGCGGGCGCGCGTGGCGCGGGCGCGCGAGCGGGCCCGCCTGCGGTGGGAGGAGCACGGCTGGCAGACCAACAGCGAGGTGCCCGGCACGGCGCTGCGCCGGGAGTTCGCCCTCCCGACGACCGCGACCGCGCTGCTCGACCGCGGTTTGGAGGCCGGTGCCATCACGGCCCGGGGAGCCGACCGCTGCCTGCGGGTGGCCTGGACGTTGGCCGACCTCGACGGTCTGGAACGGCCCGAGGCCGACCACGTGGCCGCGGCGCTGGAGTTCCGCGATCGGAGGGCGGCATGACGGCCTGGGAGCGGCTGGGCGAAACGACCCGGCGAGAGGTCCTGCAGGCCCGCGCCTACCTGTCGGTGGTGGCCGAACCACCCGCGCCGGCGTTGGCGCGCCTGGTGGCCGAACGAGGCCCGTTGCGGGCGGTCGAGGCCGTCCGGGCCCACCGGGTGCCGCGCGAGGTGCGCGCCGAGGTGGAGGCTCGGTCGGCGGACGCCTGCGGCGAAGCGGCCCTGCGCGCCGCGGACACCGCGGGTGCCCGGCTGCTGGTCCCGGAGCAGCCCGAGTGGCCTGCCGAGGCGTTCGCCGAGCTGTCCGGGGCGAGGTCGGTCGGCCTGCCCGGGATGGCCGAGCCGCTGGCGCTGTGGGTGCGCGGGTCGGGCGAGCTCGCCGCCATGGCCGGGAGGGCCGTCTCGGTGGTAGGTGCCCGCGCGGCCTCCGGTTACGGCGAGCACGTCGCAGCCGAGCTCGGCAACGGCCTGGCCGCCGCCGGCCACACCGTGGTCTCCGGGGCTGCCTACGGCATCGACGGCGCCGGTCACCGCGGCGCGCTGGCCGCGGGCGGCTGCACCGCGGCCTTCCTGGCCTGCGGGATCGACCGGGACTACCCGGCCGGGCACTCGCGGTTGCTGCGCGCCATCGCCGACCAGGGAGCGGTGGTCAGCGAGTACCCACCGGGGACCGAACCGCGCAAGCACCGGTTCCTGGTCCGCAACCGGCTGATCGCGGCTATGGGGCGGGCCACCGTGGTGGTCGAGGCGGGGGCGCGCAGCGGTGCGACCAACACCGCCAACACCGCCGATGCGCTGGGGCACCCGGTGCTGGCCGTGCCGGGGCCGGTAACGGCGCAGAACTCGGTGGGTTGCCACGCCATGATCCGCTCCGGGCAGGCTCTGCTGGTCACGCGCGTCGAGCAGGTTCTCGAGGTGGTCAACCCGTTGGGCACCGCGCCCGTCGAGGAGAGCACCGCGCAGCACCGGCCCACCGATCAGCTGTCGTCCGATGCCCAGCGCCTGCACGATTCCCTGCGCGGTCTCGACGGTGCCAGCGACGTCGAACTGGCGGGGGACTGCGGTCTGCCGGTCGGCCGGGTCCGAGCGCTGCTGCCCGAGCTGGAACTCGGCGGTTTCGCTTCGCGCGGCGAAGCGGGGTGGTCGGCGATCCGCTGAGCACGCGTCGAAGCCGCGGTGGCCAGGTGCGACCGGATCGTCAGCTGCGGCCGAGCCGGGACCCGATCGTGGACGGGTGTACTGGAACGGTAATCGGGCGCTCGCGCAAGGTGAGGTCCGAAACATGGAGTTTAGCGTGGCGATACTTGACCGGTGAGAGCTCAACGACCAGCGTCGAGGTATGACCAGTGGACGTCCCGCGCGAGGGCGCCGGCTCGATCTGAAACAGGTGCGGGCCGAGCTTCCCCGCGAATTCGGAACCGCCCTCGACGACTTCGAACGACACTTGTCCGCCGAGCGCGGGTTAGCCGCGCACACCGTCCGCGGCTACCTCGCCGACGTGGTGTCGCTGCTGGCGCACCTGGCAGCTCTGGCCGGGGACGCGGGGCTGGGCGCGCTGGACGTTTCGGTGCTGCGCGAATGGCTCTCGGGCCAGCACGCGGCGGGCGCGAGTCGCTCCACGCTGGCCCGGCGGACCGCATCGGCTCGCGCCTTCACCGGATGGGCGTTTCGCACCGGGTTGTTGCCGGTCGATCCGGGGCCGCGGTTGTCGGTGCCCTCGCAACGCCGATCGCTGCCCGCGGTGCTGCGCGCCGACCAGGCAGAAGGGGCGATGAGCGCCTCGGCGTCCGGTGCCGAGCAAGGCGATCCGGTTGCGCTGCGTGATCACGCGGTCGTGGAAGTGCTGTACGCCACTGGTGTTCGGGTTGCCGAGCTGTGCGGACTCGACATGTGTGACGTGGACCGCGAAACCCGCGTTCTGCGCGTGATCGGTAAAGGCGACAAGGAACGTGTGGTGCCGTTCGGCGCACCGGCCGATGCGGCATTGGGCAGATGGTTGTCCGACGGTCGGCCGAAGCTCGTTCGCGACCCGTCGAACACCGCGTTGTTCCTGGGAGTCCGGGGTGGACGGCTCAATCCCAGGGCAGTGCGACGAACTGTGCACGACGCGGTGGGAGCGGTCGGCGGGGCGCCGGACATGGGTCCGCACGGGTTGCGGCACTCGGCTGCGACCCAGTTGTTGGAAGGTGGTGCGGACCTCCGTAGCGTTCAGGAGTTGCTTGGTCACGCTACGCTCGCAACGACCCAGCTTTATACACACGTGACCGTTGAACGGCTGAAGGCGATCCATGACCGAACCCACCCCCGTTCCTGAACATGCCGGGGGCGGCGCAGACACGGTGACCGCGAACGCGGTACCGGTGAACGCCCGCGACCACGGCTCGGCCAACGGCTACCACCAAGGCGCGCGTGCGGGGCTGAGCCTGGCCGCTGCCCCGGAGTCGGTCGACGACGGCGGGCAGCGCAACGGTGACGAGGTCGAGGCGGGCATCGTCGCGCTCTGGCAGGCCTTCGGGCAGCGGCGCGACCAGGAGTTGCGCGACCGCCTGGTGCTGCACTACGCGCCGCTGGTCAAGTACGTCGCCGGCCGGGTGGGCACCGGTCTTCCGTCGCACGTGGAGATCTCGGACCTGATCCAGTCCGGGGTATTCGGGCTGGTCGACGCCATCGAGAAGTTCGAGCCCGAGCGCGGGCTGAAGTTCGAGACCTACGCGATGCAGCGCATCCGCGGCGCCATCCTCGACGACCTGCGCGCCCAGGACTGGGTGCCGCGCTCGGTGCGCAGCCGGGCCCGCGACGTCGAGCGGGCCATCGAGCGCCTCGAGGCCAAGCTGCAGCGCACGGCCACCGACTCGGAGCTGGCCGACGAGCTCGAACTGTCCATTGAGGAGCTCCGCGAGCTGTTCGCCCAGATGCAGATGACCAGCGTCGTCGCGCTCGACGACCTGTTCGGTGCGGGCAGCGCGCAGGCCTCGCTGGCCGAGACGATCCCCGACGACCGAGCCGAGGACCCGGTGGCCGCGCTGGTGGACCGGGACAGCCGCCGCCAGCTGGCCGAAGCGGTCGAGCGCCTCAGCGAGCGCGACCGGATAGTGGTCACCCTCTACTACTTCGAGAACCTCACGCTCGCCGAGATCGGCAAGGTGCTGGGCGTCACCGAGTCCCGGGTCTGCCAGCTGCACACCCGCGCCGTGCTGCGGCTGCGCACCAAGCTCACCGAGCAGAGCTAGCGCGGTCACCAGGGCAGCAGCCGCACCCGCCCGCCGCCGAGGAGGCCGAGCGGGTCCACGTAGGCGTCGTCGACCCGCGCGCCCCAGTGCAGGCAGGGCTCCGGGCAGTGCCCCGGCTGCAACCGCCCGATCGGTTGGCCTCTGCTGACCCGCTGGCCGGTCTCGACCAGCGGGTGCACCGGCTCGTAGCTGGTTCGCAGGCCGCCGGTGTGTTCGAGCGACACCAGCTCGCGGTCGGCCAACCTGCCCGCGAAGACCACCACGCCGTCGGCGGCGGCCAGCACCGGCTGCCCGCTCGCCCCTGCCAGGTCCACGCCGCGGTGGCCGGGGCCGTAGGCGTGCTCGGGCGGCTCGAAGGGGCGCACCGGGGCCGGTGGCGGGTCCAGGGGCCAGCTGAGCGCGGGCACCCCGGCGGCCGCACCGCCGCGGTCGGCGGCGTCGCCCCCGCGGTGCCCGGCGGCGACGGCCGGGGCGAACGCGCCGATCAGGGCGCAGCACAGCAGGACGGGGATCAACGCGCGCATGGTCATCAAGATGGGGCGATCCCGGGCCGCTGAACAGGGCGAAGCAGGAATCTGTGGACAATTCGGGTTGCTGTGGACGGCTCCGGATGCACGATCCGTCGGCCACTTGCGCGTCCAGTACACTGTTCACGCGGTTTCGTGTCCGCACGGACCGACTTCGCGTGCCCGCACGCACCCCGCGCGGCTGATCGGCTCCCGAGTCGATCGCCAGATGGCACGGCCTCCGAGATCGTTTCCTCGGGAGCTGCTGTCCGGCGGGGTTCGGCGCCCTCGCGGTCCCGCCGGCAACGGCGGGTGGGGGACGACCGAGGCGGTCACCAGGGCGGCGGGTCACCCGGCCCGTCGCGGCAACCGAATCGCGCACCCCTCGGGGTGCGCCCGACTCAAGAGGTGAACGCGAGGCTATGGCCGTCGTCACCATGAAGCAGCTGCTCGACAGCGGCGTGCACTTCGGGCACCAGACCCGGCGCTGGAACCCGAAGATGAAGCGCTACATCTTCACCGAGCGCAACGGCATCTACATCATCGACCTGCAGCAGACGCTGTCCTACATCGACGGGGCGTTCGACTTCGTCAAGCAGACCGTCGCGCACGGCGGGACGATCCTGTTCGTCGGCACCAAGAAGCAGGCGCAGGAAGCGATCGCCGAGCAGGCGCTGCGGGTCGGCATGCCCTACGTCAACCAGCGCTGGCTGGGTGGCATGCTCACCAACTTCCAGACCGTGCACCGTCGTCTGCAGCGCCTCAAGGAGCTCGAGACGATGGAGCAGACCGGGGGCTTCGAGGGTCGCACCAAGAAGGAGATCTTGATGCTGACCCGCGAGAAGGACAAGCTCGAGAAGACCCTCGGCGGTATCCGCGACATGTCCAAGGTGCCCAGCGCCGTGTGGATCGTGGACACCAAGAAGGAGCACATCGCGGTCGGCGAGGCTCGCAAGCTGGGCATCCCGGTGGTGGCCATCCTGGACACCAACTGCGACCCGGACGAGGTCGACTACCCGATCCCGGGCAACGACGACGCGATCCGCTCCGCCGCCCTGCTGACCCGCGTGGTCGCCGACGGTGTCGCCGAGGGCCTGATGGCCCGCAGCGGCCGCACCAACGGTGCCCAGGCCGAGGGCGAGGAGAAGCCGGACGGCGGCGAGCCGCTGGCCGAGTGGGAGAAGGAGCTGCTGGCCGGTTCCGGCCAGGCCGCCGAGGGCGGCGAGCAGCCCGCGCAGTCCTGATCCGCCGCGCCGCGCACCCGCCGCTGCCCGGCGGGTGCGCGGCGCGCCCGGGCTGCTGGCCAGGCACACTGGCCACGTCACCCGCACCTGCGTGCGGGCGACCGCATCACCGCCGCGCGCCGCGGGCGCGCGAGGAACCAAGAGATCTTCCAACTCCGTATCAACAGGGACGGACTACGCACGATGGCTAACTTCAGTGCGGCCGACGTCAAGCGTCTTCGCGAGCTGACCGGCGCCGGCATGATGGACTGCAAGAAGGC
Source organism: Saccharopolyspora griseoalba (assembly GCF_042665275.1). Classification (NCBI taxonomy): domain Bacteria; kingdom Bacillati; phylum Actinomycetota; class Actinomycetes; order Pseudonocardiales; family Pseudonocardiaceae; genus Saccharopolyspora; species Saccharopolyspora griseoalba. The sequence continues at coordinate 218,524 of NZ_JBHTCJ010000002.1, read as the reverse complement.
TCTGGAGCAGAACGACGGCGACTTCGACAAGGCCGTCGAGAGCCTGCGCATCAAGGGTGCCAAGGACGTGGGCAAGCGCGCCGAGCGCTCCACCGCCGAGGGCCTGGTCGCCGCCGACGGCGGTGTGCTGATCGAGCTCAACAGCGAGACCGACTTCGTCGCCAAGAACGACGAGTTCGTCGGCCTGGCCAACAAGGTCGTCGGCGCGGTCAAGGCCGCCGGCGCCACCGACCTGGACTCGGCGCTGGCCGCCGAGCTGGACGGCAAGACCGTCGCCGACGCCATCCAGGAGCTCTCCGCCAAGATCGGCGAGAAGCTGGAGCTGCGCCGGGTCCAGAACTACGACGGCCAGGTCGCCACCTACCTGCACCGCCGCGCCGCCGGCCTGCCGCCGGCCGTGGGCGTGCTGGTCCAGTACACCGGGGACGACGCCGAGGCCGCTCGCGGCGCCGCGATGCAGATCGCCGCGCTCAAGCCGAAGTACCTCTCCCGGGACGACGTCCCGGAGGACGTGCAGGCCAACGAGCGCCGCATCGCCGAGGAGACCGCGAAGGCGGAGGGCAAGCCGGAGCAGGCGCTGCCCAAGATCGTCGAGGGTCGGCTCAACGGCTTCTTCAAGGAGAACTGCCTCCTGGACCAGCCGTCGGTGACCGACAACAAGAAGACCGTCAAGGCCCTGCTCGACGAGGCCGGCGTGACCATCACCGGTTTCGTCCGCTTCGAGGTCGGCCAGGCCTGATCGGGCCCGGTTCGCACGGCTCGCCGGGCCGCGCCCGGTCCTGAACGACCGGGTCGGCCCGGCTGCCGTGCAGCCGACGCGGCGCCCCGCCTTCGTTGGAAGGGCGGGGCGCTTTTGCAAGGGCGGTGCCCGCACCGGGCACCGCGCGCCGGGAGCGCTCACGAGGCGCGCTCCGGAGGCAACACCCGCACACTCAGCAACGACAACAACCCACCTCGACCTCGCGGGAGGATTCAAGTGACCGACGACGTGCCGGCGAAGCGTGGTTACGGTCGCGTTCTGCTCAAGCTCGGCGGTGAGATGTTCGGTGGGGGCAGCGTCGGAATCGATCCGGACGTGGTCGGTGCGGTGGCCCGGCAGATCGCCGAGATCGTCGCCGACGGGGTCGAGGTCGCCATCGTCATCGGTGGCGGGAACTTTTTCCGCGGCGCCGAGCTGCAGCAGCGCGGCATGGACCGCGCGCGCGGCGACTACATGGCGATGCTGGGCACGGTGATGAACTGCCTGGCCCTGCAGGACTTCCTCGAACGCGAGCACGACATCGACACCCGGGTGATGACCGCCATCACCATGAGCAAGGTCGCCGAGGCCTACATCCCGCGCCGCGCGGCGCGGCACATGGAGAAGGGCCGCGTGGTCATCTTCGGCGCGGGCACCGGGATGCCGTTCTTCTCCACCGACACCACCGCCGCGCAGCGGGCCCTGGAGATCGGCTGCGAGGTCGTGCTGATGGCCAAGGCGGTCGACGGGGTCTACACCGACGACCCGAAGATCAACCCCGATGCGAAGTTCTTCGAGCACATCACGCACCGCGAGGTGCTGGAGCGCGGGCTGAAGGTCGCCGACGCGACCGCGTTCAGCCTGTGCATGGACAACCTGATGCCGATCCTGGTGTTCAACCTGCTCGAGGAAGGCAACATCGCCCGCGCGGTCGGCGGTGAGAAGATCGGCACGCTGGTCAGCACCCCAGTGGACGACTTGCGCTGAGCGTGCTGGATCCTGATTTCGTCGCGGGGCCGCCCTGGGGGCGCGCATCGCGACACGCCACACTTGCAACATCCACCGGTCGGCAGACTTAAGGAGCAGCCGTGATCGACGAAGCTCTTCTCGAAGGCGAGGAGAAGATGCAAAAGGCTGTGGAAGTGGCCAAGGACGATCTGGCCACGGTCCGCACCGGTCGCGCGAACCCCGCGATGTTCTCCGGCATCGTCGTCGACTACTACGGTTCGCCGACACCGCTGAACCAGCTCGCCAGCGTCTCGGTTCCGGAGGCCCGGCTGGTCGTCATCAAGCCCTACGACGCCAGCCAGCTGGGCGCGATGGAGAAGGCCATCCGCGACTCGGACCTGGGGGTGAACCCGTCCAACGACGGCAAGCTGATCCGCGTGTCGATCCCGCAGATGACCGAGGAGCGCCGCAAGGAGATGGTCAAGCTCGCCAAGGCCAAGGGCGAGGAGGGCCGGGTCACCATCCGCGGCATCCGGCGCAAGGTCAAGGAGGAGATCGACCGCGTCGTCAAGGAGGGCGAGGCCGGCGAGGACGAGGGCACCCGCGGGGAGAAGGAGCTGGAGAACCTGACCCACCGCTACGTCGCCCAGGTCGACGAGCTGGTCAAGCACAAGGAAGCCGAACTTCTCGAGGTCTGAGTGGTGACGCCCGGCCAGTGCGAGGACGAGTCCGGAATGCCGTCGGGCACTCCGGACCCGCCTTCGCGTCCATCCCGGGCCGGACGCGATCTCCGTGCCGCCATCGGCGTCGGGGTGGTGCTCGGCGCGGCGATCATTCTCTCGCTGCTGATGGTGCGGCACCTGTTCATCGGCATCGCGGCGGCCGCTGCTGCGGTCTCCACGATCGAGCTGGCCAGCGCGGTCAAGCGCGGCTCGGACACCAGGGTGTCGTTGCTGCCCACCTTGCTCGGCGGGCAGGCGATGATCTGGTTGTCCTGGCCGTTCGGGCTGCGCGGGATATTGATCGCGTTCGCGATCACGGTGCTGGCCTGCCTGGCCTGGCGGTTCCGCTACGGCGTCGAGGGCTACCTGCAGGACGTGACGGCGTCGGTGTTCACCGCGTCCTACGTGCCGCTGTTCACCGCGTTCGCCGCGATGCTCGTGCGCCCGGAGGACGGCGCGTTCCGCGTGCTGGCCTTCCTGATCTGCGTGGTCGCCTCGGACACCGGCGGCTACGCCGCGGGGGTGTTCCTGGGCAAGCACCCGATGGCTCCGGTGATCAGCCCGAAGAAGTCCTGGGAGGGCTTCGCCGGGTCGATGTTCTCCGGGGTTGTCGCCGGTTCGCTGGCCGTCTGGCTGATGCTCGACGGGCAGTGGTGGCACGGTGCCCTGTTCGGCGCTGCGCTGGTGTGCAGCGCGACGGTCGGCGACCTGATGGAGTCGGTGATCAAGCGCGATCTCGGCATCAAGGACATGGGCAACCTGCTGCCGGGGCACGGCGGCCTGATGGACCGGATGGACTCGTTGCTCCCGTCCGCCCCGCTGTCCTGGATGATGCTGTTCTGGCTCGTCCCCGCGTGATGCGCGCCTGGCGGAAGGAACCGGCACCGGAGGTCACGCCGAGCCCGAACATCTGGAACTGGCCGGAGGTCTACGAGGCGGAGAACCGCGCGCAGGACGCCGGCGGAGCCATCTGGCGGGCGCTGCGCGAGCACCGCGACTGGGCCGGTCTCGACGTCGTCGACGTCGGTTGCGGCGACGGCTTCCACCTCCCCGTGTTCGCCTCCCGCGCCGCTTCGGTGATCGGCGTCGAACCGCACGCGCCGCTGGCCGAGCGCGCCCGGCGCCGGGTGGCGGGCGCTGCTGGGGTGGACGTGCGGGTCGCTTCGGCGCAGCGGTTGCCGCTGGCCGACGCGAGCGTCGACCTGGTGCACGCGCGCACCGCCTACTTCTTCGGGCCGGGGTGCGAGCCGGGCCTGGCCGAGGCCGAGCGGGTGCTTCGCCCCGGCGGCACGCTGGCCATCGTCGACCTGGACACCGCCTGCCCGCCCTACGGCGAGTGGATGCGCGCGGACGCGCCGCAGATCGATCCGGCGAGGATCGAGTCCTTCTTCACCCGGCACCACTTCCGCAGCTCCCGCATCTCGGCCCTCTGGCGCTTCGACGACCGCAAGACCCTCCAGGACGTGCTGCGCATCGAGTTCTCCGCCAAGGTCGCCGAACGCGCGTTCCGGGAGACTCCGGGGCGCACGCTCCCGGTCGGCTACGTGCTGCGCACCCGCGAGAAGCCGACCGGTCTGCTGACTTCGTGAGCGGAAGGTTCCCGTGCTTCGGTCGCGAGCACGGGAACCTTCCGCCCAGCCATGCGCTCAGGTCCCGCCCGGCGGACTCGCGCAGCGCGGTGCAGTTCCGGGCGAGCACGTTCACCAGGCCGAGCAACGACCGGATCCCGTCCACCGCACCCGGCAAATCATCGCCGGGTTCTCCATCCTGGTCCGCACGTCCGCCCTGCTGCGCGTCGGCTCGTGTCACACCGGCCGGGTCGCGTTCGTCAGAGGGGAAGACGGTTCCCGACGAGCGGATGTGACCGATGGACGACAGCGATGTGCTGGCCCGGCGCTTCGAGGAGCACCGCGGCAGGCTGCGGGCGGTGGCCTTCCGGATGCTCGGTTCGAGCGGGGAGGCCGAGGACGCGGTTCAGGAGGCCTGGCTGCGGGTGGCGCGCGCCGACGACGAGGTGCTCAACCTGGCGGGCTGGCTGACCACCATCGTCGGCCGGGTGTGCTTGGACATGCTGCGGGCGCGGCGCGCTCGCCCCGAGCAGCCCACCGACGAGCTGCCCGAATCGGGGGAGGGGACGCCCTCGCCGGAGACCGAGGCGGTGATGGCCGACTCGGTCGGCCTGGCGCTGTTCGTCGTGCTGGACGCCCTGGAGCCCGCCGAGCGGCTGGCCTTCGTGCTGCACGACATGTTCGCCGTTCCGTTCGACGAGATCGCCCCGATCGTGCAGCGCAGCCCGGCCGCGTCGCGACAGCTGGCCAGCCGGGCCCGCCGCCGCGTCCGCGCGGCCGACGCCGCTGCCGAGCCGGATCCGAGCAGGCAGCGCGAGGTGGTCGCGGCGTTCCTGGGGGCGGCTCGGGACGGCGACTTCGAGGCGCTGCTGTCCGTGCTCGACCCGGACATCGTGCTGCGCGCCGACGCGGCGGCGGTCTCGCTGTCCGAGCGCACCAGGGGCGAGCACGCCATGCGGCTGAGCCCGGAGGCCCGCGGTGCGGACACCGTCGCCGAGACCTTCGCCGGACGCGCTCGCGGTGCTCAGCCGGCGCTGCTGGCCGGTGCCGTCGGCCTGGCCTGGGCGCCGCGCGGCAAGCCCCGCGCGGTCTTCGCGGTGACGGTCCGGCGCGGCCGCATCTCGGCGATCGAGATCATCGCCGACCCCGAGCACATCGCCGAGCTGGACCCGGTCCTGCTGGACTGATCACTCGCCGGTGCGCGCCGAGGTGTCGATGATCGCGAAATCGGCGCCCACCACGTCCTGGACCATCGCCACCCGGCCGTGCGGCGAGTCGGAGGGCTCCCGGACGAGCTTCCCGCCGAGCTCCTGGACGCGCTCGACCGCCGCGTCGGTGCTCTGGTCCGGGTTGACCTGGAAGTACACCAGCCAGTGGGCGGGGACGTTCTCCGGCATCGACAGGCTGGTCTCGAAGCGGCCGAGGGTGGGTTGCTCGTCGACGTACCAGACGGTGTAGTCGAACTCGGCGCCCGGCGGGCCGATCTGCTCCTGCCGGTAGCCGAAGAGCTCGGCGTAGAACGGGTCGGCCGCCGAGCCGTCGCGGGTGTGCAGCTCGGCCCAGCACAGCATGCCCGCGTGATCGCGGCCGAACTTGCCGTGCGCGGGGGTCTCCCACAGCCCGACGACCGCGCCGGTGGGGTCCTCGGCGACCAGGAACATCTCGTCGGCGGGGGTCTCGGTGGGCGGCACGATCACCTTGCCGCCCAGCGCCCGGACCTTCTCGCAGGATCCGCGCACCGCGCCGCATTCGAGGTAGACGGTCCAGGCGGTCGGGATGAAGTCGCTCTCCGGCGGCAGCAGGCCGGCCACCGGGGTCTTGTCGATCATCGCGATGTTGTAGTCCGGGCGCTGCAGCCAGCGCCAGCCGAACAGTCCGGTGTAGAACTCGCGCACCTCTTCCAGCTCGGAACTCGCCAGGTCCACCCAGCCGGGCGCGCCCACTGCGTTGGCCATCGCAACCGCTCCTTAGCGACGTGGTCGGCTACTGGTGACGGTAGGCCCAGCGGCTCGAACTCGCTCGGCCGATCCGAGGCCGCGAAGGATCACGACCGTGCTCCATTCGTCGCCCGAACGCCCCCGAATGACGCCTTGATCCGGCCCTTGACGCGTGATCAGCTGGTATTCGCCGTGCGGCGTGTGCCTGGCACACCCGGACGGCTGAATGCACGTCCTCTGGTGTTCTCGGGAGCGGACATGGCCAAGCGAGCGGCGCAGCCGGTCACCGCGGGCCTGTCTCGGCTTGCCCAGCTGGACCGCGGTGAGCGCGAGGAGCTCATCGCCCAGCTGTGCCGCCAGTACCCCGCCTTCCGCTCGATGATCAAGCAGGTCAGCATCGCCCGCGGCGTCGCGTTCGGCTCCGGGCTCGTGCTCGCCGCCTCGGTCGTGTGCCTGGCCCAGGGCGCGAGCGCGTGGCTGGTGGCGGCGCTGGTCTTCGGCGGTCTGGCCGGGTTCGGCTGGGTCGCGGTGGCGCTCACCGACAGCCGTTTCGACCTCCTGATGGCGGTGCTGGGCGCGCACCGCACCGACGAGCTGCACGGCAGGCTGCTCACCGAGCAGATCTACGGCGAGGAGCTCGACCAGGTCGACGAGCGCTCCCCCGTGGTGCGCTCCCGGGCGGTCGGCTCCCGGATCACCGGCGAACCTAGCTCTGCACGCTGATCGACAGCGCTGCGGCGATCTCGTCGCCGACGAAGTGCGTCTCGGCCTCGGCCGGCTCGCCGACCCGCACCACCAGCGGCCCGCCGAAGGGCTTGCGCTCCACGATCTCGATCCGCGAGCCCAGTGTCATGCCGTTCTCGGTGAGGTACCGCAGCAGGTCCGAGTCGGTGTCCCAGACCCGCGCGATCGTGCCCACCGTGCCCGGCTCGATCTGGTCGAGCAGCTTGGTCTTGGGCATCGAGACCTGGCCGTCCGCGGTCGGGATCGGATCGCCGTGCGGGTCGACCTCCGGGTTGCCCAGCTTGGCCGCGATGTGCTCGATGAGCTCGTCGGAGACCGCGTGCTCCAGGGAGTCGGCCTCGACGTGCACCTCGTCCCAGCTGTAGTCGAGCACCTCGACCAGGAACAGCTCGATCAGCCGATGCCGGCGCAGCACGTCGTAGGCCAGCCTGCGGCCCTGCGGGGTCAGCTCCACGCTGCGGTAGCGCACGTGGGTGACCAGCCCGAGCTGCGCCAGCTTGTTGATCATTCCGGACACCGAGGAGGGGCTGAGGCCGAGCCGGTGGGTCAGGGTCGCGTTCGTGACGGGCTCGCCCCGTTCGCTGAGCCCGTGGATCGCGCGGAGGTAGTCCTCCACCGAAGGCGACGGGCGCTCGGCATCGGTCGGCATGCCATCAGGTTACGGGCGGTCCGGTGCTCGCGGACGTCCGGTCGCCGACCAGCGAGCGTCTGCGCAGGGCGCGCGGGATGAGCCCTTGCGCGGGAGCGAAGAGGTAGACCAGCGCGAACAGCGCCGCCTGGGAGCACACGATCATGCCGCCGGTGGAGGTGTCGAGGTGGAAGCTCAGGAAGGTTCCCACCACCGCGCACAGCACCGACAGCCCGGCGGCGGTCACCAGCATCGGCCCGAACCGCCTGGTCAGCAGGAACGCGGTGGCGCCCGGCGTGATCAACATGGCGGTGACCAGGATGACGCCCACGGCCTGCAGCGCCACCACGACGGTCAGCGTGAGCATCACCAGCAGCAAGGTCCCCATCTTGCGCGGGGAGATCCCGATCGCGTGCGCGTGGGTGGGATCGAATGCGTAGAGGGTCAGGTCCCGCCGCTTGACCAGCGCGGCGACCAGCACCAGCGCTCCGATCACCAGCACCTGGGCGATGTCGCCGTCGGTGACGCCCAGGACGTTGCCGAACAGGATGTGGTTGAGGTCGACCTGGCTCGGGATGCGCGACACCAGCACCAGGCCCAGCGCGAACAGCCCGGTGAACACCACTCCGATGGCCGTGTCGCCCTTGAGCTTCGTGGTGCTGCGCACGCCGGCGATCAGCGCCACCGCCAGCCCGCCGAACAGGAACGCCCCGAGCGAGAAGGGAAGGTCCAGCACGTAGGCGAGCACGACCCCGGGCAGCACCGCGTGCGAGACCGCGTCGCCGAGCAGCGACCAGCCGATCAGGATCACCCAGCACGACAGCACCGCGCACACCACGCCCGCGACCAGGCTGACCAGCAATGCGCGCTGCATGAAGCCGAACTGCAGGGGCTCGATCAACCACTCGTGGATCACGGCGCCTCCGTCATCCCGAACGCGCGCGCCAGCATCTCGGGCGCGAGGGCGTGCTCGACCGGGCCGTGCGCGACGACGCGTTGCTGCAGCAGCACGGCCTCGTCGCACAGCGCCGGGACACCGGCCAGGTCGTGGGTGGAGATCACCACGGTCCTTCCCTCGTCGCGGAGCTGCCGCAGCAGGTCGGTGATCATGGCCTCGGAGGTGCGGTCCACGCCGGCGAAGGGTTCGTCGAGGAGCAGCAGGCGCGCGTCCTGCGCGATGCCGCGGGCGACGAAGGCCCGCTTCCGCTGACCTCCGGACAGCGCGCCGATGGGCTTTCCCGCCAGCTCGGTCAGCCCGACCCGGTGCAGGGCGGCCTGCACCGCTTCCCGGTCGCGCCTGCGCGGGCGTCGAGCGATCGAGAGGTGCCCGTACCGCCCCATCAGCACCACGTCGGCCACGGTGACGGGGAAGTTCCAATCAACGGCCTCGGACTGCGGCACGTAAACGATCAGACCTTCCCGCCGCGCCCGGCGCTGCGCGCCGTCGAGGATCCGGATCTCGCCGCCGTCCGGGCGGATGAGTCCCATCAGCGATTTGAACAGCGTGGACTTGCCGGAGCCGTTCATGCCCAGCAGCCCGCAGATGCGGCCTTCGGCCACGTCCACCGACACCTCGTCGAGCGCCAAGGTCTCGCCGTAGCGGACGGTGAGCCGGTCCGTGAGCACGGCGCTCATGCGGGCTCCCTGCGCAGGCCCTCGACGATGGCGCGGGCGTCGTGCCGCAGCAGGTCGAGGTAGGTGGGAACCGGTCCGCCGGGCTCGGACAGCGAGTCGACGTAGAGCTTGGCGCCCAGCCGGGTGCCGGTCTCCCTGGCGACCTGCCGCTGGGCCCGGTCGTTGACCGTGGACTCGCAGAACAGCGTCGGCACGTCGTGGTCGCGCACGAAGCGGGTGGTGGCCTTGATCTGCTGCGGGGTGCCCTCGGAGGTGCTGTTGACCGGCCACAGGTAGGCCTCCCGGAGCCGGGCGTCGCGCGCCAGGTAGGAGAACGCTCCTTCGCAGGTCACCAAGGCCCTGCGTGATTCGGGGAGGGCGGCCAGCTGCTCGCGCAGGTAGCGGTCGATGCCGGCGATCTCGGCCAGGTAGGCCTCGGCGTTGGCGCGGAAGACCTCCGCGTGCGCCGGGTCGAGCCGGATGAAGGCGTCGCGGATGTTGGTCACGTAGATCGCGGCGTTGCGCGGCGACATCCAGGCGTGCGGGTTGGCGGCTCCCCGGTAGGCCCCGTTGCGGATCGGGATCGGGTCGATCCCGCGGGTCAGGGTCACGTGCTCGGCCTCGCTGCGCTCCACGAACCGCTCGAACCAGCGCTCCAGCCCCAGCCCGTTGTCCAGCACGAGGTCGGCCTTCGCGGCGGTGAGCATGTCGCTGGGCGTCGGTTCGTACTCGTGGATCTCCACGCCGGGCTTGGTGATCGAGTCGACCACCAGCGCGTCGCCCGCGACGTTGCGGGCCATCTCGGCGATGACGGTGAAGGTGGTGACCACGTGCTTGCGACCGTCGTCCGGCTCGCCCGAAACGGTTCCGCAGCCGGTGGTGAGCACGAGCGCGAGCGCGAGCACCGAGACCGATTTTCGGTGCTGCGCAGACCGTCTTTTCGCCACGCCGAAAACCCTACCTCGGGGTGTGGCGCACGCCAACGGGTCTGCCCGACCCGATCGTTTCCGCTCGTGGGACACTGGTCGGCGCTATGTCTACGAAATCCCTGCCGCTCGTCTTCGACGCCCCGCGCCGTGGTATGCCGCCACGCCACCTCGCCGACCTATCGGTCGAGGAACGTAAGGCTGCCGTCGCCGAGCTCGGGGAGAAGCCGTTCCGCGCCAAGCAGCTCGCGCACCACTACTTCGGCCGGCTCAACGCCGACGTCGAGTCGATGACCGACCTGCCTGCGGCCAGCCGCGACAAGCTCGGCGAGGAGCTGCTGCCGCCGCTGCTGACCACCGTGCGCAACCTCGACACCGACGAGGGCACCACGCGCAAGACGCTGTGGAAGGCCCACGACGGCACGCTGCTGGAGAGCGTGCTGATGCGCTACCCCGACCGCGCCACGGTCTGCATCTCCAGCCAGGCCGGCTGCGGCATGGCCTGCCCGTTCTGCGCGACCGGCCAGGGCGGCCTGCAGCGCAACCTGTCGACAGCCGAGATCGTCGACCAGGTCCGCGCGGCCGCTCGGATGATGCGCGACGGGGAGGTCCCCGGCGGTGCCGGACGCCTGTCCAACGTGGTGTTCATGGGCATGGGCGAACCCCTGGCCAACTACCGCCGCGTGATCAACGCCGTGCACCGCATCACCGACCCGGACCCGGAGGGACTGGGGCTCTCGCAGCGCTCGGTGACCGTCTCCACGGTCGGCCTGGTGCCGGCGATCAAGAAGATGACCGCCGAGAACCTCAACGTCACCCTCGCGGTCTCGCTGCACACCCCGGACGACGAGCTGCGCGACACGCTGGTCCCGGTCAACAACCGCTGGAAGGTCGCCGAGGTGCTCGAAGCCGCGCGCGGCTACGCCGACAACACCGGGCGCCGGGTGTCCATCGAGTACGCGCTCATCCGCGACATCAACGATCACCCGTGGCGCGCCGACCTGCTGGGCAAGCTGCTGCACGAGCACCTCGGCCAGTACGCGCACGTCAACCTCATCCCGCTCAACCCGACCCCGGGCAGCAAGTGGGACGCCTCGCCGAAGCCGGTCGAGCGCGAGTTCGTCCGCCGGGTGCGCGAAGCGGGCGTGCCCTGCACGGTCCGCGACACCCGGGGCCAGGAGATCGCCGCGGCCTGCGGTCAGCTCGCCGCCGAAGAGGACTGAGCTCGCCCTCGCACCGGACGAGCCCCGTCAGCCTCGCGCGACGGGGCTCGTCCCGCGAGGGAGCCTGCGCGCGCTCAACCGCGGTCGACCACGGCCTGCCAGCAGAGCTTCTCGCGCTCGCGGCGGGGCAACCCGGCGACCACGAGGTCGTAGGAGTCCTCGACCATCTGGCGCACCAGGTCGTCGGGGACCGAGCCGTCGACGACAACGGTGTTCCAGTGCTTCTTGTTGAGGTGGTACCCGCCGGTGATCGCGGGATACCGCAGCCGCAGCTCCACCGCGAGGTCCGGATCGCACTTGAGGCTGACCCGCAGGGGAGCGGCCTGCAGCGGAGCGATCGCGAAGATCTTGCCGGAGACCTTGAAGACGCTGCTGCTCTCGTCGAACGGGAACGTCTCGTCGGCCCCGGGCATCTCCAGGCAGAGCTCGCGCAGTTCACCAGGCGTCATGCGGTGAGGTTAAGCCGCATCGCCGACGGCGCGGGTGTTCGGCCGGAAGGTTCCCCTGCTCGCCCGCGCTGGAGGGTGCCGGAGGGGTGCGGGTCGTGACGCGGGGGCGCCGTCGACGGGTTTTCGCACCGGTGTCCGACTAACTTGGGGCCCACGGTTTTCGAGGGAGGTCTTCGTGCGGTTGCGGGAGCTGGTGGACGACGCCGAGCTGGGCCTGGTGGTGCGGGCAGGGGCGGCCGGGCTGGACCGCGCGGTGGCCTGGGTGCACACCAGCGAGCTGGCCGATCCCACGCCGTTCCTGGAGGGCGGCGAGCTCCTGCTGACCACCGGTCTCGCGCTGCGCGAGGACGCCTGCGCGGAGCTGGTCGAACGGCTGGTGGCAGCCGGGGTGACCGGCCTCGGGTTCGGCGTCGGGGTGAGCCGGCGCGAGATCCCGGGCGAGCTGGTCGAGTCCGCCGAGCGGGCCGGGCTGCCCCTGATCGAGGTGCCGCGACCGACCCCGTTCATCGCGATCAGCAAGGCCGTTTCCCGCGCGCTGGCGGCGGCCGAGTACGCCGACCTGCGCCGCACCAGCCGCGCGCAGCACGAGCTCGCCAAGGCCGCGGGCAGCCGCGACGGGATCAACGCGCTGGTCCGCAGGTTGGCAAAGCTCCTGGACGCCTGGACGGTGCTGCTCGACGCGGGCGGCAGGCCGATCCACGCCGCCCCGGCGTCGACCAGCCTGCGCGGGCTGGAGGCCGAGGTCGAGTCGATCCGGACCAGCAAGGGGCCGTCGGCGCGGATCCTCACCCTCGACGACCAGGAGGTCAGCGTCCAGGCGCTCGGCGCGCGGGCGCGCGGCGTGCTGCTGGCCGGTCGCAGCAGCGGGTTCAGCACCGCAGACCACCACCTGATCAACACCGCGGCGTCGCTGCTCAGCCTCGCGCTGGAGCAGGGAAGATCTTTCGAGCTCGCGCGCCGCAGGCTCACCGACGGGCTGTTCTCGCTGCTCCTGCGCGGCGAGGACGTCAACGAAGAGCTGGCCAGGCTGCGCCTGCAACCGCCCGCCGAACCGTTCCGCGTGGTGGCGCTGGGCGGGGCCGCGGACGACGAGGAGCTGTGGTCCCGGTTGTCCGCCGAGCACCCCGAGGCCTTCCTCGCCGAGCACGAGGACGCCGTGGTGGGGCTGGTCGAGGAGGGCGAAGCGGGCTGGCTGGTTCGGTCGGGCCCGCCTGCCGGGGTCTCCGAGCCCTGTCGGCTCGCCGGGCTCGCCGAGGGGGTGCGCCAGGCGCGGCAGGCCGCCGCTGCCGCCGGGCCCGGAGACGTGGTGCGCTTCGCCGAACTCGCGGGCAACGGGCTGCTGGACCTGCTGCCCGCCGGGCGCGCCGCGGCGTTCGCCGAGTCGACGCTCGCGCCGCTGCGCGGGCACGACGAGTTGCTGCGCTCGCTGCACGCCTGGTTGGCGCACCACGGGCAGTGGGATCCGGCGGCCGCCCGGCTCGGCGTGCACCGCCACACGCTGCGCAACCGCATCCGCAAGGCCGAGGAACTGCTGGACCGCAGGCTCGACCAGCCCGGTGTGCGCGCCGAGCTGTGGCTGGCGCTGCAGGCCGACCGGAGCTGACCTGCCGATCCGGACAACCGGTGCGATCGACTTCGCCGGATCGGCAGTCCTCCCGCGACTTCCGGCGACGTAGGTTTCGTGGTGACCACAGGGAGGATGCACATGGTTTCCGGGTACTGGATCGCAGGGGAGCGGGTCACCAGCGACGACACCTTCGAGGTGCGCAACCCGTACGACGGGCGGCTGGTCGCCACCGCCGCCTACGCCACCGACGCCGATGTCGAGCGGTCCGTCGCCGCCGCGGCCGACGTGGCGCGCGAGTTCGCCGCGCTGCCCGCGCACCGGCGCGCGGCCGCGCTGGACCACGTGAGCGCGCGCATCACCGAGCGCGCCGACGAGCTCGCCGAGCTGATCACCGCCGAGAACGGCAAGCCGATCTTCTGGGCCAAGGCCGAGATCGCCCGCGCTGCGGCGACCTTCCGCTGGGGAGCCGAGGAGGCCCGCCGGTTCTCCGGCGAGCTGCAGCGCCTCGACACCGACCCCGGCGGGACCGGTCGGATGGCCGTGATCCGCCGGGTCCCGCGCGGACCGGTGCTGGGCATCGCACCGTTCAACTTCCCGCTGAACCTGGTCGCCCACAAGGTCGCTCCCGCCCTGGCCGCGGGCGTGCCGATCGTGCTCAAGCCGGCCCCGAAGACGCCGCTGTCGGCCTTGGCGCTCGGCGAGATCCTCGCCGAGACGGATCTTCCCACGGGATCCTGGTCGGTGCTGACCACCAGCAACGACAAGGCCGCCGAGCTGGTCGCCGACGAGCGGTTGCCGATCGTGTCGTTCACCGGCTCCGGGCCGGTGGGCTGGAGCATCCGCGACTCGGTGCCGCGCAAGCACGTCACGCTCGAACTCGGCGGCAACGCCGCCGTGGTGGTCAACTCCGACTGGCCGGACCTGCGGCAGGCCGCTGAGCGGATCGCGACCTTCGCGACCTACCAGGCGGGACAGTCCTGCATCTCGGTGCAGCGCGTCTTCGCCCACCGCGACGTCTACGACGAGCTGGTGAGCAACGTGCTCGACGTCGTGAACGAGCTGGGCACCGGCGACCCCGCCGATCCGGGGACCAAGGTCGGTCCGCTGATCGACGAGGCCGCTGCCGAGCGAGTGGAGCAGTGGGTCGACGAGGCGGTCGCCGCGGGCGCGAAGGTGCTCACCGGAGGCACCCGGGAAGGTTCGACCTACGCGCCCACCGTGCTGGCCGACGTGCCCGCCGATGCCAAGGTCTCCTGCGAGGAGGTCTTCGGCCCGGTGCTGGTCGTCGCCCCGGTGGACTCGATCGACGAGGCCTTCGAGCAGGTCAACGACTCCCGCTACGGCCTGCAGGCAGGCGTGTTCACCAAGGACCTGCAGCTGGCGTTCCGGGCCTCGGCGGAGCTGGAGGTCGGCGGCGTGATCATCGGCGACGTCCCGAGCTTCCGCGCCGACCAGATGCCCTACGGCGGGCTCAAGGAGTCCGGAACGGGGCGCGAGGGGCTCCGCTCGGCGATGGAGGACTTCACCGAGCAGCGGGTCACCGTGCTCACCGGCATCGCGGTCTGAGGACGCAGGGAACCTTCCTGTCAGAGGCAGCAGGGGAACCTTCCTGCCGTGCGACGTGGCAGGAAGGTTCCCCTGCTCGTTCCGCGGACGCGAAAAACCGCCCCCGGCGTTGCCGGGGGCGGTTGAAGGCTTCGGGTCAGCGCTTGCGCTTGTTGATGCGCAGGTCGATCAGCAGGCCGACGACCATGACCGCGGCGGTGAGGATGATGTAGAAGTCCTCGATCTTGAACTTGCCGCCGCCGCTGAGGATGCCCTGGTGGTTGCCGATCAGCATGAGCAGGATCGCGACCACCGAGAACCAGCCGGCGATCTGGGTTCCCCTCGGGAAACCGCCGTGCCAACCCCACTCGACCGAAGGCTCCTCGGCCGGGTCGATGGCCTGGCTGGGCTTCTTCTCCAGCTCGGTGCTCGCCACGTTCCCCTCCTGCGCCAAACCGGCCGCGGCCGGACAGCTGAAACTTCTGGTCCGCAGGCTCTGCGGGCCCACGATCGTGCTCATCTTCGCACACCCGCCCGGGGTGCGGGGAGCCGCCTCAGCGCGTGCCAGCAGCGCAAAACCGGGTGCCGCCGCGGCGACACCCGGTTTTGCGCAGTTGGGCGGCTATCCGTAGCCCGGCTACCCGCTGCTGACCGCCTTGCGGCCCACGATCACGCGGTAGACGCCGAGCACGATGAGCGATCCGAGCAGCGCCAGCCCCCAGGTGGTCAGCGACCAGAACTGCTCCAGACCCACGCCGAAGGCGAACTTGCCGATGAGCCCGCCGAGGAAGGCGCCCACCACGCCCAGGATCATGGTCACGATGATCCCGCCCGGGTCCTTGCCGGGCATGATCAGCTTCGCGAGTGCTCCCACGATCAGTCCGAGAACGATCCAACCGATGATGCCCATGGCGGCCTCCACGCGTCGTCGGCCATGTGGTCGATGGGGTGATGGTGACCCCCGATGGTGATTTGCGCACCGCGAGCGGCGGCGGCTCACCTGCTTCAGGGACAATGTCGGCGATGCACGCCGACACCGATACACAGAGCGACGCCGATCCGCGCACCGTGCTGATCCTGGGTTCGACCGGTTCGATCGGTACCCAGGCCCTCGAGGTGATCCGGGACAACCCGGGGCGGTTCCGCGTCGCCGGGCTGGCCGCCGGGGGCAGCGACCCGGCCGCGCTGGCCGCGCAGGCGCTCGAGTTCGAGGTGCCGGTCGTGGCCGTGGCCAAGGGCACCGCGACCGAGGACGTCCAGCTCGCGCTCTACGCCGAGGCGCAGAAGCGCGGCTACGCCAGCGGCGAGTTCCGGATGCCGCGGCTGCTGGCCGGACCGGACGCCGTGCTGGAGCTCATCGAGTCCTCCCCGGCTGACGTGGTGCTGAACGGTGTCGACGGATCTCGAGGGCTGCGTCCCACCCTGGCGGCGCTGGAAACCGGGGCGCAGCTGGCGCTGGCCAACAAGGAGTCGCTGATCGCGGGCGGCTCGCTGGTGCTGCGCAAGGCCGCGCCCGGCCAGCTCGTGCCGGTCGACTCCGAGCACTCCGCGCTGGCCCAGTGCTTGCTGGGCAACGACGAGGACGACGTGGACCGGCTGGTGCTGACCGCCTCCGGCGGCCCGTTCCGGGGACGCGGGCGCGCCGAGCTCGCCGAGGTCACCGTGCAGGAGGCGCTGGCGCACCCGACCTGGTCGATGGGCAACGTGGTCACCATCAACTCGGCGACGCTGGTCAACAAGGGCCTGGAGCTCATCGAGGCGCACCTGCTGTTCGGCATCGACTACTCGCGCATCGACGTCGTCGTGCACCCGCAGTCGATCGTGCACTCCATGGTCACCTACACCGACGGCGGCACGATCGCGCAGGCCAGCCCGCCGAACATGAAGATCCCGATCGCGATGAGCCTGGAGTGGCCGCGCCGGGTTCCCGGGGTGGCGCCGCGGCTGACCTTCGACGCCGCTCAGGAGTGGACCTTCGAGCCGGTCGACGACGAGACCTTCCCGGCCGTGGAGCTCGCCCGCTCGGCGGGGACCGCGGGGGGTTGCCTGCCGGCCATCTACAACGCGGCCAACGAGGAGGCGCTGTCCGCGTTCGTCACCGGTCACCTGCGGTTCCCCGAAATCGTGCAGACTGTTGGTGAGGTGCTCGCCGCCGCCGACCAGTGGCGCGCGGAGCCCTCGGACTTGGACGAGATCTTCGCGGCCGAGGACTGGGCGAGGTCCCGGGCGCGCGAGTTGGCTGCCGGACGGAAGGCGGAATAGCTAGATGCTGGTCGTCGTGGGCATCCTGATCTTCTTCGTCGGGTTGCTCTTCTCCATCGCGTGGCACGAGCTCGGCCACCTCGCCACCGCGAAGATGTTCGGGGTCAAGGTCACCGAGTACATGGTCGGCTTCGGCCGGACCATCTGGTCGCGCAAGAAGGGCGAGACCGAGTACGGGATCAAGGCCATCCCGTTCGGCGGGTACATCCGGATGATCGGCATGTTCCCGCCGAAGAAGGACGAGGAGTACGGCCGCACCGCCTCCTCCGCCCCGTGGCGGGCGATGATCGAGGACGCCCGGCAGATGTCGGCCGAGGACGTCAGGCCGGAGGACTCGCACCGGCAGTTCTACCAGCGCAGCCCGTGGAAGCGGATCATCGTGATGCTGGCCGGGCCGTTCATGAACCTGATCCTGGCGGTCGGCATCTTCACCGCGATCCTGATGGGCTTCGGGGTCAACACCCCGACGCTGACCGTCGCGCACGTCAGCGAGTGCGTGCTGCCCGCGGGCGCGGACACCACGAAGTGCCCGGCGGGCGCCCCGCCCTCGCCCGCGGCGGCGGCCGGGTTCAAGCCGGGTGACCGGATCGTGGAGTTCAACGGCGAGCACTACGAGTCCTGGGACGAGCTGCGGCTGGCCATCCGCGACTCGCGAGGTGCCGTGCCGGTCGTCGTCGAGCGCGACGGGCACCGGGTGTCGCTGACGGCGAACCTGATGCAGACCGAGCGGCCCAAGATCGACACGCCCAGCGAGACCGTGAAGGTCGGCTTCCTCGGGCTCTCGCCGACCTCGGTGATGGTCAAGCAGGACATCGGCGGTGTGGTGGAGACCATCGGCGGCTTCGTCGGGTTGACCGCCGAGAAGGTCGTGCAGCTGCCGCAGCGGGTTCCGGACCTGGTCAGCGCAATCTTCGGCGGTGAGCGGCACCAGGACTCGCCGGTGGGCATCGTCGGTGCCAGCAGGCTCGGCGGAGAGGTGCTGGCCACCGATCAGATCGGCGTGGACACCCGCATCCTGATGATGTTCCAGCTGCTGGCGGGCGTGAACCTGTCGCTGTTCGTGTTCAACATGCTGCCGATCCTGCCGCTGGACGGCGGTCACGTGGCCGGGGCCGCGTGGGAGTCGATCCGGCGTCGCGTGGCCAAGCTGGTCCGGCGACCTGACCCCGGCCCGTTCGACACGGCGCGGTTGATGCCGCTGGCCTACGCGGTCAGCCTCGTCCTGATCGCCTACTCGCTGCTGGTGCTGGTCGCCGACATCGTCAACCCGGTGACGCTGCAGTAGCGGTTCGCGCCGACCACCGGTCGTGTGGTGGTGGATTTCACCGCTGTGGTGGACGGGGGCTCGGGCTGTGGGGCGCGGTTTCGGGACAGCCGAATCCGGTGGTGCGTGACAGTCACCACAAGATCACCGATAGGGTGATGATCATCCCGCGGCGTTGGGCTGAACGAGATGTGAACGGGTGTCGACGATCACTGAACGTGATTCGTCCTACCCGCCGACGTCCAGCTGGATGACGCAGCGTCGGTATCGTGGGATCCGGGCGGGGCGGCCGCCCCGAAGCACGCCAGCAGAGGTGGAGAGGTATCGATGACCGTCGATCTGGGCATGCCGGGCGCTCCGGCCCCGGTGCTCGCGGAACGGCGCAAGACCCGTCAGTTGCAGGTCGGACCGGTCGGAGTGGGTAGCGATCACCCCATCTCCGTGCAGAGCATGACCACGACCGTGACCGCAGACGTCAACAGCACGCTGCAGCAGATCGCCGAGCTGACCGCCTCGGGCTGCGACATCGTTCGGGTGGCCTGCCCGAGCGCCGACGACGCCGAGGCGCTGCCCGCCATCGCGCAGAAGTCGAAGATCCCCGTCATCGCCGACATCCACTTCCAGCCGAAGTACGTCTTCAAGGCCATCGAGGCGGGCTGCGCCGGAGTCCGGGTCAACCCCGGCAACATCCGCAAGTTCGACGACCAGGTCAAGGAGATCTCCCAGGCGGCCAAGGACCACGGGACGCCGATCCGCATCGGCGTCAACGCCGGTTCGCTGGACCCGCGGCTGCTGGAGAAGCACGGCAAGGCCACCCCGGAGGCGCTGGCCGAGTCGGCGCTGTGGGAGGCGAGCCTGTTCGCCGAGCACGACTTCCACGACATCAAGATCTCGGTCAAGCACAACGACCCCGTCGTGATGGTGCGCGCCTACGAGATCCTCGCCGAGCAGTGCGACTACCCGCTGCACCTGGGCGTGACCGAGGCCGGCCCGGCCTTCCAGGGCACCATCAAGTCCGCGGTCGCCTTCGGTTCGCTGCTGCGCCAGGGCATCGGCGACACCATCCGCGTGTCGCTGTCGGCGCCGCCGGTCGAGGAGATCAAGGTCGGCGCCCAGATCCTGGAGTCGCTGAACCTGCGCCCGCGCAAGCTGGAGATCGTCTCCTGCCCGTCCTGCGGCCGCGCCCAGGTCGACGTCTACAAGCTGGCCGACGAGGTCACCGCCGGGCTGGAGGGCATGGAGGTCCCGCTGCGCGTGGCGGTCATGGGCTGCGTCGTCAACGGCCCGGGGGAGGCCCGCGAGGCCGACCTCGGCGTGGCCTCCGGCAACGGCAAGGGCCAGATCTTCGTCAAGGGCGAGGTCATCAAGACCGTGCCCGAGGCGCAGATCGTGGAAACCCTGATCGAGGAGGCCATGCGCATCGCCGAGGAGATGGGCGAGTCCCCGGTCGAGGGAGAGCCGACCGTCACGGTGGGCTGAAGCCGAGCACCTGCGGTGCCCCGGTCGTCGCGTCGACGGCCGGGGCACCGTCGTCTTTCGGCCGAACGGGTGAGCGGACCCGCGTCGGCTGTGGGACACGACCACTGGCAATCCGCTCCCGAACGATTTCTGGCAGGCTTAGCAGGTGCTCAAGCTCGCCGGTGCTCGACTGCTGGAGGAACGGGACGAGCGGCAGGTCCGCTCGGTGCTGGATTCTGCCCCCGTCGCCGCCTGCATGGTCGCCGCGCGCGTCGAGGAGGCCGGGGTGCGCCCGCTGCGCCTCGGCGGGGAGCTGTGGGGGCACGGCAGCAGGTTGAGCGGCCTGTGCTTCTCCGGGGCCAACCTGATCCCGCTGCGCGGGGGC
Source organism: Saccharopolyspora griseoalba (assembly GCF_042665275.1). NCBI lineage: Bacteria > Bacillati > Actinomycetota > Actinomycetes > Pseudonocardiales > Pseudonocardiaceae > Saccharopolyspora > Saccharopolyspora griseoalba. The sequence continues at coordinate 198,545 of NZ_JBHTCJ010000002.1, read as the reverse complement.
TCGGACGCGATGCGCGCCTTCGCCGACCGCGCGCTGCGCCGCCGCAGGGTGTGCTCCTCGCTGGTCGGGCCCTCCGAGCAGGTGCTGGAGCTGTGGAGCGAGGTGGAGTCGCAGTGGGGCCCGGCGCGCGAGATCCGCGCCGACCAGCCGCTGATGGCGCTGTCCGAACCGGCGAGGATCCCGGTCGATCCGCTGGTGCGGCAGGTCCGCCCGGACGAGCTGGAGCGCTACCTGCCCGCCGCGGTCGCCATGTTCACCGAGGAGGTCGGCGTCGATCCCTCCGCCGACGGCGGTTTCGCGGGTTACCGCGCGCGAGTGGCCGACCTCATCGCCGCCGGGCGCGCTTTCGCCCGCTTCGAGGACGGCGAGGTGGTGTTCAAGGCCGAGATCGGCGCGCTGTCGCGCACGGTCGGCCAGATCCAGGGCGTGTGGGTGCACCCGGACCGCCGCAGCACCGGGCTGGGCACGGCGGGCACCGCCGCGGTGGCCGACCGCCTGGTGCGCGGTCTCGGGCGCACCGCCAGCCTCTACGTCAACGACTTCAACCACGCCGCGCGAAACGCCTATCGGAAGGTCGGTTTCCGCTCGGTGGGCGCCTTCAGCACCGTGCTGCTCTGACCTATGTGCACAGCGGGTTGCGGCGCGGCATCCGTTCGAAATACCCGCGCTCCATTCGGCGGGACCTCGTTTCGGCCGTCGGGGGTCTTCGGCATACTCGCGGCATGGTTTCCAAGCGGATCTTGGTCGGGCTGGCCGCCGCCCTGCTCGTACCGGTGGCCGGGTGCAGCACCGGCCCGTCGGAGCAGGAGGTGGCCGCCGAGGGCTTCCTGAAGGCCTACGCGGCGGGCAACGCCCAGGCAGCCGCCGGCCGGACCGACAGCCCGAAGCAGGCCACGCAGCTGATCGAGTCGGTGCGCGGCGACCTGCGCCCGACGGTCACCCACGCATCGCTGGGCGAGGTGACCGACACCGACAGCGGTGCGCGCGCCACCTACAACATGTCCTGGGACTTCGGCGAGGGCAAGGTGTGGCGCTACCAGGGCTCCTTCCAGATGGTCGAGGACGATCAGGGCTGGAAGGTGCGCTGGGCGCCCTCGGTGATCCACCCGAAGTTGAAGAAGGACCAGTCGCTGGCCTACAGCGAGGTGCTGCCGGACGCGGCGCCGGTGACCGGCAGCGGTGGCAATCAGCTGATGTCCCCGGAGAAGCTGACCACCGTGACGCTGAGCCCGCAGTCCGCGGGGGACGTCGCGGGCGTGGCGGGTCAGCTGGCCGCCGCGCTGGGCCAGATCGAACCGTCGATCACCCAGCAGTCCATCATGGCCGACGCCGAGAAGGGCCAGCCGTTCCCGATCGTGACCCTGCGGCAGAGCGACTTCGACCAGGTGCGCTCGCAGATCTCCGACCTGCCCGGCGTCACCTTCCCCTCGCGGGCCGACCTGGTCTCGGTCGAGCGCGGCTACGCCAGCCAGGTGCTGGCCGGGGTGGGCGAGCAGGTCGACAAGAAGGTCTCGGCCAACGCCGGCTGGAAGGTGGCGGTAGAGGACTCCTCCGGGCAGGAGGTGACCGAGCTGTCCAAGGTGGACGCCAAGCCGGTCCAGCCCACCGAGGTCACGATCAGCGACAGCGTTCAGCGCGCCGCCGAGAAGGCGGTCGATCCGTTTCCGCAGGCGGCGATGGTGGTGGCCATCAAGCCCTCCACCGGGGAGCTCCTCGCGGTGGCCCAGAACGACCCCGCCGACAAGCAGGGGCCGGTGGCGCTGACCGGCCAGTACCCGCCGGGTTCCACGTTCAAGGTGGTGACCGCCTCGGCTGCGCTGGAGAAGGGCAACGTCAAGATCAACACCCCGGTCGAGTGCCCGGGCAAGAAGCAGTTCGCCGGTGATTACGTGCTGCCGAACGACAAGGAGTTCGACCTCGGTAGGGTCCCGCTGATCACCGCGTTCGCGCACTCCTGCAACACCACGTTCGCGCAGCTGGCGGTGGACATGCCGGCCGACGCGCTGCCGGAGGCGGCCAAGAAGCTCGGCGTCGGCGTGGACTTCCAGATGCCGGGCGCGACCACCATCACCGGCAAGGTCGGCACGGGCGACAGCACCAACCGCCGCGCCCAGAACGGCATCGGCCAGGGCACCGTGACCGCCAGCCCGTTCGGCATGGCGCTGGCCGCCGCGTCGGTGGCCAACGGCGGGATGCCGACGCCGAACCTGATCAAGGGCGAGCGCACCGAGGCCGACAGCACCCCGCAGCCGCCGTCGAGGGCCGCTCTGGACCAGCTGCGCACGATGATGCGCGAGGTCGTCAAGTCGGGTACCGCGACCAACATCGGCGGTAGCGGCGAGGTCTACGGCAAGACCGGCACCGCGCAGTTCGGCGACGGCACGCACTCGCACGGCTGGTTCGTGGGCTACCGCGGCGACCTCGCGTTCGCCACGCTCATCACCGACGCGGGCAAGTCGGTCCCGGCGGTCGACCTCAGCAAGCGCTTCCTCGACGGACTGTGATCGCTCCGCGGGGAAAATCGCACCTCGCTTCACGTGAAAGGGTGATCACTCAGAGTCAGATCGGTGCTAGGTTGTAGCCCATCGAGCGCAATGATCGGTCCGGTCGTTGCGCTGCGAGCGGGATCGTCCCCGGCTCCTCCGGCCGGGGACGGCTCCGGTCGCGGACGTGTTGCCGTCACGTCCCCCGACTTCGAGTGCACGATCGGCCCGCCGCCGATGCCGTCGGCACGTCGCGGGCCGCCCCGATGAACCGTGCGGGCGGCGCCACCCCGGAGGTCCCGCGGGACCGGGCGCCGTCCAGCGTGAACAGGAGCGGTTTTGATCTACTTCGATTCCTCCGCGCTGATCAAGATGATCGCCCCCGAACCGGAGAGCGAGGCCTTGAGCCAGTGGATCCGCGACCACTGGGAGCAGTCGCGGGCGACCAGCGCGCTGTCCAAGGTCGACGTGCTGCGCACCTTCCGCGACGTCGGCCCGGCCGCCGAGGACCTGGCCTCGATCGTGGTGTCCAAGCTGGAGGCGCTGCCCGTGCGCCAGGACGTGCTGGACACGGCCAGCGAGCTCGAGGCCGACCTGACCCTGGTGGAGGCCGTGCACCTCGCATCGGCCTGCGGGGTCAAGGACCAGCCGGTCACCTACGTCTCCTACGACCCGACCTTGCTGGCCGCGGCCCGCGACGCGGGTCTGAGCACGGCCTCGCCCGCTTAGCTCGCGGCCCGGGGCCGCACCACCGGCGCGCGGCCCCGGGCACCGGCGCGAGGGACGAGTCTGGCAGGAGCCTCCGGAAGCCGGTGGTTAGAGTGGGGGCATGCCGGTTCGAGCTCCGTTGAAGCCGGGGACGCCCACGCCCCGCCGCCAAGTTCCAGCGCACATCGAGCGCCCCGAGTACGTCGACAAGCCGGCTCCGCAGCGCAACACCGACCCCGACGTGCAGCCGCCCGAGGTCATCGAGGCCATGCGGGTCTCCTGCAAGCTGGCCGCGCAGGCGCTGGTCGAAGCGGGCAAGGCGGTCAAGCCGGGTGCGACGACCGACTCGATCGACGCCGTGGTGCACGAGTTCTTCCTCGACCACGGCGTGTACCCGTCGACGCTGGGGTACCGGGGCTTCTCGAAGTCCTGCTGCACCTCGCTCAACGAGGTGATCTGCCACGGCATCCCGGACTCGACGGTCATCGAGGACGGCGACATCGTCAACGTCGACGTCACCGGCTACATCGGTGGCGTGCACGGCGACACCAACGCCACGTTCCTGGCCGGCGAGGTCTCCGAGGAGGCCCGCCTGCTGGTCGAGCGCACGCACGAGGCCACGATGCGCGGCATCAAGGCCGCCAAGCCGGGGCGGCAGCTCAACGTCATCGGCCGGGTCATCGAGTCCTACGCCAAGCGCTTCGGCTACGGCGTGGTCCGGGACTTCACCGGGCACGGCATCGGCCGCTCGTTCCACAGCGGCCTGGTGATCCTGCACTACGACGAGCCGTCGGTGCAGACCGTGCTGGAGCCGGGGATGACCTTCACCATCGAGCCGATGATCACGCTGGGCACCCACGAGTACGACATGTGGGAAGACGGCTGGACGGTCACCACCAAGGACAAGAGCTGGACCGCTCAGTTCGAGCACACCATCCTGATCACCGAGGACGGCAACGAGATCCTCACCCAGCCCTGAGCGGCTCCCGAACGCGCGGGCCCGGCGTCAGCACGACGCCGGGCCCGCTGTCGTCCGCGCCCGCTGCGGGCGGGCGGTCACCGCCGGCGGGCGAACCACCACTCCAGCAGGATCAGCGGGATCGTCCAGCTCAGCCAGGTGGTCATCGCCGGGACGATCCAGGCCAGCTGCGGATCGTCCCCGCGGAGGGCGGAGAGCCCGACGGCGATGACCGGAGCCCAGATGCGGTTGAGCACGATGGAGAAGGTGCGCGGCAGCGGCACGGTGGTGAGCGCGCGACTGCAGGCGCGGCGGCCCGCGCGAGGGCCGGACTCGGCGATGACCAGGGAGCGGATCGTGCGCACCGCGATCGCGCTCGCCGACCGGGAGGGCATCGGAGCGGTGTCGATGCGCCGGGTGGCCGCCGAGCTCGGCTCCGGGGCCATGACGCTGTACCGCTACGTCCCGGACAAGGAGGAGCTCGTTCGCCTGATGGCCGACGCGGCCTTCGGCGCCCGCGCGCTGCCGGAGCCGGGGCCGCCGGGCTGGCGCGCGCAGCTGGAGCTGGTCGCCCACCTGCAGTGGCGCACCTACCGCAGGCACCCCTGGCTGGCGCCGGTGATGCTCACCTCGCTGGCCGCCCCGCCCGTCGTCTCCAGCGGGCTTGCCCACGTGGACTGGTCGTTGCGCGCCCTCGACGGGCTCGCGCTCGACGAACGCGCGAAGCTGCACCTGGTCGTCTCGCTCAACGGCTACGTCGGCGGGCTGGCGATCACCCGTTCCCTGGAGGCCGAGCAGGAGCACCGCTGCGGCATCACCGGCGAACAGCGCCAGTCGCTGGACCGCGGCCTGTTCCAGTCGCTGATCGGCTCGGGGCGGTTCCCGGCGCTGGCGGAGAACTTCGCCCACGACGTCGGGTTCGACCTCGACGAGCTGTTCGACTTCGGCCTGCAGCGCCACCTCGACGGGCTCGAAGCCTTCCTCGGTGGTGTGTCGCCCCCCACAACCGGGGCATGAGGTAGGAACGTGCTGTGAATGCGTTGTTGGTCGCCGGGACGACGTCGGATGCCGGGAAGAGCGTGGTGACCGCGGGGATCTGCCGCTGGCTGGCCCGCTCCGGGGCGAAGGTGGCGCCGTTCAAGGCGCAGAACATGTCCAACAACTCCGTGGTCACCGCCGACGGCGGGGAGATCGGGCGCGCGCAGGCGCTGCAGGCCGCGGCCTGCGGGGTGCAGCCCTCGGTGCGGTTCAACCCGGTGCTGCTCAAGCCGGGAAGCGATCGGCAGTCGCAGGTGATCGTGATGGGCGAGGTGGCCGGTGCGGTCACCGCCATGTCCTACCGGGAGCGCAAGGCAGCGCTGCTGGAGACCGTCTCGGAGGCGTTGGCGGACCTGCGTCGCGACCACGACTACGTGATCTGCGAGGGTGCCGGCTCGCCCGCCGAGATCAACCTGCGGACCAGCGACATCGCCAACATGGGGCTGGCGCAGGCGGCTCGGCTTCCGGTGCTGGTCGTCGGCGACATCGATCGCGGTGGGGTGTTCGCGCAGCTCTTCGGCACCCTGGCGCTGCTGGACCCCGCCGACCAGGCGCTGGTGTCCGGCTTCCTGATCAACAAGTTCCGCGGTGATCCCGACCTGCTGCGGCCGGGCCTGGAGCAGCTGCGCGGGCTCACCGGCAGGCCGGTGCACGGGGTGCTGCCGTGGGCCGAGGAGCTGTGGATCGACGCCGAGGACTCGCTGTCCTACGTCGCCGACGGCGTGGTGGGGCGTCCCGCCCCGCCGCGGGGCGGGCAGTGGTTGCGGGTCGCGGTGCCGCGGCTGCCGCGGATCTCGAACGCCACCGACGTGGAGGCGCTGGCCGCCGAGCCCGGGGTGGCGGTGCGGTTCGTGACCGAACCCTCCCGGTTGTCGGATGCCGACCTGGTGGTGCTGCCCGGGTCGAAGTCGACCGTGGCCGACCTGAGGTGGTTGCGCGAGACCGGGCTGGCCGAGGCGATCCGCGAGCACGCGCGCGCCGACCTCCCGGTCGCCGGGATCTGCGGTGGTTTCCAGATGCTGAGCAGGCGAATCCACGACGAGGTCGAGTCCGCATCGGGCAGCGTCGACGGGCTCGGCCTGCTCGACCTGGAGATCGACTTCGCCGAGCGCAAGACGCTGGGCAATCCGCGCGGCGAGGCGTTCGGCGAGCCGGTGACCGGTTACGAGATCCACCACGGCCTGCCGGTGCGGCGCGGCGAGCTGGAACCGCTGGTGCGCACGGCCGACGGCGTCGAGGGCGGGATCTGCGGCTCGGTTCTGGGCACGCACTGGCACGGTCTGTTCGAGAACGACGCCTACCGTCGCAGGTTCCTGGCATGGGCGGCGAAAAGGGCCGGGCGGGACGGTTTCTCGGTCGCCGAGGACACGGTCTTCGCCGATGTTCGCGGGGCTCAGCTGGACCTGCTCGGCGACCTGGTCGAGGAGCACCTGGACACCGACGCGCTGCGGCGGTTGCTCGACGACGGCGCGCCCGCCGCATTGCCATCGTTGAGCGCGGCGCTGCGATGACCGGTTCCGGTACGCGTCGGGCCGGTACCGGTTCCGGTGATTCGACGGCGCGAACCGGCCGGTAACCGGCGCGCGGCCGGTAGCTTGCGGGCATGGCTGTTGAGTTTTCGCTGGACGAGGCGCGCGACCGGTTGACCGAGCTGCTGGATCGCGCGGAAGCAGGGGAGGACGTGGTGATCACCCGCTCCGGTGCGCCCGCCTTCGTGCTGGAGCGGGTCCCGGCCGGGCCGGACCTCGCGAGCCCGCTCGGCACCGCGCCGGTGAAGGCCTTCGACATGGGCACCGACTACGGGCTCCACCCGGTCTCCTGAACCGGGGTGCGCTTCTCTCATCAGAAGCCCCGAGCGCTCGGGGACCCTTGATGAGAGAGGGCTAGGCTGCGGGCGTGCCTGCTGATGTTCCGACGATCCTGGCCACCTCCGGCGGGATCCGCCGCTCGGCGCGGCTCGGGTGGGAACCCGGGGCCCTGACCCATCACGCCGTCGAGCTCGCCGGGACCGGCGGCCGGGCGCCCGAGGTGTGCTTCCTGGCCACCGCCTGCGGCGACGACCCGAACCTGATCTCCACCTTCTACGCCAACGCCGCCCAGCTGGGCTGGCGGGGCAGCCACCTGTCGCTGTTCCCGATGCCCAACCTCGCCGAGGTGCGAGAGCACCTGCTGGCGCAGGACGTGGTCTGGGTCTGGGGCGGCAGCGTCGCCGGGATGCTGGCGATGTGGCGGCTGCACGAGCTCGACGCGATCTTCCGGGAGGCCTGGGAGGCGGGCGTGGTGCTCACCGGGGTGTCGGCGGGATCGATCTGCTGGCACGTCGGCGGGACCACCGATTCGTTCGGCCCGCAGCTGCGGCCGATCACCGACGGGCTCGGCCTGCTGCCGCACTCCAACGGCGTGCACTACGACTCCGAGCCCGAGCGGCGTCCGCTGTTCCAGCGGCTCATCGCCGAGGGAACGCTGCCTGCCGGCTACGCCACCGACGACGGTGCGGGCCTGCTCTACCGCGGCACCGAGCTGGTCGAGGCGCTCGCCGAGAACGGCAAGGCGGGTGCCTACCGGGTCGAGCCCGGGCCCGACGGCACCGCCGTCGAAACCGGGCTCGACGTGCGCAGGCTCTAGTTCAGCGGCAGCCCGAGCAGCGCGTTCTCCAGCAGCTCCGGCATGGCCGGGTGGATCCAGTACTGCCCGCGTGCCATGCTGCGCGCGTCCAGGTCGAAGTGCATGGCCTGGATGATCGGCTGCAGCAGGGTCGGGGCCTGCGGGCCGATGATGTGCGCGCCCAGGATCTTGCCGCTGTCCGGGTCGGCGAGCAGCTTGGCGAAGCCGGTGGTGTCCTCCATGGCCCAGCCGTAGGCGATCGCCCCGTAGTCCTGGATCTTGGTCACGTAGTTCACGCCGCGCTCGCGCGCCTGCTGCTCGGTGAGCCCCACCGCCGCGATCTGGGGCGAGGAGAACACCGCGTGCGGCACGAAGCGGTGGTCGGACTCGATCGGGGAGTCCGGGTTGAGTACGTTGTGCTGGACCACCCTGGTCTCGTGGTTGGCGACGTGCTTGAGCTCGTGGGCCGAGCTGATGTCGCCGAGCGCCCACACGCCGTCGACTGAGGTGCGCTGCTGGGCGTCGACGACGATCTTGCCGTCGTCGGCGACCTCCAGCCCACCCGCCTCGGCCTCCAGCAGGTCGCTGTTCGGGGTGCGCCCGATGGCCACCAGCAGCTCGTCGGCCTCGACGGTCTCCGCGCCGTCCGGGCCCTCCAGGTGCAGCCGCACGCCCTCGCCCGCGCGCTCGGCGGAGACGACCTTGCGGTTGAGGCGCAGGTCCCAGCGGGCGGCGGCGAGCTCGGTGAACCGCGCGGAGACGTCGGCGTCCTCGGCGCGCAGCACCTGCCCGGAGCGGCCGATCATGGTGACCTCGACCCCCAGCGCGCTGAAGATGTGCGCGAACTCGGCGCCGATGAACCCGGTGCCCATGATGATCATCCGCTGCGGCAGCTCGGCCAGCCGCATCACGGTGTCGCTGGTGTGCACCCGGACCTGGTCGAGCCCGGGGACCTCCGGCATCACGGGGCGGCCGCCGGCGGCGACCACGAACCGGTCGGCGGTGATCGTCTCGACGCCCTCGGCGGTCTGCACGGACAGCTGCTTGACGCCGGTGAAGTGCGCGTTGCCCTCGAACAGGGTGACGTTGTCCTGCTCCTCGGCGCGGAAGCGGCGCCCGCCCGCGGAGATGGTGTCGATCCGGCCGAAGATCCGATCGCGCGCATCGCTCCAGCGCACCTGGTCGAGGCTGAGGTCGACGCCCAGCTTGGTGCCGATGGCCGGGGCGCTGGCGGTGTCGGCGGTGTGCACGAACATCTTGGTCGGGATGCAACCGACGTTCAGGCAGGTGCCGCCGTAGGCGTCGTTGGGGCCGAGGCCCTTCTCCACGATGGCCACGTTCCAGTCGGCGAAGCGCTCGTCGAGGATCGAGTTGCCGGAGCCGGAACCGATGATGACTAGGTCGAAGTGCCGCACGGGTCCCATCCTGCCTCACGGGGACGCACCGTCGTCGGTGCGCGCATGTCGTGCAGTTCCAACCCGGAGAGAAGCCCGGTGATTCCGCGCCGATCTCGGTCGCAGATCACACCGGCCGCGTGCGCGGCGCACCACAGCCCGGCCGCCAGCGGTGCCGGGGCGCCCAGCAGCGGGCCGCAGGTCAACGCCGCGGCCAGGCCGCCGCAGCCGGAAGCCCAGCGCAGCGAGGCCACCACCGGGGTGGGGCGGTGCGCGCGCAGCAGCACCAGCCGCTGACCGAGCGTGGTGCCGGTGGGCAGGGTCGCGGCCAGCAGCACCAGCGCCGCCGGGAGCCACGCGGGCCGGTCCGGACCGCCGGCGGCCACGGCCAGCCAGCCCAGCAGCAGGCCGTCGCAGCACATCCCCAGCAAGCGACGCCCGGCGGTGACCGGGACCGGGTCGGAGGCGCACCGCGCGCGGTCCAGCGGGCGCAGCGGGACGAACCCGCCGAGCAGCGCGCCGAGGGTGTTGGCGATGACGTCGTTGACGTCGAAGACCCGGTAGGGGCACGGGAAGCTGAACCACAGCCCGGTGAGCTGGGTGACCTCGATCAGCAGCGATGCGGCCAGCCCGGCGGCCGCGGCGAACCGGGAACCGCGGGCGGGCAGCGCGCCGAGCGGGACGAACAGCGCGATGTTGCTCGCGAACTGCAGCAGGCCACCGCCACCGGTCAGCCCGGCCAGCGGCAGCAGCTGGGCGGCGAAGCAGCCCCCGCCGGTGGGCAGCAGCACGTAGCAGCCCAGAGCGGTCGCGTAGAGCAGCGCCGCGTAGCGCCGCAGCGCCACCTCGGCGCGCAGTCCACCGCGTCGCCGGTACTCACCGGCGACGAACGACGGGAACAGCAGCGCGGCCAGCGCGGTGCCCAGCACCGCGGCGATGGCCCCCGGCAGCACGTCCATCTCGCACCTCCCACTAATAAGAGGAGCGAGCGGGCTCCGGTGATTCAGCCCGTTCGGGCGAAACGCGTCGCGCCCGCCCCCGAGCGGGGAGCGGGCGCGATCACCTGTGCCAGGATCAGTGCTGGTAGGTGGGGGTGATGACGGCCCGACCGACGGTGTGGAAGGCCAGGTTGAAGCTGACCACCGCCGGCGAGGCGTTCTCGTCCACGCCGAGCTTGTCGGTGTCGACCGCGTGCACCACGAAGTAGTAGCGGTGCGGGCGGTCGCCGGGCGGCGGGGCCGCGCCGCCGAAGGCCTTCTCGCCCATGTCGTTGGACACGTGGAAGGCGCCCGCGGGCGCGTTCTGGCCGTTGCGGTTGCCCGCGTCGGTGGCCAGCTCGGTGATGTTCGCCGGGACGTCGACCAGGACCCAGTGCCAGAAGCCGCCGGGGATCGGCGCGTCCGGGTCGAAGCAGGTCACCACGAAGCTCTTGGTGGTCTCCGGGAAGCCCGACCAGCTCAGCTGGGGCGAGAGGTTGTCCCCGCCCGCTCCCATGCCGTCGAAGGCCTGGGCCTTGGTCATCGCCTGACCGTCGCTCACGTCGGCGGAGGTGACGGTGAACTCGGGCACCGCCGGCAGGAACGAGTACGGGTCAGGATCGATCGGGCGCTCCAGACTCATGCGAGCCCTCCTTCTTTCCTGTGGCTTGTGGGTGATCGTCGATCACCGGGGCCAGCCTAGGAGAAGCGGTCCGCTCCGGCCGGTTCCGGCCCAGCGTTGCGCGGAGTGCAACGGAGGTGTGTATTTCGCAGTCTCGCTGGCGATAGCCTTTCGCTCGAACCAGCGATCGCGAGGAGGCAGTGGTGGTGCAGCCGACCGAGGTGCTGTGCCTGGGCGAGACGATGTCGCTGGTCGCCCCGGCCAGCCCGGTCCCCCTGGAGCAGGCTCCGAGCTTCACGCTCTCCGCAGGCGGCGCGGAGTCCAACGTGGCCGTTCACCTGGCCGCGCTCGGACACCGGGTGCGCTGGGCGAGCCGCGTGGGCGACGACCCGCTGGGCAGGCGCATGGCCTCGACCATCGGAGCCGCCGGGGTGGACACCGGCCTGGTCGACGTCTACCCGCACGCGCCCACCGCCGTGTACTTCAAGGACCCGAGGCCGGAGGGCACGCGGGTGCACTACTACCGGGCCGGGTCGGCGGCGTCCACGATGGACGAGGACTTCCTGCCCGCGAGCGAGCTCGACGCGACGCGCCTGCTGCACATCAGCGGCATCACCCCCGCGCTGTCGGCGAGCTGCGACCGGTTGATCCGCCACCTGCTGACCCGCGAGCGCGCGGCGCGGATCTCCTTCGACGTCAACCACCGCCCCGCGCTGTGGAGCGCGCGGGAGGCCGCCCCGGTGCTGCGCGAGCTCGCCGGGATGGCCGACGTGGTCTTCGTCGGCCTCGACGAGGCCGCCGCGCTGTGGGGCGTGCGGACCGCCGACGAGGTGCGGGAACTGCTCGACCAGCCGGACGTGGTGGTGGTCAAGGACGGAGCCGATGCCGCCTACGCGCTCGGCGAGCGGCGGGTCGTCGTGCCCGCGCCGGAGGTCGACGTGGTCGAGCCGGTCGGTGCCGGGGACGCCTTCGCCGCCGGGTTCCTCTCCGGCGTGCTGCGCGGGGAGGACGACGTGCGGTGCCTGCGGCTGGGCCACGTGCTTGCCGCGCAGAGCCTGCGCAGCACCGAGGACCACAGCGCCCCGCCGGACGCCGAATCGCTGCAGCGCTGGCTGAGCTGCGACGACGCGCAGTGGAAGGCGCTGCGGTTCGGCGAGCGGTGAGCTGCCGGCCGCGCTGATCAGCTGTCCCGGAGGAAAGCGAGATGGAGAAGTCGTTGAAGGTCCACGTGGGTCCCGTCGCCCCGCCCGAGCTCGAATCCGCCGTGCTGGCCGGGGGCGCTGAGCTCGCCGCGGCCGAGGAGGCCTCCGCGCTGGTGTGGTTCGGCGCCGAGCCCGGCCGGTTCCCCGAGCTCGACCACTCCGGGCTGGACTGGGTGCAGCTGCCCTCGGCGGGCGTCGAGTCCTGGCTGGCGGCCGGGGTGCTGCGCGAGGGCGTGCGGTTCACCTCCGCCGCGGGCACCTACGCGCAGACCGTCGCCGAGCACGCCCTCGGGCTGATGCTGGCCGGTGCGCGGCAGATCCCCGCGATGGCGCGCGCCGATTCCTGGCAGCGGCCGGAGGGGATGCGCAGCTTGTCCGGGTCCACCGTCGGCATCATCGGCGCGGGCGGCATCGGCCGGGCGCTGATCGAGATGCTGCGCCCGTTCGGGGCGACGGTGCTGGCGGTCAACCGCTCCGGCAAGCCGGTCGACGGCGCCGAGCGCACCTGGCCCGCCGAGGACGCCGAGGGAGTGCGGCGCGTGCTGACCGGCTCGGACTTCGTGGTCGTGGCCGCGCCCGCGACCTCGCAGACCGACGAGCTCATCGACGCCGGGGCGCTGGCGGCGATGAAGCCCGACGCCTGGTTGATCAACATCGCGCGCGGGTCGCTGGTCGACACCGACGCGCTGGTCGCGGCCCTGGACGCCGGCGAGATCGGTGGCGCGGCCCTGGACGTCACCGACCCGGAACCGCTGCCGGACGGGCACCGCCTGTTCTCCCACCCGCGCGCGCTGATCTCGCCGCACACGGCCAACCCGCAGTCGCTGCTGATGCCCGCGCTCGCGCGCCGGGTGCAGGAGAACGTCCGCCGCTGGGTCGCGGGCGAGCCCCTGCTGGCCCCGGTCGACCTCGCCGCCGGCTACTGAGCGGGCCGTCCGCGGTCGGGCGGGAACCGCCCGGCGAGACGTCCGCTCCGCCGCCGGGGCGAGCTCCGGTCGAACCGCCGATCCCGCCGACCGGTGTCGTGTGGGGTTCGTCCCCTTATCCGCGTGCGGGTGGTCGGAGATCGCAGGACGGATAGGATCACCCCGAAAGCCAATCGGCGGTGACGTGGAGGAACCCGGTGCGAGTCCGGGGCGGTCGCGCCACTGTGACCGGGGAGCGGACCCCATCCGGCCACCGCCCGGCCCCGAGCGGGCGGGCGGGAAGGCGGGGAAGCCGCGAGGATCCGGGAGCCAGGAGACTCCTCGCCGCCATGACCCCGCCGGGGCGCGCACCCCGAGAGAGGATCCTGCGTGAGCGAGCCTGCCCGCGAAACCCGAGTTCTGCTGCTGTCCACCGCGGACACCGACCTGCTGGCGGCCCGCGCCGCCGAGGCCGACTACCGGGTGGCCAACCCGTCCCGGGTCGCGGCCGAGGACGTGCCCGAGCTGGTGCGCGACGTCGACGTGGTGGTGGTCCGGCTGCTGGGCGGTCGCCGCGCCTGGGAGGAGGGCCTGGACGCGGTGCTGGCCGCGGGCCTGCCCACCATCGCCCTGGGCGGTGAGGCCACCCCGGACGCCGAGCTGATGGCGCTGTCCACGGTGCCCGCGGGCGTGGCCACCGAGACGCTGACCTACCTGGTCGAGGGCGGCCCGGCCAACCTCACCCAGCTGGCCAACTTCCTGTCCGACACGGTGCTGCTCACCGGTGCCGGCTTCGAGCCCCCGGAGTCCACCCCGGAGTTCGGCAGGCACGGCGAGCGCGCGCACGACCGGGCCAAGCCGACCGTGGGCGTGATCTTCTACCGGGCGCACGCGCTGGCGGGCAACACCGCTTTCGTCGACACGCTCGCCGACCAGATCGAGGCGGCCGGGGCCAACGCCGTCCCGGTGTTCTGCGGCTCGCTGCGCAGCCTGTCGGACGCCGACGGCCTGCGCGAGCTGCTGGCGGGCTGCGACTCGCTGGTGGCCACCGTGCTCGCCGCCGGGGGCGCCGTGGCCGCCGACGCCAGCGCCGGTGGTGACGAGGACTCCTGGGACGCCGGTGCGCTCGCCGAGCTGGACGTCCCGGTGCTGCAGGGCCTGTGCCTGACCACCAGCCGCGCGGTCTGGGCCGAGAGCGACACGGTCTCTCCGATGGACGCCGCGATGCAGGTCGCGGTGCCGGAGTTCGACGGCAGGTTGATCAGCGTGCCGTTCTCCTTCAAGGAGGAGGGCGCCGACGGCATCCCGGTCTACGTCGCCGATCCCGAGCGCGCCGCCCGCGTCGCGGGCACCGCGGTCTCGCTGGCCCGGTTGCGCCACGTCGACAACCAGCAGAAGCGCCTCGGCGTGGTGCTCTCGTCGTACCCGACCAAGCACTCCCGGGTGGGCAACGCGGTCGGCCTGGACACCCCGGCCTCGGCGGTGGTGCTGCTGCGCGCGCTGGAGGAGGCCGGCTACGACCTCGGCGGCCTGGACGTCTCCGGGCTGGACGGCGACACCCTGATCCACCGGCTGATCGCCGCCGGCGGGCACGACGTGGAGTGGCTGACCGAGGACCAGATGGCCGAGGCGGCCATCCGCGTGCCCGCCACCCGGTACCGCGAGTGGTTCGACGCGCTGCCCGCCGAGCTGCGCGAGTCGATGACCGAGCACTGGGGCGCGCCGCCCGGGGGCCTGTACGTCGACGACGAGGGCTCGATCTACGTCGCCGCGCTGCGCTTCGGCAACGTCGTGCTGCTCATCCAGCCGCCGCGCGGGTTCGGCGAGAACCCGATCGCGATCTACCACGACCCGGACCTGCCGCCGTCGCACCAGTACATGGCCGCCTACCGGTGGCTGGGCGAGGAGTTCGGCGCGCACGCGGTCATCCACCTGGGCAAGCACGGCACGCTGGAGTGGTTGCCGGGCAAGGGCCTGGGCCTGGCGGCCGACTGCGCCCCGGACGCCGTGCTGGGCGACCTGCCGCTGATCTACCCGTTCATCGTCAACGACCCGGGCGAGGGCACCCAGGCCAAGCGGCGCGGCCACTCGGTCGTGGTGGACCACATGATCCCGCCGATGGCCCGCGCCGACTCCTACGGCGAGATCGCCAAGCTGGAGCAGCTGCTCGACGAGTACGCGCTGGTCTCGGACATGGACCCGGAGAAGAAGCCGGCGCTGCGCAACCAGATCTGGGAGCTGGTCACCTCCGCCGAGCTGCACCACGACCTGCACCAGGAGGACCAACCCGACGAGGAGTCCTTCGACGACTTCGTGATGCACATCGACGGCTACCTCTGCGAGATCAAGGACGTGCAGATCCGCGACGGGCTGCACATCCTCGGCCGCGCGCCGCGCGAGGACGAGCTGGTCAACGACGTGTTGGCGATCCTGCGGGCGCGCCAGGTCTTCGGCGGCACCGTCGGCGCCCTGCCGGGCCTGCGCTCGGCGCTGTCCGAGCACTTCGGGCTCGACGAGCAGGCGCTGCTGGCCGACCCGGGTGCGCGCGCCGAGGTCCCGGCCGCGCTGACCGATCTGGTCGAGGGCCCGTCGGCGTCGGCCTCCGACGCGGTGGACCTGCTGGAGGAGCTGGCCCGCGAGCTCGTCGAGGCGCTGGCCGAGGCCGGTTGGTCGGCCGACCGGGCGGAGGCGGTGGCCGCGGACGTCCTGGGCTCCGGAGTGGACCCGGTGGTGCGGGTGCTGCGCTTCGCCTGCGAGGAGGTCGTGCCGCGGCTGGCGCGCACCACCGACGAGGTCACCCACGTCGTGCACGCGCTCGACGGCGGTTTCATCCCGGCCGGGCCGTCCGGCTCACCGACCCGCGGGCTGATCTCGGTGCTGCCGACCGGCCGCAACTTCTACTCGGTGGACCCCAAGGCGATCCCCTCGCGCAACGCCTTCGAGGTGGGCGCCTCGCTGGCCGACTCGCTGATCAGCAGGCACGTCGCCGACACCGGCGAGTACCCGAGCTCGGTCGGCCTGACGGTGTGGGGCACCTCGGCGATGCGGACCCAGGGCGACGACCTCGGCGAGATCCTCTGGCTGCTGGGCTGCCGCCCGACCTGGGACGAGGCCTCGCGCCGGGTCACCGGTTTCGAGGTCGTGCCGGTCGCCGAGCTGGGCCGTCCGCGCATCGACGTGGTGGTGCGCATCTCGGGGTTCTTCCGGGACGCCTTCCCGCACGTGGTCGCGCTCGTCGACGACGCGGTGCGGGCGGTGGCCAAGCTCGACGAGCCCGACGAGGACAACCACGTCGCCGCGCACTACCGCGCCGACCTGGGCGAGCACGGCGACGGACGGCGAGCCTCCACCCGCATCTTCGGCTCCAAGCCCGGTGCCTACGGCGCGGGTCTGCTGCCGCTGATCGACGCGCGCAACTGGCGCACCGACGACGACCTCGCCGAGGTCTACGCGACCTGGGGCGGGTTCGCCTACGGGCGGGGGCTCGACGGGCGCGAGGCGCGCGGGGACATGGAGACGGCGTTCAAGCGCATCCAGGTGGCGGCCAAGAACGTCGACACCCGCGAGCACGACATCGCCGACTCCGACGACTACTTCCAGTACCACGGCGGGATGGTCGCCATGGTGCGCTCGCTGTCCGGGAACAACCCGGCGGCCTACGTCGGCGACTCGGCGGTGCCGCACGCGGTCAAGACGCGCAGCCTCGGCGAGGAGACCAAGCGGGTGTTCCGCGCCCGGGTGGTCAACCCGAAGTGGATCTCGGCGATGCAGCGGCACGGCTACAAGGGCGCCTTCGAGCTGGCGGCCACTGTGGACTACCTTTTCGGCTTCGACGCCACCGCCGGGGTGGTGGACGACTGGATGTACACCAAGCTCGCCGAGTCCTACGTCTTCGACGACCAGGTCCAGCAGTTCCTGCGCAACTCCAACCCGTGGGCGCTGCGCGGGATGACCGAGCGGCTGCTGGAGGCCGCTGATCGCGGGCTGTGGGCCGAGCCGGACGACCAGGTGCTCGACGACCTCCGCTCGGTCTACCTGGAGCTGGAGGGCGAGCTCGAGGACTGATGCCGCGGCGGGGTCGGTCGGGTGGCCGGCCCCGCCGTCCACAGTGGTCCATGCGGGTCGATCGTTCGGGTGGTAAGCCGCCGAAATCTCCACCCGATCGTGTTGCACTGCGCGAAGTGGTGTATCTGGCGGCGGGTTTCGCTCCTCTTATTCAAGGACACTTTGAACGAGCTAGGGCGGTCGTCGGACGACGAGCGCCGGGTCGGGGGAGGAGTTTGAGCATGGCGCACACGAGGGGTCGGATCCGCGCGGCGGCGGGGGTGCTCGCGGCGGCCGCGTTGACCACGGCGATGTTCGCGACCGGGGCCAACGCCGCCGAGCGGGACGTGGCGGGTTCCGCCGCACCGCCGATCGTCGGAGGCGAGCCGGCGCAGATCGAGCAGAGCCCGTGGGTGGTGTTCCTGACCGATCCGATGGGCAACCAGTTCTGCGGCGGCACGATCGGCGCCGCGAACAAGATCGTCACCGCGGCGCACTGCGTGGAAGGCACGAACCCGATGGAGCTGCGGGTCGTGGCCGGTCGCGAGGACAAGACGACCAGCGAGGGCACCGTGGCCGCGGCGACCGACGTGTGGGTGCACCCGGACTACCAGTCGGCCACCAGCGGTGCCGACGTCGCGGTGGTGACCCTCGACCGCGAGCTGCCACAGCCACCGCTGCCGCTGGCCACCACCGCCGACACCGCGGCCTACCAGCCAGGACGCGAGGCCGAGGTGTTCGGCTGGGGCGCGACCTCGGAGGGCGGCGAGTCCTCGGACGTGCTGCAGCGCGCGGTGGTGCCGGTGACCTCGGACGCGGACTGCTCGTCCGCCTACGGCGAGTACGACCCCGCGGCGATGGTCTGCGCCGGTTACCCCGAGGGCGGCGTGGACAGCTGCCAGGGCGACTCCGGCGGGCCGCTGGTGGCCGACGGCAAGCTGATCGGGATCGTCTCCACCGGAAACGGCTGCGCGCGCCCGGGTTACCCGGGCATCTACACCCGGGTGTCCAGCTACGAGTCGGAGGTGCGGGCTCAGCTGGCCGCGCAGCGCTGATCAGGTGGGGGTCAGCCGCAGGCCGGGGCCGAGTTCGCGGGCGATCCCCGTGGCCACGTCCCGGAAGGCGCGCACCGCGGGTTCGCGGTCACCGGCGCGGCTGACCAGCACGCTGTGCTCCCACGGTGCGTCCACCACCGGGACGCACCGGGTGCCGGGCCACGGGTAGAAGCGCTGGAACGACTCCAGCGCCGAGCCCGCGCCGCGTCCGGCCGCCGCAGCGGTGAGCACTTCGTGCGGGTTGACGGCGTCGTCGGCGGCGCGGCGCGGGGCTTCGCCGCCTCGCGCCGCGGTGAAGTACAGGTAGTCGGTGAACGGGCGCGGGGTGCGCTCGGGCAGCCGGATGAACGGCAGGTCGAGCACGTCGGCCAGGTGCACCTGCGGGGCGTCGGCCAGATCCCAGCGGGCCGGCACCACGACGATCCGCCGCTCGGTGGTGAGCACGTCGACCTCGACCCGCTCGTCGTCCGGCGCTGGGCGCACGAAGGCGATGTCGACGCGGTGCTCGAGCAGGGCTGAGACGTGCTCGGTGAAGTCCAGCGGGACCAGCCGCAGGTCGAATTCGGGGTGCGCCGTGCGGAAAGCCCGCAAGGTGGCCGGGGTCAGCTCGGCCGAACCGTGCCCCATGACCCCGACGCGCAGCCCCGCGCGCTCGCGCGAGGCTGCGTCGGCAACATCGGCGCGGGCGTTCTCGGCCGCTGCCAGCAGGGAGCGGGCGTGGCCGGCGAGCCGCAGACCGGCCGGCGTGAGCCGAACCGGTGCGCGATCCAGCAGCCGGACGCCGAAGTCGCGCTCCAGCTGCTTGACGTGCTCGGTGACGGCCGCCTTGGACAGGAAGAGCCGGTTCGCGGCGCGACCGAAGTTCCCTTCCTCGGCCACCGCGAGCAGCGTCTCCAGTCGCCGCAGGTCCATGACAGGAACGTACGACCGCGCGAAACCTCCTGACTAGGGAAGGAGGTGCGAAATACCGGCAGGGCGCCGGGAGGTGAAGATCACCCCCGGGCTGTTCGGGAAAGCTGAACGAGCACTGCCGCCGATCGCGCGCGAGGCAGTAGAACGTGAGCTGTGCGAAACATCTGGGTGCCCGCCGCGCTGTTGATGGCCGCCGCCGGATGGGGGGCCAACCAGTTCTCCCCGCTGCTCGGGGCCTACGAGCGCGACCTCGGGCTGAGCGCGTCGACGGCCACCGGGCTGCTGGCCGTCTACGTCGTCGGACTGGTGCCGGGGTTGCTGCTCGGCGGGCCGCTGGCGGACCGGCGCGGGCGCAAGCCCGTGGTGTGCTGGGCGATCGTGCTCAACGCGGTGGCCACCGCGGCCCTCATGCTCGGCGCGCATCAGGTGCCGTGGCTGGTGGTCGGGCGCGTGCTGGTGGGCATCAGCACCGGTTCGGTGCTGGCCGCGGGCGCCGCGTGGGTGCGCGAGCTCTCGCACCCGCCGTTCGGCTCCGCGACCGAGGACGGGGCGGGTGCTCGCCGGGCCGGGGCGCTGCTGGCCGCCGGGTTCAGCCTGAGCGGCTTCGGCTCCGCCCTGGTAGCGACCTGGGGGCCCGCGCCGCTGATCAGCGCCTACGCTCCGCACCTGGTGCTGTGCGCGATGACGTTGCCGTGGGCGCTGCGCTGCCCGGAGACTCGGGTGCGCGGCGAGGGATCGGCTCCGCGCGGGCGCGCGCTCCGGGACCCGAGGTTCTGGCGCGCGGTCGCGCCCGTGGCCCCGTGGGTGTTCGTCACCCCACCGGTGGCCTTCGCCGTGCTGCCCGGGTTGGTCACCGCGCACCAGCCGCGGTTGCAGGTGCTCTGCGCCGGGGTGGCCACGCTCCTCGCGCCGGGCCTGGGCGCACTCGTGCAGCCGCTCGCTCGACGGCTCGCCCGGCACGGGCCGCGCCTGACGGCCGTGATCGGCCTAACCGGCGGTTCCGCCGGGCTGGTGCTGGCCGCGGTGGCGGGGTGGTTCGTCTCGCCGTGGCTCGGGTTGCCCGCCGCGCTGCTGCTCGGCGTCTCCTACGGGTTCACCTCGACCTACTGCCTGACCATGGTCGGTCGCATCGCCGGGCCGACCGAGCTGGCCGGGCTGACCGCGGTGATGTGGGTGCTGGCCTACGTCGGGTTCTTCGTCCCGTTCGTGGTCAGCCTGCTCGCGCCGATCGTGCCCGCGCAGGTCGTGCTGCTGGTGCTGGCGGGCCTGGCGCTGCTGGCGCTGCTAGCTCGCGAGCAGCCCGACGGAGATGGTCAGGAACGCCGTCGCGCTCAGCGCGTCCAGCGACTTCGCGACGCGGGGGTGCTGTAGCCGGTCGGCGATCCCGGCGGCCGCCAGCACGATGGTGACCTCCCAGATCGCGGCCAGCACCAGGAACACCACTCCGAGGAGGACCAGCTGCAGCGCCTGGTGGGTGGCGGCACCGACGAACTGCGGCAGGAACGCGAGGCTGAACAGCAGCATCTTCGGGTTGGTCAGGTTGCTCAGCAGCCCGCGCAGGTAGGGGTTGGCCGGGTCCGGCGGCGGGGTGTTGAGCTCACCGGACTCCCTCCTGGTCAGCCACAGCCCGCGCAGGATCATCCCGGCCAGGTAGATCAGGTAGGCCGCGCCGATCCACTTGAGCACCTCCATCACCTGCGGGGTGCTCGACAGCAGCGCGCCGAGCCCGGAGATCACCGCCGCGACCTGCAGCGCGCTTGCGGTGTGGATGCCGGCCAGCGCCAGCAGCCCGGACCTGCGCCCCGCGTTCAGCGAGGTGCGCAGCAGCAGGAACGCGTCCACTCCCGGGGTGAGGATGACGACCGCACTCGCCACCAGGAAGGCGGGCAACGTGGTCGGGTCCAGGAGCACGGCGGTTTCCTCCTTCAACGCGACGCGCTTCGTCGCTAGAGCGGGTGAAGATCGTCATCCGGTAGGGCGAAATCTGCGGATCAGGCGATCCACGCAGATCGGACCCGCTTCGGTGCGGGCCGGATGAGCGGCCGCGGGGCGCGGCGCCATCGATAAGATTTCGTGCCGACGACGAGTTTAGCGAAAAATTTTCCCGCGGAGCTGTGAGTTGCACCTCGTGATGTTTCGGTGTGCGGGTGGTTACCGTGTGCGCTCGACAAGATCGCTGACTACCTGGAGGGCGACGTGGGGCGGCACACCCGAAGCAGCACGGCGGCGCGCGCACTGCGGCGAATGGCCGTCGTCGGAGCGGTCACCGCGCTGGCCGGCACCAACCCGCTGGCCGATGCCGAACCGTCCGAGCAGCCCCAGGCCCGCGTCCTCGGCGGGACCTCCGCCAGCACCGAGGAAGCGCCGTGGGCGGTCGCGCTCACCGACACCTACGGCAACCACTTCTGCGGCGGCACCCTGGTGTCGGCGGGCGAGGTGGTCACCGCCGCGCACTGCGTCGAGAACCAGCTCACCGGAGGTGAGCGCACCCCGGACGAGATCCGGGTGATCGCCGGTCGCACCGACCTGCGCAGCACCGAAGGCACCATCGGCGCGGTCGACGACGTCTGGGTGCACCCCGACTACCGCGACTTCACCAGCGGCGACGACCTGGCCGTGCTCAAGCTCGCCCAGCCGATGCCGCAGCGCCCGCTGCCGATGGTCCAGCCCGGCGACACCGAGGCCTACCGGCCGGGCACGACCGCGCGGGTCTACGGCTGGGGGCGCACCAGCGAGAACGGCCCGTCCTCGGACGCGCTGCGCTCGGTGGACGTGCCGATCAACAGCGACCGGAGCTGCAAGGACGCCTACCCCAACTACGACAACCGCAGCATGTTCTGCGCCGGCTTCCCAGAAGGCGGCAAGGACGCCTGCGCCGGCGACTCGGGCGGGCCCATCGTCTCCGACGGCAAGCTCATCGGCGTGGTGTCCTACGGCACCGGCTGCGGTCGGCCCGGCACGCCCGGCGTCTACACCCGACTGGCCAACTACGTCCCGCTGGCCGACGACCTGCCGTAACGCCCGCCACGCCCGTAGTGGCGCAGGCAACTTCGGCGCCCGCGAATGCGGGCATCGCGCGACTGCTGTGATATCCAGGTAAGGGTGACCCTCCAGCCGCTCGCAGCAGCCGTCCACCGCGCCTACACCGCGGACCTCGATGCCGCGGACTTCTACCGCATGTTGCGCCTGCGCGTGGACGTGTTCGTGGTCGAGCAGAAGTGCGCCTACTCGGAGCTGGACGGCCGCGACCTGGAGGACTCGACCCGGCACTTCTGGATCGACAGCGCCGACGGGTACGTGCTCGGCTACCTGCGCCTGCTCGAAGACCCCGACGGCGCCTACCGGATCGGCCGCGTCTGCACCGCCGAGAGCGCGCGCGGCATGGGCCTGGGCCGCAAGTTGATGCGGGCGGCGGTCGCCGAGGTGCAGAGTTCCCCGGCCGTGCTCTCCGCCCAGACCTACGCCAAGGACTTCTACGCCTCCTTCGGCTTCGTCGCCGAGAGCGGGGAGTACCTCGAAGACGGCATCCCGCACGTCGACATGCGCCGCGAACCGCGCCGCGCCCGCGCGACCGCGCGCTGACGAGTCGGTGATCTCACGCCCGCAGCGCTTGGGCGCGTGATCGGCGTCTGAAACGATGTGCGTTGATCCGAATGCAAGGGGCCTGCCAGGAAGCCGGTGCGAGTCCGGCACGGTCGGCGCCACTGTGACCGGGTAGCGGCACTCCACCACGAGCCACCGGGGACGACCTGGGAAGGCCGGAGCGCACCGCGACGACCCGGGAGTCAGGACACTGCGGCCCCTTGTTCCCGCCGGCGGGGCGTCCGCACCCCGAGGAAGGAACACATGTCCGCTGCCCCTCGCTTCCCCTTCTCCGCCGTGGTCGGCCAGGACGACCTGCAGCTGGCCCTGCTGCTCAACGCGGTGCACCCGCGCATCGGCGGTGTACTCGTGCGCGGCGAGAAGGGCACCGCGAAGTCCACCGCCGTGCGCGCCCTGGCCTCCTTGCTGCCCGCGCTCGACGTCGTCGACGGCTGCCGCTTCGGCTGCGACCCGCGCGAGCCCGACCCGGACTGCCCGGACGCGCCGCACGGGCAGACCGCCGCGCAGCGCCCCGCGCAGCTGATCGAGCTGCCGGTCGGCGCCACCGAGGACCGGCTGATCGGTTCGCTGGACCTGGAACGCGCGCTGACCGAGGGCGTGCGCGCCTTCCAGCCGGGCCTGCTGGCCGGCGCCCATCGCGGCGTGCTCTACGTCGACGAGGTCAACCTGCTGCACGACCACCTGGTCGACCTGCTGCTCGACGCCGCGGCGATGGGCCGCGCGCACATCGAGCGCGACGGCGTGTCGGTCTCGCACGCGGCCTCGTTCGTGCTGGTCGGCACGATGAACCCGGAGGAGGGCGAGCTGCGGCCGCAGCTGCTGGACCGCTTCGGGCTCACCGTGCAGGTCGCCGCCTCCCGCGAGGTCGAGACCCGAACCGAGGTGGTCCGCCGCAGGCTCGCCTTCGAGGCCGATGCCGCCGAGTTCGCCTCCCGGTACGCCGATGCCGACGCCGAGCTCGCCGAGCGCATCGTCGCCGCCCGCGAGCGGGTCGGGTCGGTCGTGCTGCCCGCCGCGGAGGTGCGCCGGATCTCCGCGCTGTGCGCGGCCTTCGACGTCGACGGCATGCGCGCCGACCTCGTGCTGGCGCGCACCGCCATCGCCCACGCGGCCTGGCGCGGTGCCGAGGCGGTCGCCGAGGCCGACGTGGAGGCGGCCGCCCGGCTCGCGCTGCCGCACCGGCGCCGCCGCGACCCCTTCGACGAGCCCGGCATGGCCGAGGACCAGCTGCAGCAGGCCATGCAGGACGCCGCCGAGCAGGCCGAAACCGACGAGGATCCCGACGACGACCCCGACGGCGGCCCGGACGGCGGCCCCGGGGGCGGGCAACCGCCGCAGGACGAGCCGAGCGGACCGTCCGGTGGCGGTGCCGCACCGGAATCCGACGACGAGCAGCCCGGCGAACCCTCCGGGGGTCAGTCCGAGCGCGCCCCCGCCGCGCCCGCGCCGTCCTTCCAGGCCCGCCTGCTCGAAGTGCCGGGAGTCGGCGAGGGCGCGCCCGGCCGCCGGTCCCGCGCGCGCTCGCGCAGCGGCCGGACCACCAGGGCCTCCAAAACCGACGGCCACGGCATGCACCTGACCGCGACGCTGGCCGCCGCCGCGCCGCACCAGGTCGCGCGCGGCCGCAGCGGCCCCGGTCTGGTGCTGCGCTCCGAGGACGTGCGCCAGGCCGTCCGCGAGGGGCGCGAGGGCAACCTGGTGCTGTTCGCGGTCGACGCCTCGGGATCGATGGCCGCCAAGGACCGGATGTCAGCGGTGAGCGGAGCGGTGATGTCGCTGCTGCGCGATGCCTACCAGCGCCGCGACAAGGTCGGCGTGATCACCTTCCGCGGGGACTCGGCCGAGCTCGCGCTGCCGCCCACCTCCTCGGTCGACGTCGCCGCCGCCCGCCTGCGCCGGCTGCGCACCGGTGGACGCACCCCGCTGGCCGACGGCCTGCTGCGCGCCAGCAAGGTCGTGCGGACCGAGCGCACCCGGGACCCGCAGCGCCGACCGCTGGTCGTGCTGCTCACCGACGGCAAGGCCACCGTTCCGGTGCGATCCGACCAGGCCGGGGCGAAGCGCTCCAAGCAGGCCGTCGACGACGCGCTGCGCGCCGCCACCGCGCTCGGCGACTCCGGCACCGCCTCGGTGGTGGTCGACTGCGAGAACGGCCCGGTCAAGCTGGGGCTGGCTCCCCAGGTCGCCGCCGCACTCGGCGGTCCGTGCCTGCGGCTGGAGGAGCTCAGCGCCGAGCACGTGGCCGGCGTGGTCCGCGCCGCCAGCGGTGACACCGGTTTGGCGGCTTGATCTCGTTTCGATTACGAGATTCAACCTTGTGAGTACTCACGCGTCCGCCGGGTTGGTACGGTGACGCACGTCCACCTGACCCCCAGGGGTGGACCTTTAAAGTGCCCCGCGCTCCCAGCGACCCCCAGGCCGGTTGAGCGCGGGGCCCTTTTTCTCGGTTCTCGGGTCGTCTTGCTCGGCGGTTCGGGCGGCGGAACCTGGGACGCCGTGGCTGCGGGATCCGCTCCTTGAGCGGTCGACCTGCGCGGCGCCACAGAACCCGCGGCGGTGCCGGTTGCACGGGTGGGGTTCCGGCTCGCGGCTTCGCCGCTCGCGCCTCCTCCTCTGCGGGGCGCGTGGACGTTCCTCTCATGGGCTCGCTCAGGCCATCAGGCCACGGTCCTGGTCACGCCGGGATGGTCGTCTTCTGGTAGCGGTGGCGGGTGTAGGCGGCCGTGATGACCAGGGGGATGGCGGTGACTCCTGCGATGGCGAACAGCTCGGCGTAGCGGCCGGTGTCGGCCAGCGGGCCCGCGGCCGCCGAGGCGACCGCGCTGCCGAGGAAGAGCGCGCAGGCGAACAGGGCGACCGCCGTGCCGCGGGCCTCGGGGGCGACCGACGTGGCCCAGGCCTGCAGGGACGAGTGCATGAAGGACCAGCCGCCGCCGAGCAGCAGGGCGGTGACGATCACCGTGACGACCCCCGTGTCGACGGCGACCAGCCCGTAGCCGACGGCCATCGCGCTGCCGCCGATCCCGATCAGCTGCCAGACCGGGAGGTTCGAGTTGATCGCCTTGACCAGCCGGGAGAACACCAGCACGCCCACCCCGTAGGCACCGGTGGACAGCCCGGCCACCGCCACGTCCATGCCCTCGTTGACCAGCGCCGATGCCAGGAACGTCAGCACGCCCAGCAGCACCGCGCCCTCCACGAACACCAGGCCGAACACCAGCAGCGCCCAGCGGTTGGTCAGCACCGAGCCGAGGTGCGCGCGGATGCCGCGGACCCCGGCGCGGCCGGGTTCGGGAAGCCTGCCCAGCACCAGCGCGCAGATCGCGGCGAACACGGCGGGCAGGGCGAAGACCACGCGCCAGTCCAGCCAGTGCGCCAGCACCCCGGCCACGGCGGTGGCCGCGGCGGTGCCCACCGCCTGCCCGGCCATCAGGTCCGATAGCGCGCTCTGCCGGTGCTCGGCGGAGACCGTGTCGCCGACGTAGGTCAGCGTCGTCGGCACCACCGCGCCCATGAACGCCCCGGCCAGCACGCGGGCCACCAGCAGCACCGCGATGTGCGGGGCGAAGGTGGAGAGCAGGCCGGTCGCCGCGGCCGCCGCCAGCGCGCCGCGCATCACCGGGATCCGCCCGAACCGGTCGGAGAGCACGCCCCACACCGGTTGGGACAGCCCGTAGGCCAGGAAGTAGCCGCTGGCCACGGTCACCGCGGTGGCCAGCGGCACGTGCATGCTCAGCGCGATCAGCACCAGCATCGGCGTCACCGCGAAGCGGTCGAAACTGCTGATGAACGCCGCTGCGGACAGCACGAACGGTGGCCTGGACGGCATCGGCGACTCCTCGCTCCGGGACGCCAACGATGTTCGCGTATCGAACGACCTCCGCTCCGGTGAACTTGCCCACCCCGCGGTGGCGATCTCAGGAGTCGTCGAAAGTCAACAGTCGTAATAGCGAGCATTGCCACTTGCCGCCGGTGCGGGCCCGGAAGGCGAAGTTGGTCTTGGTTAGGGTCTGGTCATGCCTCAGGGACAGCCTTCCAACGTGCCCGACGACGGTCTGACGACGCGGCAGCGCCGCAACCGCCCGCTGGTCGTGGTGCACACCGGTGAGATGAAGGGCAAGTCCACCGCCGCGTTCGGTCTCGCCCTGCGCGGCTGGAACCAGGGCTGGTCGATCGGGGTGTTCCAGTTCGTCAAGTCCGCCAAGTGGCGCGTGGGCGAGGAGTCCGCGTTCCGCGCGCTGGGCAGGCTGCACGACGAGTCCGGCGAGGGCGGTCCCGTCGAGTGGCACAAGATGGGCGAGGGCTGGTCCTGGACCCGCAAGAAGAGCACCGAGGAGGACCACGCGGCCGCCGCGCTGGAGGGCTGGCAGGAGATCGCCCGCAGGCTGCGCGACGAGCGCCACGGCCTCTACGTGCTCGACGAGTTCACCTACCCGCTGCACTGGGGCTGGGTCGACGTCGACGAGGTGGTCTCGACGCTGCGCGAGCGCACCGGGCACCAGCACGTGCTGATCACCGGCCGCTACGCCCCGCAGGCGCTGATCGACGCCGCCGACCTGGTCACGGAGACCTCCAAGGTCAAGCACCCGATGGACGCCGGGCAGAAGGGCCAGAAGGGCATCGAGTGGTGAGCTCGCCACCTCGGGTCGTCTTCGCGGCCCCCGGCTCGGGGCAGGGCAAGACCACCGTGGTGACCGGGCTGCTCGGTGCGCTGCGCCGCCGGGGCGACCGGGTCGCGCCGTTCAAGGTCGGCCCGGACTACATCGACCCCGGCTACCACCGGCTCGCCGCGGAGCGCGTCGCGCGCAACCTCGACCCGGTGCTGGTCGGGCCCGACCGCGTCGCGCCGCTGCTGCAGCACGGCGCCGCCGGAGCCGACCTGTCGGTCGTGGAGGGCGTGATGGGCCTGTTCGACGGCCGCATCGGCGCCGACGAGGAGATCCCCTTCGGCTCCACCGCCCACGTGGCCCAGCTGCTGGACGCGCCGGTCGTGCTGGTCGTCGACGCCAAGGGGCAGAGCCACAGCCTGGCCGCGCTGCTGCACGGCTTCCGCTCCTACCGCCCGCAGATCCGGTTGGCCGGGGTGGTGCTCAACCGCGTTGGTTCGGTCCGCCACGAGGAGGTGCTGCGCGCCGCCGCCGACGACGCGGGGCTGCCGGTGCTCGGCGCGATCCCGCGCGCGGCCGACCTGGAGGTCCCGTCGCGGCACCTGGGCCTGGTCACCGCCGTCGAGCACGGCGCGGAGGCGGTGCGCGCGGTCGAAGCGATGACCGACGTCGTCGAGGCCTCGGTGGACCTCGCCGCCGTCGCCGGGTTGGCCCGCACCGCGGGCGAGCTGCCCGGCCCGGCCTGGGACCCGGCCGCGGAGGTCGAGCCCCAGGGCTCCCCGGTGGTCGCGGTCGCGGGCGGGAGCGCGTTCAGCTTCGGCTACGCCGAGCACGTCGAACTGCTCGAAGCCGCGGGCGCGCGGGTCGAACTGGTCGATCCGCTGCGCGACGAGCGGCTCCCGGAGGGCATCTCGGGGCTGGTGCTGCCCGGTGGTTTCCCCGAGCAGCACGCCGAACCGCTCTCGGCCAACACCGCTCTGCGCGAGCGGATCGAGGACTTGGCCGCCGCGGGCGCACCGGTGCACGCCGAGTGCGGCGGGCTGCTCTACCTCTGCGAAGCGCTCGACGAGCACCCGATGTGCGGGGTGCTGCCGGCCCGCGCGCGCATGGCGCCCCGGCTCAAGCTCGGGTACCGCGATGCCGTCGCCGCGGACGAATCCCCGCTGTTCGCCGAGGGAAGCCGGGTCAGCGGGCACGAATTCCACCGCACCGAGACCGAACCCGCGCACGGCGAGGTTCCCGCCTGGTTCTGGCGGGACGGGGCCGGCGCGCACCGCGAGGGCTTCCTCCACGGCGGCGTGCACGCCTCCTACCTGCACACCCACCCGGCCGGGAATCCCGGTGCGGTGGCCCGATTCGTCGCGAGGTGCCTGCGATGAGACTGGTCGGAGTCGGGGTCGGCCCCGGCGACCCGGAAATGCTGACGCTGGCCGCGCTGCGCGAGATCCGCGACGCGGACACCGTCTACGTGCCCGTGCTCGCGCCCGACGAGCAGGGGCGGGCCGAGACCATCGTGCGCGAGCACCTCGGCGATGACGAGCGGGTGCGGCGGCTGGTGTTCGCCCTCGCCGATCCGGTCGACGGACCGCAGGAGCGGCGCAGGCGGCACTGGGACCGGGCCGCCGAGGAGATCGCGCAGCGGCTTCGCGAGCGCGGCGGAACGGTGGCCTTCGCCACTCTCGGGGACCCGGCGGTCTACTCCACCTTCAGCTACCTCGCGGCCACCGTCGCCGAGCTGCTGCCCGAGGTCGAGCTGGCCACGGTGCCGGGGATCACGGCGATGCAGGCCACCGCGCAGCAGGCGGGGATCGCGCTCACGGTGGGCGCCGAGCCACTCACGGTGATCCCGATGTTGCGCGACGTGAACGCGCTTCGGGAGGCATTGCGCGCGCCAGGTACGGTCGTTGCCTACAAGGGCGGGCGACGCCTGGGCGAGCTGCGCGACGTGATCGCCGAATCCGGCGCGCTCGACCGCTCGGTCTACGCCGAGCACCTGGGCACCCCGGACGCGCGGGTACTGCCGCTGGCTGAAGTGTCCGATGTGGATGATGCCCCGTATTTGTCGACAGTGGTAGTGCTGCCATCACGCGGCGGAAGAGGAGAGCAATGGTGACTGGCCGGATCTCGTTCATCGGCGCCGGACCCGGCGCGGCCGATCTGATCACGGTCCGCGGCGCCAAGCGAATCGCCGAAGCCGACATCGTCGTCTGGGCCGCGAGCCTGGTCACGCCGGAGTGCGTGACCGAGCACGCGCGTTCGGACGCCGAGCTCGTCGACTCCTCCCGGCTCACCCACGAGCAGGCGCTGGAGATCTACCGCCGCGCGGAGCGGGACAAGCTCAACGTCGCGCGGGTGCACTCCGGCGACCCGTCGCTGTGGGGCGCGGTGCAGGAGCAGTACGACTCCTGCGTCAAGCTCGACGTCGAGGTGGAGATCGTGCCCGGCGTGGCCGCGTTCTCGGCCGCGGCCGCCGCGGTCGGCCGCGAGCTCACCGTTCCCGAGGTCGCCCAATCGCTGGTGCTGACCCGCCTGGAGGGCGGCAAGACGCCGATGCCCGACGGCGAGAAGGTGCGCGAGTTCGCCAAGCACGGCACCACGATGGCGCTGTTCCTGTCCGCCGCGCGGACCGGTCAGCTCGTCGAGGAGCTGCGCGCCGGCGGCTACGAGGAGGACACCCCCGTGCTGGTCGCCTATAAGGTGACCTGGCCCGACGAGCTGCTGGTGCGCACCACGCTGGAGAACCTCGAAGCCGATGTGAAGAAGCACAAGCTGTGGCGGCACACGCTGTTCATCATCGGCAAGGGGCTCACCGCCGGCGGCACCCGCTCGCACCTGTACCACGCGGGTCACTTCCACACCTTCCGCAAGGCGGACAAGACCGCGCGCCGCGCGCTGCGCGCCGAGCGCGCCGAGAAGGCCAAGCAGCAGGAGGATTCGGCTCCCGACGACGGTGAACCGCGTCGTCCCAAGGAATCCGACGCCGCCTGGTGGGCGGTGCGCGACTGGCAGGAGACCGCGCGCGGCGCGGCGCGCTTCGGCGCCGAGCGCACCATCCCGATCCGGCACGACGCGGCGCAGCCGGAGCTGTTCGCCGAGGCCGACGCCGCGACCGGCGCGGAGCCGGCGAGGGCCGAGAACGCCGCCGCCGAGCAGGAATCGCCGAAGCCGGTCGCCGAAACCGGTGCGGCCGAGGAGAGTTCGGCCACGGCGACGAAGTCCGCGCCCAGCCGGTCGAAGAACCAGCGCAAGACCACCGCGTCGACGAAGTCCTCGACCGCCAAGCGCAAGACACCGGCGAAGTCGGCGTCGACGGCCAAGAGCAAGAGCACCGCCCAGCGCAAGTCCGCGGCGAAGCCGGATGAGCAGTCCGACTGATCCGCCGCTGCGCGAACCGGACCTCCCGCGCACCGCGAAGGTCCGGCCCAAGGCGCTGCGCACCGGTTACACCACCGGCGCCTGCTCGGCCGCGGCGGCTCGGGCGGCCGCGGAGCTGCTGGGGACCGGCGAGCTCCCGGCCACCGTGGACGTCACGTTCCCGGACGGCAAGCCGCGGCGGTTCCAGGTCGACTCCGGCAGCGCCGAGCCGCCGACCGCGGTGGTGGTCAAGGACGCGGGCGACGACCCGGACGTCACCCACGGGGCCCGGCTGACCGCCGCGGTGACCGCGCGCTCCGACGGCGAGGTGGTGCTGCACGGCGGCGAGGGCGTCGGCGAGGTGACCAAGCCGGGCCTGGGCCTGGAGGTCGGCGGTCCGGCGATCAACCCGGTGCCCCGGCAGATGATCACCGAGGCGGTGCGCGAGGTGCTCGGCGAGCGCGGCGCGGACGTGACGATCTCCGTGCCCGGCGGCGAGAAGATGGCCCGCAAGACCACCAACCGGCGGCTGGGCATCTTCGGCGGGATCTCGATCCTGGGCACCACCGGCATCGTGCGGCCGTTCTCCACCGCCTCCTGGCGCTCCAGCGTCGAGCAGGCGGTGTCGGTGCTGGCCGCCCAGGGCGGGCGCGTCGGCGTGCTGTCCACCGGCGGGCGCACCGAGCGGGTGGCGATGCGGTTGCTGCCCGACGAGCCCGACGTGGCCTTCATCGAGGTCGGCGACTTCACCGGGGCCGCGGTGCGCCAGGCCGTCGAGCACGGGCTGGACGAGATGGTCTTCGTCGGGATGATCGGCAAGCTCACCAAGCTCGCCTCCGGCGTGGTGATGACGCACTACACCCGCTCCAAGGTGGACACCGCTCTGCTGGGGCGGATCACCGCGGAGTTCGGCGGCAGCGCCGAGGACGTCGCCGAGGTCGAGGAGGCCGCCACCGCGCGCCGCGCGTACGAGGTGTGGCAACGCGGTGAGGTCCTCTCGGCGTGTGCGCACCGGTTGTGCGAGCTGGTGGCAGCAGTATTGGAGCGGTTCAGCGAGGAGTGCGGCCGCAGGCTGCGTGTTCGGGTCGCGATGGTCGACTTCGAGGGCGAACACGTGGTGGCGGCCACTGATGCGAGGTGGGTGACGTGGCGGTCACGGTGATCGGAGTCGACGGCGGGCCACTGGCGCCGGGTGGTGCCGAGGCGCTGGAGCAGGCGCGGCTGGTCGTGGGCGGCAGACGGCACCTCGATGCCTACGCGCCGGAGCACGCTCGCCGGGTCGAGCTCGGTCCGCTGGAACCAGCTCTCAACGCGCTGGGTTCGCTCTCCGGCGACGAGCACGGGGTCGTGCTGGCCTCCGGTGATCCGGGCTTCTTCGGCGCGGTGCGCGCGCTGCGCGAACGCGGCGTGCGCTGCACCGTGCTGCCCGCGACCTCCAGCGTGCAGCGGCTGATGGCCCGCGCCGGCCGCTCCTGGGACGACGTGACGGTGGTCAGCGCGCACGGCCGCGACCTGACCGCGGCGATCAACGTCTGCCGCGCCCGCTCGGCGGTGGCGGTGCTGACCGCGCCGAAGGCGGGCCCGGCGCAGATCGCCTCGGGGCTGTCCGGCTGGCGGCGCACCATGATCGTCGGCGAGGACCTGGGCGGGCCGAACGAGTCGGTGGTGACCGTCGATCCCGCCGAGGCGGCCAAGCGCACCTGGTTCGAGCCGAACGTGGTGCTGTGCCTGGCAGAGGCCGACGAGGTGCCGCCTCGCGGCTGGATGGCCGGTGGCGAGCCGGTGCCCCCGGCGACCGGGTGGGCGCTGTCCGAGGACGAGTTCTCGCACCGCGACGGCATGATCACCAAGGCCGAGGTGCGCGCGGTGGCGCTGTCCAAGCTCGCCCCGCGCCCGGGTGCGCTGGTCTGGGACGTCGGCGCGGGTTCGGGCTCGGTGGCCGTGGAGTGCGCGCGGATGGGCGCGGCGACCATCGCGATCGAGAAGGACGAGGCGCAGGCGGTGCGCATGGTCACCAACGCCGCCGGCCACGGCGTCGACGTCCGCATCGAGGAGGGCGAGGCCCCGCAGGCCCTGCGCGACCTGCCCAAACCGGATTCGATCTTCGTCGGCGGCGGGGGCACCGAGGCGGTCACGGCCTGCGCGCACGCGGGCGCGAGCCGGGTGGTCGTCGCGCTTGCGGCGCTGGACCGGGTCGGCCCGACCCGGGAGACCCTGCGCTCGGCGGGATACGGGGTGGAGGGCGTGCAGATCGGTGCCGCTCGCCTCTCCGAGCTGCCGGACGGGTCCTCCCGGATGGAAGCCGCCAACCCGGTGGTCCTGATCACCGGCACCAAGAAGCCCTGAGCGCAGCTCCGGAGAGCTGCGCCGAGGCAGCGGACCCGACCGCGCGGCGGTTTTTCGGCAGAGCTGCGCGCGGTCGGCATGTCGTAGGGTGACGTTCACCCGATCCGGGCAAGCCCGGGTGCTCGAAACGAGGAGGAGTTAGCAGTGATCGGTCTGTTCGCGGTGACCGCGGCG
Organism: Saccharopolyspora griseoalba; assembly: GCF_042665275.1. NCBI lineage: Bacteria > Bacillati > Actinomycetota > Actinomycetes > Pseudonocardiales > Pseudonocardiaceae > Saccharopolyspora > Saccharopolyspora griseoalba. The sequence goes on along the minus strand of NZ_JBHTCJ010000002.1, from coordinate 165,559 downwards.
GGACGGCGGGCGGCCGCCGAACTCGCCGGACGGCTGGGGCCGGAAGCCCTGGTCGCCGACGGTCCGATCGGGCCGGCCGTCAAGCGCCTCTGGGACCACCTGGACTCGGCGGTGTTCTTCCTGGCCAGCGGCGCCACCGTGCGCCTGGTCGCCCCGCTGCTGGCCGACAAGCACACCGACCCCGGCATCGTGTGCGTCGACGAGGCCCAGCGCTTCGCCATCGCCCTGGCCGGCGGCCACGGCGGCGGCGCGAACGCGCTGGCCGAGCAGGTCGCCGAGGTCTTCGGCGCGACCCCGGTGATCACCACCGCCACCGACGCCACCGGAACCACCCCGCTCGACGAGCTGGTCGACCAGCTCGACGCCTCGGTCGACGGCGACCTGGCCGCCTGCGGCGTGGCGATCCTGGACGGGGCCGCCGTCAAGATCGTCAACCCGCTCGGCTTCCCGCTGCCCGCGCTTCCGGACAACGTCTCCGAGGACGTGGCCAACCCGGACTGGACGGTCGTCATCGACGATCGCCGCCCGGCGGAGGACGAGGAGCGCACGCTGCGGCTCATCCCGCGCACCCTGGTCGTCGGCGTCGGTTCGGCGCGCGGCGTCTCGCGCACCGCGGTCACCGAGACGCTCGCCCGCCTGGACAGCGAGCGCGGGCTGGACCCGCGCGCCATCCGCGCCTTCGCCAGCGTCGACCTCAAGGCCGACGAGACCGGGATCCTGGAAGCCGTGCAGGACCTGGGCTTCTGGCACTCCAGCGACGGCGGCGACGAGCTGCGTCTGCTGACCTACCCGGCCGAGACGCTGGCCCAGGTGGCCGTTCCCAACCCCAGCGCCGTGGTGCGCGACGAGATCGGCACGCCCAGCGTCGCCGAGGCCTCCGCGCTGCACGCCGCGGGCGAGCTGGCCTACGGCGCGCCGGTCGAGCTGGTCGCCGACAAGATCAAGGGCGACAACGTCACCGCCGCCGCCGCCCGCATCCGCCCGCGCGGCAGGCTGGCCATCATCGGCATCGGACCGGGCGCGCCCGACCTGCGGACCCCGCGCGCCGACGCCGAGCTCCGCCGCGCCTCGGTGGTGGTCAGCCTCGACCAGTACCTCGACCAGGTCCGCCACCTGCTGCGACCCGGCACCGAGGAGCGGATCACCGGTCTGGGCGCCGAGGAGGCCCGCGCGGCCGAGGCCGTCGAGCTGGCCCAGCAGGGCCGGGCGGTCGCGCTGATCGGCTCCGGGGACGCCGGCATCTACGCGATGGCCAGCCCCGCGCTGGAGAAGGCCGACGTGGACATCGAGGTCGTCGGCGTGCCGGGGGTGACCGCCGCGCTGTCGGCGTCCTCGCTGCTCGGCGCACCGCTGGGCCACGACCACGCGCTGATCAGCCTGTCCGACCTGCACACCCCGTGGGAGATCATCGAGCGCCGGGTGCGCGCCGCCGCCGAGGGCGACCTGGTGGTGTGCTTCTACAACCCGCGCTCCAAGCAGCGCGACTGGCAGCTGCCCCGCGCCCTGGAGATCCTGGCCGAGCACCGGCCGGCGACCACCCCGGTCGGCGCGGTGCGCCAGGCCAGCCGCGCCGAGCAGGGCGTGTGGTGCGCGCCGATCGCCGAGTTCGACCCGGCCGACGTGGACATGTTCACCACGGTGGTCGTCGGCTCCTCGCAGTCGGCGGTGGTCGGGCAGCGGATGGTCACCCCGCGCGGCTACCGCTGGATGGCCGGCGATGCCAGCTGACCCGCTGGTCATCACCGAGGAGTGCACGGCCTGCGGGGCGTGCCTGCTGACCTGCCCGGAGCACGCCCTGCGCCCCGCGCCGGGCCGCCCGGTCGTGCTGGCCGACCGCTGCACGTCCTGCGGCGAGTGCGTGGAGATCTGCCCCCGCGACGCCATCGACCTCCTGCGGTGAGCCCAACGCAGTTCGGCCGGAAACTACCCGCCCAAGGTGGGCGGTTTCCGGCCGAACTGCGCTGATCGGCGTGCGAAGCTTGCGCACGTGACTGGGCACATGTCGCCGGAGGAGTTCCGGGCCGCTGGCAAGCAGGTCGTGGACTGGATCGCGGACTACTACGCGGGCATCGAGCGCCACCCGGTGCGCTCCAGGGCCGAGCCGGGGGAGATCCGGGCGCAGCTGCCGGCGCACCCGCCGGAGCGGGGGGAGCCCTTCGCCGAGGTGCTCGGCGACCTCGAGGAGGTCCTGCTGCCGGGCGTGACCCACTGGCAGCACCCGAGCTTCTTCGCCTACTTCCCGGCCAACGCCAGCGGCCCCGCGATCCTCGGCGACCTGCTCTCCAGCGGGCTCGGCGTGCAGGGAATGCTGTGGGCGACCAGCCCGGCCTGCACCGAGCTGGAGACCGTCGTGGTGGACTGGCTGGCCGAGCTGCTGGGACTGCCCGAGCACTTCCGCACCGACGCCGCGGGCGGCGGCGTCATCCAGGACTCGGCCTCCAGCGCCGCGCTGGTGGCCTGCCTGGCCGCGCTGCAGCGCACCGGGGCCGACGTCGCCCGGCGCGGGATCACCGGGCGGCACGTCCTCTACGTCTCCGCGCACACCCACTCCAGCGTCGCCCGGGCCGCGCGGATGGCCGGGGTGGGGGCGGACAACGTCCGGGTCGTCGACACCGATCCGGCGACGCTGGCCATGGACCCGCGCCACCTCGACGAGCTGATGGCCGCGGACCTCGCCGACGGCGCGGTGCCGACCATGGTGTGCGCGACGGCGGGCACCACCTCCACCACCGCGGTCGACCCGGTGCGGGCCATCGGCGAGGTGGCCCGCGCACGCGGCGTCTGGCTGCACGTCGACGCCGCCTACGCCGGGGTCGCCGCGGTGTGCCCGGAGTTCCGCTGGATCAACGACGGCGTCGCCGAGTTCGCCGACTCCTACTGCACCAACCCGCACAAGTGGCTGCTGACCAACTTCGACTGCAGCGTGCTCTGGCTGGCCGACCGCGCCCCGATGGTCGAGGCGCTGTCGGTGCTGCCGGAGTACCTGCGCAACGAGGCCACCGAGTCCGGCGAGGTCATCGACTACCGCGACTGGCAGATCCCGCTGGGCCGCCGCTTCCGCGCGCTCAAGCTCTGGTCGGTCGTGCGCTGGTACGGCGCCGGGGGACTGCGCGAGCACGTCCGCGGCACCGCGCGGCTGGCCCGCGAGTTCGCCGGTCGGGTCCGCGAGGACCCGCGGTTCGAGCTGCTCGAACCGGTTCCGTTCGCGCTGGTCTGCTTCCGCCCCCGCTTCCCGGAGCTCGGCGTCGAGGAGGCCAACGAGCGCACCTTGCGGCTGATGGGCGAGCTCAACGACTCCGGTGAGCTCTACCTCACGCACACCAAGGTCGACGGCCGCGTGCTGCTGCGCCTGGCCGTCGGATCGCCGCAGACCCGGCGCGAGCACGTCGAGGCCGCCTTCGCGCGCATCCGCGAGCGGGTCGACGCCCCGGCCTAGGTCCCAGGGGGCGCGGTTGCTGGCGACCGCGCCCCCTGGGGATCGCGTCAGGCGGGGATGTGCACCCGCCGGTGCAGCCGGTCGCCGATGTCCTGCGAGGCGTTGTCGAGCAGCTTGTGCGCCAGCTCGAACAGGGCGCGGGCGATGGCGATCTCGTCGCCGATCTGCGGCACCTCCGGGTCCTCGGGGTGCCGCCGCGCCGTGCCGTGCCCGTGCAGCGGCTGCCCGTTCGGGGTCATGAAGCCGACGTCCGCGGTGGTCTTCGCGCCGGCCTCCACGACCTGCAAGTTCAGCGTGATCGAGTGGGTCTCGTTCATGGTCGCCTCCCGGTGCCGGAATGTGCGGGCCCGCCCCGCCGGGGAGCGGGCTCGCCACCCGGTTACCCCGTTCGAGGCGCCGGCAAGCCGGCCGCGCGGAAACCGAATCACGGACCGTGATCGATTTCACCAGGTTTGACCTCGGACGGTAGATCAGGCAAGGATGACCGAGCCGACAGTGCAGGAACCCGGTGCGAATCCGGGACGGTCCCGCCACTGTGACCGGGAAGCGGCCCCCACCCAGCGCCACGGCTGTGACCAGCTGGAAGGCCGGGGGTGCGCGTTCGACCCGGGAGTCAGGACACTGCGTGCCGGCTCCGCGCCGCGAACCCGCGGCGCGCGGACACCGAGCCCCTCGGGCGGGAGAACCCAGGAGGTCGGAGATCCCATGACTCGGGATGCCGAAACGAGCCGGACGACCGGCTGGGGCGCAGCGGAGCGCCGCAAGGCGGCGGTCCTGCTCGCCGCGATCGGAGCGCTGCACCTGATCGGGTGGGGTGCCTACCTGCTCCACGTCAACGCCTTCAGCGCCGCTGGCGGACTGGCCGCCGCGGGCACCACCGCTTACCTGCTGGGCCTGCGGCACGGATTCGACGCCGACCACGTCGCGGTCATCGACGACGCCACCCGGCTGCTGATGCAGCGCGGCAGGCGCCCGGTCTCGACCGGCATGTGGTTCGCGCTCGGCCACGCCAGCGTGGTGATGATGCTGGCCTTCGCGGTCGCCTTCGTCGCCGGGCCCGCCGCCCAGCGCTGGGCCGAGCAGACCGGGATGCGGCTGGCCACCGGCGTGGACGTGCTGGTCGTGGCCGTGCTGACCACGCTGGCCGTGCTCAACGCGCTGGTGCTGCGCGACGCCTGGCGGCTGCTGCGCCGCGCCCGGCGCGGCGAGGTCGACGAGGACGAGGTCGAGGCCGTGCTCGGCCGCCGCGGGCTGCTGGCCCGGCTGCTGCGCGGCCGGATGCGGGGCGTGGCGCGCTCCTGGCACCTGTTCGGCATCGGGCTGCTGTTCGGGCTGGGCATGCAGACCGCCACCGAGATCACCGTGCTGGCCATGGTCTCGCCGACCGGCCAGCTCTCGGCGATCGCGGTGCTGAGCCTGCCGCTGCTGTTCGCCGCCGGGATGTGCACGGTGGACAGCGTCGACGGGATGCTGATGTCGCGGGCCTACACCTGGTCGCTGGCCAAGCCGCTGCGGCGGTTGTGGGTCAACGTGACCACGACCGCGCTGACGGTCGGGCTGGCCGCGCTGGTCGCCTTCGTGGTGCTGTGCGGGCTGCTGGCCGACTCGGGGATCGACTTCCTGAGCGGCATCGCGGCCATCGGCGACCAGTTCGAGCTGCTGGGCTACCTCACCCTGGGGCTGTTCCTGGCGGTGTGGGCCGGAGCGGCGCTGTGGTGGAGGCTCACCAGCCGCAAGCCGAAGACCATCTGAAGAAGCTGAAAACCCGCCGTGCGGCGGGGAAGACGGAAGAGCGATGAGACGCGCAGTGCACCCGATCGAAACCGAGTCCTACCGGATCATGCGGTCCAGGGCCGATTTCGCCCACTTCCCGCCGCTGACCCGGGCGGTCGTCGAGCGCGTCGTGCACACCACCGCCGACCCGAGCTGGACCGGCGAGGTGGTGGCCGACGAAACCGCGCTGCACCGCGGCAGGGACGCACTGCTGGCCGACGCGCCGCTGATCAGCGACGTGCGGATGCTCGCGGCGGGCGTGACCGCGCGACCGGTGCGGGTCGGCCTGGACTTCACCGGCGTGGCCGACACGGCCGAAGCCGACGGGCTGACCCGCTCGGCGGCGGGCATCCGCCTGGCCGCGCGGCAACACCCGGAAGGCGCCGTGTGGGCCATCGGCAACGCGCCGACGGCCCTGATGGAGCTGCTGCGCCTGGCCGAGGCCGGCGAGGTCGACCCCGCGCTGGTCGTCGGCGTCCCGGTGGGCTTCGTCGGCGCCGTGGACAGCAAGGCGGCGCTGCGCCGCAGCGGCCTGCCGGCCGTGAGCACCCTGACCGAGCGCGGTGGCGCGGCGATCGCCGCCGCCGCGATCAACGCACTGCTCTACTGGGCAGAGGAACCTGGAGGTAATCGGTGACCGAACCACTGCTGGTCGTAGGCCACGGCACGGTGGACGAGAAGGGGGTGGCCGAGTTCCACTCCTTCCTCGAACGGCTGGGCGCGCGGATGAGCGCGGCCGGTGTCGACAGCGCCGGCGGCTTCATCGAGCTGTCCGCGCCCGCGGTCACCGAGTCCTGGGCGGAGCTCGCCGGCAAGGGCCACCGGCGGATGGCCGCCGTCCCGCTGGTGCTGGTCGCCGCCGGGCACGGCAAGGGCGACATCCCCGCTGCGCTGGAGCGCGAAGTCCGGCGGCACCCGGGAACTTCGTTCGTCTTCGGTCGCCCGCTGGGCCCGCACCCGATCCTGCTGGACCTGCTCGCCGAGCGCATCGCCGAGCAGGTGCCGCGCGAGGAGTGGGCCGAAACCGCCGTCGTGCTGGTGGGTCGCGGCTCCACCGACCCCGACGCCAACGCCGAGGTGTGCAAGGTCTCACGCCTCTTGCAGGAGACCTGCGGTTTCGAGACGGTTGAAACCGCGTTCATCTCCCTGGCATCGCCGGACGTCCCTGGCGGGCTGGACCGAGCTCGCAGGCTCGGGGCCAAGCGAGTCGTGGTGGCCCCGTACTTCCTGTTCGACGGCGTGCTGCCGCAGCGCGTCGTCACCCAGGCCCTCGAGTTCGGCGAGACCGCCCCGGAGCTCGAACTCCACGTCGCCGGCTACCTGGGGGACTGCGACGCCCTGGTGGACCTCGTCGTCGAGCGCTACCACGAAGCCCTGCAGGGCGACATCCGGATGAACTGCGACACCTGCGCCTACCGGGTGCTGCTGCCCGGTTTCGAGGACAAGCTGGGCGCGCCGCAGACGCCGCACCACCACCCTGATGACCCGACCGGACACGGTCACGCACACGGACACGCACATGGCCACTCAATCGGATAAGCACTACCTCGCCGGACTCGACCTGGCCGGACGCCGGGTGGTCGTGGTCGGCGCCGGACCCGTCGCGCAGCGGCGGCTCCCCCGGCTGATCGGCGCGGGCGCCGCGGTCGAGGTCGTCGCACCGGCGGCCACCCCGGCCGTCGAAGCCCTGGCCGATGCCGGCGAGATCACCTGGCACCGGCGCGAGTACCGCGCGGGCGACCTCGACGGCGCCTGGTACGCGGTCGCGGCGACCTCGGACGACGCGGTCAACGCCGCGGTCGGCGAGGAAGCCGAGCGCGACCGCGTGTTCTGCGTGCGATCGGACGACGCCGCCCAGGGCACGGCGGTGACCCCGGCGGTCGCCGAGCACGACGGGCTGCTGCTCGGCGTGCTGGCCGGCGGCAAGCCGCGCCGCAGCGCGGGCGTGCGCGACGGCCTGCTGGAGGCGCTGCAGTCCGGTGTGGTCGACGAGCACGCCGAGCCCCCGGCCCCCGGCGTCGCGCTGATCGGCGGCGGCCCCGGCGCCCCGGACCTGATCACCGTGCGCGGACGGCGGCTGCTGGCCAAGGCGGACGTGGTGCTCACCGATCACCTCGCACCTCGCGAGCTGCTGGAGGAGCTGGGCTCGCACGTCGAGGTCGTCGACGTCTCCAAGATCCCCTACGGTCGCGCGGCCAACCAGTCGGTGATCAACGAGCACCTGATCGAGGCGGCTCGCGCGGGCAAGTTCGTGGTGCGCCTCAAGGGCGGCGACCCGTACGTGTTCGGGCGGGGCTTCGAGGAGCTGCTGGCCTGCGCCGAGGCGGGTGTGCCCGTCACCGTCGTGCCCGGCGTGACCAGCGCGTTCTCCGCCCCGGCGATGGCCGAGGTGCCGGTGACCCACCGCGGTGTGGCGCACGAGGTCGTCGTGGTCTCCGGCCACGTCGCCCCCGATGACGAGCGCTCCCTGGTGGACTGGCCCGCGCTGGCGCAGCTCAGCGGCACGCTGGTGCTGCTCATGGCGGTGCAGCGGATCGAGGCCTTCGCCGAGGTGCTGATCAAGCACGGCCGCCCGGCCGACACGCCGGTGGCCGTCGTCCAGGAAGCCAGCACCGAGAGCCAGCAGTCGGTGCACACCACGCTGGCCCAGGCGGCCGAGGACGTCCGCAACGCCGACGTGAAACCGCCTGCGGTCGTGGTGATCGGACCCGTGGCGGGCCTGAAGCACTAGGCACCGGACCGAGAGCGAGATCGCCCGCACCGGCCGAACGGCGGTGCGGGCGATCTCGCGAGGTGCGATGCGCGCGGCGGTTCCGGGTGGCGCCCGGCCGCCGCGGTCAGCGCTGCGGGTTGCGGCGGCGCTGGTTGCGGGCGTTGCCGCCCCGGCCGCTGCTGCCCCGGTTGGCGGTCCGGCCGTTGCCCTGCTGGCCGTTCGCCGCGCTCCCGCCGGACGGGCGCCGGTTTCGGGTCTGGGCGGGCTTTCGCTGCTGCTGCGTCCGCTGGGGTTGCGGCTGCGGCGTTCCCGACGGCTCGCGGGCACCGGTGACCTCGACGAGTTCCGGTGCGAGCGGCCGGATCTCGCTGGTGGTCGTCTCGACCCCGGCCTGCTTGGCCATGGTTCGGAAGTCCTGCCGCTGCTCCTCGGTGACCAGCGTGACCACGGTTCCGGTCGCGCCGGCGCGCGCCGTGCGGCCCGCGCGGTGCAGGTAGTCCTTCGGGTCGGCGGGCGGCTCGACGTGCACCACCAGGCTCACGTCGTCGATGTGGATGCCGCGCGCGGCGACGTTGGTGGCCACCAGCGTGGTCGTCTCGCCGCTCTTGAACTCGTCGAGGATGCGGGTGCGCGCGTTCTGCGCCTTGCCGCCGTGCAGGGCACCGGCCGCCACGCCCACCGCGCGGAGCTTCTTGGCCAGCCGGTCGGCGTGGTGCTTGGTGCGCACGAACATGATCGTGCGCCCCTCGCGCGAACCGATCTGGGCGAGCACCGCTTGCTTCTCGGTGGCCTGCACCAGGAACTGGTGGTGGTCCATGCTGTCCACGCTGGCGGCCGGCGGCGCCAGCGAGTGCACCACCGGCTCGGTCATGTAGCGCTCGACCAGCTTGTCCACGTCGCCGTCGAGCGTGGCCGAGAACAGCAGCCGCTGCCCGTCGGCGGGAACCAGGTCCAGCAGCTGGCGGACCTGCGGCAGGAAGCCCATGTCGGCCATCTGGTCGGCCTCGTCGAGCGCGGTCCGCTCCACCTCGGACAGCACGCAGGTGCCCTGCCGCACGTGGTCGGCGAGCCTGCCCGGCGTCGCGACCAGCACGTCCACGCCGCGACGCAGCGTCTCGACCTGCCGGTTGAACGAGGTGCCGCCGACGACCTCGCGCACGTAGCGCCCCAGCGCCTTGGCCATCGGCTTGAGCGAGTCGGTGACCTGGGTGGCCAGCTCGCGGGTGGGCACCAGCACCAGCGCGCGCGGGTGCAGCGGGCGCGCCTGCTCGGTCTGCAGGGCGAGCAGCGGCAGGCCGAAGGCCAGCGTCTTGCCCGAGCCGGTCTGGCCGCGGCCGAGCACGTCGCGACCGGTCAGCGCGTCCGGGATCGTGGCGGCCTGGATCGGGAACGCCTCGGTCAGCCCGTTGTCGTGCAAGGCGCTCACCAGGCGGTTCGGTAGCCCGAGGTCGGCGAAGGGCGCGGGATCGACCGCGGTCACGCCCGCCTGGTCGAACAGGCTCCGCTTGACCTGCTGCGGCTGGGCCTGCGAGCGGCGCTTGCGCGGACGGCGCGAGCGTTCGGGCGTGGTGGACGAAGGCACGAAGAGCACTCCCCGGGACATGGCACGTCACGGGGAGGCGTCGCGGGTTTGCCGCGGGCGATCACGAGGACGAGCCCGGCGCGATGACGCGCCGATGGTGGGCGAACGCGACGGGAACCCGGCGCTCGCGGCCGGTCGACGACCGGCTCAGGACACCGCGGATCCTACCTGAAGTCGTGATGTTGCCCGCGTCACGCGCTGGTGACCACGCACAGCGCGCGCTCGCCCTCGCGCTCCGCGCGCAGCCCGGCGCCCGCGGCGACCTCCAGGACGTCCTCGACGCTCGCGGGCTCCTCGGACGACCGGGCCAGGGCGCGGGCCAGCTTGCCCTTGTGCGACTTGTTGTGGTGGCTGACCACCTTGCGCTCGCCCGAGGCGTCCTCGGAGAGCACCCGCACCTGAACCGCGCCGGGCGTGCGAGCGAGGGCGGCGTAGGCGCCCGACCGCAGGTCCACGATCAGCTCGTCGGCGTCGGCGAGGAGCGGTTCGAGCACCGGGCGCCAGGTGCTGCGCAAGGTGCCCAGCCCGGGCAGCGAGCCTCCGCCGGAGAGGCGGTAGGCGGGGATCGCGTCGGTGCCCCTGGCCAGCCCGAACAGCGCCGAGGCGACCGCCAGCCGCGCATCGGCCTGCTTGCGCTCGATCTCGGACAGCGACCCGATGTCCAGCGCGTCGTAGAGCACCCCGGTGTAGCGCTCCAGCGCGGGCGCGGTCGGCGAGCTCCACAGCTCGCCGTTGCGCCTGACCTCCTCGGCCTGCCGCTCGGAGAGCCCGAGCACCTCCAGGCTGCGCGGCACGTCCTCGGCCAGCGCGGACAGCTCCTCGGCGATCGCGCGGCGGGTCGCGGTCAACTCCGGGTGCGACAGGGACGCCAGGTCCAGCGGCGCTCCGTCGCCACCGGTGGCCTTGGTCTCCGAAGGAGGCAGCAGAACCAACACGCACCCAGGGTAGGTCACGCCGTCGCCGCGCCCGTCGCGCGCACGGCCGCGCAGATCCGCGCGAGCAGGGCGTCGAGCTCGCCGCGCAGCTCGTCGTGGGTGACGACGAGAACCCGCCAGCCGAGCGCGTGCAGCCGGGCGCGCCTGGCCCGGTCCCGCCCGATCTGCTCCGGGGCGGCGTGCCAACCGCCGTCGTACTCGACGGCGACCAGCACCTCGGGGAAGGCCAGATCGAGCCGCGCGACGAAGTCCTCCCCGTCGAAGACCTCCCACTGCGGCACCGGATGCAACCCGCCGAGGACCAGCTCCACCCGCAGCACCGACTCCGGCACCGACTCAGCCCGCCCGTCGAGCAGCGGCAGCCGCGACAGCGCCCGGCGAACGCCGTGATCGCGGCGCCCAGCGAGGAAGCCCGCGATCTCCTCCACGGACAGGACTCCGGCGTGCAACAAGGCGTCGCAGTGGGCCACGGCCCGCGCCGCGCCCCGCTGCTTCAGCAGGTCGAACCCGGCCCGGGCGAACCCGGCCACCCCGATCCGCCCCCACTCCGAGTGCTCCCGCTCGGAAATCCGAGCCGAAGAGCATCGCAGCCCCCTGCGCCGCAGCACCGACTGCTCGCTCGGCACGAGCACCTCGACGGGGGCGCCGAAGTCGGCCAGGGGTACGCCGCGCAGCACGGCTGCGGAGCGCCCGGTGATCACCGAGCCCTCGGGCACGGTCAGCGCGGCGGCCGCGCACTTGAGCTCGTGCGTCAGCGGTGTGTTCCAGGTCGTGTACACGCCCCACAGGACGCGCTTGAACATGCTGCTCTGCAGCTGCTCGTCGGTCAGTCCGGCGGCCAAGGCCTCAGCGCGCCGAAATACCGGGACGTCGATCTCCGCCACCGGAGGCGGCTTGTTCGCAAACCCCACGTCATATACGAGGACGAATCCGTCCGGCCTGATGCGCCACCCATCCGAATCCCACCCGATAAGGCGATTTTCCGAAAACCCTTCCAACCGCAACACGGATTGGGAGGTAATTCCGCACCCCGATTGGGAGGTGATTCCGCATACGGATTGGGAGGTGATTCGGAGGGGTCAGGTGGTGGTGGGGAGGGTTTTGGGGCCGTGGATGACCGTGGTTGGTCGGGGGGTGGGGGAGCGGGCCGGGTGGGGGTTGAGGTCGGGGAGGTGGGTGGCCAGGGAGCGGAAGGCGATCTCGCCCTCGATGCGGGCCAGGGGAGCGCCGAGGCAGTAGTGGATCCCCGAGGAGAAGGCCAGGTGGTCGGAGGTCTCCGGCCGGGTGATGTCGAAGGTGTTCGGGGCCCGGTGGGCCTGGGGGTCGCGGCCCGCCGAGGCGAGCAGGAGGATCACCGGGGTGTCGGTCGGCAAGCGGTGGCCGTCGAGGGTGACGGGTTCGTGCGCCACCCGGACGGTCATCTGCACCGGCGGATCCCAGCGCAGCGTCTCCTCGACGACCGCGGGGGCCAGCGACGGGTCGGCCTTGAGCTGTTCCCACTGCGCGGGATGGTCGAGCAGCGCCCTGGTGCCGTTGGCGATGAGGTTCACCGTCGTCTCGAAGCCCGCGACCAGCAGCAGCGTGCACAGCTGCACCAGTTCCCGCCCGGTGAGCTCGTCCTCGTCGACCGCCGCGACCAGGTCGCTGACGACGTCGTCGCCCGGCGAGCTCCGGCGCTGCGCGACCAGCTCCTCGAACAGCGCGTCCATCGCGGCGTAGGACTCGCGCATCCGGCGCAGCTGACGCCCGGACTGCACGCCGTCGAGCGCGCCGGAGAGGATCCGCCCGTGGTGCGCCAGCCGCTGCGCGTCCAGCGGAGGCAGCCCCATCAGCTCGCAGATCACCCGCACCGGCAAGGGGGTGGCGAAGTCGCGCACCACGTCGAACTCGCGCCGTCCGGCGGTCTCGGCCAGCAGCTCGTCGGCGACCTCGGTGATCCGCGACCGGAACTGGGCCATCCGGCGCGGCCGGAACGCCGGGGCCGCCAGCTTGCGCAACCGCGTGTGGTCCGGCGGGTCCTGCTCCAGCAGCGAGAGCTGGAGGTCCACCGCGGCCGCGGTCGGATCGGCGTAGTCGCCGCGGCTGTCGCGAACCCCGAACCGACGATCGCGCAGCACTTCCTCGCACAGCGCGTGCGTGGTCACCGCGTGCACGCCGAAGCGGGTGCGCACCACCGGCCCCTCGGCGCGCAGCACCGCGTAGTGCGCGTACGGATCATCGCGCCACGGCGAGCACAGCAGCCGCGCGAACGGATCGCCGATCAGGGCGAAGAACCTGGTCACCGCCCGCTGGCCGGTCAACCTGAGCCGCAGGCCGAGCTGGGCGCCCGAGTTCGGGGCCTGCCGAACGGGCTGAGCGCACATGGAATCGCCCCCATCAGTCCGACCACCGAGCCTGCCCCCGTCGTCGGCGCGGGACAATGGTCCGACCGGGCGGTGGCGCGGCGGTAATCCGCTGGTGGAGGCCCCAGGGGGACTCGCTACCCTGCCGGTTAACCAATCCAGGCCGAACGAGGAGCTCTAGCCGTGATCACGAGGATGTCGACGTTGTTCCTGCGTACGCTGCGCGAGGATCCGGCCGACGCCGAGGTGCCGAGCCACAAGCTCCTCGTCCGCGCCGGCTACGTGCGCCGCGTCGCGCCGGGCATCTACTCCTGGCTGCCGCTCGGTCTGCGCGTGCTGCGCAAGGTCGAGGAGGTCGTGCGCCAGGAGATGGACGCCATCGGGGCCCAGGAGATCCACCTCCCCGCGCTGCTGCCGAAGGAGCCCTACGAGGCCTCGAACCGGTGGACCGAGTACGGCCCGAACGTCTTCCGCCTCAAGGACCGCAAGGGTGCCGACTACCTGCTCGGCCCCACCCACGAGGAGCTCTTCACGCTGACGGTCAAGGGCGAGTACAGCTCCTACAAGGACTACCCGGTCATGCTGTACCAGATCCAGACCAAGTACCGGGACGAGGAGCGCCCCCGCGCGGGCATCCTGCGCGGCCGCGAGTTCGTCATGAAGGACTCCTACTCGTTCGACCTCGACGACGAGGGCCTCAACAGCTCCTACCAGCTGCACCGGGACGCCTACATCCGCATCTTCGACCGGGTCGGCCTGCGCTACGTGATCGTGGCCGCGACCTCCGGCGCGATGGGCGGTTCGGCCTCCGAGGAGTTCCTCGCCGAGAGCGAGACCGGTGAGGACACCTTCGTGCGCAGCACCGATTCGAGCTACGCGGCCAACGTCGAGGCCGTGGTCACCCCGGCGCCCGCCGCGGAGCCGATCGAGGGCAAGTCGGCCGCCGAGGTGCACCACACCCCCAACACGCCGACGATCGAGACCCTGGTCGACTTCCTCAACGCCAACACCGACCGCAAGTTCACCGCTGCCGACACGCTGAAGAACGTGCTGGTCAAGATCCGCCAGCCGGGCGCCGAGGAGTGGGAGCTGCTGGGCGTGGGCGTGCCCGGCGACCGCGAGGTCGACATGAAGCGCCTCGAGGCAGCGCTGGAGCCCGCCGAGGTCGCGCTGCTCGAGGAGGGCGACTTCGCCGCCAACCCGTTCCTGGTCAAGGGCTACATCGGTCCGAAGGCGCTGCAGGACAACGGTGTTCGCTACCTGGTCGACCCGCGGATCGTCACCGGCACGGCGTGGGTGACCGGTGCGGACAAGTCCGACCACCACGTGGTGGACCTGGTGTGCGGACGCGACTTCACCCCGGACGGCACCATCGAGGCCGCCGAGGTGCGCGAGGGCGACCCGTCGCCCGACGGCAACGGCACGCTGGTCGCCGCGCGCGGTGTCGAGATCGGCCACATCTTCCAGCTCGGCCGCAAGTACGCCGACGCCTTCGGCCTGGACGCGCTGGGGCAGGACGGCAAGCCGAAGCGGATCACGATGGGCTCCTACGGCGTCGGCGTCTCGCGCCTGGTGGCCGCGATCGCCGAGCAGAGCCACGACGAGATGGGGCTGGTGTGGCCGCGCGAGGTCGCCCCCGCCGACGTGCACGTGGTCATCGCGGGCAAGGACGACACCGTGCGCTCGCGCGCGGAGGAGATGGCCGCCGAGCTGGACGCGGCCGGGGTGCAGGTGTTCCTGGACGACCGCACCGCGTCGCCGGGCGTGAAGTTCGCCGACGCCGAGCTGCTCGGCCTGCCCACGATCCTGGTCGTCGGCAAGGGCCTGGCCAACGGGGTCGTGGAGGTCCGCGACCGCAGGTCCGGCGAGCGCGCCGAGGTCGACCCGGATGCCGCCGTGGCGCAGCTGATCTCCCAGAACGCTGGCTGAATCCCGCCAGCCCGCGCCGTTGTTCACCTGATGGTGGGGCGGTGTCCTTAGCCTCCGGTATCGATCACCCGATCGGTACCGGAGGCTTCTTCATGCGAACCCTGCTCTCGTCCGCGCTCGCCGCGCTGGCGCTGTTGCTCGTCGCGCCCGCGGCCGCGCCCGCCTCGGCGGCGGTCGAGCCGCTGCCGCAGGCCCACGCGCACAACGACTACCTGCACGACCGGCCGCTGTTCGACGCGCTGGACCACGGCTTCACCAGCGTCGAGGCCGACGTCTACCCGGTGGGCGACGCCCTGCTGATCGGGCACGACCCGTTCCAGCTGCGCCCCGACCGCACCATCGAGTCGCTCTACCTCGACCCGCTGCTCGCGCAGCGGGACGGCGGCACCCTGCCGCCGGACTTCCAGCTGCTGATCGGCTTCAAGACCTTCGGCGAGGACGGTGTCCGGCGACTGGACGAGATCCAGCGCCAGCCGAAGTACGCGGGTCTGTTCACGCGCTACGCCGACGGGCAGGTCACGCCCGGCCCGGTGACCGCGGTCGTCTCCGGCGACAAGCCCTACGAGCTCGTCGAGGGCATGACCGACCGCTACGCGTTCCTCGACGGCTCGGTCGGCGGCGACATCGGCCGCGACCCGGCGCTGGTCCCGCTGGTCTCCGAGGACTGGACGAACGCGTTCAGCTGGGACGGCACCGGGGAGATGCCCGCCGAGGAGCGCGCCGAGCTGGAGCGCGTCGTCGCCGAGGCGCACGCGGCGGGGCAGCGGGTGCGGTTCTGGGCGACCCCGGACGAGGAGGGCCCGGAGCGCGAGGCGGTCTGGACGGTGTTCGACGAGGTCGGCGTCGACCACATCAACACCGACGACCTCGGCGGGCTGCAGGAGTTCCTGACCCGGTAGCCGGAGGCGAGCGGGGAACCTTCCTGCCGCTCGGCGGGAGGGGAATCTCGCTGTCACTCCGCCCGGCCTCGCGCGTGGGAACCTTCCTGCCACTCCCGCAGCGGAGCGGTGAAGGGTCCCTTCCTCGCACGCCGCTGCGGGGAGGGGAACTTTCCTGCTGCTCGCGGACGGGGACGAGCGGGGGAACCTTCCAGTCACCCGCTGATGAAGCTGAAGCGCACCCGGCGGACCGGGTTGTCGGCGTTGGTGTCGACCAGGCAGACCGACTGCCAGGTGCCCAGCGCCATCGCGCCGCCGACGACCGGGATCGTGGCGTAGGGCGGTACGAACGCGGGCAGCACGTGGTCGCGTCCGTGACCGGGCGAGCCGTGCCGGTGGCGCCAGCGGTCGTCGGCGGGCAGCAGGTCGCGCAGCGCGGCGAGCAGGTCGTCGTCGCTGCCCGCGCCGGTCTCGATGATGGCCAGGCCCGCGGTGGCGTGCGGGACCCAGACGTTGAGCAGCCCCTCCTCGGCGCCGGCCGAGCGCAGGAAGCGGCGGCACTCGTCGCGCAGGTCGCGGACCACCTCGGCGCTCCCGGTGCGGATCTCGATCTCTTCGCTGTGCATGGTCCAACCGTATGCAGTCGGCCCCGCTCCGGCCTCGTCGGTGGGACGATGCGCTCATGCGATCAGCTTTCGGCGCCAGCTTCGACGTCCCCGACGGTTACCTCAACACCGCGAGCATCGGCGTCCCGCCGACGTTCGCCGCGCAGGCGGTCACCGAGGCCGTGGCGAACTGGGCGAGCGGGCGCGCCAAACCGGGGGACTTCGACGAGCACGTGGTCGCCGCGCGCGCCGCCTTCGGGCGGTTGATCGGCGTGGGTGCCGAGCGGGTCGCGATCGGGGCGAGCGCCTCGCAGCTGGTCGGGCTGGTCGCGGCCGGTGTCGAACCCGGTCTCCGGGTGCTGGTGGCCGAGGAGGATTTCACCAGCCTGCTGTTCCCCTTCGCGGCCCAGGAGGGGGTCGAGATCACCGCGGTGGACCTCGACGACGTCGGCAAGCTGGCCCCCGAGCACGACCTGGTCGCGGTCAGCGTCGTGCAGTCGGCCGACGGCCGCATCGCCGACCTCGACGCCCTGCGGCGCGCCCGCGAGGAGCGCGGAACCCGGGTGCTGCTGGACGCGACGCAATCGGCGGGCTGGCTGCCGCAGCCGCTGGACTGGGCCGACTGGGTGGTCTGCCACGGCTACAAGTGGCTGCTGGCGCCGCGCGGGGCGGCCTGGCTGGCCGTGCACCCCGACGCGCCGGAGATCACCCCGCACAGCGGGAACTGGTACGCCGCCGAGCGGCCGTGGGAGAGCACCTACGGGCTGCCGATGCGGCTGGCCTCCGACGCGCGCCGGCTCGACCTCTCGCCGGTGTGGCTCGCGCAGGTCGGCGCCGCCGCCTCGATGGAGTGGCTGGCCGGGCTCGACCTCCACGAGGTCGCCGCGCACTGCACCGGGCTCGCCGACGAGCTGCGCGCCCGGCTGGGCGTGGAACCGGCCGGGTCGGCCATCGTGTCGATCTCCGGGACGGACGCGGTGGCGAAGCTCACCGCTGCCGGGATCGAGTGCGCCGCGCGCAACGGCCGCGCCCGGATGGCGTTCCACCTGTACAACACCACCGACGACGTGGAGAGAGCCGTGCGTGCGCTGGGATGATCAACGAGTGCGGACGATCGGGTTATCCGAGTCGTGACCCGGTACCGCTACGGTGGGCAATCGTGCCGGAGCGACAGGGGTGCCCGAGGACATGACGGGAGCACAGGACAACACGCAGCGCGAGACCGCGCCGCTGCGGCGGGACAACTCGCGGATCAGGCCGGACCGGGCGATGCCCACGCCCACCCCGGACCAGGCGACCCGCCCGGTGTACACGCACGCGCCGACGCCGCAGCCGGCGGGCGGCGGGCCGGCCGGGCCGCCACCGGGCCCGCGCAAGGTCACGCCGCTGGGGTGGGCGCTGCGCGGACTGGTGCTGCTGCTGGTCGCGGTCGTCTCGGGCGCGATCTGGTTGGCCGTGAAGCCCTCGGACGAGCAGGCCGAGCCGCAGCAACCGCCGCCGCTGCGCTACCACTTCGAGCTCTCGCACCGCGAGGAGGCGTTCCACGGCTGCAAGCAGGTCTCCAGCGGGCAGATCCGGTCCTTCTTCGCCGAGGAGGAGTGCGAGCACCTCACCCGGGCGCTGTACACCACGACGCTGCCGGACGGTTCGCGCGTGCTCACCTCGGTGGTCACCGTGCTGATGCCCGATCCGGACAGCGCCAAGCGGCTCAACACCCTGACCACCAAGGACGGCACCGGCAACGTCCGCGACCTGGTCGAGGACGAGCGCGCGGGCACCGAGGACCTGCCCGACCTGGACGACGCGGCCTACGCCTCGGGCCGCCAGGACCGGCTGGTGGTCATCGGCGACTCCGCCTACATCGGCGAGGAGACCTCGAAGAAGGATCCCGAGCTCACCGACGTCACCAACGAAGCCCTCAAGCTCGGCTGGCCCCAGGACCAGCAGCCCAGCTGACCCCGCGCGGGTGCGCGAGGGGTCAGGGCGCGCCCGGGAAGTTCTCCGCGGCGGGTTCTTCGCCGGTGGTCAGGCGCCAGCGGGTGGCCCGGGTGGCGGCGGTGGTGAGCGCCTCCAGGGCGGTTCGGCGCAGGCCCGCGTCGGCGGCGGCCTCCAGCACCGCGCGCCAGCCGACCTGGCAGTCGGTCTCGGCGCGGATGAGCAGGCCGATCGCACCGCGCTGGTCGGAGACCGGCTCGCCGACGTCGTAGGCGGGCTCGGCCACCGGCGGTTTCGCGCCGGCAGCGCGCATCGCCTCGGCAGCGGAGTCGCGGGTCTCCTCGTGCGCCGCGGTCGCCTCGTCGATCGCCTCGCGCACGCGGGACTCCCCGGCGAAGGCCCGGGCCAGGCCGCACACCCAGATCGCGGCGTTCTCGGCGCCGATCGCCGTGCGCAGCGCCCGCGCGGTGGTTTCGGGGAGTTCGCTCATGCCAGCACCTCGTGCAGGCTCGCGCAGCTGGCCGACACCGAACCGACCAGGCCTGCCCGGTGCGCGGACAGCCCGGGGGCCAGCTCCGCCGCCTGCTCCTGCGCCCGGCGCGCGGCGGTGCGCAGCCGCTCGGCGGCCTCGTCGGCGGAACCGGGAACCTGCGGGCGCGGCGGCTCGGGCACCGACGGCGGGTCATCGGGATCGCGGGGGTTGACCCGGTCGATCTCGCGCTGCAGGGCCTGCGCGTGCGCGCCGCGCGCGGCCGAGACCGCTCGCGCCCGCACGGCCAGCTCCGAGTGGGCCTTGCCGATCGCGTCGGCCAGCCGGGCGTCGCGCTTGGCGGCCCGCGCGGCCGGAAGCAGCTGGTCCGGTTCGGCCGATGACGAACACGCGGTCAGCGCCGCCGCCGCGGGGGCCAGCGCCAGCAGCCGCAGGACGCCGCGCCGTCCCAGGATTGGCGAGGGGGTCTTCACGACTTCCCATCCTGCCAGGCGGCCCGGGGACTCCACCGATCTGGTCGTCGATCGGCCGACCCCGCGGCCACCAGCGAAAAGCGCGGCGCGCACGCGAAATGATCAAGGTCTGCCGGGGGCGTCGCGACACCCCGGCGCGTCCTCCGCGCGGGCGACCTCCGGTGGCTGCGGTGGCTGGTCCGCGCGGCTGGCGAGACAATCCGCCGATCGTAGGGGTCCCGCGTCGCGCTCGGGTGCGGACCGACGCGATACCCTGGGCGACCGCGGCCGGGACGTGCAGCACTGGTCGTGGACGGTTCGCGCCTGCGTGCCGTCCGGCGCCGCGAACTAGCAACCCTGGAAACAACCGTCCAGGCTTGACCCAGACCCGAACCACACCGAGGAGTGCCAACGTGTCCAGCCCGCCGCGCGGTGCGATCACCGCGCAGCTGGAGCCCGTCGTCGCCGAGGCCGTCGCCGAACTGGGCTTCGACCTCGAAGAGCTCGACGTGCAGCAGGCCGGCCGCCGCCGGCTGGTCAAGGTCGTCATCGACTCCGATGACGGCGTCGGCCTCGACGAGATCTCCGACATCAGCCGCGAGGTCTCCAAGGTGCTTGACGCGCACGAGCACGTGCTGGCCGGCTCCTACACGCTGGAGGTCACCTCGCCGGGCGTGGATCGCCCGCTGAGCCGGGCGCGGCACTGGCACCGAGCCCGCAACCGGCTGGTCAACATCCGGCTCACCGACGGCCAGCACTTGGTCGCCCGGGTGGGGCTGGCCGATGATGAGGGTGTGCAGGTGCTGGTCGGCGGGGAGCTCCGCCGGGTCGTCTACCGCGACGTCGAGCGCGCGGTGGTCGAGGTGGAGTTCCAGCAGCCGCCTGCGGAGGAACTGGCCAAGCTGGAGCGAGCTGCGAGCGGCGTTTCCCAGACGGGGGACGACCGGGAAGACACGGAGGAGTCGAGGTGAACGTCGACATCGCGGCGCTGCGGGCGATCGAACGCGACAAGGAGATCCCGTTCGAGACGGTCCTGGAAGCGATCGAATCGGCCCTGCTCACCGCATACCGCCACACGGAGGGCCACCAGCCGCACGCGCGGGTGGAAGTGGACCGCAAGACCGGCATCGTGCGCGTGCTCGCGCACAAGCTGGGTCCGGACGGGACCAAGGAAGAGGAGTGGGACGACACTCCGGAGGGGTTCGGCCGGATCGCGGCCACCACCGCCCGGCAGGTCATCCTCCAGCGGCTGCGCGACGCCGAGCACGAGCGCACCTTCGGCGAGTTCGCCGCCAAGGAGGGCGAGATCATCGGTGGCGTGATCCAGCGCGACGCGCGGGCCAACTCGCGCGGCATGGTGATCGTGCAGATCGGCGACAGCGAGGGCGTCATCCCGCAGGCCGAGCAGGTCCCCGGTGAGCGCTACGAGCACGGCACCCGCGTCAAGTGCTACGTCTACGGCGTCTCGCGCAGCGCGCGCGGCCCGCAGATCTCGCTGTCGCGCACCCACCCGAACCTGGTGCGCAGGCTGTTCGCGCTGGAGGTCCCGGAGATCGCCGACGGCACCGTGGAGATCCCGGCGGTGGCGCGCGAGGCCGGGCACCGCTCCAAGATCGCGGTGCACTCCACGGTCACCGGCGTCAACGCCAAGGGCTCCTGCATCGGCCCGATGGGCGCCCGGGTGCGCAACGTGATGAGCGAGCTGGGCGGCGAGAAGATCGACATCATCGACTACTCGGACGACCCGGCGACCTTCGTCGGCAACTCGCTCTCGCCCGCCAAGGTGGTCTCGGTCGAGGTGGTCGACGAGCGCACCAAGACCGCCAGGGTGATCGTGCCGGACTTCCAGCTGTCCCTGGCCATCGGCAAGGAGGGGCAGAACGCCCGGCTGGCCGCCCGGCTGACCGGCTGGCGGATCGACATCCGCAGCGATGCCGACCCGTCCTCGCCGGCGACCACGAGCGGCAACGTGCCGATTCCCGAAGCCGGTGCTGATCCGGACATCGACGGTCTGCCGACCGTGGGTTCGGCCGAGTGACGGCCTCGGGTTAGAATCGACGCGGAGGCCGACGCGAGGGGAGCGACCCGATCCACACGAGTGAGCCCGGGAATGGCGAGCGCCATCTACCGGTTCGTACGTGTGTGGGATGTCGTACCCGGACGTCGGCCGCTGAGCTACTGCGTGTGGTGGCTGAGGTCGGCCGGTCCGTTCCGGCCGCCGTTCCCGATCCGCGACACCGGCTCCCGGGCCGGGGTGCCTGGCTGCACCCCGATCCGGCGTGCCTGCGTCAGGCGGAACGGCGGCGGGCGTTCCCGCGCGCTCTGCGCGTGCAGAAGGCGCTCGACACCTCGTTGGTGCACCAGCACTTGAGCACCGAGCACTCGGTGGCTCGCGACATGACCGACGCGGGATCCGTCCCGCGCCAGGCAACCGAAGGAAAGCAGGTCGACCCGTCATGAATCAGCCGTGAAGCTGAAGCCATGAACGCGCATCGGCGATAGGACGAGGTCGAGCGGGACTGCCGCCCGGCCTCACCCAGATGAGGAGAGCAGTGGCAGGCAAGGCCCGCGTACATGAGCTCGCGAAAGAGCTCGGTGTCACAAGCAAGGAAGTCCTGAACAAGCTCGCCGAGCAGGGCGAGTACGTGAAGTCCGCGTCGTCCACCGTGGAAGCACCGGTGGCGCGCAGGCTGCGCGACGCGATGGGTGCCAAGTCCGCGAAGAAGGGCGAAGGAAAGCCGGCCGAGGCCAAGCCCGCCGGTTCCGACGCCGCAGCGGCGCCCAAGCCAGGACCCAAGCCCGGCCCGAAGCCGGGACCGGCCGCGTCCGGTTCCGCGCCCAAGCCCGGTCCGAAGCCCGGCCCCAAGCCGGGTCCGAAACCAGAGTCCAAGCCCGAGGAGCAGGCTCCGGCCGCCAAGGCCGACCAGGCTCCCGCGGCCAAGTCCGACAAGCCGGCGGCGCCCAAGCCCGGTCCGAAGCCGGGTCCCAAGTCCGGTGAGGAGTCCGGTTCCGCGCCGAAGCCGGGTCCGAAGCCCCCCAAGCCGGGGCCGAAGCAGCCGCGCGTCGGCAACAACCCGTTCGGCGTCGGTCAGGGTGCTCCGCAGCAGCGCCCGCCGCGTCCGGGCCCGCCGAAGGGCGGAGGCCAGCAGGGCCCCGGCCGCGGTGGTCCGGACAAGCAGCGCCAGGGCGGCGGCCAGGGCGGTCAGGGCGGCGGCCAGGGTGCCGGCAACGCCCCCGCCGGTGGCGGCAACGCCCCGCGCGGTGAGGGCGGCGGCGGTGGCAACCGCCCGAACCCGGGCATGATGCCCCCGCGCCCGAACCCGGGCATGATGCCGCAGCGCCCGCCTCGCGGCGGTCAGAGCGGTGGTCCCGGTGGCGGCGGTGGCCGCGGCCGCGGTGGCCCCGGCGGTGGCGGCGGTGGCCGTCCCGGCGGTGGCGGTCGTCCCGGTGGTGGCGGCGGCGGTTTCCGCGGTGGCCCCGGTGGTGGCGGCGGCGGTGGCGCCCCGGCCGGTGGTGGCTTCCGCGGTCGTCCCGGTGGCGGTGGCCGTCCGGGCGGTCCCGGTGGTCGCGGCGGCACGGCCGGTGCCTTCGGTCGTCCCGGTGGGCCGGCCAAGCGCGGCCGCAAGTCGAAGCGGCAGAAGCGCCAGGAGTACATGGAGAACATGCAGGCGCCGTCGGTCGGCGGCGTCCGCCTCCCGCGCGGTAACGGCGAGACCCTCCGCCTGCGCCGCGGTGCTTCGCTGACCGACTTCGCCGAGAAGATCAACGCCAACCCGGCCTCGCTGGTGCAGGCGATGTTCCACCTCGGCGAGATGGTCACCGCGACGCAGTCGGTCTCCGACGAGATCCTCGAGCTCCTCGGCCAGGAGATGAACTACACCATCGAGATGGTGTCTCCGGAGGACGAGGACCGGGAGCTGCTGGAGTCCTTCGACATCAGCTACGGCGACCCGAACTCCTCCGAGGAGGAGCTCAGCGCTCGGCCGCCGGTGGTCACCGTGATGGGTCACGTCGACCACGGCAAGACGCGCCTGCTGGACACGATCCGGAAGGCGAACGTGCAGGCGGGCGAGGCCGGTGGCATCACCCAGCACATCGGCGCCTACCAGGTCGTCAGCGAGCTCGAGGGCGTCGAGCGGCCGATCACCTTCATCGACACCCCGGGTCACGAGGCGTTCACCGCCATGCGTGCCCGCGGTGCGAAGTCGACCGACATCGCGGTGCTGGTCATCGCCGCCGACGACGGCGTCATGCCGCAGACGGTGGAGGCGATCAACCACGCCCAGGCGGCCGACGTGCCGATCGTGGTCGCGGTGAACAAGATCGACGTCGAGGGCGCCAACCCGGACAAGATCCGCCAGCAGCTCACCGAGTACAACCTGGTGGCCGAGGAGTACGGCGGCGACACCATGTTCGTCGAGATCTCGGCCAAGCAGGGGCAGAACATCGAGGGCCTGCTGGAGGCGATCCTGCTGACCGCCGACGCGGCGCTGGACCTCCGGGCCAACCCGGGCATGCCCGCGCAGGGCGTGGCCATCGAGGCGCACCTGGACCGCGGTCGTGGTCCGGTCGCCACGGTGCTGGTGCAGCGAGGAACGCTGCGCGTCGGCGACTCGGTGGTCGCCGGTGACGCCTACGGGCGCGTCCGCCGGATGATCAACGAGAACGACGAGGACGTCACCGAAGCGCTGCCGTCCCGTCCGGTGCAGGTCATCGGGTTCACCTCGGTGCCGGGTGCCGGCGACACCTTCCTGGTCGTCGACGAGGACCGCGTGGCCCGGCAGATCGCCGACCGCCGCGGGGCCCGCATCCGCGAGGCGCAGAACGCCGCCAAGCGCAAGCGGGTCAGCCTCGAGGACCTGGACAAGGTGCTCAAGGAGACCAACCAGCTGAACCTGATCATCAAGGGCGACAACTCGGGTACCGTCGAGGCGCTCGAGGAGTCCCTGGGCAAGATCGACGTCGGCGAAGAGGTCGAGCTGCGGGTCATCCACCGCGGCGTCGGTGGCATCAACGAGTCGGACATCAACCTCGCCACCGCGGAGAACACCATCGTGCTGGGCTTCAACGTCCGGTCCGAGGGCAAGGCGGCCGAGGTCGCCAACCGCGAGGGCGTGGAGATCCGGTACTACTCGGTGATCTACCGGGCCATCGAGGACATCGAGCAGGCCCTCAAGGGCATGCTCAAGCCCGAGTACGAGGAGGTCGAGCTGGGCCGCGCCGAGGTCCGCGAGGTCTTCAAGTCCTCGAAGGTCGGCACCATCGCCGGCTGCATGGTCACCGACGGCATCGTCAAGCGCAACGCCAAGGCGCGCTTGCTGCGGGACAACGTGGTGGTCGCCGAGAACCTCAGCGTCAACTCGCTGAAGCGGTTCAAGGACGACGCCGTGGAGGTCCGGGACGGCTTCGAGTGCGGTCTGACCCTGGGGTCGTACAACGACATCAAGGTCGGCGACATCATCGAGCCGTACGAGATGCGCGAGAAGCCGCGCACCTGATTCCGCTGACGCGCAGGGGGTCCGCACGGGCCCCCTGCGCGGCGGTCGTAGGGGGCCACTCGTGTACGTCGGTGCGCTGGAGCTGGACGTCCTGCTCGGCGACGTCCGCTCGCTCAAGCAGAAGCGAGGCGTGATCCGCCCGGTGCTGGCGGAGCTGCGCCGCCGCTTCGAGGTGGCCGTCTCGGAAGCCGGTGACCAGGACCTCTACCGCCGCGCGCAGCTCGGCGTCGCGGCCGTCTCCGGCGATGCCGCGCACGTGCGCGAGGTGCTGGAGGCGTGCGAGCGGCTGGTCGCCGCTCGTCCCGAGCTGGAGCTGCTCGCGGCCCGGCGGCGCATGCTGGGCCCGGAGGACTGAGGCGTGCGCCGGGTCGTCCTGCTCGGTGGTGCGGGTAGAGAATCCGAGCGGAACGCGGCCACCTCGGCGGCGTCCGCGCCGCGAAGCCGCTCAGAACCCCCGGCGGTGCGAGCTGACGGGCTGCTCACCGCAGGAGGAAGTGGGTCTGCCACTTCGAAGAGAGGACACGCCCGCCGGGTCACCGCGGGTTCCGAAGAACTTTTCGCAGAAGGAGGTGCGTCGTGGCTGATACGGCGCGCGCCCGCAGACTGGCCAAGCGCATCGCGCAGATCGTCGCGTCCGGGCTGGAGCACGAGGTCAAGGACCCTCGGCTGGCCATGGTGACGATCACCGATGCGCGGGTCACCCCGGACCTGCGGGATGCCACGGTCTACTACACCGTGTTCGGCGATGACGCCGACTACGCCTCGACGGCGGCGGCGCTGCACAGCGCGACCGGGGTGCTGCGGTCCAGGGTCGGCCAGCAGACCGGCGTGCGGTTCACGCCGACGCTGACCTTCGAGGCCGACGCGGTCCCGGAGCACGCCCGTCGCCTCGACGAGCTGCTGGCCCAGGCCAAGGAGGCCGACGAGGAGGTCGCGCGGCTCGCTTCCGGCGCGACCCCGGCGGGCGACCCGGACCCGTACCGCACGACCGGGGATGACCAGGCGGACACCGACGGTGTCGACGAAGAGGACGATCTCGAGCAGGATGTGCGTCGTAACCCACAAGATGGTTGAGTCCCGGCGCGACATGGGGTGCGTTTGACCCTGGCGGTCGCGCGACCGCCGTTTTCGGAGGTGACCTGTGGGTGGGCTAACCGGCGAGGCGAACCGGCTCTCCGATGCCGTGGAGGCGGCAGCGGGCAAGCTCGCCACGGCCTCCGACGTGACCCTGCTGGGGCACGTGAACCCGGATGCCGACGCGTTGGGCAGCGCTCTCGCCCTGGGCCGGGCGCTGCACCGGCGCGGCGCGACCGTCCGGGTCTCCTTCGGGCATCCGGAGGAGACACCGCGCTCCCTGCGCGAGCTCGACGTCGACGGCCTGGTGGTGCCGGCCTCGGAGGTTCCCGCTGTGCCGCCGGTGCTGGTGGCCTGCGACAGCGGCAGCGTGGAGCGGCTGGGGTCGCTGTCGGACCGGGTGGACGCGAGCATCGCGGCAGGCGGCGACGTGATCGTGGTCGACCACCACGAGGGCAACACCTGCTACGGCACGGTCCGGGTGGTCGACGAGACCGCCGAGGCCACGGTGCTGATCGTGCTGCGGCTGCTCGACGAGCTGGGCGCGGAGCTCGACCTGCCGATCGCGCGGTGCCTCTACGCCGGGCTGGTCACCGACACGCGCTCGTTCCGGTACGTCCGGCCGGAGACCCACCGGGTCGCCGAGCGCCTGCTGGCCGCCGGGGTCGACCCGGACGCCACGACCCGCAAGCTGATGGACACCCACCCGTTCGGCTTCCTCGGCATGCTGTCCTCGGTGCTGGGCGGGGCCGAGCTGGAGCCCGACCAGGCCCAGGGCCTGGGGTTCGTGCACGCCACCGTGCGGCGCGAGCAGTACGAGGGCTTGCAGAACGAGGACCTGGACAGCGTCATCGACATCATCCGCACCGCTGACGAGGCCGAGGTGGCCGCGGTGCTCAAGGAGATCGAAACGGACCACTGGTCGGTCTCGCTGCGGGCCGACAGTCGCGTGCACGTGGGCCACGTCGCCACGGCCTGCGGTGGTGGCGGCCACCGGCTGGCGGCCGGGTTCACCGCGCGCGGCGACGAGGAGTCGATCCTGGCCGCGATCCGCAAGGCGCTCGAGGCGGCTCCGCTGCTCGACGGCTGACCACCGTCGCGCTGTCGGGGCTCGCCGCTATGGTGCTTCGAGGTCGTTCGGTGAGCTAAGAGGAGATCGCGGGTTTGTCCGAGGTTGGCGAGCGGGTTTCCGCGCGACGGTTGTTGTCGCTGGCGATCCCCGCGCTGGGGGTGCTGGCCGCTGAACCGCTGTACGTGCTGGTGGACACGGCCGTGGTCGGGCACCTCGGTGCGGTGCCGCTGGCCGGTCTGGCGCTCGGCGGGACGCTGTTCACGCTGATCTCCAGCCAGCTGACCTTCCTGACCTACGGGACCACGGCGCGCACCGCCCGGCTGCACGGCGCGGGCCGGCGCACCGACGCGGTCGCCGAGGGCGTGCAGGCGACCTGGCTGGGAGTGTCGGTCGGGCTGGTCCTGCTGCTGGCCGCGCAGGTGCTCGCGGTTCCGGTTGCCGAGCTGCTGGCCGGCCCGGGCCCGGTGGCCGATGCCGCTGCGCGCTGGTTGCGCATCGCGCTGTGCGGGGCGCCGCTGGTGCTGATCACCATGGCGGGCAACGGCTGGATGCGCGGGGTGCAGGACACCGTCCGCCCGCTGCGCCACGTGCTGGTGGGCAACGGGGTGTCGGCCGCGCTGTGCCCGGTGCTGGTCTACCCGGTGGGCTGGGGCCTGGAGGGCTCGGCGGTGGCCAACCTGATCGGCCAGGCCATCGCGGCGAGCCTGTTCGTGCGGGCGCTGGTGGTCGAGCGGGCGCCGCTGCGCCCCGACCTCGCCAAGATGCGCGCCCAGCTCGGCCTCGGCCGGGACCTGGTGCTGCGCACCCTGGCCTTCCAGGTGTGCTTCCTGTCGGCGACCTCGGTGGCCGCGCGCACCGGTGCCGAGACCGCCGCCGCCCACCAGGTGGTGTGGCAGCTGTGGAGCTTCCTGTCGCTGGTGCTGGACTCGCTGGCGATCGCGGCGCAGTCGCTGGTCGGGGCCGCCCTGGGCGCCGGTTCGGCGTCGCGGGCCAAGGGCATCGCGCGGCAGGTGAGCTGGTACGGGCTGGCCTTCGGGGTGCTGCTGGCCGTGCTGTTCGCCTCGCTGGCCGGGGTGCTGCCCGGGGTGTTCACCTCGGACCAGGCGGTGCTGGCCGTGATCGGGCAGGCCTGGTGGTTCTTCGTGCTCCAGCAGCCGATCTCCGGTGTGGTCTTCGCGCTGGACGGGGTGTTCCTGGGCGCCGGTGACGCCGCGTTCCTGCGCACCGCGACGATCCTGAGCGCCTTCCTCGGCTACCTGCCGATGATCTGGCTGTCGCTGGCCTTCGGCTGGGGACTGGTCGGCATCTGGACCGGGCTGACCCTGCTGCTGGTCTTCCGGCTGATCAGCCTCCTGTGGCGGGTGCGCTCCGGACGCTGGGCGATCACCGGAGCACTGCGGGACGCTCCCGCCACGACCTGACCTCGCGTCTCCCGCCCCGGGCGCCGTCGACTTCTGATGAGAACAGCGAGCACCCGGGGCGCAGCGGCGGTGTCCGACCTGGTCGCCCCGCTCCGTATGATGGCTCGCCGTGTCCGAGGGATCCCGCAAGCAGCGCACCGAAGTTCCGCCCGGCCTGCTGGTCGTCGACAAGCCGGCGGGCATGACCTCGCACGACGTGGTGTCCAAGGTGCGCCGCATCATGGGCACCCGACGCGTCGGGCACGCGGGCACCCTCGACCCGATGGCCACCGGCGTGCTGGTGCTGGGGCTGGAGCGGGCGACCAAGCTGCTGGGGCACCTGGCGCTGGACACCAAGGCCTACCTGGCCACCATCCGGCTGGGCGCGTCGACGACCACCGACGACGCCGAGGGCGAGGTCCTCGCCGAGGCCGACGGGTCCCAGGTGTCCGAGGACGCCGTCCGCGAGGGCATCGCCGAGCTCACCGGCGACCTGCAGCAGGTGCCCAGCGCGGTCAGCGCGATCAAGGTCAACGGCCGCCGCGCCTACGAGATGGCCCGCAACGGCGAGGCGGTCGAGCTGGCCGCGCGGCCGGTGACGGTCTCCCGCTTCGACCTGCTCGACCTGCGGCGCACCGAGGCCACCACCGAGCTGGACGTGCTCGTGGAGTGCTCCTCGGGTACCTACGTGCGCGCGCTGGCCCGCGACCTGGGCGCGGCGCTGGGCGTCGGTGGCCACCTCGGGGAGCTGCGGCGCACCCGCGTCGGCCCGTTCGGCCTGGCCAAGGCGCGCACGCTCGACCAGCTCGCCGAGGACCCGGGTCTGTCGATGAGCCTGGACGAGGCGGTGGAGACCGCCTTCCCGCGCCGCAACGTCGACGCCGCCACCGCTCGCGCGCTCTCGCACGGCCAGCACGTGCCCGCGGCCCAGGTCGAGGGCACCTACGGCATGTTCGACCCGGAGGGCAGGGCGGTCGCCCTGGTCCAGGACCGGGACCGCAAGGCCAAGCCGGTCCTGGTGATCGTTCCGGCCGGCTGAACCCGGCCCCGCCGATCGGCACCGGGGTTCGCTCGGCGGGTTCGGCCGGGAAGTAGGCTGCTGTTCGTGCAGCGCTGGCGTGGTTTGGAGCAGATTCCCGGTGGTTGGGGACGGTGCGTCGTCACCATCGGTGTCTTCGACGGGGTGCACCGCGGCCATCAGCAGCTCATCGCGCACGCGGTGGCGCAGGCGCGACGACGCGAGATGCCGTGCGTGCTGATGACCTTCGATCCGCACCCCTCCGAGGTGGTGCGTCCGGGCAGTCATCCCGCGCAGCTGACCACGCTGCGCCGTCGCGCCGAGCTCGTCGAGCAGCTGGGCGTGGACGTGTTCTGCGTGCTGCCGTTCACCCGCGAGACCTCCCGCATCTCCGCGGAGGGCTTCGTGCACGAGGTGCTGGTCGAGCGGCTGCACGCGGCCGAGGTCGTGGTGGGCGAGAACTTCACCTTCGGGCACAAGGCCGCGGGCAACATCGACCTGCTGACCAAGCTGGGGGAGCGCTTCGGCTTCGAGGTCGCCTCGGACGCGCTGGTCTCCGGGCCGGTGCGGAGCGCCGACGATCCGGCCGACGGCGCCTCGGTGACCTTCTCCTCGACCTACATCCGCGCCTGCATCGACGCCGGTGACGTGGTCGCGGCGTCCTCGGCGCTGGGCCGCGACCACCGGTTGGAGGGCATCGTGGTGCGCGGTGCCGGCCGGGGCGGCAGCGAGCTTGGGTTCCCCACCGCGAACCTGTCCACCCCGGAGTACGCGGCGATCCCGGCCGACGGGGTCTACGCCTGCTGGTTCACCCACCTCAGGCGCGGCTCGGCGACGCCCGCCCCGGCGCTGCCCGCGGCCGTCTCGGTGGGCAGCAACCCGACCTTCTCCGGCACCGAGCGCACCGTCGAGGCCTACGTGCTCGACGTGGACGCCGACTTCTACGGGGAGCACGTCGACCTGGACTTCGTGGCCCGGTTGCGCGGGATGGAGAAGTTCGACTCGGTGGAGGAGCTGGTCGAGCGGATGAACGCCGACGTGGCCGAGACCCGCCGCATCCTCGGGGTTCGCCGGTGAACCGCCGTTCCCCGGGCGCCGCGGCCGGGCCCGCTCGGCCGAGTGGCGCAGTCCACTCGCAGCGGTTTTCGGATTCCGGCCCCCGCGGTGCCGATGAGCTGGCAGGATTCGGTCGCGGATCTGCTCGGCCCGGCCGGGCGCGCGGTCAGGTTGGGGGAACGAAGGTGGCGGAGAGCAGCAGTGTCCAGCGCAACCTGGCGCTGCAGCGGCAGTGGTACGGCGAGCCGCTCGGCGACCGGGTGCGCAGGCTGGTCGTGGCTTTCCGCATCTCGCAGGCGCAGCTGGCCGAGGTGCTCGGCATCAGCGCGCCGATGCTCAGCCAGGTGATGAGCGGCAGGCGCGCCAAGATCGGCAACCCGCAGGTTCTGGCGCGGCTGGTCATGCTGGAGCGCAAGGTGCTCGTGCCCGGGGTGGCCGCGGGCGAGGCGGAGGCGATCCGGCAGGCGCTGGAGGACGTGCAGGCCTCGCAGCCCTCGGTGGGGCGGGACCTGCCGGTCAAGTCGGCCAGCAACGGCGAGGAGGTCGCCTGGCCGGTGCTGCGCGAGCACGCCAAGCCCACCGAGCTGGAGGCGGCCGCGTCCTTGCTGGAGGGGCGCTACCCGCGGTTGGCCGGCCTGCTCCGCCGGGCGGCCGACCACGAGTGAGCCGAGGCTGGGGTCATGCGGTTGTTCACGGCGCTGTGGCCCTCGCCGGAGGCGGTCGAGCACCTCGCCGCCGCGATCGACGGCCTGCCGCCCGGGCGGGTGACCGAGGTCTCGGCCGGGCTGCGCAAGTTCCGGTTCACCCCGGCCGAGCGCTGGCACTTGACCTTGCGGTTCCACGGCGACGACGCCGATGCAGCGCGGGTGACCGAGCGGCTGGATCGGCGGGTGGCCCGGCTGCGCGCCGACCCGCCGCGGCTGCGGCTGGCCGGTGCGGGGTCCTTCCGCGGCGTGCTGTGGGTCGGGGTGCTGCCGGAGGCCGGTCCCGACGAGCGCGCGCTGCGCGAGCTGGTCGGCGCGGCCGGTGGTGATCCGCGCTCGTTCCGGGCCCACCTGACGGTGGCCCGGTGGGCCGGTGGACGCGCCCGCGGCGAGTCGGTGGCGGCTCTGCTGGAGGGCTACCGCGGTCCGCGGTGGACCGCCGAGGAGATCACCGTGGTGGCCAGTGACCTGCGAGAAGGTGCCCCTCGCTACACCGCGGTGCACCGGGCTCCGGTGACGCGCGGGTAGTCGGGCCGACCGGGCCCGCGCGGTCTCGGCTGCTATCCTGGCCGGTGGAACGGCTGCAGTCCGTGGTGGTCGATTCCAGGTGGTCGGCAGGCCGCGCCGAGCGCGCGGCACCCCACCGAGCGCCCGCTCCCGGGTGGAGCCGGGCGAACCGGACACGGGACATATCGAAGGAGCAAGACGTGGCGCTGTCCACTGACGAGAAGAAGCAGATCCTGGCCGAGTACGGCCTCAAGGAAGGCGACACCGGTTCGCCCGAGGCCCAGGTCGCCCTGCTCACCAAGCGGATCACCGGCCTGACCGAGCACCTCAAGCAGCACAAGCACGACCACCACTCGCGTCGTGGCCTGCTGCTGATGGTCGGTCGCCGCCGTCGGCTGCTGAACTACCTGACGAAGGTGGACATCGAGCGCTACCGTTCGCTGATCCAGCGACTCGGTCTGCGTCGTTGATGTGAACCGGGGGGAGCGGCCGCGAGCCGCTCCCCCCGGTGCATAACGGGCGGTGCCGCTGGGCACCGCGAGAGAACTGAAGAGCGCTCACGGTGGTTAGCCCTGGAGAGGTGTCCGCCGGTCCTCGGTAGTGGCTGCCGGGCGATTCGTCAGAGACGGTCCCGGGAGCTTCGATCGATGGCCGGCCTCATCGGACCACGATCCGGATGCTCCTGCCGTGGGCCTCGTGACGAATGGGAGTCACCTTGACTGAAGAGATCGAAGAGGGCGTGTACGAGGCGACCGCCGTGCTGGACAACGGCGCGTTCGGCACTCGCACCGTCCGGTTCGAGACCGGCAGGCTGGCCAAGCAGGCCGCCGGTAGCGTCGTCGCCTACCTGGACGACGACACCATGCTGATGTCGGCCACCACGGCGTCGAAGCAGCCGAAGGAGCACTTCGACTTCTTCCCGCTGACCGTCGACGTCGAGGAGCGGATGTACGCCGCGGGCCGCATCCCCGGCTCGTTCTTCCGCCGCGAGGGCCGGCCCTCCACCGACGCGATCCTGACCTGCCGGCTCATCGACCGGCCGCTGCGCCCGTCGTTCGTCGACGGCCTGCGCAACGAGGTCCAGGTCGTGGTCACGGTGATGAGCCTGACCCCGGGCGACCTCTACGACGTGCTGGCGATCAACGCCGCGTCGGCCTCCACGCAGGCCTCCGGCCTGCCGTTCTCCGGCCCGATCGGCGGCACCCGGATGGCGCTGATCGACGGGCAGTGGGTCGCCTTCCCGACCCACGAGCAGCTCGAGCGCGCGGTGTTCAA
The DNA here is from genome assembly GCF_042665275.1 of Saccharopolyspora griseoalba. Classification (NCBI taxonomy): domain Bacteria; kingdom Bacillati; phylum Actinomycetota; class Actinomycetes; order Pseudonocardiales; family Pseudonocardiaceae; genus Saccharopolyspora; species Saccharopolyspora griseoalba. The sequence continues at coordinate 132,885 of NZ_JBHTCJ010000002.1, read as the reverse complement.
CATGGTCGTCGCGGGCCGCATCGTCGGTGACGACGTGGCCATCATGATGGTCGAGGCCGAGGGCACCGAGAACACCGCCCAGCTGGTCGCCCAGGGCGCCCAGGCGCCGACCGAGGAGGTCGTCGCCCAGGGGCTGGAGGCCGCCAAGCCGTTCATCCGCAACCTGTGCGTGGCCCAGCAGCAGCTGGCCCAGGCCGTGGGCAAGCCGGAGCACGACTACCCGGTGTTCCCGGCCTACGGCGAGGACGCCTTCACCGCCGTCGAGCAGGCCGGCTCCGCCGACCTGGCCGAGGCGCTGAAGATCGCCGGCAAGCAGGAGCGCGAGGACCGGCTCGACGAGATCAAGGCCGCCGTCCTGGAGAAGGTCGGCATCGGCGAGGGCGAGCAGTTCGAGGGTCGCGAGAAGGAGATCGGCGCCGCCTTCCGCTCGCTGACCAAGAAGCTGGTCCGCCAGCGGATCATCCGCGACCAGGTCCGCATCGACGGCCGCGGCCTGACCGACATCCGCGCGCTGTCGGCCGAGGTCGACGTGATCCCGCGGGCGCACGGTTCGGCGCTGTTCGAGCGCGGCGAGACTCAGATCCTGGGCGTGTCCACGCTGAACATGCTCCGCCTGGAGCAGACCATCGACTCGTTGTCCCCGGAGACGACGAAGCGCTACATGCACCACTACAACTTCCCGCCGTACTCGACCGGTGAGACCGGCCGGGTGGGCAGCCCGAAGCGGCGCGAGATCGGCCACGGAGCGCTGGCCGAGCGCGCGCTGATCCCGGTGCTGCCCTCGCGCGAGGAGTTCCCGTACGCCATCCGGCAGGTCTCCGAGGCGCTGGGCTCCAACGGCTCGACCTCGATGGGTTCGGTCTGCGCCTCGACGCTGGCGCTGTTCAACGCCGGTGTGCCGCTGAAGGCCCCGGTCGCCGGCATCGCGATGGGCCTGGTCTCCGACGAGGTCGACGGCAAGACCCACTACGTGGCGCTGACCGACATCCTGGGTGCCGAGGACGCGTTCGGCGACATGGACTTCAAGGTCGCGGGCACCAAGGAGTTCGTGACCGCCCTGCAGCTGGACACCAAGCTGGACGGCATCCCGTCCGAGGTGCTGGCCCAGGCGCTGGGCCAGGCCCGCGACGCCCGGTTCACCATCCTCGACGTGATGGCCGAGGCGATCGGCCAGCCGGACGAGATGAGCCCGCACGCCCCGCGCGTGACCTCGCTGTCCATCCCGGTCGACAAGATCGGTGAGGTCATCGGCCCGAAGGGCAAGATGATCAACACGATCACCGAGGAGACCGGCGCCGAGATCACCATCGAGGACGACGGCACCATCTACGTCGGCGCCGCCGACGGCCCGTCCGCCGAGGCAGCGATCGACAAGATCAACTCGATCGCGAACCCGCAGCTGCCGAAGGTCGGCGAGCGCTTCCTGGGCACCGTGGTCAAGACCGCGGCCTTCGGCGCGTTCGTCTCGCTGCTGCCGGGCAAGGACGGCCTGGTGCACATCTCCAAGCTGGGCAACGGCAAGCGCATCGGCAAGGTCGAGGACGTGGTCAACGTCGGCGACAAGCTGCGCGTGGAGATCGCCGACATCGACAACCGCGGCAAGATCAGCCTGGTGCTGGTCGACGACGAGGAGTCCTCGGAGGGCGACTCGGCCGACGCCGAGACCGCCGAGGCCGCCGAGACCGCCGCCCAGTGATCTGACGCGACCGCAAAACGGCCCGTCCCGGAATACCGGGGCGGGCCGTATTGTCGTTGCTACAACCACGAGACCGAAACGGGGATATGAGCAACCAGCAGAGTTCCGCTTCCGACCTGCAGCGACCGGGGACCACCCGGGTGCTCGGCCACACCGGTGACGCGCAGGTGCGGCGGACGGTGCTGCCGGGAGGGCTGCGGGTGGTGACCGAACCGGTGCCGGGCGTGCGCTCGGCGTCGGTGGGCATCTGGGTCGACGTCGGTTCGCGCGACGAGACCTCGCAGCAGGCCGGGGCCGCGCACTACCTGGAGCACCTGCTGTTCAAGGGCACGGCCAAGCGCACCGCGGTGGACATCGCGCAGCAGATCGACGCGGTCGGCGGTGAGCTCAACGCGTTCACCTCCAAGGAGCACACCTGCTACTACGCCCACGTGCTCGACGAGGACCTGCCGCTGGCCGTGGACATGCTCTGCGACGTGGTCTTCGACGCGGTCAACGCGGAGGCCGACGTCGACGTGGAGCGCAGCGTGGTGCTGGAGGAGATCGCGATGCGCGACGACGACCCCGAGGACCTGCTGCACGAGCAGTTCTCCGCGTCGGTGCTGGGCGATCACCCGCTGGGGCGTTCGGTGCTGGGCACCGAGGAGTCCATCCGCGCGATGAGCCGCTCCCGGGTGCACGGCTTCTACCAGCGCAGCTACCGGATGCCCAAGATGGTGGTCGCGGTCGCGGGCAACGTCGAGCACGACCGCGTGGTGGAGCTGCTGACCGCGGCGCTGGGGGAGCGGCTGGTCGGCGAGGAGCCGCCGGAGGCGCCGCGCCAGGGCCGCGCTCAGCTGCCCGAGCAGCAGCGGCTGGCGCTGCGCACCGACGACACCGAGCAGGCGCACCTGCTGGTCGGCTGCCGCGGGCTGGACCGCCACGACGATCGCCGGTTCGCGCTGGGGGTGCTCAACGCGGCGCTGGGCGGCGGGATGAGCTCCCGGTTGTTCCAGGAGATCCGGGAGAGCCGCGGCCTGGCCTACGCGGTGTACTCGCAGTCCACCGCCTACTCCGACGCCGGGACGTTCTCGGTGTACGCGGGCAGCGCTCCGGAGCGGCTCGGCGAGGTCGCCTCGGTGGTGCGCGACGTGCTCACCGAGGTGGCCGACAGCGGTCTGGCCGAGGAGGAGGTGGCCCGCGGGCGCGGGCAGCTGCGCGGCGGGCTGGTGCTCGGGCTGGAGGACAGCGCGGCCCGGATGAGCCGGATCGGCAAGACCGAGCTCAACTACGGGCGGCACTACACCGTGGAGGAGACCCTGGCGCGCATCGAGTCGGTCACCGCCTCGGACGTGGCCGTCCTGGCCAAGGACCTGCTCACCCGGCCGATGACCACGACGGTCGTCGGGCCGTACGAGTCGGTCGCCGATCTCCCGGAGGGGACCTGCCCCGCGGTTTGACGACGGGGCGCAGCACCCGCGCCATGGCGTCGGTCACCGGCGCGGGGTGGCTCGGCGGTCCTGGCCGCGCGGGTGCCTAGACTTCGGGGGACCTGGCGTTTCGGTGTTGAAGGGGTGCGTGCGGTGATCAAGGTTGGTGTGCTGGGAGCCCGTGGCCGGATGGGGTCCGAGGCGGTTCGCGCCGTCGGCGAGGCGCCCGACGCCGAGCTCGTCGCCGAGATCAACCGCGAGGACTCGCTGTCCGCGCTGGTCGACGCGGGCGCGCAGGTCGCGGTCGACCTGACCCACCCGGACTCGGTGCTGGGCAACATCGAGTTCTGCGTGGCCAACGGCATCCACGTGGTGGTCGGCACCAGCGGTCTCGGCCCCGACGAACTGGACACCGTCCGCTCCCGGCTGGCCGCCGAGCCCGAGGTCGGCGTGATCGTGGCACCGAACTTCGCCATCGGTGCGGTGCTGTCCATGCGCTTCGCCGAGCTGGCCGCGAAGCACTTCGAGTCCGCCGAGATCGTGGAGCTGCACCACCCGAAGAAGGCCGACGCGCCCTCGGGCACCGCCGCGCGCACCGCGCAGGTCATCGGCAAGGCGCGCGAGCAGGCGCAGCTGGACCCGATGCCCGACGCCACCACCAAGGAGCTCGACGGCGCGCGGGGCGCCGAGGTCGACGGCGTGCGGGTGCACTCGGTGCGCATGGCCGGTCTGGTGGCCCACCAGGAGGTGCTCTTCGGCACCGAGGGCGAGAGCTTCACCATCCGGCACGACTCCTACGACCGCCGCTCGTTCATGCCGGGCGTGCTGCTGTGCGTCCGCGAGATCGGTGGCAGGCCGGGCCTGACCGTGGGGCTCGACGCGCTGCTGGGGATCTGAGTTGGCCGCGGGGCAGCGCAGGATGGCCACGCCGCGGACCACCGCGTTCGTGGTGGCCCTGGTGCTGCTGGTCTACCTGGTGCTGATGGGCGGCCGCGCGGTGACCATGATCGTCACCGGGCAGCCGGTGTTCGTGGTGCTGGGCCTGGCGATCCTGGTCTTCCCGGTGCTCGGCGCGGTGCTGGTGGTCGACCAGCTGCGCTTCGGCGCCGCCACCGAGCGCCTCGCGCGGCGGCTCGACGACGAGGGCGCGCTGCCGGACGTCTCGCACCTGCCCCGACGCCCTTCCGGGCGCGTGCAGCGCGAGGCCGCCGACGAGTGGTTCGACGCCAAGCAGGCCGAGGTCGAGGCCGAACCGGGCGACTGGCGCCGCTGGTTCGCCCTCGCCCAGGCCTACGACCTCGCCGGCGACCGCAACCGCGGGCGCAAGGCGATGCGCAAGGCCATCGACATGGAGCGCGCCGAGGGCTGAGCCGCGTTCACCGGACCGCTGCGGCCGCTGGCGTCGTGCTCGTGGATCCGCTGCAGGGTGCTGGAGATGCCGGGGAGCGCCCGGTCGCGCGCTTCGGCGTCGGGTCCGTCGGGCAGGTGCGGGATCTCGGTGGCAACCCACGAGCTGCGCTGGACCGCGCGGCAGGGCCGCGTAGCGGGGGAGCGCTCGCTCGGGGGCGCAGCGGTCGAGCAGCGTCGCCGGGGTGATCGCGTCCTCGATGGTCTGATTCGCGCCCTGACCGTGGTGCGGCAGCATCGCGTGCGCGGCATCGCAGAGCAGCACGATCCGGTCGCGGTGCCAGCGTTGAGGGGTTCCCGGCCGACCAGCGCCCACCGGCGGTGCGGGGTGCTGCCCGCTACCGGCTCGCGCACGCCCGCGTGCCAGTCCTCGAACGGCGCGCGGAGCCGTTCCGGGGAGGTGGCGCAGCGCTGCGGCGAGGGTGAGCCCGTCGATGCCGGCGCCGTTGATCGCTACCGATGTCGACCTCGTCATCTTCTCTCCCGGACGCCGCCACCGCCCCAGCGCCGGAGGTCGAGCGAGCTCCGGCTCGTGGTGAACGCCACTGCCCGACCCGCGCGAGCGGCAGTTCCGGAATACGGCAGGGGCGCCGGGATGTTCCTCCGGAGATCCTTCTTCGCCCGCAGGCCACCGGCAACGGGCGCGGACCCGGGCCGGTGATCTCGACGACGAGGTCGCCACCCGCATCCCGTGGTCGACGTCGCGGGAATCGCCGCGGCCGTCTCCGGCCTTCCTGTTCACAAGTAGGAGTAGTCATGTCTGTCGTGGACACCTCTCGGCCGGCGCCGCCGGTGCGCACGGCGCCACCGGCGCAGCGCGGCACGGTCGCGCTGGGCGTCGTCGTCGCAGCGGTGCTCGCCCTGGCCGTGGTCGACGCCGCGGGGTGGAAGCTCGCCCTGCTGTTCGGGGTCGGAATCGCGCTGGGACTGGCCCTGTTCCACTCGCGGTTCGGGTTCACCTCGGCGTGGCGCCAGCTGGTCACCGTCGGCCAGGGGCGGGCGCTGCGCGCGCACATGCTGATGCTCGCCGTCGCGGTCGTGCTGTTCGCCGTGGTCCTGGGCGCCGGGACGTCGTTGTCCGGCGCGCCGGAAGGGCTGGTCGAGCCCGCCGGTCTCGGCGTGGTGCTGGGCGCGTTCCTGTTCGGGGTGGGCATGCAGGTCGGCGGCTCGTGCGCCTCCGGCACGCTGTTCGCGGTCGGCAGCGGGCAGACCGCGATCCTGCTCACCCTCGGCGGGTTCATCGCCGGATCGGTGATCAGCGCGTTCATCTCCCCGTGGATCGCACTGCTGCAGAACACCGGCCCGGCGGTCTCGTTCGCCGACACCCCGCTGGGCTACCCGGGCGCGGTGGTGATCTCGCTGGTCATCATCGGGGCGGTCGTGGCGATCTCGCGGTTCGTCGAGCGTCGCCGCACGCCTCCGCCGGTGGACCAGCCGCCGACGGCGAGCGGGCTGAGCCGGGTCCTGCGCGGGTCCTGGCCGCTCTGGGCCGGTGCGCTGGTGCTGGCCGGTCTCAACGCGCTGACGCTGTTCATCTCGGGCGGCCCGTGGGGCATCACCTCCGCGTTCGGCCTGTGGGGCGCGAAGCTGCTCGACCTCGTCGGCGTCGACATCTCCGGCGCGCCGTTCTGGCAGGACCCTGAGAACGCCGCGAAGCTGTCGGCTTCGGTGTTCGCGGACAAGACCTCGGTGATGAACTTCGGGATCATGATCGGCGCGCTCATCGCGGCCGCGCTGGCGGGCGGGTTCCGCCTGCACCGCAGGGTTCCCTGGCGGCTCGCCGCCGGCGCCGTGATCGGCGGTGTGCTGATGGGCATCGGTGCCCGGTTCGCGGGCGGCTGCAACATCGGCGCGTACTTCTCGGGGATCGCCTCGTTCAGCCTGCACGGCTGGTTGTGGGGCCTGGTGGCCATCGCCGGCACCTACGCGGGTGTCGCGCTGCGGCCGCTGTTCGGGCTGGGCAACCCGAAGCCCTCGGACTCCGTCTGCTGAGCCTCCGGACCGACTTCGGCCCCCTCGCGAATGCCCGCGAGGGGGCCGAACTGCCTGCGCGTCAGATCCAGGTGGCCACGACGCCGGGCGCGATGGCCAGGGCGCCGAAGCGGACGAAGCGGCCGATGAAGCCGGTCAGCAGGAACGTGGTCACCGGCACCTTCGCCCAGCCCGCGATGATCGCCACCGCGGCGAACGGGGGCAGGCTGGCCAGCGCGCTGATCAGCATGACCGCGCCGGTCCACACCGGACGCCGCCGGCAGTTCGCGCGGAAGGCCTCCAGCCACTCGCGCACTCGGCCCTTGCGCTCGGTCTTGTTCTTGCGCTGCATGAACTTGGGCAGCCTGATCGCGCCGCGCGCGGCGTAGTAGTGCAGCAGCTTGCCGCCGATCTGCCCGGTGGCGATGACGACGGCCAGCACCCACCAGGGGATGTGCGGGGCTTTGAGCACCAGGCCGACGGCGAACAGCTCGACGCTGATCAACGGCATCAGCGCGGAGGCGACCGAGACGCCGAAGGTGGTCGACAGCAATCCGATAACGGTCAGCACCGGCTTCTCCCAAGGCCCCGGGGCGGTGTGGTCAGTCGTGCTCGAACTCGAATTCCAGCGAACCCGTCAGGCGCACCTCCCGCAGCGGGCGCCCGCCCGCGTCCAGCGTGCGCACCGTGCCGTCCGGGTTCCAGCCGGCGGCGCGGTAGAACGACAACGTTGCCGAGTCTGCCTCGGGCACCCAGCTGATGCCACGGGTGGCGCCCGTTTCGGCGAGTCGTCGTCCCACCGTGGCCAGCAGTCTGCCGCCGTGCCCGCGCCGACCCCAGCGGGGCTCCACCAGCAGCGCGCTGACCAGCACGGTCGTCGACGCGTCGGCGGGCAGCGAGCCGTCGGCCGCGGCGACCTCGCCGTCCGGCGCGGGGCCCGCGGCGCAGAAGCCCACCGTCCAGCGCCCCTCCTCGGCGACCAGCACGGTCGCCGGGCCGTCGCTGATGGTCTCCCGCCACTCCCGCTCGGCCACCGAGCTGTCCAGCCCGGCGAGCACCGCGGGAGGGAGCACCTCCTCGTACGCGGACTGCCAGGTCGTGACCTGGATCCGAGCGATTTCCGCAGCGTCCCCAAGCCCCGCCGTGCGGACACCGGCTTCAGCCATGCCCGACAACCTAACGTGCCGGTTCGATCACGGGGGTGGCGCCCCATGCGGAAAAATTCGGCCATTCCAGGCGAATCGGTTCTGCTGCGGGGTGAGATGGGAGGTTCGCGCGAAATCCGGGGCAGGAGAACGGTCGGCCAATTCTCGCCGACCTCCAGGTGCGGGGCCCTCCGGCGCGCGATGGCGGGCCGGACCGTTCGTGTCGGTGCCGCTTGGCAGGATGTGCCGCATGCAGAGCATGGGGCTGGGGACCGCTCGTCGTCACGCGCTCGCGGCGCAGGGGTTCGCCGATCCGGCGCCGCGCGGTGACGTCACGCGACGGCACGTGCAGCGGGCGCTCGGACGCACGAAGCTGCTGCAGCTCGACTCGGTCAACGTGGCGGTGCGGGCGCACTACATGCCGGTGTTCAGCAGGCTCGGCGCCTACTCGGCGGAGCTGCTGGACGCGGCGGCCTGGCAGCACTCGTCCCGGCGGCCCCGGTTGCTCGTGGAGTACTGGGCGCACGAGGCCTCCTTGATCCCGGTGGAGGACTGGCCGCTGCTGCGCTGGCGCATGCAGCAGCGAGATCTGGGCTGGCGGACCCGGTCGGCCGAGCTGTTCGACCGCTGCCCGCAGCTGGTCGACGACGTGCTGGCCGCGGTCAAGGAGCTCGGCCCGATCGGGGCGGGGCCGCTGGAGCGCGAGCTCGGCGGCGGGCAGCGGAAGGGGCGCGGCACCTGGTGGAACCGCTCGGACACCAAGCGCGTCTGCGAGTACCTGTTCGCGGCCGGTGAGCTCACCACCGGAACCCGCCGCGGTTTCGAACGGCTCTACGACCTGCCGGAACGCGTGCTGCCCGCGCACCTCCTGGACAACGAGCCCACCGAGGACGAGGCGGTGCGCACCCTGGTTCGGCGTTCGGCCGAGGCGCACGGCGTGGCCACCGAGCCCGACCTGCGCGACTACTACCGGCTCTCGCCCGCTCAGTCCCGGCAGGCGGTGGCCGAGCTGGTCGACGAGGGCGTGCTCGAACCGGTGGCCGTGGAGGGCTGGCAGCACACCGCCTATCGGCACACCACGTCCCGCGCGCCCCGCAAGATCACCGGGCGGGCTCTGCTGTGCCCGTTCGACCCGCTGATCTGGGAGCGCAGCCGCACCGAGAGGCTCTTCGACTTCCGCTACCGCATCGAGATCTACGTCCCGGAGTCCAAGCGGCAGTACGGCTACTACGTCTTCCCCTTCCTGCTCGACGGTGAGCTGGTGGCCCGGGTCGATCTCAAGGCCGACCGCTCGGCCGGTGTGCTGCGCGTTCCGGGTGCCTTCCTCGAACCCGGCCGCGTCGCGGGTCGCGTCGCGGCCGAGCTGGCCGCCTCGTTGCGCGAGATGGCCGACTGGCTCGGCCTCGACGACGTCGTGGCGGGTTCCCGCGGTGATCTCGCGCCGCAGCTGGGCGCTGAGCTCCGCGCGCTCTGAGGAGCGCCTCCTCGGCGGAAAATCGCGCGCGCGTGCGGTGCGCGGACAACCCCGCCGGGGCGGCGGCCCTCAGGTCGCCGTGGTGAGGACCGCGCTGCCGGTTCCCGTTCGGCCGAAGACGCGCAGGCCCGGTTCCTGCTCCGGGGGTTGCGCGGTGACGTCCAGGTCGCTGCGGGCGTTGCCGGTGCTGGAGGTCAGATCGACCTCCGCCGTAGTCCCCCGGTGGATCGACACCTGGAGCTCACCGGAGCCGGTGATCAGCTCCAGCTGGCCTTCGGTGGCGTCGGCGACGGTCAGATCACCGCTGCCGGAACGGACCATGACGTCGCCGGAGACCACGCCGAGCCAGACGTTGCCGGACCCGGTCGCCACCGAGGACGCCGCCTCGATCGCGCTGACCTCGATGTCGCCGTTGCCGGTGCGCGCGTGCAGGCCCCCGCGCATGGACCCCAGCCGCAACTGCCCGGCGCCCGAGCGCACGCTGGCCCGATCGGTGGCCTCGGCGATGGTCACGGTCCCCGAACCGGACTGCGCGCTGACCCGGCCGGCGGTGCCGGTGATCTCGGCTTCGCCGGAACCGGAGTGGACGGTGACCTCGGAGCCCTTCGGGGCCTGCACCTTGACCGCGAGCGGAACGCTGCGCAGCGGGGCCTGCGAGGGGGTGCGCACCACCAGCCGTCCGCCGGACAGGTCGACCCGGGTCCGCCGGACCGCCGCCGTGCCGGGGTCCGCGGACTCGGGAGCGAGGTCCGGGCCGGAGCTCCCGGCGCGCCCGGGCTCGCCGAACTGCTCGGTCACCCAGCTCAGCAGGTTGGTCAGCCCGTCCCGCCAGTCCGGTCCCGCCGCGTTCGGATCGTGCCTGACCTCGACGTGGGTCACCGCGGTATCGGTCAGCTCGATCGAGATCGGGCCGACGGTGTTGGACACGTCGATCCGCAGCGGGGCGTCGGTGTCGAAGTCCTGGCTGCGAACCAGCTCGGAGAGCTGCTCCTCGGCGCTCGATCGCTCCTCACCGGGCTCCCGGTCGTAGCGGGCGCGTTCGTCGTCGCTCATCGTCGGCCCCTCTCAGCCCTGCACCCAGCCGTGAATGCGCGAGCCGTGCTCGCCGCCCCAGTTGCCGCCCGGAGGTGGCCCCCACGGCCCGCCGCGGCCACGTCCGCCGCGGCGGTCCCACGGCCGCGGGCGTCCGCCCCCGTGCAGCGCGCCCTGCACCGCCTGCGCCACGAAGGTGTTCAGCGATACGCCCTGGCTGGCGGCGGCCTGCTCGGCCTGGCCCTTGATCTCGTCGAGCAGCCGCAAGGTGATCCGGCTGATGTCGCCGGTGTCGCCGCTGGGCGGGGGTGGCGGCGGTGGTTCCGCCTCCTCCTCGGCGCTCGGCGCGCGGTGGCCGCCGCTGACCACCACGCGGACGTCGCGCCCGTCCAGCCTGATGTCGACGACCTGCCCGTCGAGCTGCGTGGTGACCTCGGCGGCCAGGTCCGACAGCGCGTTCATCACCGCCAGCCGCACGGCCGGCTCGATCGCGCCGGAGAGCACGGTCGCGGCCTGGCGCGTCTGCTCGTCGCCCGCGGAGGCGGCGGAGTGCAGGTCCTGGCGGAGTTGGTCGATGTAGGGGTTCAGATCCATGACATCAATGTGCCACCACCGATGATGTCGCGCAACGACCCGATGGTGTCAACTGGCGTCAGGGGATCTTGTCGGAGGCGGCGGTTAGGCTTTTGGCAGCAATACGGGGAGTCATCTGAGGCGGCCGCGCGCGTCGGTCGTCCTCTCACCAGCAGGAAGGGGTTCGCCCGACGTGACCGAGATCGTGCGGCCGAAAGTGCAGCTGATCGGCAAGACCGAGTTCTTCCCGCCGGAGGACGTGGACTGGTCGACCGACGCCGACGGCGGACAGGCGCTGGCCGAGTTCGCCGGTCGCGCCTGCTACCAGTCCTGGCACAAGCCCAACCCGAAGACCGCCACCAACGCCGGCTACCTGCAGCACATCCTGGAGGTCGGCCACCTGTCGGTGCTGGAGCACGGCACGGTGTCGTTCTACCTGACCGGCATGTCCCGGTCGCTGACCCACGAGCTGATCCGCCACCGGCACTTCTCCTACTCGCAGCTGTCCCAGCGCTACGTCCCGGAGCGGGACGCCGCGATGGTCGAGCCCGACGTCATCGCCGAGGACCCGGAGCTGCACGAGAAGTTCGTCAAGGCGGCCGAGGCCAGCGCGGAGGCCTACTCCGAGCTGCTGGCCGCGCTCGAGGACAAGTTCGCCGACGAGCCGAAGGCGACGCTGCGCCGCAAGCAGGCCCGGCAGGCGGCCCGCTCGGTGCTGCCCAACGCCACCGAGACCCGCATCGTGGTGTCCGGCAACTACCGCGCGTGGCGGCACTTCATCGCGATGCGCGCCTCCGAGCACGCCGACGTGGAGATCCGCAACCTGGCCGTGGAGTGCCTGAAGCAGCTGCAGAAGGCGGTCCCGAACGTCTTCAGCGACTTCGAGATCACCACGCTCAAGGACGGCACCGAGGTCGCCTCCAGCCCCTACGTCACCGAGGGCTGAGCCGCGAAGGCGCGAGGGGCGGCCCGCTGCCGCCCCTCGCCGCGCCCGGTAACGAACCGGGCAACCGGCGCACGGCCGGGGACGCGGGTGGCTACAGTGGGGCGCATGGGTGTCGCCAGCGATGAGCGCCAGTTGTTGTGCCAGCTGCTCGACCAGGTCGGCCCGGACGCGCCGACGCTGTGCGAGGGCTGGCGGACGCGCGACCTCGCGGTGCACCTGGTGGTGCGCGAGCGCCGCCCGGACGCGCTGGCCGGCCGGCTGATCAAGGCGCTGGCCGAGCGCGGCGAGCAGGCCGAGCAGGAGCTGCGCGAGCTGCCCTGGAACGAGCTCGTCGACCGGGTCCGGCAGGGCCCGCCCAAGTGGAACCCGATGAGCATCGGCGGGGTGGACGAGGCGGTCAACGCCGCGGAGTTCTTCGTCCACCACGAGGACGTCCGCCGCGCCGCCCCCGGCTGGTCGCAGCGTCCCGCCGACGAGGAGCGCGACGAGGCGCTGTGGAAGTCCCTCGCGCGCGTCGCCAAGATGTTCTACGGGCGCAGCCCGGTGGGCGTGGTCTTCCGCCGCACCGACGGCACCGAGATCGCCGCCAAGCGCGGACCGCGCACCGTGCGGGTGCTGGGCGAGCCGAGCGAGCTGGTCCTCTACGCCTACGGCCGCAAGGAGGCGAATGTGACCTTCGACGGCAACGAGGCCGACATCCTCGCGATGCAGGACCTGCGCCGCTCGTTCTGAATCGCGTTCGTCGAAAACCCGCCTGTCGCAGCTCCGCCGGGCCGGAAGAAACACGGCCTCGAGGACCCCGCCGACACGGGTTTTGCGGTGGTGCGCGGACCCCTCGGCCGGTGCCCCGGACCGGGGAGCGCACAGGTAGCGTCACGGGCATGACCGACTGCCCTTCCGCGATTCCGGGCCGCCCGTTCGGCCGCGTCCTGACCGCCATGGTCACGCCGTTCGACGAAGACGGAAACGTCGACCTCAAGCTGGCGCAGGAGCTCGCCACCTACCTGGTCGACAGCGTCGGCAACGACGGTCTGGTCGTCAACGGCACCACCGGCGAGAGCCCCACCACGACCGACCACGAGAAGGAGCAGCTGCTGCGCGCCGTGGTCGAGGCCGTGGGCGACCGCGCCACCGTGGTGGCCGGTGCGGGCACCAACAACACCCGCCACTCCGTCGAGCTGGCGCGCAGTGCGGAGAAGGCCGGTGCGCACGGCCTGCTCGCGGTCACTCCGTACTACTCGCGTCCCCCGCAGGAAGGCATCTACCAGCACTTCTGGGAGATTGCCGATGCCACCGAGCTGCCGGTGATGCTCTACGACATCCCGCCGCGCTCGGTCGTGCCGATCCAGGTGGACACCCTCAAGAAGCTCGCCGAGCACCCGCAGATCGTGGCGGTCAAGGACTCCAAGCACGACCTGTGGGCCGGCAGCGAGACCATGAACGACACCGGGCTGGCCTACTACTCCGGTGAGGACCCGCTGAACCTGCCGTGGCTGTCGGTCGGCGCGGTCGGCTTCGTCAGCGTCATCGGCCACGTGGTCGGCGACCGGCTGCGCAGCATGCTCGACGCCTACGAGTCCGGCGACGTCCTCGGCGCGCGCGAGGTGCACAACGGCCTGCTGCCGATCTACCGGTCGATGAACTTCGTCGGCGGGGTCATCTTCGCCAAGACCGCGCTGCGGCTGTGCGGCTACGAGACGGGTCAGCCGCGCCTGCCGCTGCCCGCGGCCACCGAGGAGCAGGTTCGCTTGATCACCAGCGACCTGTGGGATGCTGGGCTGGTACTGGTCAACCCGGACGCAGCCCAGAGGTGAAGCAGATTTGAGCGCAAACGCGACAGCCCCCGAATACCACCCGGTGACGCCGATCTCCTCGGCACCACCGCCGCCACTGGCCGAGGGTGGGCTTCGCGTCGTTGCGCTCGGCGGCATCGGCGAGGTCGGTCGGAACATGACCGTCTTCGAGCACGGCGGCCGGCTGCTCGTCGTCGACTGCGGCGTGCTGTTCCCGGAGGACGAGCAGCCCGGCGTGGATCTGATCCTGCCGGACTTCGGGGCCATCGAGGACCGGCTGGACGACATCGACGCCCTGGTGCTCACGCACGGCCACGAGGACCACATCGGGGCCGTGCCCTTCCTGCTGCGGCTCCGGCCGGACCTGCCGGTGGTGGGTTCGAAGTTCACGCTGGCGCTGCTGTCGGCCAAGTGCCGCGAGCACCGGCTGAACCCGACGCTGATCGAGGTCGCGGAGGGCGAGCGGACCACCCGCGGCGCGTTCGACCTGGAGTTCTTCGCGGTCAACCACTCGATCCCGGACGCGCTGGCGCTGGCCATCCGCACCCCGGCCGGGGTCGTGCTGCACACCGGTGACATCAAGCTGGACCAGCTGCCGCTGGACGGCCGGCTGACCGACCTGGCCGGTTTCTCGCGCCTGGGCGACGAGGGCGTGGACCTGTTCCTGGTCGACTCCACCAACGCCGAGGTCCCCGGCTACGTGACCCCGGAGCGCGAGATCGGCCCGGTGCTGGACCGGGTGATCGGCGGGGCGACCCAGCGGGTGATCGTGGCCTGCTTCGCCAGCCACGTGCACCGCGTGCAGCAGGTCCTCGACGTCGCGCACCGCTACGGCCGCAAGGTGTGCTTCGTGGGCCGGTCGATGGTGCGCAACATGGGCATCGCGGCCGAGCTGGGCATGCTGGAGGTCCCCGAGGGCTTGCTGGTCGAGCTCGACGACGCGCTGGAGATGCCCGAGGAGGAGGTCGCCTTCGTCTCCACCGGGTCGCAGGGCGAGCCGCTGTCGGCGCTGTCCCGGATGGCGCGCGGCGAGCACAAGCAGATCAAGATCAAGGCCGGCGACACCGTGGTGCTGGCCAGCTCGCTGATCCCGGGCAACGAGACCGCGGTCTTCGGCGTGGTCAACGGCCTGGTCCGGCTGGGCGCGCAGGTGGTGCACCAGGGCCACGCCAAGGTGCACGTCTCCGGCCACGCCTCGGCCGGCGAGCTGCTCTACCTCTACAACGCGGTGCGCCCGAGCAACGTGATGCCGGTGCACGGCGAGTGGCGCCACCTGCGGGCCAACGCCGAGCTGGCCACGCTGACCGGCGTGCCGGGCGAGCGCGTGGTCATCGCCGAGGACGGCGTGGTGGTCGACCTGGTCGACGGCATCGCCAGCGCGGTCGGCCGGGTCGAGGTCGGCCACGTCTACGTCGACGGCCTGTCGGTGGGCGACGTGGGGGAGTCGACCCTGTCGGATCGCCTGGTGCTCGGCGAGGGCGGGTTCATCGCGATCACGGTGGCGGTGGAGGCCGCGACCGGCCGGGCCGTCTCCCCGCCCACGATCTCCGGTCGCGGGTTCTCCGACGACCCGAAGGCGCTGGACGACGTCGTGCCGCTGGTCGAGATGGAGCTGGCCCGCACCGAGGCCGAGGGCATCGCCGACACCCACCGGATCGCGCAGGCGGTGCGCCGGGTGGTCGGCCGCTGGGTCGCCGAGACCTACCGCAGGCGTCCGATGATCGTGCCGAACGTGCTCCCGGTGAGCTCCTGACCGCTGCTCTTCCGAGCGAGGAGCCCCGCGCGGGGAGCGCTTCGGGGTTCCTCGCCGACTGCTGGCCCGAGTGGTGTTCCCCGGCCGGGTTAGCGCGTTCACCCCGGGTGTTCGCGCGGGCTGCCCGGGGATGTTGATCGGTCTTCGTCGGGCGTCCTCCTGCGGATCTCAGGTCACCCGAGCGAGCGGAGATCTGAGCAGGTTCGTCGGGACTTTCCGTGCACGCAGGGTTTTGAATGACCACTTCGGAGTGGTCTACCGTCCACGTTGGAGGTACTGAGCAGGCTGGCCCCGGAAGTCGCTGCAAGGGTGAAGTTCGCCGGAACGGAGGGCTCGGGTGAGTTTTCTTCCGGTCGAACGACCACTGGAGAAGATTGGGGTCTGAACGTGCGTACTTCCGCTCGACTTATCGGCGCTGCTGCCGCCGCGACGGCTCTGCTGGCGATCGGCTCCCCGGCCTTCGCCGACAGCGCGGACAACGATGGCATCAACGTGCTGAACGACAACAACGTGAGCGCTGTGCCGATCCAGCTGTGCGGCAACAACGTGGCGGCCCTCGGCATCACCGCGCCGATCGCCTCGCCGAACACCAGCAACTGCGTGAACGCTCCCATCGTCGACCACCCCCAGGGCTGACGCGCAGCTGCAGAGCTCAGATCGAGCGGAGGGCCGGCTCCACCGCGGAGCCGGCCCTCTTGCTGCGCTCGGGGTCAGATGCGGGCGGTGGGGCTGGTCAGGAGCTTGATCATCTCGCTGGTGACGCCGGTGAGCTTGCGGGCGTCGGCGGGGGCGAGGATGTACCACTCCTGGCCGTCTCGGCCCGGTTTGCGCTGCGCGAAGAACCAGCCGGCCTCGGTGTTGAAGAACTGCGTGCCGAACGGCAGCGACCGGGTGCGGCGGACCTTCTCGTCGAAGGCGCGCACGGTGAGCAGTCCTTCGAGGTCGCGCTTGGCGGTGAGGGCGGTGGTCAGCGTGCGCGCGGCCGCGCCGCGCACGCCCAGGTGGCCCAGCGCGGCGGAGAGGTTCTTGTCCTCGCCTCGGCTCATCCACTCGGCGATCTGCTTGACCTTGTCGTAGGGCACCGACACCGATGCGCCCTCGGCCGCGTCGATCTTGCCGAGCAGGTTGGCCACGTTGCCCGCCGGACCGCCGAACTCCTGCCGCTTGACCACGATGTCGCGCAGGTCGTCGGGCGTCTCCCCGTCGGCCTGGTAGGCCTGCACGGTGCTGCGGCCGTACTCGGCCAGCACCGCGTTGAAGTTCTCCCCGTCGCGCAGGTTGACCGCCAGCCCGACCGCGAGCGGCGGCCGGGCCAGCAGGCGGATCGCGTCGTCGACGAACGGGTGCAGCCCGTCGGCGTCGAGCAGTCCTTGCTGGCCCAGCTGCCGCCTGCCGAGCTCAGCGGCCTCGGCGCGGTCCTGCTCGGTGGCGTCGACCGGCAACCAGCCGACCCGCAGCAGCGGGTGCAGCTGCAGGTCGTACCGGGTGCACAGGTAGTTCGCCGCGGCGGCGGGAAGCCTCAGCTCGCGTCCGGACACGCTCACCGGTCCGCGGGGACGTCACCGAACACCGGCGGTGCGGTGCGCTGCATGTCGTTGGTCCAGACGTCCTCTTCCTCGATGAGCCAGCTGGGACGCTCGTGCTCCTGCTCGTCCTCGCCCTGCGCCCCGTTGCCGCGTGCGGGCGCCCCGGCGCCCATGCCGGTCGCGCCGCGCGAACCGGCGGAACCGGCGGCACCGGGCACGTTGCCCGCGGACTGGCCGGCACCGAGCAGGCCGGAACCGGCGCGCCCGCCCATGCCGGGCTCGGCGGCCAGGCCGCGAGCGCCTAGCGCACCGCCACCGCCGCGACCACCGGCGAGCGGCGCGGCAGTGCCACCGTTGTTGGAGTTGTTGCGCGAGCCCGGGCCGCGGGACGCCGACATCCAGCGGCCGTTGACCTGCTTCTCCCAGGCACCGGTCTGCGGGTTCCTGCGGTACAGCGCGCCGTCCGGACCGCGCACCACGCCGGGCGGCAGCGCGCCGCCGGGCGTCTGCGCCCACGCCGCGGAGGTTCCCGCCGGGGCAGCGGCCCCGCCCTGGCCCGCGGCGCCGGCTGCGCCCGCGGTCGGCGCGGAAGCCCAGGCGGAGGAGGTGCCCGCGGGCGCGCCGCCGTAGGCCGATCCCGCGTAGTCCGAACCGCTGCCGCTCGCCGTGTAGGAGCCCGAGGTCGGCGTGACCCCGACCGGCTGCTGCGCGCCCGGGGGCGGCGGCTGGTCGACGGGCTGGAACTCCGGCAGCCGCGCCACGTTCGCGTCGGTCTGCTGGCTGTAGCGCTCCATGGCCTGGTTGGCCTGCTGGTTCGTGTCGACGTAGGCCTGCTGGCGCTCCTCGTAGTCCGACATCCAGCCGGTGACCGGGTTCGAGTCCAGGCCCCAGTCCTCGACCCAGCCCTTCTGCGGCGGGTCCATGATCGCCTGCTGCCCGCTCGGCAGCGTGTCGCCCTCGGCGGGAAGCGCCCGGAAGGTCTCGTGCTGGTAGGTGTTCTGGTCCTCCAGCGCGCCCTTCACCTGCCGCGAGGTCTGCGCCGCCTGGTCGACGATCGGCTTGATCTCACCGATCGAGGCGTTCGCCGCATCCGCCGCAGCACCTGTGTGCGCAGCCTCCGCAGCCCGCAGGGCATCGGCGATGTCGGTGTTCATCTGGTCGAACGCCTTCGCGACCCGATCCCACTTCTGCACGCCCTCGTCGGAGGCGGGCGGAATGCTGGTCGCGTCGGGCGCGCCGCCCATCTGGTTGCGGTACTCCTTGGCGCTACTCGCGTAGCACATCTCAAGCATGGTCTTTGTCCCCCGGAGACTCTTATTTCGCGGCAGGCAAGGTCGGAACAGCGGACTCGAGAGCCTTCTGCGTAACCGCGCAGGGATCGGTGATGTCCACTTGAGCGGTGTCCGCGTAGATCACCTGGCGGTCCGCTGCTGCGAGGAAGATTGAGCAGGAACCCGACTGCGCAGGGTCGGCGTCGTTCGCACGCACCGCGGGATATCCGGCGATCGTCAGTTCCTGGTAGTCGGAGTACGTGGACTTGTTCGCGTAGTACTCGTCGATCGACCGTTCAGGGATTACGCCGAGGGCGACGGACGTGTGGCCGTCCGGTGACTTCCAAACACAGGTGTCAGGGATGTCATCGGAGATCTTCGGCGTGTCGTCGATCGCGCCAGTCGGGTCGACTCCGATGGCGGAGGCGCCTTCCTGCGGCAGCATTCTGCACAGATCAACGCCAGAAGCGTTCTTGGGGTTGCTGATCGCGGTGCCAGAGTCTTGGGGCTTCGGGGGAGGGGCCGGGGACTCAGCCCCGCCCGAGCATGCGACCAGGGAACCGAGCATGAGGGCACCAGCGGTGATCGCGCCACCGCGCTTGAGCAGGCTCATCGTTGCTGTCCTTCTCCGATCACGCCTTGGCTCGGCGGTTTTCCGCGGCAGCGGCCTCGTCATTGCGCCGGTATTCGTCGAGGGCGGCCTGGTAAGCGTCGATCTTCTCGGTCAGCTTCGCGCGAAGCTGACCGACGATCATCGTCAGCGAACCGGTCTCGCCCGTTGCCCGCTCTTGGATTGCCTCGCGTGCCTTGCTGGTGTACGCATCCTGAGCGGTGAGTTCGCCGGGCTTCACCATCCCAGCCTGACGGCGAAGGCTGTCCGCGTCGTCCCGGACCGCTTCGAGCTTCTTGATCGCGCTTTCCAGCCCTGCTGGGTCGACTACGTACCCGGCCACCTCTGTGTCCCCCATCCTTCTGTGACACGTCTGATCGACGAGCATTCTCGCCAACCGTCGCTCGTGCGCGCAGCGTTTCCGCGAAGTCGGCACTATGAGTGCGGTCACCCTACCGTGAGCGCCTGACGTGCTCGGAAGTCACCTGAACGTCGCAATCCGTGCACAGCGGACGGAGCTCGGGTGGAGGCGCGAACCGTGCTGCACGCGAGATGTGCCCACACCTTCCCGCATGCCGAGACGGCTTCCGTGTCGTCCAGGTATCGCGCGTCGTCGAGGCTTCCGACGCATCCTCGCGCGTCAGCGGGTCGGCGTCGGAGGTTGGACTGCAGGAGTGCGGGGCGCCCGGCCGAGAGCGCGTTGGGCTGCTCCGGGCTCGGCGGGTGGTGTCCGGGCCCTCGCCGGAAGCGGTGTCGCGCTCGGCTCAGGGCAGGTAGGGGCAGCGCTTCGTGCCCGCCGGGCGGGTGGGGTCATGGTGGCGCGGCGCGTCGGGTTCGTCGGCGCGCAGCTCGACCAGGCCCTCGGTGACCGCGCGCATGATGCGGTCGCGGGCGCGGGTGGCATCGCCGACGCGGTCGGGGGAGAGGTCCGAGAGGTCGACCGGGTTTCCGAAGTGCACCCGCAGCACCGGGCGGCGGCGGATCGAGCGCAACCACGACAACAGCAGGATCCACAGGTCGCGGGGGCCCTCCACGCGGACCATGCCGTAGCACATGGCCTCGTGCGCGCCCCACTGGCTGATCGGCACCACCGCGGCGCCCGCGGCCAGCGCCATCCGGGCCGCTCCGGTCTTGCCGCGCTCGGGCCACATCCCCGGCTCCAGGGTGATCCGGCCCTCCGGGTAGACCACGATCGGGCGCGGGTCCTCGGCCAGCGAGTCGACGACCTCGCCGAACGCCTCCGCCGCGGTGGCCTTGCCCCGGTCGGCGCGCACGTGGCCGGACCGGCGCAGCACCGCGCCCAGCGCCGGGGTGTCGAACAGGCCTCCGGTGGCCACGAAGCGCGGCGCGACGCGGCGGCGGTGGCACGCGGCGAGCACCACCAGCGGATCGATGTTGCCGATGTGGTTGGCGGCCATCAGCATCGGGCGCCCGTGCTCGGGGGCCGGGACGTCGCCGGTGACCTCGAGGCGACCGGTCAGCCCGACCACCGCGCGATCGACCCGCATCAGCGCGCGCCACAGCCGCGGCGATCGGCGGAAGAGCTTCTCGCGGTCGCTCCGGTGTGTCGGCCCGGGGTCGGCAGGTGCGGCAACCATGATGAGGACAAGGCTCTCACGGGCGGAGTCCCGTGCGGGACCGGCCGCAGTACCCCTGTGGTTGTTGTGACGGGAGAGGCGGGTGCCGATACCGTGTGGGGCATGGCGAGCCGGACGACGAACGGAGGACGCGGGTCCTCGCGCGGCAAGTCGAGCGCGCAGAGCAACGGGCCCGCTGCCAAGCGTGCCAAGTCCAGCTCGACGAACACCAAGCGCAGCACCTCCACCAGCAAGTCCTCGGGCGGCAAGAGCGGGGGCGGCAGCAAGCCGCGCTCGAACTCCACGCACGCCCCGCGCAAGCAGCCGCCCAAGCGCGCGCCCGCCAAGAAGAGCACCAGGAGCTCCGGCGGAGGGCTGGCGCGCGGTATCGGCAACGTGGTGCGCGCCGTCGGACGTCCCGAGCTCGACCCGGCGCACCGCCGCGACGGACTCGCGCTGATCTTCCTGGCCACCGCGGTGATCGCGGCGGCCGGCGTGTGGTGGAAGGCCGGCGGCCCGATCGGCCACTGGTTCGACTGGGCGCTGCGGTCGGTGATCGGCATCGGGGCGGTCGTGCTGCCGATCGTGCTGGCGGTCACCGCGGTGATACTGATGCGCACCGAGACCACGCCGGACGCGCGTCCGCGCGTGGTGCTCGGCACCGCGCTGCTGGTGCTGTCCGCGCTGGGCGTGATCCACATCCTCGCCGGCGCACCGCTGGAGTCCGAGCAGTGGCCGGTCGCCGGTGGCGCGCTCGGCTTCGTGGCCGGCGGGCCGCTGGCGCACGGGCTCACCGGTTGGGTGGCCGCACCGGTGCTGGTGCTGATCGGACTCTTCGGCGCGCTGGTGCTCACCGGCACGCCGATGCGCGAGCTGCTGGACCGCTTCCGCGGCGACGCGGAGGTCGTCGACGAGCCGCCCGCGGACCTGGAGGCCGAGACCGAGGTCAAGCTGCGCAGGCCCTCGCGGCGCAGGCAGGCGGCGATGTCCGAGCAGGACGAGCAGCTCTCCCTCGAAGACGTGCCCGCCGAACCGGCCAAGCAGGCCAAGCAGGCGGCGCCGGAGAAGCCCAAGGCCGAGGAGGTCCCGGCCGCCGAGCCGGAGAAGCCCGCCAAGGCCGCCAAGAAGAACGAGCTGCCGCAGATCAGCCGCAACGTCGAGGGCGACTACCAGCTGCCGCCGCTGGACGTGCTCACCGACGGCGACCCGCCGAAGAGCCGCAGCAAGGTCAACGACTCGATGATCGAGGCGATCACCGGGGTGCTGGAGCAGTTCAAGATCGACGCGATGGTCACCGGCTTCACCCGCGGTCCGACCGTCACCCGCTACGAGGTCGAGCTCGGGCCCGGCGTGAAGGTCGAGAAGATCACCGCGCTGACCAAGAACATCGCCTACGCCGCGGCCACCGAGAACGTGCGGCTGCTGGCGCCGATCCCCGGCAAGTCGGCGGTGGGCATCGAGGTGGCCAACACCGACCGCGAGATGGTGCGGCTCGGCGACGTGCTGCGCTCCTCCGAAGCGGCCAAGGACACGCATCCGCTGGTGATGGGTCTGGGCAAGGACATCGAGGGCCACATGGTCACCGCGAACCTGTCCAAGATGCCGCACCTGCTGGTCGCGGGTTCCACCGGTTCCGGTAAGTCCAGCTTCGTCAACTCGATGCTGGTCTCGCTGCTGGCCAGGGCCACCCCGCAAGAGGTCCGGATGATCCTCATCGACCCGAAGATGGTCGAGCTGACCCCCTACGAGGGCATCCCGCACCTGATCACGCCCATCATCACCGTGCCGAAGAAGGCCGCGGCCGCGCTCGCCTGGCTGGTCGAGGAGATGGAGCAGCGCTACCAGGACATGCAGGCCAACCGGGTGCGGCACATCGACGACTTCAACGCCAAGGTGAAGTCCGGTGAGATCACCGCGCCGCCCGGCAGCGAGCGCGAGTACCGGCCGTACCCGTACATCCTGGCGATCGTCGACGAGCTCGCCGACCTGATGATGACCGCGCCGCGCGACGTCGAGGACGCCATCGTGCGCATCACCCAGAAGGCGCGCGCCGCCGGGATCCACCTGGTGCTGGCCACGCAGCGCCCCTCGGTGGACGTGGTGACCGGTCTGATCAAGACCAACGTGCCCTCGCGGCTGGCCTTCGCCACCTCCTCGCTGACCGACTCGCGGGTCATCCTGGACCAGCCCGGCGCCGAGAAGCTGATCGGCATGGGCGATGCGCTGTACCTGCCGATGGGCGGTTCCAAGCCGGTGCGCGTGCAGGGCGCGTTCGTCGCCGACGACGAGATCCACCGGATCGTGTCCTACACCAAGGACCAGGCCGAGCCGGAGTACACCGACGGCGTCACCGCGGCCAAGGCGGGCGAGAAGAAGGAGATCGACTCCGACATCGGCGACGACCTCGACGTGCTGCTGCAGGCCGCCGAGCTCGTGGTCACCAGCCAGTTCGGCTCGACCTCGATGCTGCAGCGCAAGCTGCGCGTCGGCTTCGCCAAGGCCGGCCGGTTGATGGACCTGCTGGAGTCGCGCGGAGTGGTCGGCCCCTCGGAGGGCTCCAAGGCCCGCGACGTGCTGGTCAAGCCGGACGACCTGCAGAGCGCGCTGAGCGCCATCCGGGGCGGCCCGTCTCCGGAGGACGAGGAGTGAGCACCGGGCCCGCATCCGCGTTCGGATGCGGGCCCGATCACTTTTTTCCGCAGTTTTTCAACGGACGTTCACGCGGTTTCCCGCACGGTTTTACCGCTGCTCCGTTTGCGTATCTGGAATTGCTCTGAACGGAATTGTTCGGAGGGGTTCAACCAGGACTTGTCTGCGATAGCGTGCCCGCTTGCCGACGGTGAATCCGCCAGTGCTTCGAGGGGTAACCACAGATGGTCGTGGCCAAGATTCGCGGTGTCCTTTTCGTTTTGTTGTCGGTGGTGATGCTGGCCACCGCAATTCAGCAGCCCGCGATGTCGGGACCCGCTGACGCGGGCCCGAGCGACGTCGATCGCGGCGAGCTGCTGCGCAACGGCGGCAGCAGCTACCCGCGGATGGTGCGGTTGCAGCACAGCGGGGCGGCCAACGGTCGCGTGCTGGCCAGCATGACCACCTACGCCGACGACGCGGGCTTCGCGGTGATCTACGAGAGCACCGACGACGGCGAGTCCTTCCAGCAGGTCGGGGAGATCCGCGACCCGGCTGGCGAGCGCACCAAGGGCATGTGCTGCTCGACGTTCTACGAGCTGCCCAGCCCGGTCGGGGACATGCCCGCGGGAACCCTGCTGTGGGCCGGAACCGCGGGCATCGGTGACGACGAGGACGTCCGGCGCTCCAGCATCCGGCTGTGGCGCAG
Organism: Saccharopolyspora griseoalba; assembly: GCF_042665275.1. NCBI lineage: Bacteria > Bacillati > Actinomycetota > Actinomycetes > Pseudonocardiales > Pseudonocardiaceae > Saccharopolyspora > Saccharopolyspora griseoalba. Next base: position 109,365 of record NZ_JBHTCJ010000002.1, on the reverse strand, counting down.
CGACGACCAGGGGCGCAGCTGGCAGCTGGTGTCCACCCCGGTGCAGGCGCCGGTCGGCCCCGGCGTGTGGGAACCGGAGCTCAGCGTCACCGCTCAGGGCGACCTGGCGATGTTCTACTCCGACGACGGCGATCCCGACCACGACCAGAAGCTGGTGCAGATCCGCAGCTCCGACGGCGTGAACTGGTCCGCTCCCACCGACACGCTGCGCGACGACGAGAAGTTCACCGTGCGGCCGGGGATGTCCGGCGTGCGCCGGCTGCCCGACGGCACCTACGCGATGGTCTACGAGGTCTGCAACTACGACCCGGTGCACACCTGCACGGTGTTCGTGCGCGAGTCGCGGGACGGCTGGGACTACGGCGATCCCACCGACGTGGGCACCGAGGTCCTGTCGACCGGCGGCGGGCAGCCGCTGGGCACGCCCACCATCGCGTGGGCTCCGGGGCCCGGTCCGAACGGGCGCTTGCTGCTGGCCTACCAGATGCTGGCCAACGACGGTGGCGGTTGGGCGCCCGGCAACGGCAAGACGATCATGGTCAACGACGATCCGAAGAACCTCGCCGGACCGTGGCGGGAGGTCCCGTCCCCGGTGCAGATCAGCTACAACCAGGGCAGCACCTGCCGGAACTTCAGCCCGACGCTGCTGCCGACCTCCGACGGCCGGGGCGTCATCCACATCACCACCGACTTCGAGAAGTGGGTCGGCGGTCCCTGCGAAGCCTTCCACGCCACCGGCCCGATCGACGGCTCCGCAGCTGCCGGAGTCGACGAGGTCAAGCCGATGAACCCCCTCCCAGGCCGATGAACCCCCTCCCAGGCCGATGACGCCCCTCCCGGGCCGCTTCCCCTGCCGGGGACGCTGACGCCGAGACCAGCGCGATCCCAGGACTTTTGATGAAAAAGGGCCCATCCGCCGACCGTCGGGAGCGGGAGCGCCGGGACTCTTGGTGAAAAGGCCCGGTGCCCCGCTCCCGCGCTGGTTCGACCAACTTCCCTCGGAAACGGGACCCCGATTGGGAGGTGATTCCGCACCCCGATTGGGAGGTGATTCCGCACCCCGATTGGGAGGTGATTCGGTCAGCGGTGGGTGGGGAGGGTGATGGTCCTGCCCGTCGGGTCCTGGGCGGTGATGGCCAGGAGGTCGCCGGACTCGGAGCGGACCTCGCGGAGATCGGCCGCGTCGATGGCCGCCGGGGTGGACACGGTCGACGCGCCGAACTGGCGCACGGCCCAGTAGTAGGCGTCGGCGGTGGTCTCGCAGTTCGAGTCGCCGGCGCAGACGTCGTACATGTCGTCGCGGAAGTTGTCGTCGATGCGCAGCCGGTTGTCCTCGGTGAACCGGGACTGGAGCTCGTAGTTGCGGTAGCCGAAGTCGTGCCGTTGGCAGGCTGGCTTGAACTCGTAGCCCAGAGGTTCGTCGGGGGAGTAGGAGCAGGCGTCGTCGGACCAGTCGAGCTGGTCGGCGTGCCGCTGCTCGGCCTTGACGTCCAGGAAGGAATCCAGCGAGATCTCGAACAGGTAGTGGTCGGTGGTGGCCCGCAGTTCGTCGGGGGGAAGGTCGGCGTGGGCGGTGCCGGTGGTCAGCAGCAGGGCTGCTGCTGCGGCGGTGGTCGCGATCCCGCGGCGATGGGCGCGTTCCAAGGCTGTCTCCCTTTTGTCGGAACTGACACGCGCCAACGGTTATAACGCCTCGCGGGGTCGCGAACGAATTGCTTCGGGAATCCGACACCCGCGCGTCGGCGGAAGGACACCTGGTCGCGTCGCGCGAGCGATCGGCCCGTTCTTCGGGGCCGCGGAAAATCGCGCAGGTCAGGAAGGCAGTTCGAGCAGCATTCGGGTGTTTCCCAGGGTGTTCGGCTTGATGTTCGCGAGGTCCAGGAACTCCGCCACGCCGGCGTCAGCCGAATGGCGCATTTCCTCGTAGATCTCCGGGGTGACCGGTGCGCCGTCGATCGTGTGGAAACCGTGCTTGCCGAAGAACTCCGTTTCGAAGGTGAGCACGAAGATGCGCGACAGCCCGAGTTCCACGGCGAGCTCGATGAGCTGCCGGACCAGCCGGTGCCCGACGCCGCGTCCCTTGACGACCGGGTCCACCGCGACGGTGCGGATCTCGGCGAGGTCCTCCCAGAGCACGTGCAGCGCGCCGCAACCCACCACGCGGCCGCCGGTTTCGGCGACCCAGAACTCCTGGACGTCCTCGTAGAGCGTGACCAGTTCCTTCTCCAGGAGGACCTCGCCCGCGTAGGTGTCGACCAGCGCCTTGATCGTCGGGACGTCGGCGATCCGCGCACGCCGGATTGCTATCGCCGACGGCGCATAATCATTCATGCGGTCATCGTAGCGCCGATCGTCTGAGCGCTCGCGGGAATTCTCCCCCGAGCGCTCAGGCGGCGCGATCCAGCTCCAGCAGCATCCGCGTGTTGCCCAGCGTGTTCGGCTTGACGTGCGCCAGGTCGAGGAACTGCGCGACGCCATCGTCCGGGGAGCGGCGGATCTGCTCGTGGACCTCCTCGCTGACCGGCGCGCCGTCGATCGGCCGGAAGCCGAAGCGGCCGAAGAACTCGGTCTCGAAGGTGAGCACGAAGATCCTCGGCAGCCCGAGCCGGGCGGCGGTGGCGATCAGCTGGCCCACCACCGCGCCGCCGACGCCCGAGCCCTTGTGCATCGGGTCGACGGCGACGGTGCGGATCTCGGCGAGGTCCTCCCAGAGCACGTGCAGGGCCCCGCAGCCGACCAGGCGCCCCGCGGCCTCGGCCACGCAGAACTCCTGGATGTCCTCGTAGAGGGTGACCAGCTCCTTGCCCAGCACCACCTTCCCGGCGTAGTGGTCGATCAGGGACTTGATCGCACGGGCGTCGCGGACCCGGGCCGGGCGCACCTCGATGGGGACGTTCACGTTAGGTAAGCCTAACCAATATGCGGATCTTCCGCTTCCGTCCCGGCGGTAATCTCGGCCACGGCCGGCGGCCAGGAGGCTCTCCCCGTGGGGCCCGAGCCCTCGGGCGTTAGGCTCGGACGCATGTCAGCCGAGCAGCAACACCGCCGAGTCGCCATGGTCACGCTCGGTTGCGCGCGCAACGAAGTGGACTCCGAGGAGCTCGCCGGGGAGCTGGACAGCAACGGCTGGCGGCTCGCCGAGCCGGAGCAGGCCGACGTCGTGGTGGTCAACACCTGCGGCTTCGTCGAGTCGGCCAAGAAGGACTCGGTGGACACCCTGCTGGCCGCCTCGGACACCGGCGCCAAGGTCGTCGCGGTCGGCTGCATGGCCGAGCGCTACGGCGACGAGCTCGCCGAGCAGCTCCCGGAAGCCGACGCGGTGCTGGGCTTCGACCACTACGGCAGCCTCGCCGAACGCCTCGACGACGTGATCGAGGGCCGCGCCGTCGAAGCGCACCGGCCGCGGGATCGGCGCACCATGCTGCCGATCACCCCGGTGGAGCGGCCCGCCGCGGCCGCCGAGGTCGCCGTTCCCGGCCACGGCTGGGTGCCCTCGGCCCGCGCGGTGGCGCGGCGCAGGCTGGACGACTCGCCGGTGGCCGCGCTCAAGCTGGCCTCCGGCTGCGACCGCCGCTGCTCGTTCTGCGCGATCCCGTCGTTCCGCGGTTCGTTCCTGTCCCGCAAGCCCGAGGAGGTCCTCGGCGAGGCGACCTGGCTGGCCGAGCACGGCGCCCGCGAGCTGTTCCTGGTCAGCGAGAACTCCACCTCCTACGGCAAGGACCTCGCGGACCCGCGCGCGCTGGAGACGCTGCTGCCGCGACTGGCCGAGATCGAGGGCGTGGCGCGGGTGCGGGCCAGCTACCTGCAGCCCGCCGAGACCCGTCCGGGCCTGCTGCGCGCCATCGCCCGCACGCCGGGCGTGGCGTCCTACTACGACCTGTCCTTCCAGCACTGCAACGAGCAGGTGCTGCGGCGCATGCGGCGGTTCGGCTCCACCGAGTCGTTCCTGCAGCTCATCGAGCAGATCAGGGAGCTGTCGCCGGAGGCGGGCATCCGCAGCAACTTCATCGTCGGCTTCCCCGGCGAGACCGAGGAGCAGTTCGACGAGCTCTGCGCGTTCCTCACCAGCGCCCGGCTGGACGCGGTGGGCGTTTTCGGCTACTCCGACGAGGAGGGCACCGAGGCCGAGGGCTTCGAGGGCAAGCTCGACCCGGAGGTGGTCGACGAGCGCGTCGAGCGGCTCACCGAGCTGGTCGACGAGCTGATCGCCCAGCGCGCCGAGGACCGGGTGGGCACCGAGGTGGAGGTGCTCGTCGAGCGCCGCGACGACGAGGGCTGCGCGGGCCGGGCCGAGCACCAGGGGCCCGAGGTGGACGGCGAGTGCCTCGTGGTCGACCCTGGAGCCGTCCAGCTGGGCGAGGTGGTGCGCTGCGAGGTCGTCGACACCGACGGTGTCGACCTCGTGGTGCGGCCGGTCGCCGGCGAGCCCGCACCGAGCCGCTCCGGGGAGCAACCATGACGGCCGAGGGCGGCAACCCGCAGGCGCAGCCGGTCCCGCTGCTCAACATCGCCAACGCGCTCACCGTCTCCCGCCTGGTCGCGATCCCGGTGTTCCTGGTCGTGCTGTTCTGGGACGGCGGGCACGACGACGTGTGGCGGTGGGTCGCCACGGCGGTGTTCGCGCTGGCCTCGCTGACCGATCGGGTCGACGGGGAGCTGGCCCGCAAGCGCGGTCTGGTCACCGACTTCGGCAAGATCGCCGATCCGATCGCGGACAAGGCGCTCACCGGCGCCGCCCTGATCGGGCTGAGCCTGCTGGGCGATCTCGCCTGGTGGGCCACGCTGCTGATCATCTTCCGCGAGCTGGCGATCACGCTGCTGCGGTTCTGGGTGATCCGGCACGGCGTGATCGCGGCGAGCTACGGCGGCAAGATCAAGACCTTGCTGCAGGGCATCACCATCGGCTTCTTCCTGATGCCGTTGGGGGCTTGGGCGGACATCCCGCGCTGGATCGTGCTCGCGGTGACCCTGCTGGTCACCGTCGGCACCGGGCTGGACTACGTGGTCCGCGCGCTGCGGCTGCGCGCCGGAGGGCAGGCCGCGGCATGATCCTCGAACCGCTGGGTCCGACGTTCGCGCAGGTGGCCGGGGTCGTGGCCGCGCTGAAGCGGCGCGCGGAGACGGTCGCGACCGCCGAGTCGCTGACCGCCGGGCTGGTGTGCTCGGCGCTGACCGAGGTGCCGGGTTCCAGCGGCGTGGTGCGCGGCGGGCTGGTCGTCTACGCCACCGAGCTCAAGGCCGAGCTGGCCGGGGTGGACCGCGAGCTGCTGGTCGAGCGCGGCGCGGTGGACCCGGAGGTCGCCGCGCAGCTGTCCCGGGGAGCTCGGGAGCGCTGCGGGGCGGACTGGGGCATCGGCCTGACCGGGGTGGCCGGGCCGGACCCGCAGGACGGGGTGCCGCCCGGCACCGTTCACCTGGGCTTCACCGGCGCGAACGGCACCGAGGTGCGCACCGCCGAGCTCACCGGCGACCGCCGCGCGGTGCGATCGGCGGCCGTCCGGGTGGCGCTGGAACACTTCGGCGAGTTGCTTGGTTGAGTTCGGGTGTGTGGCGAACCGCGCCCGAGGCTGTACCGTGCGCTGCGGGAACGCGCACGGCGACGGACTAGTCCGATCGATCAGGAGACGTTCGCCCTGGGCGGACTTGGGCTCGATCGTTCTCGTTCGGGCCCATCGATGAGTAACGTAGGGGGCGTTCACGCGTAGTGCACGCGGAAGGCGACGAAGGAAGGGAGGCGCGCGATGACCGTTATGTTGCGGGAGGCGGTCGGTGAACGACTGCGTCGCGCCCGGACCGCACAGTCTCGGACCTTGCGGGACGTTTCGCGCGCTGCCCGGGTGAGCCTCGGATACCTCTCCGAGGTCGAGCGGGGCCGCAAGGAGGCGTCCAGCGAGCTGCTCGCCTCGATCTGCGACGCCCTGGATCTGCCACTGCCGGAACTGCTGGTGACGGTGGCCGGTGACCTCGACGATTCGATGGTCGTGCCATCGGTGGTCGAGCCGACGGCCGCGGACATCGGCGACGACCAGCTGGTGCCCAGCCTGATCGGCACCGAGCTCTCCGACGCCGAGCTGGCCTCGGAGCAGCTCGCGGGGGCCGAGGCCGGGGCCGATGCCGAGCCGCGCGTCTCCGAGCGGCTGCAGCCGGTGCTCAGCCAGCGGATCAGCGCACCGGTGCGCAAGGGTGTAGTGGTGGCTGCCTGACGAACGACGAGACCCGATCCGACCGCCCCGCGCTCCCCGGCTCGACCGGGGGCGCGGGGCGGTCGCGCATCGTGGGCGGATCGCGTTTCGCGTCCGATTTGCCCCCCGGTGCGGCGGGCCGGCGGGAGAGCTGGTTCGATCTTGGGTGGGGTCCTGGGGAAATCCCGGAGATCTGCCGTGTTTGGTGGAAGCGGGCACAGCTACCTGACACGATGGAACCGGGTGATGCGCCCGGTGCGTTGTGCGGGGCAGCCGGTTAAGCGGAGAGAAGGCAGGCGGAGGAGATGGCCAACCCGTTCGTTAAGGCCTGGAAGTACCTGATGGCGGCGTTCTCGTCGAAGGTCGACGAGCACGCCGATCCCAAGGTGCAGATCCAGCAGGCCATCGAAGAGGCCCAGCGGCAGCACCAGGCCCTTTCCCAGCAGGCCGCCTCGGTGATCGGCAACCAGCGCCAGCTGGAGATGAAGCTCAACCGCCAGCTCGGCGAGGTCGAGAAGCTGCAGTCCTCGGCCAAGCAGGCGCTGGTGATGGCCGACCAGGCGCGCGCCGAGGGCGACGAGGCCAAGGCCCAGAAGTACGAGGAGACCGCGACGACCCTGGCCAACCAGCTGGTCAGCGCCGAGCAGGGCGTCGAGGACCTCAAGACCCTGCACGACCAGTCCCTGCAGGCCGCCGACCAGGCCAAGCAGGCCGTGGAGCGCAACGCGCAGATCCTGCAGCAGAAGATCGCCGAGCGCACCAAGCTGCTCAGCCAGCTGGAGCAGGCCAAGATGCAGGAGCAGGTCTCGGACTCGATGAAGCAGATGAGCGAGCTGTCCGCGCCGGGCAGCACGCCCTCGCTGGAAGAGGTCCGGGACAAGATCGAGAAGCGCTACACCACCGCGCTGGGCGAGGCCGAGCTGGCCGAGAACAGCGTGCAGGGCCGGATGATGGAGGTCGAGCGGGCCTCCCAGGACGCCGCGGGCGCCAACCGGTTGGCCCAGCTGCGCGCCTCGATGGGCGGCGGTGACCAGCAGCAGGTCTCCGGCGGCTCGCAGCAGCAGATCTCCAGCGGGGAGCAAACCCCGGCCGAGCCGGCCACCAAGCAGCAGCAGAACCCGCAGGCCGGCCAAGCCTGACCAGAGCGGAGGCCGTGATGTCCCGCAAGCGCGAGATCGCCCAGCTGGGCGAGGAGGCGCTGGAGACCCTGCGCGGACCGGTGCTCACCGAGGTGCGGCGGCGGTTCGCGAGCTGGCGGGACCCGCGCGCCAAGCTGCTCCGGCAGCGCAAGCGGGCCAAGCGGACCGCGACCGGCGGTGCCGCCACCGCGGGCGTGTTCGGCGCCGGCGCGGTGGGCACCGGCGTGGGGCAGGCGACCCTGGCGGCCGGTTCGGGCCTCGAGGAGGTCGTCTGGGGCTTGTCCAGCTTCGGCATGGGCGGCGTCGCCGCGGCCGGCGCCGCGGTGGCGGTGGGGTTCGGCGTGAAGTACCGGCGGTTGAAGCGCACGCCGCTGCCGCCGGAGCGACCCGATCCGGTGGCGCTGCCCGCGGCGGGGTCGGCGGCTCGCCCGTCGATGCAGCGGCTGCGCGACGCCGAGGAGTCGCTGCACGCCGCGCTGTCCGAGCTGGGGGCGATCGGCGCGGGTGCCGCTGCGGCCGATGCCCGCGCGACCGCCGATCACACCGCCGCCGAGCTGCGCCGAGGTGCGCAGCGGCTGGTCGCGGTGGAATCGGCGATCCGGCACGCGCCGGAGTCGCAGAAGGGCGCCCTGCGCGAGGACGTCGAGCGGCTGCGCGGCGAGCTGGACGAGGGCGTGGACGGCTACGGCGGCCTGGTGGCCGCGGCGGGGCAGGCGCTCGCCGCCAGCGGATCGGTCGAGCAGACCCACCTGCTGCAGGACGCCACCGACAAGCTGGCGGGCCTCGCCGACGGGATGCGCGAGGTCTTCGGCGACCCCGACTCGCCCGAGCTCCGTGGCTGAACCGCGACACACCACGATTTGGTTTCACGGTTCGTAATCAGGGTTTTCGCGCCTCACCGGACCGGGTGGCTTGATTATGTGAAACCGAATAGTAATCTTCCCGCTGTCACTACATGAAGTGACAGTTTCCGCCTGAACGGGTGGTACGTCGGGGAGGTCGTCGCTGTGGCGCTGTGGACCGTGCACGGCAACGGTCGGCGACTCCTGCGCGATTCCGTGGTCTCCTCCGAGGAGCGGCTGAGCTGGCCGCTGACCGTCGGCTTCGGCCTGCAGCACCTGCTGGCGATGTTCGGCACCACCACGCTGGTGCCGCTGCTGACCGGCTTCCCGGTCGCCACCACGCTCCTGCTCTCCGGGCTGGGCACCCTGCTGTTCCTGCTGGTCACCCGCAACCGGGTGCCCAGCTACCTCGGCGCCTCGGTGGCCTTCGTGGTGCCCATGGGCGCCGCGGCCGACCAGGTCGGGGCGGCGCCGGCGGCGCTGCTCGGCGGGATCGTGGTCGTGGGCCTGGTGGTGCTGGCCGTCGGCGTGGCGGTCAAGGCGCTGGGCGTGCGATTGCTGGAGTCGGCGATGCCGCCAGTGGTCACCGGCGCGATGGTGCTGATGATCGGGTTGAGCCTGGCCCCGCAGTCGGTGAGCTCGTTCGACCAGAACCGCGTGCCCGCGGCGCTGACCCTGGGCACCGTGGTGCTGCTGATCGTGCTCAGCCGCGGCATGGCCGGGCGGGCCGCGGTGCTCGTCGGCGTGCTGGTCGGCTGGATCTACGCGGCGCTGAGCGGGCAGCTGGTGCCGGGCAGGCTCGCCGAGCTCCGGGACGCGCCGTGGCTGGGCTTCCCGGACCTGATCGCGCCCCAGGTGCACATCTCGGTGGTGCCCTTCCTGCTGCCGCTGGCCCTCGTGCTGGTCGCCGAGCACGTCGCGCACGTGAAGGCGATCGCCGCGATCAGCGGGCGCGACCTCGACCCCCACGTCGGCGACGCGCTCATCGGCGGGGGACTGGCCACCATGCTGTCGGGTTCGGCGGGCGGTTCGCCGGTGAGCAGCTACGCGGCCAACATCGGCGTGATGGCCGCGACCCGGGTCTACTCCACGGCCGCCTGCGTGATCGCGGCGGGGGCGGCGGTGGCGCTGTCGTTCTCGCCGAAGTTCGCCGCGCTGATCAACACCGTCCCGCTGGGCGTGCTCGGCGGTGCGACGCTGGTGCTGTTCGGGATGCTCGCGCTGGTCGGCGTGCGGATCTGGCTGGACGCGCGGGTGGACCTCACCGACCCGATCAACCTGGTGGTCCTGGGGACGGCGGTGATCGCCGGGGTGGGTGATCTGACCCTCCAGGTCGGCGACCTGCGGATCACCGGGATGGTGTGGGGATCGGTGGGCATCGTCATCGTCCACCCGATCCTGCGCGCCCTCGCCGACGCGCGGGACGGCGCCGCTTAGCCGCTGTTCGGGAGCCGGCTCGCGCGCCGGCGAACCTCAGTCGTCCACCTCTTCGAGGTCCTCGTCGTCCCCCGCGGCGGGGCGGCGGGTCCGGGTGGCGCGGAGGGTCCTGGCGAGGACGAGGTTGAAGGCCAGGGCGACCTCGCGGGCGCCCGGGGTTCCCCACTGGTGGATGGGCAGGCAGGCGCCCTGCGCCTGCTGCACCGCCAGCCGATCGGGCAGGGCCACGGGCATCACCAGCGGGCCGAAGATCTCGCGCAGCTCGTCGATGCGGAACTGGTGCTCCTGCGAGCGCGGGCGCACCCGGTTGGCCACCACGCCCAGCGGCTGCAGCCGCGGGTTGTTCTCCCGCTCGGCCTGCACCGCCTCGAAGGCCCGCTGCACGCCGGAGACCGCGAAGATCGTCGGCTCGGTGACCAGCAGCGCGCGGTCGGCGGCCACCAGCGCCGAGCGGGTCAGCCGTCCCAGCGACGGCGGGCAGTCCAGCAGCACCAGCTGGTAGGGCAGCTCGCCCTCGGCGATCAGGTGGTCCAATTCGGACAGCGCCTCGCCGAGCCGGGCCAGGTGCGAGCCGTCCGAGCGGTGCCCGTTGAGCTCCTCGGCGTCCTCGGAGCCGACCAGCACGTCGACCTCCTCGCCCCACGCGCTGGGCGTCACCGCCGCGCGCAGCACCTCGGGGCGCGGATCGGCCAGCACGTCGGACAGGCCCTTGGAGGTCTCGCCGGGCTCCAGGCAGGCCGTCGCGTTGCACTGCGGGTCCAGGTCGACCACGAGCGTGCGAACACCGCGGCGCATCGCCGCGGAGGCGAGCCCCAGCACCACGGTCGTCTTGCCCACGCCACCCTTGAGACTCAGTACCGCAACCGTCTGCACGCCAGCAGCCTAGTGAACGCGAGCCGCGCGCAGCAGCCGCGGCGGGGATTCGCCCTGCGGCACTCCGGTGGTTCGCCGCCGCGACCGGGCATTTACGCTGCTGGGCATGAGATCGGACGCCGTCCACCAGGTGCTGGAAACCGAAATCGCCGACGCCGGGCGGCGGCACGGCGACCGCCCCGTGCGCGTGCTCGACGTCGGCGGCGGCAGCGGCGTGTGGGCGGTGCCGCTGGCTTCCGCGGGCTGCCACGTCACCGTCGTGGACCCCAGCCCGGACGCGCTGGCCACGCTGCGCCGCCGCGCCGCCGACGCCGGGGTCGCCGACCGGGTGACCGCGCTGCAGGGCGACACCGAGGCGCTGGCCGTGCTGAGCCCGGAGGGCGGTGCGGACCTGGTGCTGGGCCACGGGGTGCTGGAGTACGTCGACGACGTGCCGGCCGCGGCGAGCGCGCTGGCCGCGGCGACCGCCCCGGGCGGTGCGGTCTCGGTGCTGGTCGCCAACCGGTACGCGGCGGTGCTGGCCTGGGCCGTGGCCGGCCGGCTCGGCGAGGCGCTGGACGTGCTGCGCGACCCGCAGGGCGACCTGGGCAGCGCGGATCCGCTCCAGCGCCGCTTCGACACCGCGGAGCTCGACCGGGTGCTGGCCGCGGCCGGCCTGACCGTCGAGCGGGTGCAGGGCCAGGGCGTACTCACCGATCTGGTGCCCGGCTCGGTTCTGGACAACAACCCTCGCGCGGCCGAGGTGATGGCCGAGATCGAGCAGGAGGCCGCGGGGCGCGCGCCGCTGCGCGACATCGCCACCCGGTTGCACGCGCTGGCGCGCAAGTAGCGGTTCGGCCGGGAGCCGCGTCCTCGAACGGGTGCGGTTCCCCTCCGAAACGCCTCGGGCATCGTCCTCCCGGATGATTCCCGTCGCACCGCGGAGTGATCTTCCGGCGCGGCTACCGTGGGTTGGCGGACTGATTACCGCTGGTCGTTGCTGTCCCGGGCGCCCGGTGGGCGATGTTGATCACTCCTGCGCGGCGATGATGTCGGCAACCTCGCAGGGCTCCGGTGGCAAGACCGGGTAGTCGTCGGCTCGCGGGAACCGTATCCTCATTGGTGACGCCCCCAAGCGTTCGCCGGTCCCCAGGCCGGGTGAGCCCGCTCATCCCGGACTCCGGCGCCACCGAGACACCAGTGCCGGAGGAGGAGTCATGCCACTCTCCGAGCACGAGCAGCGACAGCTCGAGCAGATCGAGCGCGCGCTCTACGCCGAGGACCCCAAGTTCGCCTCAACCGTGCGCGGCGGAGGGCGGAAACGCCCATCCCGGCGTCGCCGGTTGCAGGGCATCGCCGTGTTCGTGCTGGGCCTTGCCCTGCTGGTGGTCGGTGCGGTGCTGCCGGCCCTGCGGCCCGCGGACATCCCCGTGCTGAGCGTTGTCGGCTTCCTCGTGATGTTCGGCGGAGCGATGATGGTCCTGTTCGCGCTGCGCGGTGGCGAGGACTCCGACGAGTCGTCCGCCAAGGACGACGGCGGCGGCAAGTCCAAGAAGAAGGGCCACAACCGCGGTTCCGCGAGCGGTGGCTCGTTCGCCCAGCGCATGGAAGATCGGTTCCGGAAGCGCTTCGAGCAGTAGTCGATTCGAACGATGATCGCCGTCGGCCACCGGTCGGCGGCGATCATCGCGCGTGATCGGCAGGTCAGCGGCGCCAGGGCGGTAGCGCCGAGGCCGGGAAGAGCCGAGCCCGCAGGTCCAGCGGCGCCGCCTGCTCCAACGCGGTGCGGGTCCGGCGCAGCGGCTCGGCCGCGTTCCCGGTGGCCGCGCCGACCGGCGCGTACCACTCCCGCTCGACCTCGGCGACCAGGCTGCGCAGGCCCTCGGCGCCCTCGGTGTCCAGCGCGTGCTCGCCGATGAGGTGCTCGGCGAGCTGCCGGGCGGTCTCGGTGTCGCCCGGCCGCGCGCCGCGGTCGCGGAACTCGTCGAGGATCTCGGCCCAGGCGGCCCCGGCGGCCCCGCGCCCGCCCGCGGCGACCAGCTCCATCCGCCGCCTGCGGCGCATCTCGCGCACCGCCAGCGGGGTGGCCAGCGCCGCGCAGCCGAGCACCAGCACCAGGACCAGCACCGGCGCGGTCCAGTCGGTGCGGGTGGAGACCTCGCGGCGCTGCTCCGGCTGCGCCGGGGCGGCCTGCTCCGGACCGCCGGGCTCGGGGGCGGGGGCGGGCGGCGTGCCCGGCCGGGTGGGCTGCGGTTCGCCCGGGGCGCTCGGCGCGGGCTGCTGCGGCGGGTGCAGGGCGTTGCCCAGGAACTGGGGCAGCGCGGTGCGGCCGTCGCTCAGCGGGGTGGGGTCGAAGCGCTGCCAGCCCCAGCCGGGGAAGAAGGCCTCCACCCACGCGTGCGCGTCGTCGGTGGTGATCACCCGCTCGCCGCCGTCCTGGTAGCCCCCGGTGAACCCGACCGCGACCCGCGAGGGGATGCCCGCCGAGCGCAGCAGGACCGCCATCGCCGAGGCGTACTGCTCGCAGAACCCGCGCTTGCCGTGGAACAGGAAGTCCACCAGCGCGTCCCGGCCGGTGTTCGGGGCGGTCTGCAGGGTGTACTGGAAGCCGTTGGACGGGTCGGTGAAGTGGCGGTTGATCGCCACGGCCTTGTCGAACGGGTTCGACTCGCCCGCGGTCAGCTGCCGCGCCAGGTCCGCCACTTCCGGGGGCACGCCGGCGATGTCCAGGTAGGCCCGGTCGATCGGCATCGGTCCGCGCGCGTTGCGCAGCTCCTCCGGCGACGGGTCGGGCAGGACCACCCGCTGGGTGTAGGCGCGGCTCTCCTGGTTGTGCTGGGTGAACACGATCCCGGAGGCCGGGTCGTAGCGCCACTGCCTGCCCATCCCGGAGACCTGCAGCGGGGTGCCGAACACCGGGAGCCACGGGTCGCGGTAGCCGATCGGCTGGATGTGGATCGTCTCCCGCTCGCCGCGCGCGATCGTGGTGCCCTGCGGCAGCGGCAGCGGGCGGTCGGCGTCCACGCCCTGGGTCAGGCCGTCGATCCGCCAGCCCCGGTTCGGGTCGAACTCGCGCAGCGTCAGCGCGCGCAAGTAGGTGTCCTGCTCCAGCCCCCGCACCCGGAACAGCTCCACCACCCGGTCGCGGTTGAGCTGCCCGCGCAGCGAGGTGAACGGCTGCAGGCCGATGCCGTCGGTGCCGCCGAACTGCTCCGGGACCGAGCCGGGCAGCCTGCCTTCGGTGCCGACCCCGGTGAACGCCGAACCGGCCAGGATCGCGATCACCCCCGCGGTGCCCGCGACGGCCGCGGTCGTGTGGCCGAACATGGTGTGCGCGACCCGGTCGGCGGTCTCCCGGCGCCGCCACCGGCGGTGCCCGCCGGTCGAGGCCAGCAGCAGCGCGTAGCCGGCCGCGCCGAGGGCGAAGGTCCACCAGGGCAGCATCCGCTCGGCCAGCGAGGCAGGGATGGCGAACACGCACAGCAGCACCAGACCGGTCACCGCCGGGCTGCCCACCCCGACGGCGATCACGTCGACCAGCAGCGCGACCACGCCGAGGCCCAGGCACAGCATCGCCTGCAGCGGCGGGTCGGCGGGCACCGGCGGGACGCCCGTGCGCACCACGCCGCCCGCTTCGCCCAGCAGCTTCACCAGCTGCCCGGAGGAGGTCGGGGTGGGGATCAGGCCGAGCGCGGCGCCGGTGGTGAACAACCAGGTCAGGGCGAGCAGCAGGGCGAGCAGCTGGGCCAGCGGGGTCAGCGCCGGGTGCCACCGGAAGTGCCTGCCGATCGCGCCGGTGCCCGCGACCGCCGCGACGGTCAGCGCGCCGGGGATCAGCCAGCGCGCGTCGCCGAGCACGCCGGCGAACGACGTCGCCGCGCACAGCACCGCCAGCGCTCCGGCCGCGGTGGTCACCAGCGAGGTGTCGACCTGCGAGTCGCGTCCGCCGATCACCGGGTCACCTCCGGGACCTGCCCGCACAGCCGCTGCCACACCTCGGGGACCCGCGCCTGCGGGCCCTCGGCGACGGTCACCGCCCAGCCCGCCGCGCGCAGCTGCGCGGCGGACCTGACCACGTCGCGACCGCTGCCCTCGCCGTTCCAGGCGCGCACGTCGAGCAGCACCGCCAGGCTCCGCGACTCCGGCGGGCGCAGCCGGGTCAGCTCGGCGACCGCGGCCGTGGTGGTCTCGCCGAGCACCGCGATCAGCTCGTGACCCTCGCCGGGATCGCGGCTGCAGGACAGGTCGCGCTGGGGCGAGGGCCGCACCGCGGCCAGCGAGTCCAGCAGGGCGTCCTCCTGCCCGTCGCCGAGCACCTCGACGTCCCGGGTCAGCGGCCAGCCGTCCTCGGTGAGCAGCCGGATCTGGGTGCCCTGCTTGCTCAGGTGCAGGCAGATGCTGGCCACCGCCGAGATCGCCCACTCCACGCTGCTGCCCGCGCCGGTGCCGCGGTGCGCGGCCGAGCGCCGGTCCAGCAGCACGGTCACGCCGCCCTGCCAGGGCTTCTCCTCCACCCGCACCATCAGGTCGTCGCGCCGCGCGGTGGACTTCCAGTGCACCCGGCGGATGTCGTCGCCGTGCCGGTACTCGCGGACCATCGCGTCGTCGTTGCCGTGCCCCGCGCGCATCTTGGCGGTGCCGTTCTCCCCGTTGCCCATGCCCGATCCGGGCGGCAGCCCGGAGAGCTCGTGGACGTTGGGGGTGGCGACCAGCCGCGAGCGGCCGGCCAGCTCGCGCTCGTAGGTGGCCAGGCCGAAGGGATCGCCGATCCAGGTCCGCAGCGGGCCGATGTGGTGGACGCCGCGCAGCGCCGGGGTGACCGAGTAGTCCAGCCGGATGCCGTTGCCGCGCAGCGCGTTGAGCCGGAACCGCGCGCGGTCGCCCAGCGCGTGCGGCACCTCGTCCTCGACCACCAGCCCCTCGACCGGCAGCCCGCCGCCGGTGAGGTGCAGGGCGGCGTCGGCGGTCGAGCCGACCGGGATGCGGGGCGGGTCGAGGTGCCGCCGGGCCGCGATGCCGAAGCGCACCCGCCCGGCCAGGAGCAGCGCCAGCAGCGGCAGCGCGATCACGAACGCCGACACGCGCAGCAGGTCGCGCTCGTCGAGCACCAGCGCGCAGATCCCGGCGGCCGCGCCGGCCGCCAGCAGGCAGCGCCCGCGGATGGTCAGGCCGGAGAGCACGGTCAGCCTCGTTCGCCGTCGGCGTCCCCGTGCGGCACCGGGATCCGGGAGAGCAGGTGGCGCACCAGGTCGCCGGTCGAGCGGCGGGCCGCGCGCGCCTCGCTGGTGAGCACCAGCCGGTGCGCCAGCACCGGGACCGCGACGGCCTGCAGGTCGTCCGGGATGACGAAGTCGCGGCCGACCAGCGCCGCTTGCGCGCGGGCTGCGCGGATCAGCTGCAGCGTCGAGCGCGGGGAGGCGCCCAGCCGCAGCTCGGGCTGGGTGCGGGTGGCGGTGACCAGCTCGATGGCGTAGCGGCGCAGCTCGGTGGACACGTGCACGTTGCGCACCGCGCGCAGCAGGCCCTGCACCTCGGCGCTGTCGGTGACCGGGCGCAGCTCGCCCAGCGGATCGTGCCCGGAGTGCTCGTCGACCATGGCCAGCTCGGCCTCGGCGTCCGGGTAGCCGATGGACACCCGCGCGGTGAACCGGTCCCGCTGGGCCTCGGGCAGCGCGTAGGTGCCCTCCATCTCGGCCGGGTTCTGGGTGGCGATGACCATGAACGGCGCGCCCAGCGCGTAGGTGTCGCCGTCGACCGTGACCTGCTGCTCCTCCATGCACTCCAGCAGCGCGGACTGGGTCTTGGGCGAGGCGCGGTTGATCTCGTCGCCGACCACGATGTTGGCGAACACCGGTCCCGGCCGGAACTCGAAGCTCTCGGCCTGCCGGTTGTAGATGGACACGCCGGTGATGTCGCTGGGCAGCAGGTCCGGGGTGAACTGCACCCGGCTCACCGAGCAGTCGATGGACCGGGCCAGCGCCTTGGCCAGCGAGGTCTTGCCGACCCCCGGCACGTCCTCGACCAGCAGGTGCCCCTCGGAGAGCAGGGTGACCAGGGCGATGCGCACCACGTCGGGCTTGCCGACCAGGACCTGCTCGACGTTGGCCGCGATGCGGGTGATCGCGTCGTGGACCCGTTCGATCCCGGGCAGGGCCGTGGAGGACGCGCCGCCGGGTTCGGTGCTCGTCGCACCGGTCAGCTGGGGATTCACGCCACCTCCAGGGGGTCGCCGGGTCGGATGTTCCGGTCGGGCGGGGTCGGCTCGCCGCTGTCCTCGCGCATGCTGACCTCCGTCGCGAAACCACTGTCCACCCGGGCGGTCATCCACCGGAGACGACAGCGGTGATCCGAGTCGGCATCCACCTCGGCGCCCGCGACCGGGCCGAGCGCGTCCGCGGACGTCCGGTGGATCCGGTCGGCGTGCACCGAGCAGTGTGCCAAACCGGGGTCACCGGGTGGCCGGGCCTCCTCGCCCCACATCACCCCACCACGGCTGCCCGGAGGGCACCGGACGGGGCCGAGCACCGAGCATAACCGCTCGCCGGCGCAGTTGATCTAGATGTGCGCCCACCAGCGGATTCGCTCCCGGGGCCGATTTCGGGCTCCGGGGTGGGCGCGTGTCGGGCCCCGAAATGCCCCACTTCGCCCCCACCTGGTTCCACCTGCGAAAACGAGTGCCATCCGGCCGGGCGACCCGGGGTGTTTCGTGTTGACGGTGGGGGGAAGTGGGGTAGTGTGGTGCCCGGTGGGGCAAAAGGGGGTCTCACCACTCGTGCCGGCAGTTGTTGATCAGTTGATCGTCGGCTTCCGGCGGGGTGCCGGCTCGATCGGTGAGCCGGCTACGGAGCCGCGGTCGCGGAGCGGGAGTCGATCGCGATCGGGGTGTGGACCGGGTCCGCCGAGCAGGTGGCCCCGGGCCGAGGGAGGTGGTCCGGGATGTTTCTCGGCACCCACCACCCGAAGCTGGACGACAAGGGGCGCTTGACGCTGCCTGCGAAGTTCCGGGACGCACTGGCGGGGGGTCTGATGGTCACCAAGGGACAGGACCACTGCCTGTTCGTCTTCCCCCGGGACGAGTTCGAGCAGATGGCGCGCAAGGTCGCCGAGGCGCCCTTCACCAACGAGGCGGTGCGGGCCTACCAGCGGTACCTGTTCGCGGGCACCGACGAGCAGCGGCCCGACGGCCAGGGGCGGATCGCGATCGCGCCGGAGCTGCGCCGCTACGCGGGCCTGACCAAGGACTGCGTGGTGGTCGGGGCGATGACCCGGCTGGAGATCTGGGAAGCCGACCGCTGGCAGCGCTACCTCGAGGACAACGAGGAGGGCTACGCCCAAGCGCAGGAGGAGGTGCTTCCCGGCGTCTTCTAGGAGTGCGGCCCGGGTTTCGTGAGGCCTCGGTCCGCTCGGCTTTCGCCTCCTGGTGCATCTTCCCCGGTACCAGGAAGCGACGGGCGGGCGGGGACCTGACGGGATCCGGACGCGATGAGGGGAACCACGGTCGGCGCGCTGAGCGCCGACCGCCGGTGTATTTCGAGACGACTCAAGGCACGCGGGAGGGAGGGGCCGCCGTGGCCGAAACACCGCAGGAGCGTGGCGGTTCCGCCCGCGACAAGCACGTCCCGGTGCTGCTCGGGCGCACGCTGGAGCTGCTCGGGCCCGCGCTGTCCGCAGACGGCGCCGTGGTGGTGGACGCGACCCTGGGCATGGGCGGGCACTCCGAGGCGATGCTGGCCGCGCACCCGGGGCTGACGCTGGTCGGCCTGGACCGCGACCCCAACGCGCTGGAGCTGGCGGGCGAGCGGCTGCGGCCCTACGCCGACCGGATTCACCTGGTGCACGCGGTCTACGACGAGTGGGAGCGGGTGCTCGACGAGCTCGGCGTGTCCGAGGTGGACGGTGCGCTGTTCGACCTCGGGGTGTCCTCGCTGCAGCTCGACGAGGGCGAGCGCGGCTTCGCCTACGCGCAGGACGCGCCGCTGGACATGCGGATGGACACCACCGCCGAGCGCACCGCCGCGGACGTGCTCAACACCTACTCGGCCGGTGAGCTCACCCGGATCCTGCGGGTCTACGGCGAGGAGAAGTTCGCGAGCAAGATCGCCTCGGCGATCGTCCGGGAGCGCGCGAAGGAACCGTTCACCGACAGCGCTCGGCTGGTGCAGCTGCTCTACGACGCGGTGCCCGCCGCGAGCAGGCGCACCGGGGGACACCCGGCCAAGCGCACCTTCCAGGCGTTGCGCATCGAGGTCAACGCGGAGCTGGAGGTCCTGGAGCGGGCGCTGCCGGCGGCGCTGGACTCGCTGCGCACCGGGGGCCGGATCGTGGTCGAGTCCTACCACTCGCTGGAGGACCGGATGGTCAAGCGCGCTCTCGCCGAGAGGTCGAAGTCGCGCACCCCGGTCGACCTGCCGGTGGAGCTGCCCGGGCACGGGCCCGAGTTCCGCCTGCTCACCCGAGGCGCGGAACAGGCCGGGGACGCCGAGATCGAGACCAACCCCAGGGCGGCATCGGTGCGGCTGCGCGCAGCCGAGCGGATCGGCCCCGGTGGCCAGGGATAGGAGGCGAGATGACAGCACCGGCACGGAGCAAGGCCGCCGCGCGCGTCGAGACCGAGGAGCGCGACGAGACCGCTCGCACCACGACCAAGCAGCCCACCAAGTCCGCGAAGCCGTCCAGCAAGCAGGCCACCAAGCAGGCGGGCGGGACCAAGACCGCGCCGAAGAAGTCGGACAAGAGGCGGGGCCGGTCGGCCGCGGCCGACCGCGCGTACGCGCGGCGCGACGAGCGGCGCGAGCAGTCGTCCCGGCGCCCCAGCCAGGTCCGGCAGGGCGTCGAGGAGCGCCGCCCGGTCGCGGCCCGGTCGCGCGCCCGCAAGCAGCTGCAGGAGAAGGTCTCCACGATCGCGCGGCTGCCGCTGGTCGTGGTGGTGATGGTGGTGCTGGCCACCGGGCTGGCCGCCACGCTGTGGCTGTCCATCGCCGCGGTCAGCGGCAGCTACCAGCTCAAGGCGGGCGAGGCGGAGATCAACTCGCTGACCAACCGCAAGGAGCAGCTGCAGCGCGAGGTCAGCTCGATGAGCTCGACACCGGCCCTGCAGCGCCGCGCCGAGCAGGAGCTGGGCATGGTCGAGGCGCCGACCCCGGCGCACCTGGTGGAGCACCCGGACGGCTCGGTCGCGGTCGTCGGTGACCCGCAGCGGGCCACCGCTCCGCCGCCGCCCGCTCCGCCGGCCCCGCCCGCGCGCCCCGAGCAGCAGAGCGGCCCGCAGCAGGACGGCAGGCCCGGCGCCGAGCAGCCGCCGCAGCAGAACCAGGAGCAGAACCCGCAGCAGCCCGCCCGACCGGATCCGGCGGCTGGTCGCTGATGCCTCGTCGGCCGGTCGCTCGTGGACGCACCGCCCGAACCAACGTCGCCGGCAGCAACCGGCGGTTGCTGATCGGGCGGTTGCTGATGGTGATCGCCCTGCTGGTGGCGGGCACCAAGCTCGTGCAGGTGCAGGGGGTGCAGGCGAACGCGCTCTCGGCCAAGGCCGAGCAGCAGCGCATCACCAAGGACGTCATCCCGGCCGATCGCGGGTCCATCATGGACCGCAACGAGAACGTGCTGGCCTTCTCCAGCGAGGCCCGCCAGCTCTACGCCACGCCGCGGCGCATGACCAGGACGCTCGAGGAGGCCCACGCCAAGGACCCCACCGAACCCACGGCCGTCCAGTACAAGCAGGAGATCGCGCGCTTCATCGCCCGGACCGTCCCCGGCGAGTTCACCGAGAAGGCGGTGATGGACGTGCTGATGAGCGACGACAAGTTCACCTACTTCGGTCCGGAGATCGAGCCCGCGCAGGCCAAGAAGATCACCGGCAAGTTCCCGCAGATCGGCGCCGAGTACCGGGCGACCCGGGAGTACCCGGCCGGGAACCTGGCGGCCAACGTCATCGGCGCGGCGAACTGGCGGATGGACGACCGCAAGGTCGAGGGCCAGATCGGGCTGGAAGCGGCCATGGACAAGGCGCTGGGCGGCACCAACGGCGTCAAGCTCTCCGACACCGCGATGGGGTCGAGCCTGGTCATCCCCGGAACCGAGCGCGAGCTCAAACCGGCCGTGCCGGGCTCGGACGTGCAGCTGACCATCGACTCCGACGTGCAGTTCATGGTGCAGCGCGGGCTGGCCGACTACGCCAGGCGCGCCAACGCGCGCAGCGCGAGCGCGGTGGTGCTCGACGCCAAGACCGGCGAGGTCTACGCGCTGGCCAACGACAAGACCTTCGACCCGGGCGGGCCGTGGAACGACAACATCGGCAACCCCGCGGTGACCACGCCCTACGAGCCGGGCTCGGTGAACAAGGTGATCACCGCGGCGGGGGCGATCGAGAACGGCATCGTCAAGCCGGAGACCGTGATGCAGGTGCCGGGCAAGATCGAGGTCGCCGACCGCACCGTCGGGGACGCCTGGCCGCACGGCACGATCCCGCTGACCTTCACCGGCGTGCTGGGCAAGTCCTCCAACGTCGGCACCCTCGACGTCGCGCAGCGGCTCGGCCCGGACGAGTGGTACGAGCTGGCCACCAAGTTCGGGCTGGGCAAGCGGACCGGCATCGGCCTGCCCGGCGAGAGCGCGGGCGCCCTGCCCGCGCGGGAGGACTGGTCGGGCTCGACCTTCGCCAACCTGCCCATCGGGCAGGGCCTGTCGATGACCGTGCTGCAGATGGCCGGGATGTACCAGGCGATCGCCAACGACGGGGTGCGGGTGCCCCCGCGGATCATCGACGCCAAGATCCGGCCGGACGGGACCCGGGTGCCCACGCGGCAGCCCGAGGGGGTGCGGGTGGTCAAGCCGCAGACCGCGGAGACGGTGAAGAACATGCTCCGCGCGGTGGTCCAGGACGGCCCGGGCAGCCGCGACGACGGCACCGGCAAGGACGCGGCGCTGGAGGGCTACCAGATCTCGGGCAAGACGGGCACGGCGCAGCAGATCGACCCGGCCTGCAAGTGCTACAGCCAGTCGAAGTACTGGATCACCTTCGCGGGCATGGTGCCGGCCGACGACCCGCGCTTCGTGGTGGGGCTGATGCTCGACCAGCCGCACGGCTCGCCGGAGGCCGAGTCGGCCGCGCCGCTGTTCCA
The DNA here is from genome assembly GCF_042665275.1 of Saccharopolyspora griseoalba. Classification (NCBI taxonomy): domain Bacteria; kingdom Bacillati; phylum Actinomycetota; class Actinomycetes; order Pseudonocardiales; family Pseudonocardiaceae; genus Saccharopolyspora; species Saccharopolyspora griseoalba. The sequence goes on along the minus strand of NZ_JBHTCJ010000002.1, from coordinate 87,793 downwards.
CGAGATCGCCGCCTACCTGACCCAGCGCTTCCAGATCCCGCTGTCGAAGAAGGAAGCGCCCTTCCAGGTCCTCCAGGCGGACTGACGCCGAGCTCCGCAGAAGTCCCCGCGCGCCGCGCGCGGGGACTTCTCGTGCGCGAGGCCCCCGCGACGGCCCCGAGGCGATCTTCCCTGGGCAGCGGGCGTCGAGGGGCATCCAGCCGGGTGTTCGACATGACAGCGGTCGTTCGAAATTCCGTATGACCTATTGCCAACCGCCTGCGGAGCTGGTTACGTCGCGTTCATCCGGCGACGCCACCGGAGTTCGCGAGGTACGGGAGGACGCATGAGTACGCCGTCGCGACGCAGCGCCAACTGGTTCGGTGCCGAAGGTCGGGCCGGGATGACGGCCCGCTCCTGGGTGAGGAACCAGGGCTACAGCGACGAGGTGTTCGACGGGCGACCGGTCATCGGCATCGGGACGACCTGGTCCGAGCTGGCGCCGTGCAACGCCCACCAGCAGCAGATCGCCGAGTCGGTCAAGCGCGGGGTGTGGCAGGCGGGCGGTTTCCCGCTGGAGTTCCCGAACATGGCGCTCGGCGAGACCTTGATGCGCCCGACGACCATGCTCTACCGCAACCTGCTGGCGATGCAGGCCGAGGAGACCATCCGCGCCAACCCGCTGGACGGCCTGGTGCTGCTGTCCGGCTGCGACAAGACCACCCCCGGGCTGCTGATGGCCGCCTCCAGCGTCGACCTGCCCACCGTGATGGTCACCGGCGGGCCGATGCTCAACGGCAAGTACCGCGGTTCCGAGGTCGGTTCGGGCACCGCGGTGTGGCAGGCCGAGGCCGACCTGGTCGCGGGGCGGATCGACCAGGAGGAGTGCTACTTCATCGAGAAGTGCATGTCCCGCTCCAACGGCCACTGCATGACGATGGGCACCGCCTCGACGATGGCCTGCGTGGTCGAGGCGCTGGGCATGCAGCTGCCCTACGCCGCCTCCTGGCCCGCTGTGGACTCGCGCCGCTTCGCCACCGCGCAGGACACCGGCAAGCGGATCGTGGACATGGTCGCCGAGGACCAGAAGCCCTCGGACGTCCTCACCCGCGAGGCGTTCCGCAACGCCATCCGGGCCAACGCCGCGATCGGCGGCTCCACCAACGCGGTGGTGCACCTGATCGCCATCGCCAAGCGCGTCGGGGTGGAGCTGACCGTCGACGACTTCGACCTGGACGGCCGGGACGTGCCGACGCTGGTGAACCTGCAGCCCAGCGGCAAGTTCCTGATGGAGGACTTCTGCTACGCGGGCGGGCTGCCCGCGGTGCTCAAGGAGCTCGGCGACCTCGTCCACCGCGACGCGATCACGGTCACCGGTCGGACGATGGGCGAGAACATCGCCGACGCCGAGATCCACAACACCGAGGTGATCACCCCGATCGACCGGCCCTTCCAGGGCGTGGGCACCGGCACGGCAGTGCTGCGCGGCTCGCTGGCCCCGGGCGGCGCGGTGATCAAGCAGTCGGCGGCCTCCGAGCGGCTGCTCAAGCACCGCGGCCCGGCGATGGTCTTCGAGGACGTCGACGAGTACTACGCGGTGTGCAAGGACGACGACCTCGACGTCGACGAGAACACCGTGCTGATCGTGCGCAACGCGGGCCCGAAGGGCTACCCGGGCATGCCCGAGGTGGCCAACGTGCCGGTGCCCAAGAAGGTGCAGGACGCCGGGTACGACGACATCGTGCGCATCTCCGACGGGCGGATGAGCGGCACCGCCTACGGCACCGTCGTCCTGCACGTCACCCCGGAGGCCGCCGCCGGCGGTCCGCTGGCCTTCGTGCGCACCGGTGACGTGGTCAGCCTGGACGTGGCCGAGCGGCGGCTGGACCTGGAGATCTCCGAGGAGGAGGTGGAGCGCCGTCGAGCCGAGTGGGAGGCGCCGGCCAACCCCTACGAGCGGGGTTGGCCCCGCCTGTACGTCGACCACGTCATGCAGGCCTCCGACGGCGCGGACCTGGACTTCCTGGTCGGCAAGTCGGGTCGCTACGTGCCGCGCGACGGGCACTGACCCCGGGAGCTCGGTGCGGAGTCCCCGCGGCGATCCGGGCCGCGGGGACTCCTCGTGCGCGGGGCGGGAACCTCAGCCGCCCGCGGGGACCTGCGGGTCGCTCCAGCCGAGGTAGTTGGCGAAGTGCGAGGTGCTGGCCGCGTGGCCGATGGCGCCGTTGACGCTGGTCGAGTAGAAGCCGCCGTTGCCGTCGGCGATGCCGACGTGGCCGTACTGGCTGATGTTCCAGTAGACGAACGCGCCCTCGGGCGGGGTGGACCCGTCGGTGTGCGCCTTGCCCGCGGCCACCGCCCCGTTCCAGTGGTCGATCGCCGAGGGCCACACGCCGGTGACGCCCCAAGCGTTCTCCGCGGCCTTCTCGCACAGGCCTTCGTAGGAGGTGTCGCCCGCGCGCGCCCGGTACCACTCCACGGCTCCCCGCGCGGTGCCGTCGCCGGGCGCGGCGATGCGCAGGTGCTGCTCGGCGGCCGGGGGAGCGGCGGGCTGGGCGAGCGCCGCCGGGGCGCTGAGCGGGGCCAGGGCGAGGGCGCCGACGACTCCGGCGGCGCCGGCTAATCGAGCAAGCTGACGCTTGTTCACGAATACCTCCCGGATCAGGAAAATTTCCAACGTCCAAGACGTTAGAGAGCTGATATCCGGATCGACCACGCTTCGGCGAACTTCCGCCACAACCGCGCGAACGGTGTGAACGAGACGCGCCCGGCCGGTCCCCGCGCCCGCCCGGGCGCCTGGCCTCGGCGCCGCAGGTTCGCGCGATGGCCTTGCTCAGCTGCGAAAACGCTCGCGCGCCCGGGCCGGCGGCGAGGTCCGCGCGGCGCGCGGGCGCGGTGCTCGGCGTTCGCGCCGGATTCACCGCGGGAACGACCGATGAACCCGGTGCCGCGGAAATCCTCCGCACGCGGGCGCGCGCGGGGAAACGGACCAGGCCGCGATGCGCGCACCGGAGCAGCCCGACGCGGCCGAACGGGTGGGCGACCGTGAAGATGCGTCCGCAAGCGGTGCAGGTAGCCTTTCGCGACGTGCCTTCCGCGGTCGCAACTGCCCCGCCTCGTCCTTCGCACGTCGAGCCGGTGGAAATCGAGAAGCTCGCCGACGAGATCGGCGCGCGCGTGGTCCGCGTGCCCGGCCGCCCCGCCGCCGAGGTGGTGGTCGCCGGCGCGACGCTGCGCGCTCAGCACGTGCGTTCCGGCGATCTGTTCGCCGCGCTGCCCGGCACCCGGGTGCACGGAGCCGACTTCGCCGAGCAGGCGCTGGACGCGGGCGCGAGCGCGGTGCTGACCAACGCCGAGGGCATCGAGCGCGCGTCCCTGGCCGAGCACCCCGCGGTGCGCGAGGGCCGGGTCGCGCTGCTGAAGCACCCCGACCCGCGCGCCGTGCTGGGCTCGGCCGCCGCGCTGATCTACGGCGATCCGTCGAGCAGGCTCAAGGTCCTGGGCGTGACCGGCACCTCCGGCAAGACCACCACGACCTACCTGCTGGAATCCGCGCTGCGGGTGGCCGGCTACGGCACCGGGCTGATCGGCACCGTCGAGACCCGCGTCTGCGGGGAGCGGCTGGACAGCGCCTTCACCACCCCGGAAGCCCCGGACCTGCAGGCCCTGCTGGCCGTGATGGCCGAGCAGCGGGTGGCCTACGTGCCGATGGAGGTCTCCAGCCACGCGCTGGCCATGGGCCGCGTCTCGGGCACCAAGTTCGCCGTGGGCGGCTTCACCAACCTCTCCCAGGACCACCTGGACTTCCACCGCGACCTGGAGGACTACTTCCAGGCCAAGGCGCTGCTGTTCGACGGCCGCGCCGAGCGCGAGGTGGTCTGCGTGGACACCGAGTGGGGAGAGCGCCTGGCCGCCAAGTCGGGTGTGATCACCGTCTCCACCGAGCGCGGCGAGGCGAGCTGGTCGGCCACCGACGTGCGGGCCTACGCCACCGGTGAGCAGACCTTCACCGCCCACGGGCCCGACGGCGTCGAGATGCCGGTGCGGCTGCGGCTGCCCGGCCCGTTCAACGTGGCCAACGCGCTGCTGGCGATCGGCGTCCTGCACGCCGCCGAGGTGCCGCTGTGGGCGATCGAGCGCGGGCTGGCCGAGGTGGACGTCCCCGGGCGCATGGAGCGTGTCGCCCTCGGGCAGGACTTCACCGCCGTGGTGGACTACTCGCACAAGCCAGGTGCCGTTTCGGCGGTGCTCGACGCCGCCCGCGCGCAGGTCGACGGCAAGGTCGTCGTCGTGCTCGGGTGCGGGGGCGACCGGGACACCGCCAAGCGCCCGCTGATGGGCGAGGCGGCCGCGCGCCGCAGCGATCTGCTCGTCGTCACCGACGACAACCCCCGCAGCGAGGACCCGGCCGACATCCGGGCCGCGATGCTGGCGGGCGCCCACGAGGTGCCCGGGGAGGAGCGCGGTGAGGTGCGCGAGATCGGCGACCGGCGAGCGGCGATCGCCGCCGCCGTCGAGGCCGCCGAGCCCGGCGACATCGTGGTCGTCGCGGGCAAGGGCCACGAGACGGGCCAGGAGGTGGCCGGCGTGGTGCACCCCTTCTCGGACCGGGAGGAGTTGGCCGCCGCGCTGCGCCATAGGCTTGGCCGCAGTGAGTGAACCGATGATCGTCGGGGGTGGGACGGCGCTGCTTCGGCCGTGAGCGATGATTTCGGTGATCGCTCGAACGAGCCGACCGGCAGCGGGTGTCCCGCGGAGAACCGAGGAGGCAGGTTGATCCGGCTCAGCCTCGCTGACATCGCACAGGCGGTGGACGGCAGGCTTCACCGTGCGGAAGGCTCGGAAATCGTCAGCGCGGGAGTGGAGTTCGACTCCCGCGAGGTCGAACCCGGCGGGCTGTTCGTGGCCGTGCCGGGCGAACGGGTCGACGGGCACGACTTCGCCGCGGGCGCGGTGGCCGACGGGGCCGCCGGCGTGCTCGCGGCGCGCGAGGTGGACGCACCGGCGGTGCTGGTGCCACCGGTGGCGGCCGAGCGCTCCAACGCCATGGCGCTCGCGGGCGACACCGACGGCTCGGGAGCCGCGGTGCTGGCCGGGATGGCCAGGCTGGCCCGCCACGTCGTGGACCGGCTGCCGCGGCTGCGGACCGTCGGCGTGACCGGCTCGTCGGGCAAGACGTCCACCAAGGACCTGGTCGCGCAGCTGCTGGAACCGATGGGCCCGACGGTGGCGCCACCGGGCTCGTTCAACAACGAGCTCGGCCACCCGTGGACCGTGCTGCGCGCCGACGAGGACACCCGGCACCTGGTGCTGGAGCTGTCCGCGCGCGGCACCGGGCACATCGCCGCGCTGTGCGAGGTCGCGCCGCCCGACATCGGCGTGGTGCTCAACGTCGGCCACGCGCACCTCGGCGAGTTCGGCTCGCAGGAGGCGGTCGCGATCGCCAAGGGCGAGCTGGTCGAGGCGCTGCCCGCCGACGGGGTCGCCGTGCTCAACGCCGACGACCCGCTGGTCGCCGCGATGGCCGAGCGCACCCGGGCGCGCGTGGTGCTGGTCGGCGAGTCGCCGAAGGCGCACGTGCGCGCCGAGGACCTCCAGGTCGACGACCTCGCCCGGCCGACCTTCACGCTGGTCACCGAGCAGGACCGGCAGCGGGTCACGCTGCCGCTGTTCGGCGAGCACCACGTCGGCAACGCGCTGTCGGCCGCCGCGGTGGCCCTGGAGCTGGGCGCGAGCCTGCCCGAGGTCGCCGAGCGGCTCGGCTCGGTGCGGCGGGTCTCCGGCAAGCGCATGGAGGTCGCCGAGACCCCGGAGGGCGTCACCGTGATCAACGACGCCTACAACGCCAACCCCGAGTCGGTGCGCGCCGCGCTCAAGACGCTGGCGTCCATGACCCGGGGCAAGCCCGCTCGCGCCTTCGCGGTGCTCGGCCCGATGGCCGAGCTCGGCGAGGCCGAGACCGAGGCGCACGACGAGATCGGACGGCTGGCCGTCCGGCTGAACATCGACCACCTCGTGGTGGTCGGCGACGGGGCCCGGGTGATGCACCAGGCGGCATCGCTGGAGGGGTCGTGGGGAGAGGAGTCGGTTCTGGTGCCGGACATCGATGCGGCCGTCGCGCTGTTGCGCGAGCAGCTGCGTCCCGGTGACGTGGTGTTGACCAAGGCGTCCAACTCCGCCGGGCTGTGGCGGATCGCGGAAGCCCTGCTGACCGAGGGCGAGGGCTGACGTGAAACCGATCCTGATCGCCGCCGCGGTGGCGCTCGTCGTGTCGATCCTGTTCACGCCCTACCTGATCCGCTTGTTCTCCAAGCAGGGCTTCGGCCAGGAGATCCGCGAGGAGGTGCAGGGCCAGCACTCGGCCAAGCGCGGCACCCCGACGATGGGCGGCATGGCCATCCTGGTGGCCATGTGGGCCGGCTACCTGGTCACCCACCTGGTGCTCGGCGACACGCCGACGGCCAGCGGGCTGCTGGTGCTGGGGCTGACCACGGCGCTGGGCATCGTCGGCTTCCTGGACGACTTCATCAAGATCCGCAAGCAGCGCAACCTGGGCCTGAACAAGACCGCCAAGCTGGTCGGCCAGCTGGTCGCCTCGGTGCTGTTCGCGATCCTGGCCATCCAGTTCCCGAACCGCAACGGCGTCACGCCCGCCTCGGTGGACCTGTCGTTCCTGCGCGACATCACGGTGATCTCCTTCGGCGCGATCGGCTTCGTGATCTTCGCCTACGTGGCGATCTCCGGCTGGTCCAACGCGGTCAACTTCACCGACGGCATGGACGGCCTCGCCGGCGGCACCGCCGCCATGGTGCTGGCGACCTACGTGCTGGTGTCGTTCTGGCAGCTGCGCAACGACTGCTTCGCCGAGTCCGGCCCGGCGCCCGGCTGCTACACGGTGCGCGACCCGCTGGACATCGCGGTGGTCGCGGCGGCGGCGATGGCCGCCTGCGTCGGGTTCCTGTGGTGGAACGCCGCTCCCGCGAAGATCTTCATGGGCGACACCGGTTCGCTGGCCATCGGCGGCCTGCTGGCCGGTCTGTCCATGGTCACCCGCACCGAGCTGCTGATGGTCATCATCGGCGGCGTGTTCGTGGTCGAGGCGCTGTCGGTGGTCATGCAGATCGTGGTCTTCCGGACCACGCGCCGCAGGCTCTTCCGGATGGCTCCGTTCCACCACCACTTCGAGCTCGCCGGGTGGGCCGAGACCACGGTCATCATCCGGTTCTGGGTGCTGGCCGGGATCAGCTGCATGTTCGGCGTCGGACTCTTCTACGCCGACTGGCTGGCGCTGGCTCGGTGATCGATGTTCGTGGTCGGCGTGCCTGGCGGTGCGGGTAGCGGAACCTGAGCGGTTCCGTGGACTGCGGGTGCCTCGGCGCATGTACGTCCAATGCACGGCGCCGAGGCCGTCCTCGCCACGAAGCCGCTCAGAACCCGCGGCGGTGCCGGTTGCTCGGGTGGGCTAACGGCTTCGCCGTTGCGACGACTCGGGTTCGGCGCGGGTCGGGCTTCGCGGCTGCGGGTGTCCGGGCCGGGCGAGCGGTTCCGCCGCCACGCGGGGCGTCGTCCCGACAAACCGGTGCGGGTCCGGCTTCGCGCTCTTGGATGCATAGGCTGGGGGAGCGGCTTCGCCGCGTTGACGACGACGATGGAATCGGGAGGCGCAGTGGCTGGGAGCCGGTACCGGGGGTTGCGGGTGCTGGTTGCCGGGGCCGGGGTGTCCGGGCGGTCGGCCGCGGAGGCGCTGCTGGCGGTCGGGGCCGCGGTCACGGTGACCGACGCCTCGGCGGACCGGTTGGCGGCGCTGGCGTCCCTGCAGGCCCAGGGCGCGGAGCTGGTGCCCGGGCTCGACGAGCCGCCGGAGGGCACCGACCTGGTGGTGACCAGTCCCGGTTGGCGCACCGACGCCCCGCTGCTGGCGGCCTCGGCCGCCGCCGGGGTCGAGGTGATCGGCGAGGTCGAGCTGGCCTGGTGGCTGGACCAGGAGAAGTCCGAGGGCCCGTCGACCTGGCTGGCGGTGACCGGGACCAACGGCAAGACCACCACCGTCACCATGCTGGAGTCCGTCCTGCGCGCCGCGGGCGTCGACGTGGTGGCCTGCGGGAACGTCGGGCTGCCGGTGGTGGACGCGGTCCGCGCGGGCAACCGGGTGCTCGCGGTGGAGCTCTCCAGCTTCCAGCTGCACTGGCAGCGGGCCCTGCGCCCGGAGGCCGCCGTGGTGCTCAACCTGGCCGACGACCACCTCGACTGGCACGGCTCGCTGGAGTCCTACGGCGCGGCCAAGGGCAAGATCTTCGCGGGCAACGAGGTCGCGGTGGCCAACGCCGACGACGAGTGGTCGTCCCGGCTGGCCGCGGGCAGCGGCCGGTCGCGGGTCTCGTTCACCCTCGGCGAGCCCGGCCGGGGTCAGCTCGGGGTGTCCGGATCGGACCTGCTGGACCGCGCGTTCGGCGAGGACGTCGTGCTGGCCGCGGTGTCCGACGTGCACCCGGGTGGTCCGCACAACCTGGCCAACGCGCTGGCCGCGGCGGCGCTGGCCCGCGCCCACGGCGTGCCGCCGGAAGCGGTCGCCGAGGGCCTGCGGGCCTTCCAGCCCGGCGCGCACCGCTCGGTGGTCGTCGCCGAGTCCGCCGGGGTGTCCTACGTGGACGATTCCAAGGCGACCAACCCGCACGCGGCCGACGCCGCGCTGCGCGCGCACGAGCGCGTCGTGTGGATCGCCGGCGGGCTGCTCAAGGGCGCGGACGTGGACCAGCTCGTCGCCGACAACGCCGACCGGATCGCGGCGGCGGTGCTCATCGGCCGGGACCGGGCGGAGTTCTCTACCGCACTCGGCCGACACGCGCCAGATGTGCCGGTGCGCGAGGTCGGATCGGGGGACGATGCGGGCATGCTGGAAGCGGTCCGCCTGGCGCACGACTTCGCGCGGCCCGGCACGGTGGTGCTGCTCGCCCCGGCCGCCGCGTCGATGGACATGTTCACCGACTACGCCCACCGCGGGCGGGCGTTCGCCGCAGCGGTGACGTCGGTGCTGGCCGAGAACTCGGCGATCGCCCACGGCGGGTGATCTCGAGTTGACCTCCGCGACGAAGCAAGCCGCCGCGCGCGGCCCGCGCAAGCGCACCGGAGTGGGGCTGCTGTCCCCGCTCACCGCGTGGCTGACCCGCCCGCTGGCCTCGTTCCACCTGCTGCTGGCCGTGTGCGGCCTGCTCACCGTGTTCGGGCTGGTGATGGTGCTGTCCGCGTCCAGCGTGGACTCGTTCAACCAGGCCGGCACGTCCTACAGCGTGTTCGGCAAGCAGGTCATGTACGTGCTGGGCGGTCTGGTGCTGTTCTACGCCGGGCTTCGGATGCCGGTGCGGGTGCTGCGCTGGCTGAGCTTCCCGCTGCTGGTGGCCTGCCTGCTGATGCTGGTGCTGGTGCTCACCCCGCTGGGCACCGAGCTCAACGGCGCGCGCAGCTGGTTCTACGTGGGCGGCGTGTCCTTCCAGCCGGTGGAGTTCGCCAAGATCGCCTTCGCGCTGTGGGGCGCGCACGTGCTGGTCACCAAGCGGGGCCTGCTCAGCCAGTACCGCCACCTGCTGGTGCCGGTGGTGCCCGCCGCGCTGCTGATGTGCGCGCTGGTGATGCTGCAGCCCGACCTGGGGTCGACGATCACGCTGTTCGTGGTGCTGCTGGCGCTGCTGTGGTTCGCCGGAGCTCCGCTGCGGCTGTTCCTGGTGATCGTGCTCGGTGCGGTCACCGGCGGTGTGGTGCTCGCGGTGATCGAGCCCTACCGGATGGCGCGGCTCACCAGCTTCCTCAACCCGACCAACGACCCGACCGGCAACGGCTACCAGGCGATGCAGGCGCTGTACGCGCTCGCCGACGGCGGGTTGTTCGGCCGCGGGCTCGGGCAGGGCTGGTCGAAGTGGCAGTACCTGCCCAACGTGCACAACGACTTCATCTTCGCGGTGATCGGCGAGGAGCTCGGCTTCATCGGGTGCGCCGTGGTGCTGATGCTCTACGGCACGACCGCCTACGTCGGGATGCGCATCGCCTTCCGCAACACCGACCCCTACATCCGGCTGGTCGCGGCGACCCTGACGACCTGGCTGGTCGGCCAGGCGGTGATCAACATCGGCTACGTGGTCGGCCTGCTGCCCACCACCGGGCTGCCCCTGCCGCTGATCTCCTCCGGTGGCTCGTCGGTGGTCACCAGCATGATCGTGTTCGGTCTGCTGGCGAACTTCGCCCGGCACGAGCCCGAAGCCATCGCCGCGCTACGGTCTCTGGGGCCGGGGCGGGTCGGCAAGCTGCTGCGCCTGCCCACCCCGGAGCCGTACCGGCCACCGGCGCGACGGCGGCCCTCCCGGCCGGCCCCGAGCACGAGGCCCGGTGCGAAGAGCTCCGGCGCGCCTGGACGGCAACGGTCCACGACAGCCCGGAGCGGTGCACAGACCCGCGCGCGAGGCGCGCGCAGCGGGCCCGGGCCCCGGGCGCAAACACGAGGAGGACACCGTTGAGCGGGGACGAGACGGTCCGCATGAACGCGGTCGGCCAGCCCTACGGCGCTCCCATGGGACGCAAGCCGTTGTCGGTGGTCGTGGCCGGTGGTGGCACCGCCGGGCACGTCGAGCCGGCGCTGGCGCTGGCCGACGCGGTCCGCAGGTTGCGGCCGGACGCCCGGGTGACCGCCCTGGGCACCGAGCGCGGGCTGGAGAACCGGCTGGTGCCGCAGCGCGGCTACCCGCTGGAGCTGATCCCGCCGGTGCCGATGCCCCGCAAGCCCAACGCCGACATGCTCAAGCTGCCGCTGAAGGTGCGCGAGTCGGTCAAGCAGACCCGCGAGGTGCTGGACAAGGTCGGCGCGGACGTCGTCGTCGGCTTCGGCGGCTACGTGTCGCTGCCCGCCTACCTCGCCGCCCGCGGACGGACGCCGATCGTGGTGCACGAGGCCAACGCCCGCGCCGGGCTGGCCAACAAGGTCGGTGCGAAGTTCGCCGCCCGGGTGCTCTCGGCGACCCCGGACAGCGGCCTGTCCGGGGCGCAGACCATCGGCATCCCGCTGCGCGAGTCGATCACCACGCTGGACCGCTGGCAGCTGCGCATGCAGGCCCGCCAGTTCTTCGGGCTGCACCCGCACGCGCCGACCGTGCTGGTCTTCGGCGGTTCGCAGGGCGCCCAGACGCTCAACACCGCCTTCTCCGGCGCCGCCGAGGCGCTGGGCCGCGCGGGCATCGGCGTGCTGCACGCGCACGGGCCGAAGAACAGCGTGGCCATCCAGCAGGTCCCGGCCGCGCCGGTCTACCGCACGGTGCCCTACCTGGAGCGGATGGACCTGGCCTACGCCGCCGCCGACCTGGTGGTGTGCCGCTCCGGCGCGATGACCGTCGCCGAGGTCTCGGCGGTCGGCCTGCCCGCGGTGTTCGTCCCGCTGCCGCACGGCAACGGCGAGCAGGCGCTCAACGCGCAGCCGGTGGTCTCCGCGGGAGGAGCCCGGCTGATCTCCGACGAGGAGACCACCCCGCAGCGGGTCATCGACGAGATCATCCCGCTCGCGCTGGACGCCCCCCGGCTGCAGGCGATGAGCCGGGCCACCATGGGCAGCGGGCACCGGGAAGCCGACCAGGTGCTGGCCCGGATCGTGCTGGAGGTAGCCGGACGATGACCACGACTCACGGGGATGATCTGCTCGCCAGGGTGCACCTGGTGGGCATCGGGGGTGCCGGGATGAGCGGCATCGCCCGCATCCTGCTGGCCCGCGGCGGCCAGGTCTCCGGCTCCGACGCGCGCGACTCGCGCACCGTGCTGGCGCTGCGCGCGCAGGGCGCGCGCATCGGCATCGGCCACGGGGGCGAGAACCTCGACCTGCTGCCCGAAACCCCCACCGCGGTGGTGGTTTCCACCGCCATCCGGCAGGACAACCCGGAGCTGGTCGCGGCCGAGGAGCGCGGGATCACGGTGCTGCGCCGCGCCGAGGCGCTGGCCGCGCTGATGGACGACCACCGGGTCGCCTGCGTGGCGGGCACCCACGGCAAGACCTCCACGACCTCGATGCTCACGGTGGCGCTGCAGCACTGCCGGATGGACCCGTCGTTCGCCATCGGCGGCGACCTCAACGACTCCGGCGCCAACGCCCACCACGGCGACGGCGGCGTCTTCGTGGCCGAGGCCGACGAGAGCGACGGCTCCTTCCTGGTCTTCGCCCCGTCGGTGGCGGTGGTGACCAACGTCGAGCCGGACCACCTCGACCACCACGGCACCGCCGAGGCCTACACCGAGGTCTTCGAGGACTTCGTCGGCCGCATCGCGCCCGGCGGCGTGCTCATCGCCAACTCCGACGACCCGGGCGCGGCCGAGCTCGCCGAGCTCGCCGAGAACCGGGGCGTGCGGGTGCGCCGCTACGGCGCGAACGCCCCGGCCGAGGGCGATGCGCGGCTGCGCGGCTACCGGGCCGAGCACGGGGTCGGCGTGGTCGCCGTCGAGCTGGTCGGACGCGGACCGGATCCGATCGACGTGCACGTCGCGGTGCCCGGCGAGCACATGGCGGGCAACGCCGTCGCCGCGCTGCTGGCCGGGCTGGAGCTCGGCGCCCCGCTGGAGGGCCTGATGGAGGGCCTGGCCGCCTTCGGCGGCGTGCGGCGCCGCTTCGAGTTCAAGGGCCGGGCAGGCGGGGTCACCGTCTACGACGACTACGCCCACCACCCGACCGAGGTGGAGGCGCAGCTGCGCGCCGCGCGACCGGTCGCCGGGTCGGGCAGGCTGGTCGTGGTCTTCCAGCCGCACCTGTTCTCCCGCACCGCGGCCTTCGCCGGCGAGTTCGCCGAGGCGCTGGGCCTGGCCGACGAGGTCGTGGTGCTCGACGTCTACGGCGCGCGGGAGGACCCGCAGCCCGGCGTGACCGGCAAGCTGATCTCCGAGCAGGTCGAGCTGCCCGCCGACAAGGTGCACTTCGAGCCCTCGTTCACCGACGCGGGACCGGCGGTGGCCGCGCTGGCCAGGCCCGGTGACCTGGTGCTGACCATGGGCGCGGGCGATGTGACCATGCTCGGTCCGGAGATCCTCTCCGAGATCGAGCGCACGACCGGCACCTCGGAGGAGGTCTGAGGGTGACCTCGACGCGCACCGGAGCGGCCGAGCGTCCCGGGCGGCGCAGCACCCGCCGCCGCCCGGAGCGCGCCTCGCCGCCGTCCCGCCGCTGGGTGCTGCCCGCGCTGATGGCGGTGGTGACCGTCGTGGTGCTGGTGCTGTACTTCTCGCCGCTGCTCGGGGTGCGCGACGTCCGGGTCGAGGGCAACCCGACGCTGTCCGACGACGAGGTCCTGCGCGCCGCGCAGATCCCGCCGGGCACCGCGATGCTGCAGGTCGACGCCGGGGACGTGCAGGAACGGCTGGGCAAGCTTCCCAAGGTCGCCGACTCCGAGGTGATGCTGGACTGGCCTTCCACGGTGCGCGTCGAGATCACCGAGCGCACCCCGGCGGTCTACTTCCGCGCGCCCGGCGGGGTGCGCCTGGTCGATTCGCAGGGCGTGGCCTTCGAGACCGCTCCGAAGCCGCCCGCCGGCGTCCCGGAGCTGCGAGTGCCCGAAGTGGACGGAGCGGCGACCGCCGCCGCGCTGAAGGTGCTCAACGGGCTGACCGAGCAGGTTCGCCGCGAGGTGACCGCGGTCCTGGCGCCCGAGCCGGGCTCGGTGCGGCTGCGGCTCACCGGCGATCGGGTGGTCGAGTGGGGCTCGCTCAAGGAGGGCGAGCGCAAGGCCGCGATCCTCCGGCCGCTGCTGACGCGTCCCGGCAAGGTCTACGACGTCACGACGCCCGAACTCCCGACCGTCCGCTGACCGGCCCCGGTTTCCGGACTACCCGCCGCGGCGGCACCCGGTCGCGCTAACGTGTGCAGCGTGTTCAGGGTCAGTGGTCAGGCACCGGAGGCTTTCTTCTCCGGCGCGTCCGCGGCGACGCAGCAGACGCGCCGGCTGCGGCCGGTCCGCCCTCCCGCAGCGCCCGCCCGCTCGGCCGATCCGGTCGACGTGGCCGAGGCCGAGGAGTTCCTGCGCCTGTTCCACGCCGAGAACCCGGGGGCCGGTCCGGTCGAGCCGCGCCTGGCGCGGATGCGCTACGAGGTCGAAACCGTCGGCACTTACCGGCACACCGCCGAGGAGCTGGCCTTCGGCGCCCGGGTCGCCTGGCGCAACAGCGCGCGCTGCATCGGCCGGTTGTACTGGCGCAGCCTCAAGGTCCGCGACCTGCGCGACGTGCACACCGCCGGAGGCGTGGCCGCGCACTGCGCGCAGCACCTGCGGATGGCCACCAACGGCGGCAAGATCCGCCCGGTGATCAGCGTGTTCCCGCCGGAGACGCCGCAGCGCCCCGCCCCGCGCATCTGGAACGAGCAGCTGATCCGCTACGCCGGGCACCGGCGCGCCGACGGCTCGGTGCTCGGCGACCCGCGCTACGCCCGGTTCACCGAGGCGGTGGCCGGTTTCGGCTGGCGCCCGCCGGGCGAGCCGACGGCCTTCGACGTGCTCCCGCTGGTGGTGGAGACCGCCGAGGAGGGGCCGCACATGTTCGCGCTGCCCCCGGAGGTGGTCCAGGAGGTGCCGATCACCCACCCCGAGCTGCCGTGGTTCGCCGAGCTGGGCCTGCGCTGGCACGCGGTCCCGGTGATCAGCCACATGCGGCTGACCCTGGGCGGGGTCTCCTACCCGGCGGCGCCGTTCAACGGCTGGTACATGGGCACCGAGATCGGCGCCCGCAACTTCGGCGACACCGCCCGCTACGACCTGATCCCGGTCGTGGCCGAGCGCCTGGGCCTGGACACCTCCACGGAGAAGAGCCTGTGGAAGGACCGCGCGCTGGTGGAGCTCAACCGCGCGGTGCTGCACTCCTACGCCGCGGCCGGGGTGACCATCACCGACCACCACACCGAGTCCGAGCGCTTCCTCACCCACCTGCGCAGGGAGGAGTCCGCGGGTCGCAAGTGCCCGGTCGACTGGACCTGGATCGTCCCGCCGATGTCCGGCTCGCTCACCCCGGTCTTCCACCGCGACTACGACGACGAACCCCAGCGCCCGGACTTCCTGCTCGACCAGGACGCCGCCCGGCGAGCCGCGCAGGGCGGCCCGCCGCACTTCGCGTGAGCGCGGGAGCGGGGCAGGCGGCTCCGCGCGCTCGCCGGCGCGGGCATGTCGGCCCGGTGCCTTAGGGTCGCGACGTGCGGGCTGCTCGGCTGGTTTCGCTGCTGTCGCTGCTGCAGGTCCGGGGTGCCATGACCGGGCCCGAGCTGGCGCGCGAGCTGGAGGTCTCCGAGCGGACCGTGGCCCGCGACGTGCTCGCGCTGGCCGAGGCCGGGGTGCCGGTGTACGCCGAGCGCGGGAGGATCGGCGGGTACCGGCTGCTGGGCGGCTACCGCTCCGAGCTCACCGGCCTGCACCGCGACGAGGCCGTGGCGCTCTTCCTGGCCGGAGTGCCCGGGGTCGCCGCCGAGCTCGGGCTCGGCGAGGCCGCGGAAACCGCCCGGCGCAAGACCGCCGCGGCGCTCGCCCCGCCGTTCCGGGACGCGCCGGACCGCGTCGGCGGGCGCTTCCACCTCGACGCGCCCCGCTGGTTCCGGGAGGTCGCCACCCCCGAGGTGCTGCCGGAGCTCAGCCGCGCGGTGTGGCGCGAGCTGCGCGTCATCGCCGAGTACCGGCGCGGGGACCGGCTCGTCCGGCGCGAGCTGGAGCCCCACGGGCTCGTGCTCAAAGCGGGCGTCTGGTACCTCGCCGCGCGGCGAGGCGGGAGGTTCCTGACCTACCGGGTGGACCGGTTCGCCGACCTCGAAGTGGGGGAGGGGTTCGCCCGCGACGAGTCCTTCGAGCTGGCCGAGTTCTGGGAGCGCACCTGCGCCGAGTTCGCCGACTCGCTGCTCACCGAGGTCGTGGAGCTGCGGATCAGCCCCGCCGGGCTGCGCAAGCTGGCCGCCACCTCCGACGCCACCGCCGCCCGGCAGGCCGAGCGGGCCGCCGGTCCTCCCGACGCCGACGGTCGGGTGCGGACCGCCCTGCGGGTCGAATCCCTCGAGATCGCCTTCGACCAGTTCCTCGGGATCGGTCCGGAAGTCGAGGTCCTGGCCCCGGACACGCTGCGCCAGGACCTCGCGGCCGCCGCCGAGCGGTTCGCCGCGCTCTACCGGTAGTCGGCCGGATCACCTCGACCGCCGGACCACTCCACCTCGGCGATGTAGCTCCAGGCGTCCGGCTGCGAGCCGTCGAGGTCGGTGAAGCCGTAGACCTTGGCCAGCTGCCCGCTGGACAGCGACCGGGTGTTCCAGCGCGACACCTCCGGGTCGGTGGCGAGCGCGACGACCGCGCGGCCCACGTAGGCGGGTGATTCGGAGATGCCGAAGCCCTCCGGAGCGGTCTCGGAGGTCCACCAGTCCTCCTCGGTCGCCCCGAACTCGTCGAGCATCATCTCCGAGCGCAACCAGCCGGGGGACAACGACACCGCGGTCCCGCCGAAGGGAGCCAGCTCCTCGCCCTGGGCGCGGGCGATCCGGTGCGCGGCGTGCTTGGTGACGTCGAAGAAGGCGCCGCAGTCGGCGCGGTACCAGCGCTCGTTGACCTCCTGGGTGCCGTCGGTGAGCTCCACGACGAGCCCACCGGGGCGCTCGCGGAGCAGGTCGAGCGCGAAGTGGCTGGTGATCATGTGCGCCTCGATCCCGGTGCGCAGGCGTCGCAGCCCCTTGTCCAGGTCGTGCTCCCAGATCGGCTTGCGCCAGTCCATCAGGTGCTCGCCGCCGAGGTCGTTGACCAGCACGTCGAGTCGCCCCCGCTCGGCTCGGACGCGCGCCACCAGGTCGCGCACCTGCGCCGGATCGGTGTGGTCCACCCGCACCGCGATCCCGTTCCCGCCCGCGGCGTCGACGAGCTCCGCGGTGTCCTCAATGGTCTCCGGCCGGTCGTAGTCCGAGCGCCGCTGCCGCGTCGTGCGTCCCGTGCAGTACACCGTCGCGCCCGCCTCGCCGAGTGCGACCGCGATCCCGCGGCCCGCGCCGCGCGTCGCACCCGCCACCAAGGCGACCTTCTCCCGCAATTCCGCTGGCATGGCTGAAAACCTCCGCTCGATCGGTCCCGAGAACGAGGATGACGGCCAATCACGACATCCGCGGTCCGGTTTCCCAGCGCTTTCCCACCGCGAGTACCTCGACCGGGGAAGGAGGTGGCCAGGTACGGTGTTGGCCGTGGAGATCACGTTCGCGACGTGTTCACCGCAAGGGGAGGAAAGACTGGGCTCGTCCGCGATGTGCCGGACGGACCCGCTGAGCGAGGTCTGAGGCGGAAACTTCGAGGTGGACGCAACACACCCGCTGCCGAAACCGGCGTGGCTGCTGGACTCCGGGGCGCAATCGCGCCTACGGTCCGGATCGGGCGTGGGTTCGGCGGCAAATCGGATTCCGCGTCGGCGACCAGGGGGAGCCGCGCTCGCGGCACCGGCTCAGCGGCCGTCCCGGCGGTCGATGGGAAGAGCACACCAGCCACGATCAGGAAGGCGGATCCGATGACGCCCCCGCACAACTATCTCGCGGTGATCAAAGTCGTCGGCATCGGTGGCGGCGGCGTCAACGCCGTGAACCGCATGATCGAGGTCGGGCTCAAGGGCGTCGAGTTCATCGCGGTGAACACCGACGCGCAGGCCCTGCTGATGTCCGATGCCGACGTCAAGCTCGACATCGGGCGGGAGCTCACCCGCGGTCTCGGGGCCGGTGCCGCACCGGAGGTCGGCCACAAGGCCGCCGAGGACCACGCGGAGGAGATCGAGGAGGTCCTCAAGGGCGCCGACATGGTGTTCGTGACCGCCGGCGAGGGCGGCGGCACCGGCACCGGCGGTGCCCCGGTGGTGGCCAACATCGCCCGCAAGCTCGGTGCGCTGACCATCGGCGTGGTGACCCGGCCGTTCTCCTTCGAGGGCAAGCGCCGCGCGTCCCAGGCCGAGCAGGGCATCAAGGAGCTGCGCGACTGCTGCGACACCCTGATCGTCATCCCGAACGACCGGCTGCTGCAGCTCGGCGACATCGGGGTGAGCCTGATGGACGCCTTCCGGTCCGCCGACGAGGTGCTGCTGTCGGGTGTTCAGGGCATCACCGACCTGATCACCACGCCGGGTCTGATCAACCTGGACTTCGCCGACGTCAAGAGCGTCATGTCCGGGGCGGGCAGCGCCTTGATGGGCATCGGCTCGGCGAGAGGTGATGGCAGAGCGGTGGAAGCCGCCCAGAAGGCGATCAACTCGCCGCTGCTGGAGGCGTCCATGGAGGGCGCGCACGGGGTGCTGCTGGCCATCGCGGGCGGTTCGGACCTCGGGCTGTTCGAGATCAACGAGTCCGCCTCGCTGGTCCAGGAGTCCGCGCACCCCGAGGCCAACATCATCTTCGGTACGGTCATCGACGACTCGCTCGGCGACGAGGTGCGGGTGACGGTGATCGCCGCGGGATTCGACTCGGGCACGCCGACGCACAAGAAGCTGGAGCCGACCCGGGTCGGCGGCCGCGACGAGGTCGAGGGCGCGCCGAAGCCGGACAAGTCGGCCGAATCGGAGGACGGCGGCGCGACCGCGCGCACCGAGCCCGCGCAGACCCAGCAGGCCCCGGCCGCGCCCAGCGCCCCCGCGGCGCCGAGCGCACCGGCGGCCCCGCAGCAGGCGCCCGCGCAGCCCGAGCAGCAGGCCGCGCCGAGCCCGCAGCCAGCGGCTCCGGCCCCGCAGCCGTCGGCCCCGAGCCAGCCGGTCGGCCAGACCCGGCCGCCCGAGCCCGAGCAGCAGGAGCAGGCGCAGCAGCCGCAGCAGGCGGAGAACCGGCCCGGTTCCGCGCAGCGTCCCGGCCTGTTCGGCGGCGACGGTTCGTCCACCGGTCAGCAGAACGTCTCGGTGCCGTCCCGCCCGGCGGGCGGGTACCAGGCGAACAGCACGCCGAACCGCCACGGCAGCGGACTGCCCTCGCGGCCGGTCCCGGTGTCCGACGACTCCGACGACGACGTGGACATCCCGCCGTTCATGCGGCGCTGATCACCCCCGGCGCGCCGTGGGGCGCGGCGGGAGCATGAGCGAGAATCGACACCGGAAACGCGACGTTTCCGGTGTCGATTCTTTTGTGCGGGAGGATGAGCAAGTGCGGATTCGGCGCGTGATCACCACGCGGGAGGGCGGTAGCTCCAAGGCGCCGTTCGACTCGTTCAACCTGGGCGGCAAGGTCGGCGACGACCCGGAGGCGCTGCGGGCCAACACCGAGAAGCTCGCCGAGGGCATCGGCGTGCCCACCGCGAACCTGGTGTGGATGGAGCAGATCCACGGGCGCACCGCGACGCTGGTGGAGGGCCCGCAACCGGAGCCGGTGGAGGCCACCGACGCGCTGCTGACCGATCGGCCGGGGCTCGCGCTGATCTCGCTGACCGCCGACTGCGTGCCGATCCTGCTCGGCGAGCCGGAGGCCGGGGTCATCGCCGCGGTGCACGCGGGTCGCGTGGGCGCGCGGGTGGGCGTGCTGGTGGCCGCGCTGAAGTCGATGCGCGACGCGGGAGCCGACCTCGGCAAGGTCGAGGCGCTGCTGGGCCCGGCCGCCTGCGGGCTGTGCTACGAGGTCCCGGCCGAGATGCAGGCCGATGTGGAGAAGCACCTGCCGGGCAGCGCCTGCAAGACGCGCAAGGGCACCCCGGGGCTGGACCTGCGGGCCGGGTTGTGGGAGCAGCTCGCCGCCGTGGGCATCGCCAAGATCGGCGCCGATCCCCGCTGCACGGTGGAGACCCCCGAGCTGTTCAGCCACCGCAGGGACGACGGGAAGACCGGGCGGTTCGCCTCGGTGATCTGGATGGAGCAGGAGGACGCGTGATCGGTGCGATGAAGAACACGCGTGGTGGATCTCTCGGGGAGCGCCGGTGAGCGAGCAGGAGCGCCGCGCGGAGCTCGCGGAATCCCTCGCGCAGGTGCGGGATCGGCTCGAGCGGGCCTGCCGGGCCGCCGGGCGCGGCCCGGACGAGGTGGAGCTGCTCGCGGTCACCAAGAACTTCCCGGCCGCCGACGTCGCGCTGCTGAGCGATCTGGGCCTGCGCTCGTTCGCGGAGAACCGGGAGCAGGAGGCGCGCGGCAAGGTCGCCGAGCACGCCGAGCTGCGCCCGGAGGCCGCGCCGCGCTGGCACATGGTGGGTCAGCTGCAGCGGAACAAGGCGCGTTCGGTGGCGCGGTGGGCCGACGTCGTCGAGTCGGTGGACAGCGAGCGGCTCGCGCAGGCGCTCGCCCGCGCGACCGCGAACGCGCTCGAAGCCGGTGACCGGAGCGGCCCGCTGGACGTGCTGGTGCAGGTCAACCTGGACGAGGCGGCCGGTCGTGGGGGTGTCGCCGCCGGCGACGTCCCGCGACTCGCGGAGAAGATCACTACAACGAGCGAACTTCGGTTGCGGGGCGTGATGGCCGTCGCTCCCCTGGATGGCGACCCCGACGTGGCGTTTGCCACACTTTCGGAGATCGCCGCGCGGTTGCGCGTCGATCACCCGGAGGCTGTCGAAGTATCCGCGGGGATGTCGGGTGACCTGGAGAGTGCCGTTGCCCACGGCTCGACCAGGGTGCGTGTCGGAACCGCGCTGCTCGGGCGACGGCGGTTAATCTCGCCGTAAGCCGTTACAGGGGGTCGAAGGTCGGCCGCCTCGTGCTCGGTGTAGGGAGCCGCAGAGGAAGGGCATGCCGATGAGCGCTTTGCACAAGTTGAAGGCCTACTTCGGCATGGTTCCGGCCGACGAGGTCGACGACTACGGCGACGAGCTGGCCTACCGGGACCACTACGAGGACGAGGTCTACGACGACGAGCGCTCCGGCGCACGTCGCGTGGGCACCCGTGGCGGCTACCGCGCGGACGCCGAGACGGAGAGCTTCGCCGAGGAGTTCAGGGAGCCGTCGCGGCAGCGGCGGCAGTGGGCCTCCGAGGTCGTTTCGCGGGGCGCCTCGCACAACGAGGGATCCCGTTCGAGCGACAACGTCTCGCGGTTGCGGGCGGTGACCGACACGGGCACCCAGTTCAACTTGAGCAAGATCACAACGTTGCACCCGCGCAGCTACAGCGAGGCCCGCACGATCGGCGAGCAGTACCGCGACGGTACTCCGGTGATCATGAACCTGACCGAGATGGAGGAGGCCGACGCCAAGCGCCTGGTCGACTTCGCCGCAGGTCTGGCCTTCGCGATGCGCGGTTCGATCGAGAAGGTCACCAACCGCGTGTTCTTGCTCTCACCGCCCAACGTGGACGTCGCGGCCGAGGACAAGCGGCGGCTCGCGGAGGGGGCCTTTTTCAACTACGGGTGAGTGGTGGCACAGTTGTGGGCGTGAACCCGGTACAGATCGTCCTCTTCTACGTTCTGTTCTTCTTCTGGCTGCTGCTCACGGCCCGTATCGTGGTGGAACTCGTTCGGGTGTTCGCCCGCGATTGGCGGCCTGTCGGGGGGGTTGCAATCGCGTTGGAGAGCATCTACACAGTGACCGACCCACCCGTAAAGTTGGTGCGTCGGGTGATTCCGACGGTCCGGATCGGCGGCGTCGGACTGGACCTATCGATTATGGTGCTGCTGCTGGTCGTGTTCATACTGATGCGACTGGTGCAACCGGCCGGGTGACGGGGAACCCGACCGACCCGCAGCTGCCGAAGGAGTGCGTGAGGTGATCTTGTGGGCCTGACCCCCGCAGACGTGCATAACGTCGCGTTCAGCAAACCTCCGATCGGCAAGCGGGGCTACAACGAGGACGAGGTGGACGCATTCCTCGACCTGGTTGAAGCCGAGCTTGCCCGGCTGGTTGAGGAGAACAACGACCTGCGTAGCCAGGTGGAGCAGCTGGAGGGCCAGCTGCAGTCCGCCCAGGTCGACCTGGACGACGCCCGTTCGCAGGCGGCCCAGGCAGCCTCGGCCCCTGCCGCCCCAGCGGAGGAACCGCGCCGGCTGACCCCGGTTCCGGCGCCGACCGCCGCCGAGCAGACCAACCCCGGTGGCGATCACCACGTGCAGGCCGCCAAGGTGCTGGGCCTCGCGCAGGAGATGGCCGACCGGCTCACCGGTGAGGCCAAGGCGGAGGCCGACGGAATGCTCTCGGAGGCCCGGACCAAGTCCGAGCAGCTGCTCTCCGAGGCGCGTTCGAAGTCCGACAGCATGGTCAACGAGTCCCGCACGCGGGCCGAGACCATGCTCAACGACGCCAGGACCAGGGCCGAGACCCTGGAACGACAGGCTCGCGACAAGGCGGCCAGCCTTGAGCGCGATGCGCAGCGCAAGCACGCCGAGGTGATGGGCAACATCACCAACGAGAAGAACGCGCTCGAGAAGAAGATCGAGACGCTTCGGACCTTCGAGCGCGAGTACCGCACTCGACTGCAGACCTACCTGGAATCCCAGCTCCGCGAGCTTCAGGACCGCGGCTCCGCCGCACCCGCCGAGGAGAGCAGCAGCGGGAGCGGCAACGGCAGCGGTGGCCGGTCCTCCGGCCAGTCCGCGAGCTACAACTTCGGGGCTCGGGCAGCCGAAGCGGGCTGACGACCTCACGGTCAGGAGTTCCCCGGCACGCCAGGCGGCAGCGGGTGCGACGCACTCGTTGCCGCCTGCGCGCGTCAGGGCCGCGTGAGGTGGAAGATCGGGGATGAGTCGGTTGCTGTTGGTCGTGCTGGCGTTGGCCGTGGTCGCCGCGGTCACGTTGGTCGGAGCCGTCTTCGGCGGCGGCGCCGGGCTGGCGTGGGTGTCCCTGCTGGCCAGCGCTCTCGGAGCGGCGCTGCTGGTCTACGAGCGGTCCAGGCGCAAGCCGGCCCGCAAGACCCCGCAGGGCGCCGAGCCGGGCCAGGAGCGCAGCAACGCCGCGGAGTCGGCCGATCCGGACGCCTCGGTCGTGGTGATCGACGAGCGGCCGCGCTATCACGTGGCCACCTGCGAGTGGGTCGGTGACAGCGACACCATCGGCCTGACCCTCCGGGAGGCCAGGGACCTCGGGTTCACCCCGTGCGCGCGCTGCGCCCCGAACGCGACCATCGCGGCCGAGAAGCCCCGCAGCGGGCGGTGAACCGGTGAGCTCGGACACCCGTGAAAACGGGTGGCGGCTTCCCGGTACGCTTGAGCGGACAAGGCGTAGATCCGGCCATCACCGGGGAGCCTCCGGAAGAACGGGCAGCAGCTGCCTCAGTAGAACCGGACGGGTCCGGCCCGTCACAGCCGGCAGATGAGTGGTCCTCGGCGATCGCGCGAGGGCAAGCGGGGTGGTACCGCGGATCCACGGGCGAGCTCGTGGATGTCGTCCCCGCCATGACGGCGGCGGCAAGACGACAGATCTGCGAGGAGCAGCTCCGCGATGGCATACCCCAAGGTTTCCTTCGGCGACCCCGACGAGCGCGGCGTGGCGGCCCAGCCCGCGTTCCCGGTCGTCGAGCGCCAGGTGCTGGACTTCTGGGCCGAGGACAGGACCTTCCGGGCCTCGGTGGAGGCCCGCGAGGCGGGCGCGAACGGGGCCAACGAGTTCGTCTTCTACGACGGCCCGCCGTTCGCCAACGGGCTGCCGCACTACGGTCACCTGCTCACCGGCTACGTCAAGGACGCGGTCCCGCGCTACGAGACGATGCGCGGCAAGCGCGTCGAGCGCCGCTTCGGCTGGGACACCCACGGGCTGCCCGCCGAGGTCGAGGCAGAGAAGCAGCTCGGCATCACCTCCAAGGCCGAGATCGACCAGATGGGCGTGGCCGCGTTCAACGAGGCCTGCCGGACCTCGGTTCTGCGCTACACCCAGGAGTGGCGGGACTACGTGACCCGCCAGGCCCGCTGGGTGGACTTCGAGAACGACTACAAGACGCTCGACCTGTCCTACATGGAGAGCGTCATGTGGGCCTTCAAGACCCTCTGGGACAAGGGCCTGGTCTACGAGGGGCACCGCGTGCTCTGGTACTGCTGGCGCTGCGAGACGCCGCTGTCCAACACCGAGACCCGCATGGACGACGGCTACCGGCCGCGGCAGGACCCGGCGGTGACCGTGGGCCTGCGGCTGACCGCCCCGGGCGAGGCCTTCGACGGCGCGCTGGCCCTGGTGTGGACGACCACCCCGTGGACGCTGCCGTCCAACCTCGCCGCCGCGGTGCACCCCGACATCGACTACGTGCTGGTCAACTCGCCGGTCAACGGCGAGCGCTACGTGCTGGCCGAGGCGCGGCTGAGCGCCTACGCGCGCGAGCTGGGCGAGGACGTCGCCGACCACGTGCTGGCCCGCTTCAAGGGGACAGCGCTGCTGGGCGCCCGCTACCAGCCGCCGTTCGACTTCTTCCTCGGCCGGGAGAACGCGCACCAGGTGCTCCAGGCCGACTACGTCACCACCGACGACGGCACCGGGATCGTGCACATCGCGCCCGCCTTCGGCGAGGACGACAAGGTGGTCACCGACGCCGCGAACATCGTCCCGGTGGTGCCGGTCGACGCGCGCGGCGAGTTCACCGCCGAGGTGCCGCCGTACCAGGGCATGCAGGTCTTCGAGGCGAACAAGCACATCGCCAAGGACCTCAAGGAGCGGGGGCTGCTGCTCCGGCACGAGACCTACGACCACTCCTACCCGCACTGCTGGCGCTGCGACAACGCGCTGATCCAGCGCGCGGTGACCTCCTGGTTCGTCTCGGTCAGCCAGTTCAAGGACCGGATGGTCGAGCTCAACCGGCAGATCAACTGGGTGCCCTCGCACATCCGCGACGGGCAGTTCGGCAAGTGGCTGGAGAACGCCCGCGACTGGAACATCTCGCGGAACCGCTACTGGGGCTCGCCGATCCCGGTGTGGGTCTCCGACGACCCGAACTACCCGCGCACCGACGTCTACGGCTCGCTCGACGAGCTGGAGCGCGACTTCGGGGTGCGGCCGACCGACCTGCACCGCCCGGAGATCGACGAGCTGACCCGGCCCAACCCGGACGACCCGACCGGCCGCTCCACGATGCGGCGGGTGCCGGAGGTGCTGGACTGCTGGTTCGAGTCCGGGTCGATGCCGTTCGCCCAGGTGCACTACCCGTTCGAGAACGCCGAGTGGTTCGAGCACCACTACCCGGGCGACTTCATCGTCGAGTACAACGGCCAGACCCGCGGCTGGTTCTACACGCTGCACGTGCTGGCCACCGCGCTGTTCGACCGGCCGGCGTTCAGCAACGTCGTCGCGCACGGCATCGTGCTGGGCCACGACGGCCAGAAGATGTCGAAGTCCAAGAAGAACTACCCGGACGTCAACGAGGTCTTCGACCGCGACGGCTCGGACGCGATGCGCTGGTTCCTGATGGCCAGCCCGATCCTGCGCGGCGGCGACCTGGTGGTCACCGAGCGCGGCATCCGCGACGCGGTGCGCCAGGCGGTGCTGCCGCTGTGGAACTCCTGGTACTTCCTGGCGCTGTACGCCAACGCCGAGGGCGTCGAGGGCAGGTTCCGCACGGACAGCCAGCACGTGCTGGACCGCTACATCCTGGCCAAGACCCACGAGCTGGTCGGCGACGTGCAGTCCTCGATGGACGCGCTGGACCTGGCCACCACCTGCGCCTCGGTCCGGGACTTCCTGGAGGTGCTGACCAACTGGTACGTGCGCCGCTCCCGCGACCGGTTCTGGGCCGGTGACCAGGACGCGGTGGACACCCTGCACACGGTGCTGGAGGTGACCTGCCGGGTGGTCGCCCCGCTGCTGCCGCTGACCGCCGAGGCGGTCTGGCGCGGGCTGACCGGGGGCCGCTCGGTGCACCTGACCGACTGGCCGCTGGTCGACGAGCTGCCCGCGGACGCGGCGCTGGTCTCCGCGATGGACCAGGTCCGGCAGATCTGCTCCTCGGCGCTGGCGCTGCGCAAGGCCAACAAGCTGCGGGTGCGGCTGCCGCTGGCCGAGCTGGTGGTGGCCACGCCGGAGGCCGAGGCGCTGCGCCCGTTCGCCGACCTGATCACCGACGAGGTCAACGTCAAGGGCCTGGAGCTGAGCACCGACGTGGCCGCGCACGGCCACTTCGAGATCGCGGTCAACGCGCGCGCCGCGGGCCCGCGCCTGGGCGGCGACGTGCAGAAGGTGATCAAGGCGGTCAAGGCGGGCGAGTGGCACCGCAGCGGCGGCGCGGTGATCGCCGCGGGCATCGAGCTGCTCGACGGCGAGTACACCGAGAAGCTGGTCTCCACCGACCCGGGCGCGGCCGCCGCGCTGCCGGACGGCAACGGCCTGGTCGTGCTGGACACCGAGGTGAGCCCGGAACTGGCCGCCGAGGGGCTGGCCCGCGACGTGGTGCGCGTGGTCCAGCAGGCCCGCAAGGACGCCGACCTGCAGGTCTCCGATCGGATCGCGGTGCGCGTCGAGGCCCCGGCCGAGGCGGCTTCGGCGATCGAGGCGCACCGGGAGTTCATCGCGGGCGAGACGCTGGCCGACGAGCTCGCGCTGGGCGAGGTCGCCGAGGGCGCCACCGGCTCGGTCGGCGAGGGCACCGAGATCAAGGTCGCCATCTCGCGCCGCTGACCCGAGCGGCTCCGCCGGGAGCCGCGCGGCGGTCCGCGCCCGGATCGTCCGCGCGGTTCCGGGCGGAACCGCGGGTCCGCACCGGTCCCGGGGCGGGCGTTCCGGGCGGGTCGGGGACAATGGTGACGTGAGCACCGACCAGTCCTCTGATCAGTGGTCGTCGGCGGAGGGCGATTCGCCCGAGGAGCCGGCGGCCAAGGAGCCCGCGACCAGCGATGACGCACCCCGGCGCGGGGTGGGCAAGCCGCTGGTCCTGCTGTTCGGCATCGCCGTGGTGGCCCTGGTGATCGACGTCCTCACCAAGGTGGCCGTGGTGGCCAACCTGGAGGGGCACCCGCCGGTGAAGGTGCTCGGCGGGTTGTTCTACCTCGACGTGCTGCGCAACCCGGGCGCGGCGTTCTCGCTGGCCACCGGGTTGACCTGGGTGCTGGCGCTGCTGGCGATCGTGGTCGTCGGCGTGATCGTGTGGCTGGCGCCCAAGCTGCGCTCGGCGGGCTGGGCGGTCGGGCTCGGCCTGGTGCTCGGCGGTGCCTGCGGCAACCTGGTGGACCGGATCTTCCGCGCGCCGGGGCCGCTGCAGGGCCACGTGGTGGACTTCCTGTCCTTCCTCGCGCCCGGCGGGCAGGTGTGGCCGGTGTTCAACGTCGCCGACAGCTGCATCGTGGTCGGCGGCGTGCTGGTCGTGCTGCTGTCCCTGCTGGGGCGCGACTACGACGGAACCGTGGTCCGCAAGAAGAAGGCCCGAGAGTCGTGAGCGAGCTGCGAACCCTGCCGGTCCCGGACGGCCTGGAGGGCATGCGCGTGGACGCCGGGCTGTCCAAGCTGCTCGGCCTGTCGCGCAGCGCCGTGGCCGGTCTGGTCGAGTCCGGTGACGTGCTGGTCGACGGCAGCCCGGTGGGCAAGTCCGACCGCCTGCTCTCGGGCGCCTGGCTGGAGGTCACGCTGCCCGAGCCCGACCAGGGGCCCCAGGTCGTGGCGGTTCCGGTGGACGGCCTGAAGATCCTGCACCAGGACGACGACATCGTCGTGGTGGACAAGCCGATCGGCGTGGCCGCGCACCCCAGCCCCGGTTGGGAGGGCCCGACCGTGGTCGGCGGGCTGGCCGCCGCGGGCGTGCGCATCGCGACCTCCGGCGCGGGCGAGCGCCAGGGCGTGGTGCACCGGCTCGACGCGGGCACCACCGGCGTGATGGTGGTGGCCAAGAGCGAGCACGCCTACACGGTGCTCAAGCGCGCCTTCAAGGAGCGCACCGTGGAGAAGCGCTACCACGC
The DNA here is from genome assembly GCF_042665275.1 of Saccharopolyspora griseoalba. Taxonomy (NCBI): domain Bacteria; kingdom Bacillati; phylum Actinomycetota; class Actinomycetes; order Pseudonocardiales; family Pseudonocardiaceae; genus Saccharopolyspora; species Saccharopolyspora griseoalba. The sequence goes on along the minus strand of NZ_JBHTCJ010000002.1, from coordinate 60,068 downwards.
GATCGTGCAGGGCCACCCGGATCCCAGCCGCGGCACCATCGACGCGCCGATCGACCGGCACCCGCGGCACGACTACAAGTTCGCGGTGGTCACCGGCGGCAAGCCCAGCGTCACGCACTACGAGACCGTGGAGGCCTTCCGCGCCGCCTCGCTGGTGGACGTCAAGCTGGAGACCGGCCGCACGCACCAGATCCGGGTGCACTTCTCGGCGGTCAAGCACCCCTGCGTGGGCGATCTGACCTACGGCGCCGACCCGGTGCTGGCCCGCAAGCTCGCCATCAGCAGGCAGTGGCTGCACGCCCGCGCCCTGGCCTTCGAGCACCCCGCGGGCGGCTGGGTCGAGTTCGAGAGCGACTACCCCGACGACCTGCAGCACGCCCTAGACGAACTCCGCGCCCAGGACGCCTGAGTTCGGCGCGCGGTCGCGGTTCCGGGCCACACCGCCAGCGCTGCCGGGTACCGTGGTCCTAGATCGTCGGACAGCGAGGGGGTCGCCATGGCTGAGCGGGACGAGTTCGCGGGCTCGGACGCGCCGACGCCGCCGCGGGGGATGCCCGCGGTGGATCCGAACGCCGAGCTGGACACGCCCCCGGAGGGCATCGGCCTGGGCGATCTGATCAAGGCCGAGGACGTGGGCACCGCGGCGCCTTCGGTGCTGGGCGCGCCCGAGCCCCGCGAGAACCGCGAGGGCGAGGCGGGCGAGTGGCCCTCGCTGCAGCGCCGGGAGCGCGGCGAGCGCCCGCGCCGGATGGGCTTCTTCCGCCGGGGCTAGCGGCCCGCTCGGGCTCGCGCCGGTCTGGAGCCACCGCCGGTGCCCGCGCCGCCCGTGGCCCCTAGAGCTCGGTGATGTCCCAGGTCAGCGTGAACTGCGGGTTGCCGGGGTGCAGCGCCCAGCGCACCGCGGTGAGCTCGGTGGCCTCCGGCAGCACGTAGATCGTGTGCCCGCCCGCGGTCTGGCCCGGTTGCACGCCGGCGCGGTGCGGCGGCCGGGAGGACAGCGACACCGGCGCCTTGCCGATCGTCGAGCCGTCCTCGGCCACCAGCTCCAGGTTCTGGTCGGGCGGCGCCGCCAGCGGCTGCTGCCCCCGGTTGGTCAGCTCGGTGTGCACCACGACCGCGCGCTCGCCGGGCCGCAGCTCGTGGCCGGCCGCGGTGAACAGGAAGTCGGCCGGGTCGACGACCTCGACCAGCCCGATGGTCAGCCGCTCGCCGTCCGGACCGGACACCTGGAGCTTGCTGCCGATCCGCCCGGTCTGCGGCACCGGGGCGAGCGGCTGCTCGGCCCGCACCCACCCGGCCGAGGCGGGCGGGCCCCAGGAGTTCATCGGCTGCGCGGGCGGCATCGGCTGCGGGCCGCTGTGCTGCGGCGTCGAAGGCCCGCCCGAGGTCATCGGGGGTTGCGGCGGGACCTGCTGCGGCCCCGAGTGCGGGGGCATCCCGTGCGGACCGCTGGCCGCGCCGTGCTGCGCGGCCCACTGCTGGGCGGCTGCCACGGCGTTGCGGATGCCCTGCGGATCGCACTCGACGCCGACGATCAGCGGGAGCCCGGTGGTGGAGAGCGCGGCCAGCCGCGCGGCGACGTCGCGCACGTCCATGCCGAGCCGGGTCGCGAGGTCGGGGATCGCCGCGCGGCCCATCTCGGCGACGGCGCTGAGCAGTCGTACGTCCACAGGATCCGGGCCAGTCACGTCTGATCACGCTACCCGGTGCCTGGACAGCTCGTTGCTGGGGTCGTCGTGCTCGGCGGCGCCGGTGGCAGAGCACGAGCGCTTCCCCGGCTGCGCCGAGCAGCCGGTCGGTGGAGTCGGGTGCGGTACGCGCACGGCCTCCCAGCGGCGCGGTCGCCGGGAGGCCGTGCGGCTCGCGCTCCGGTCGTCAGGCCCCGGCGCGCTCCACGGCGATCCCGCGGACCGACTTGAGCTCGGAGACGAGCTCGGTGCACACGTTGACCGGCCAGCGCGGGAGCTCCAGCCGCGTCGTGCCGAGGTGGACGTGCACCGGGGTGGTCCCCTTGTGCGCGGTCAGCGTCTGCCGCAGCTCGCTGATCACCTCGGCGTTGAGCTTCTTGGCGTCGGCGCGCAGCACCAGCGGCGGTTCGCTGCCCGGGTCGGTCTCGGCCGCGGTGATGTCGATCGGGACCGCGTCGGAGGCGAACACGCTGATCTCGCCCTCGCGCTCGTTGACCCGGCCCTTGACCGCGAGCGCGTTGTCCTCGACCAGGCAGTCGGCGAACATCTCGTAGGACTTGGGGAAGAACAGCACCTCGATGCTGGCCTCGAAGTCCTCCAGCGTCACGATCGCCCAGGGCTGGCCGTTCTTGTTCAGCCGCCGCTGGATGCCGGAGATCATCCCGGCGATCTTGGGCTGCTGCTCCTTGCCGCCGTAGCCGCTGGGCTCGCGCTCTCCGCCGACCAGCTCGGCGATGCTGGTGTCCTGGTAGGGCGCGAGCAGCCGCTCGGCGCCGTCCAGCGGGTGCGCCGAGACGTACAGGCCCAGCATCTCGCGCTCGTAGGCCAGCAGCTGCTTGCGCGGCCACTCCTCGTCGGTGAACTGCAGGTGGGCCAGGGGGGAGGTGTCGTCGCTGGGCGCCTCGTCGCCGCCGCCGAAGAGGTCGAACTGCCCCATCGCCTGCTGGCGCTTGAGCCCGATGACCGCGTCGACGGCGGCCTCGTGGTGGGCGTTGAGCGACATCCGGGTGTGCCCGAGCGAGTCGAACGAACCGGCCTTGATCAGCGACTCGATGACCCGCTTGTTGCACGCGGTGATCTCGATCTTGTCCAGGAAGTCGGTGAACGAGCTGAACCCGCCCCGCTCCTCGCGCGAGGAGATGATCGACTCGACCACGTTGGAGCCGACGTTGCGGATCGCGCCCATGCCGAAGCGGATCCGCCCGCCCACCGCGGTGTGCTCGACCATGGACTCGTTGACGTCCGGCGGCAGCACCTGGATGCCCATCCGGCGGCACTCGGAGAGGTAGACCGCGGTCTTGTCCTTGTTGTTGCTGTTCGCGGTCAGCAGCGCGGCCATGTACTCGGCCGGGTAGTGCGCCTTGAGGTAGGCCGTCCAGTAGGTCACCAGGCCGTAGGCGGCGGCGTGCGACTTGTTGAACGCGTAGCCGGCGAAGGGGAGGACGGTGGCCCAGAGCTGGTCGATCGCCTCCTTCGAGTAGCCGTTCTCGCTCATGCCGGCCTCGAACTTGGCGAACTGCTCGTCCATCACCTCCTTCTTCTTCTTGCCCATCGCGCGCCGGAGCAGGTCGGCTTGTCCGAGGGTGTAGCCGGCGACCTTCTGCGCGATCGCCATGATCTGCTCCTGGTAGACGATCAGACCGTAGGTCTCGCCCAGGATCTCCTGCAGCGGCTCGTCGAGCTCGGGGTGGATCGGCTCGACCGGCTTCTTGCCGTTCTTGCGGTCGGCGTAGTCCAGGTGCGCGTTGACGTCCATCGGGCCCGGCCGGTACAGCGCCACGCAGGCCACGATGTCGCCGAAGCGGGTCGGCTGCATGCGCTTGAGCAGCGACTGCATGCCGCCACCTTCGAGCTGGAACACGCCCAGGCTCTCGCCGCGCCCCAGCATCTCGTAGGTCTTCTCGTCGTCGAGCGGGATCTCGAGCGGTTCGACGACCTGGTCGTGGTTGGCCTTCACCATCCGCACGGTGTCGTCGATGGTGGTCATGTTGACCAGCCCGAGGATATCGATCTTGAGCAGGCCGACCGCCTCGCACTGCGGGCCGTCCCAGCCGGTGATGATCTCGCCGTCGTCGCGCTTCCACAGCGGCAGCACGTCCAGCAGCGGTTCCCGCGAGATGATGTGCGCGCAGGCGTGCACGCCCGCGTTGCGGATCAGGCCCTCCAGTCCGCGCGCGGTGTCGAAGATCTTGCCGATCTGCGGGTCGTTCTCGATCAGCGAGCGGACCTCGGCGGCCTCCGGGTAGCGCTCGTGCTCGGGGTCGACGATGCCCGACAGCGGGATGTCCTTGGCCGCCACCGGAGCGGGCAGCGCCTTGGAGAACTGGTCGGCCACCTGGAAGCCCGGCTGCCCGAGGTGCACCCGCGCGGCGTCCTTGAAGGCAGCCTTGGTCTTAATCGTGCCGTAGGTGATGACCTTGGCGAAGTACTCCTCGCCGTACTTCTCCTTGGCGTACTGGATGACCCGCTCGCGCTGGCGCTCGTCGAAGTCGATGTCGATGTCCGGCGGGGAGTCGCGCTCCGGGTTGAGGAACCGCTCGAAGAGCAGGCCGTGCTTGAGCGGGTCGATGTCGATGATGTGCAGGATGTAGGACAGCAGCGCACCGGCCGCCGAGCCGCGACCCGGACCCACCCGGATGCCGTTGTTCTTGGCCCACCGGATCATGTCGCCGACGACCAGGAAGTACGAGCTGTAGCCCTTTTCGGTGATGACCTTGAGCTCCCACTCCAGCTGGTCGCGGTACTCCTGGGTGAAGCCGCCGTCCGGGAAGCGGGTCGGGATGAACTCCTCGACCTCGTCGCGCAGCACCTCCACGTCGGTGCGGCCGGCCTGGATCTTGGCCTGGGGCATGCGGTTGGTGGCCGCGAAGGCCTCGTCGTAGCCCTCGACCATCTCGGTGATCAGCAGGGTCGAGTCGCACGCGTCGGCGACTTCGGCGTCCCAGTACTCGCGCATCTCCGCCGAGGACTTGATGTGGTAGCCGTCGCCCTGGAACTTGAACCGGTCGGTGTCGGCCAGCATCGAGCGGGTCTGCAGGCACAGCAGCGCGTCGTGGTGGCCCGCCTGGTCGGCCGTGACGTAGTGGCTGTCGTTGGTGGCCACGGTGCGCAGGCCGAGCTGCCTGGCGAGATCGACCAGCTCGCCGCGGATGTTCCGCTCCATCTGGATGCCGTGGTCCATGACCTCGATGAAGAACCGGTCGGGACCGAAGATGTCCTTGTAGTCCGAGGCGGCCTGCATGGCCTCCTGCTTCTGGCCGAGGCGCAGCCGGGTGAGCACCTCGCCGGCCAGGCAGCCGGAGGTCGCGATGATGCCCTCGGAGTACTCCGCGATCAGCTCGCGGTCCATCCGCGGCTTGCGGAAGAAGCCCTCCACGGAGGCCAGCGAGCTCAGCTTGAACAGGTTGCGCAGCCCGGTGCTGTTCTGCGCGAGCATCGTCATGTGGGTGTAGGCGCCGCCGCCGGAGACGTCGCCGCCCTCCTCGCCCTCGGCCTTCTTGCCGGTGGTCGCGCGCGAGCCCCAGAACACCGGCTTCTTGTGGTACCGGCTCTCCGGCGCCACGTAGGCCTCGATGCCGATGATCGGCTTGATCCCGGCCTTCTTGGCGTGGTCGTGGAAGGACCAGGCGCCGAACATGTTCCCGTGGTCGGTCATCGCCACCGCGGGCTGCTCCAGCCGAGCCACCTCGGAGAACAGCGCATCGTGCTTGGCAGCACCGTCGAGCATGCTGAACTCGGTGTGCACGTGCAGGTGGACGAACTGATCAGACACGTGGGCATCTCCGGAAGGGATCTCGAAGGCGGTTCGCACCCGACTCTAGCCGCCTCACTCGGCGTGTCCGGGGAGCCTCCCGGTCGTGTTGCGAGTCGGTCGGCGGGGCCGCGGTCGGGGTTCTCGGTACCTGCTTACACCTCCCCGCCGACGGTCCCGCGGAGCGGGTTCCGGGGCTCCTGCTCGCTTCGGGGGAACCGCGCCCGATTCCCCCGGGAGCGGTGTGACAAGCGGCGGTTAACGGTCTTCACTGGAACTGAAGGATCGCATTCCGCCTAGCCGTGAGGGAGCCGATGTCCACCACCGCCGAGCTGCCGGTCTTCGACGAGGAGTTCGTCGCCGACCTGCACGCGAAGTACCGCGAGATCCGCGCCGAGACCCCGGTGCAGCGGATGGTCACGCCGCAGGGCCTGCCGCTGTGGGCGATCACCCGCTACGAGGACGCCCGCAACGCGCTCACCGATCCGCGGCTGGCCAAGGACTTCCGCCGGACCGGCGAGATCATCGACCGGATCGACCCGGAGGGGTCGGTGCGCCGCCCGTTCAACAGCGCGCTCAGCGAGCAGATGCTCAACCTCGACCCGCCGGACCACACCCGGCTGCGCAAGCTGGTGGTCAAGGCCTTCACCGCCCGCCGGGTGGAGAACCTGCGGCCCCGCGTCGAGCAGATCGCCGCGGACCTGCTCGACCGGATGTCCGAGCACGACGAGGTGGACCTGCTGGACGCCTTCGCCTTCCCGCTGCCGATCCAGGTGATCTGCGAGCTGCTGGGCGTCGAGGAGGGCCGGCGGGACGACTTCCGGCGGTGGACCAACGCGCTGCTCGACGCCAGCGAGCCGGAGGTGACCCGGCGGGCCGGCCTGGCGATGGCCGACTACCTCGTCGAGCTCATCGCCGCCAAGCGCGCCCGACCGGCCGACGACCTGCTGACCGCGCTGATCGAGACCACCGAGGACTCCGACCGGCTCAGCGAGGCCGAGCTGGTCTCGATGGTGTTCCTGCTGCTGGTGGCCGGGCACGAGACCACGGTCAACCTGATCGGCAACGGGGTGCTCGCGCTGCTGCGCAACCCCGAGCAGTGGGCGGCGCTGAAGGCCGACCCGGACCTGGTCGCGGGCGCGGTGGAGGAGACGCTGCGGTTCGACGGCCCGGTCATGCACGGCACCCTGCGGCACACCACCGAGCCGGTGACCGTCGGCGAGGTGATCATCCCCGAGGGCGAGATCGTGTGGGTGGGGCTGGCCTCGGCCAACCACGACCCGGACCGGTACGCCGATCCCGAGCGCTTCGACATCAACCGGGACGCCCAGGGGCACTTGGCCTTCGGACACGGCATCCACTTCTGCCTGGGCGCTCCGCTGGCCCGCGTTGAGGGTCAGATCGCGCTGCGCGGGCTCGTCGAGCGCTTCCCGGACCTCGCCCCGGCCGGCGAGCTCGACGACGTGCGCTGGCGCTTCTCCACCCTCATCCACGGCCTCAAGACGCTCCCGGTCCGCCTGCGCTGAACCTCGCCCTTCTTCATCAGAAGTCCCGGCGCGCAGCGCGCCGGGACTTCTGATGAAAAAGAGGGCGAGGAGCCCGTCCTCACCTCCGGAGGGCGATGATCGTGTACGGGCCGACCTCGCGCTTGGCGAACTCGGGGGAGTCGAAGACCTTCGGGTCGAAGTACACCTGGTAGTTGCGGACGTTCGGGTTCTGCGGGAACGCGTCGCCCTTGAGCTCCAGCGACAGCTTGCCCTCGGCCTCCGGGGGAACGCTGCCGTCCTCGCCCCGCAGCTCCGAGTACCGGCTCTCCGGGTTGCCCAGCACGAACACGTTCGGCGTGCGGAAGTCGCTCTCGCGCAGCAGCTTCAGCAGCTCCTCGCTGGACTCGGCCTTCGACCAGCGCTCGATCTCGGCGGCGCGCGCGTCGTAGTCGGCCAGCGGGTTGGCGTAGTGCGGGGTCTCCTGCTGGAAGCCCCAGTAGGGCTTGAACGACATCAGCTTGTAGTCGGTGGACAGCAGCAGGTTGCGATCCGGTGCGCGACCGGTGAGCTGCGCGATGGCCCGGATCTCGGCGTCGAACCAGTTGCCCGGCTCGTTCGGGTCGCGCTCCCCCTTGGCGTTGTCGCCGGTGGGGTAGTAGTCCGCGTAGGCGGCCTCGGTGGAGTCCTCCAGGTCCGAGCCCATCGCGCCCTGGCTGACGCTGATCGCGCCGACCAGCCCCAGCGCGCAGGCGACCATGCCGACCTGCAGGGCGTAGCGCGCGTCGAGCTTCTCCCGCAGGAAGCCGACCAGCTCCAGCAGCGCCAGCACCCCGGCGACCGCGAGCGTGAGGTCGAGGATCACGTTGAGCCGGAAGGCCAGCAGGGTCGTCTTGCCGAGCAGCGCGAGGATGGACAGCGCGAACCAGCCGTAGACGGCCAGCACCGTGGTCAGCATCGCCGCCGCCACCTCGCTGCGGCGGCAGCGCAGCAGGATCCACACGAACCCGGCCAGGCACAGCGCCCCGAAGGCGGTCCCCTTGGTCATCGGCAGCGGGAAGAACGCGCCGTCCTCGGGCAGGTAGTGCTGCGCGGCGCTGCGCGGGTTGTCCAGCAGGAAGCCGGTGGAGATCAGGTACGGCAGCCACACCACCAGCGCCAGCACCAGGCTGACCAGCCCGATCGGCACCAGCCGGAGGAACAGCCGCTTGACCACCGGGCCGAGCGCGTTGCCCTGGTGCACCCGGAACACCCCGATGAGCACCGCCATCAGCACGATCATCAGCACCGCGAAGGCGAAGTGCAGCGTGTAGGTCGCCGCGGCGAAGCCGACGTAGGCGCCGATGCCGATCAGCAGCCAGATCGGTGCGCGCTCGGTCATCCGCAGCGCGTGCCAGGCCAGCACCGCGACCGGCAGCAGCCACGCCGCCGACGGCCAGGCGTAGGGCTCCTCGATGCCGTGCAGCATCCCGGCGAGCGTGGTGGCGATCGCGGCCAGCAGCGCCAGCCTGCGGCGCAGCACCACGCTCCACAGCGTGAAGGCGACCACCGCGGTGACCGCGACCCAGGCCAGGGCGTAGGGCTTGTAGGCGGCCCAGCCCTCCCAGCCGATCAGGTTCGCGAACCGGCCGCCCAGCCAGAACCAGCCGCCCGGGTAGTAGGGCGCGACGCCCTGGTAGTTCATGTCGGCCAGGCCCAGCTCGGAGGCCATCCGGGTCATGTACTGCAGCCGGAAGCCGTTGTCCACCGACGAGCCGCCGTAGTAGTAGCGGGTGGCCTGCAGCGGGATCGCCAGCGCGAAGGTGGCGAAGCCGCTCAGCGACAGCCAGGTGCCCAGCAGCTTGGTCCAGCGCGGCAGCCGCTGATAGCCGAAGGCCAGCAGCAGGAACAGCACCACGAGCACTCCGCCGCTGGTCAGCGAGGCCAGGGCCTCGGGGGCGAAGCTGGGTTCGCTGATGCCCAACCGGGCGATGGCGAACTGGAGCAGCACGCTGAACACGCCGGCGACCAGCGCGCCCAGCACCAGCTCGATCAGGGTGTTGCGCAGCGGGAGCCGAACCGCCGAGGGCTGCCGCGGGGCGTCGACCGGGCTCGGTCCCGTCAACTGGGGGCTGGGCAGGATTCCCACCACTTCACTCGTCCTTCGGCGTGGCCGGCACGGGCTCGCGCAGAATAGTGGATGTGCGCGGCCCGCCTTCTCGTCGGGTGATGACACGGTCGCGCGCTGAAACGCTATGGTGACTCCGCACCAGGCAAGACGCGCGAGCAGGAGGTCGGCGGGTGGCTGACAGCCAGACGGAACGGGCCCTGCCCGAGCGCGTGGGGGCGCCCGAGGGCGCCGATGCGCTCCTGCCGCTGCTCGCGCCGCCGACGCCGAAGGTCGTGGTCAAGGCCGACCTGCTGCCCGCCATCAGCGCGGTGTCGCTGGTCGCGCTGCTCGGGATGCCGCTGGGGTGGGTGTGGTCCCGCCTGGCGCCCCCGCAGGAGAAGGTGCTCGGCCCGGGCGGCTCGGTCGAGGCGCCGATGGTGGAGAGCTACCACGCCTTCGACGCCATCGCGATCTTCGCGCTGCTGGCCTTCGCGGCCGGCCTGCTGACCTCGGCGGTGCTGTGGCGGATGCGCCGCCGCCGCGGCCCGGTGCTGCTGCTCGGCGGCGTGCTGGGCTCGCTGGTGGCCTCGTGGCTCGGGGTGTCGATGGGCGCCTCGTTCGCCGCCGGTCTCCACCCGATGCCCTCGAACCCGGCGGTCGGCGACCTGATCACCATCGCCCCGGAGATCACCACCCAGTGGGTGCTGCTGGTCCAGCCCTTCGCGGTGGCCCTGGGCTACGGGGTGGCCGTGTCCTGGAACGGCTTGGACGACCTGGGCCGCAGGCTGGGCTGACGCGCTCCGCGCTCGGGCGGCGGGTCCTTCACCCGGCCCGCAGCGACGTCCCGATGCGGTCGAGCGCCGCCGGGGTGACCGCGTCCGGGATGTCCTGGTCCGCCGAGGCGATGAGCACCACCGAGCCGCTGCCGTCGTTGTTGGTGGCCACCACCGACACCGCGATGCGCGGTGAGTCGCAGGGATCCGGGCGGGGCAGGACGACCTCCGCGTTGATCCGCACCGCGGGCGCGCCGCCGGGCAGGCGGATGTGCTCCGGCGGTCCCGGCGTCGCGATCGGCGCCACGCCGTCCCGGGTGTAGGCCTTGGCGATGAACTGCCGCGAGGTCTCGGCGGCCACGGCGGTGTCGTCCGGACCGCTGCGCGCGGTGACCCCCGCGGTCGCCCGGTAGCTGTTCGGCTGGTCCGGGCAGAACCCGCGCTGGAAGGTGGCCACGCCGGTCACGGTCACCGCGTCGTGCGGCTCGCCGAAGCCGTGGACGGCCTTGGGGCTGGGGTCGACCCGCCAGTTCGGCGGGACGTCGTAGAGCGCTCGCCGCTTCGGCACCCGCGCGACCTGCCAGCCCGGCTCCAGCGGCGCGTCGGCCGAGGTGCTGACCGCGGTCGGCGGTGCGGGTTCCGGCGGTGGCGGTGCGGGCTCCGCCTGCTCCTCCCCGGTGGCCAGGAACGCGACCCCGGTGACCACCGCGAGCAGCACCGCGGCGGCAGCGGCCAGCCCGACCAGCCAGGGCCAGCGCTTCCGCTTCGGCGGTTCCGGGGGCGCAGGTGGTGGCTCGAACGCGCCGAATCCCCGGTACTGCATCCCGTGCGGTTGCCGCGGGTGGTGCTGCGGTCCCCAGGGGCCGCCGGGTGAAGACATGCGGCGATCCTAGCGGCAGGGGACCGCCCGACGGCCTCAGTTCGGGCTGGGCTGCTGGGCGAACTCGGCCAGCGGGGCAGGCACGGCGCGCAGCTCGCGGAGGAACTGGGCTTCCCGCAGCAGCAGCCTGCGCAGGTTGCGCAGCCGCACCATCGGATCGGTCTCGGCGAGCAGGTCCTGGCGGTCCTCGACGCTGAGCACGCAGTCGTCGGCCAGCCCGTAGGACAGGTCGGCCGGGTCGGTGCCCGGGTCCGGCGTCCGGCGAGTGCTGCCGCGCAGCCCGGAGGAGTGGTAGCGCTCGTGCGCGTCCCAGGCCGCGGCGGTCAGCCGCTCCCGGCGGGCCGGGTTGTCCGGCTCCGGCGTCGCGTCGGGCAGCCACTGCACGTGCGCGAGCAGGTAGGGAGCGGACTCGTTGTCGATCTGCAGCAGCCGGAAGCGGCGCTCGCCGCGCGCGGTGACGTCGTAGCGGTCGCCGGCCAGCTGGCGGACGTTGTCCATGATCGCGGTGCAGCCCACGTCGTACATCGAGTCGACGTTGTCCTCGCCGACCTCCCAGCCCTGCCGGATGGCCACCACGCCGAACCTGCGGTCCGGCAGCTCCTCGTTGAGCAGGTCCTGCACCAGCTTTCGGTAGCGCGCCTCGAAGACGTGCAACGGCAGGTCGCCACCCGGCAGCAGCACGGACCCCAGCGGGAACAGCGGCAAAGTGTCCATCACGACACCAACCTACTTGCCGACTCCACCACGAGCCCCCCGAGCCGCACCCCACCCCCGCACCACCCCGATTCCCCTCCCAATCCGCACACCGATTCACCTCCCAATCGGGGCCCCGAATTGCCTTCCAACCGGGGTGGCGCTTCTGGCGGAAGTTGGTCGGGTGGTGTGGGAGAGAGGAGGTCAGGTCGGGGGCTTGAAGACCGCGAAGGGGTCGGTGACCTGCAAGTCCCGCGAGGTGAAGCGGAACAGGGCCGGTGGCCTGCCGCCCGAGGGACCCGCGGGCATGGTGCGCCCGGTCGGCTCCAGCACGCCGCGGCGGGAGAGCACGCGCTGCAGGTTGGTCGCCGAGACCTGGTAGCCCAGCGCCGCCGAGTAGATGCCGCGCAGCTCCGAGACGGTGAACTCCTCGGGCGCCAGCGCGAAGCCGAGGTTGGTGTAGGAGAGCTTGGCGCTCAACCGGTCCCGGGCGGCCAGCACGATCTCCTGGTGGTCGAAGGCGGTCTCGGGCAGGTCGTCCACCGCGCACCAGCGGGTGTCGGTCGGCACCACCGGATCCACGTCGGCCGGTACCAGCCCGAGGAAGGCCGTGGCCACCATCCGCGTGCCGGGCACGCGCGCGGGGGCGCTGAACACCGACAGCTGCTCGACGTGGGAGAGCTGCCGCACGTCGACCTTCTCCGCGAGCTGCCGCCGGATCGAGGTCTCGACGTCCTCGTCGGGGGCCAGCCTGCCGCCGGGCAGGGACCACCGGTGCAGATCGGGCGCCTGCGCGCGTTGCCAGAGCAGGACCTGGAGCCGTCCTTCGCGGACCTGCAGCACCCCGGCGAGCACCTCGTGACCTGCGTCTCTGCCATTCGGGCGAACCGCGGTGTTAGGATGTGGCACGTTTTCGATTCTAAGGCGAAAACCCCGGGGCCGCTGATCCGGGGTGCAAGACGGGGTGAGGACGAGATGGCCGCTACTGCGACGTGGCAGCGCACCGACGCCGGGTACGGCGGAGTGCAGGCCGACGCCGAATGGGTGCGCGAGGTGCGCAGGCTGGCCGAGGAGCGCGACGCGGTGATCCTGGCGCACAACTACCAGCTGCCGGAGATCCAGGACGTCGCCGACCACACCGGCGACTCGCTGGCGCTGAGCCGCATCGCGGCCGACAGCGACGCGAGCACCATCGTCTTCTGCGGCGTGCACTTCATGGCCGAGACCGCCAAGATCCTCGGCTCGGACAAGACGGTGCTCATCCCGGACGAGCGGGCCGGCTGCTCGCTGGCCGACTCGATCACCGCCGAGCAGCTGCGCGCCTGGAAGGCCGAGCACCCGGGCGCGGTCGTGGTCTCCTACGTCAACACCACCGCCGAGGTGAAGGCCGAGACCGACATCTGCTGCACCTCCTCCAACGCCGTGGACGTGGTCCGCTCGGTGCCCGCCGATCAGGAGGTGCTGTTCTGCCCGGACCAGTTCCTCGGCGCGCACGTCAAGCGGGAGACCGGTCGGGAGAACCTGCACGTCTGGGCCGGTGAGTGCCACGTGCACGCGGGCATCAACGGTCCCGAGCTGGCCGAGCGCGCGGCGGCGGACCCGGAGGCGGACCTGTTCATCCACCCCGAGTGCGGCTGCGCGACCTCCGCGCTCTACCTCGCCGGCGAGGGCACGGTGGCCGAGGAGCGGGTGAAGATCCTGTCCACCGGCGACATGCTCACCGCCGCCCGCGACACCGGTGCGAAGTCGGTGCTGGTGGCCACCGAGGTCGGCATGCTGCACCAGCTGCGCCAGGCCGCCCCGGAGATCGACTTCCGCGCGGTCAACGACCGGGCTTCCTGCAAGTACATGAAGATGATCACCCCGGCGGCGCTGCTGCGCTGCCTCAGCGAGGGCGCCGACGAGGTGCACGTGCCCGCCGACGTGGCCGACCGCGCCCGCGCCTCGGTGCAGCGGATGATCTCCATCGGCAAGCCCGGGGGCGGCGAGTGACCTGGGAGGCCGGCGCCGACCTGATCGTGGTCGGCACCGGCGTGGCCGGGCTGACCGCCGCGCTGCAGGCCCGCGAGCTGGGCCTGCGCGTGCTGGTGGTCAGCAAGGACGCCGTGGAGGCCGGCAACACGGGCTGGGCGCAGGGCGGCATCGCTGTGGTGCGCCCCGAGGAGCGCGACGAGGACGACGACCTGGGCAAGCACGTCGAGGACACGCTCACCGCCGGTGCGGGGCTGTGCGACCGGGACGCGGTGCGCGACGTCCTGGCCGACGGCGCCGAGGCGATCGACCGGCTGCGCGCCGCCGGCGCGCGCTTCGACGCCGACGCCGACGGCCTGCTGGCCCGCACCCGCGAAGGCGGGCACCGGGCGTTCCGCGTCATCCACGCCGGGGGCGACGCCACCGGCGCCGAGGTGCAGCGGGCGCTGGTCGGGGCCGTTCGCGGCGGCGGGATTCCGGTGCTGGAGCGGCACACGGTCGTCGAGCTGCTGCGCGGTGATCGCGGCGCGATCACCGGCGCGCTGGTCCTGGACGGCGAGGACCGGCCGGGCGTGCTGCACGCGCCCGCGGTGCTGCTGGCCACCGGCGGTCTCGGTCAGCTCTACGCCGCGACCACGAACCCCGAGGTGGCCACCGCCGACGGCGTGGCGCTGGCGCTGCGCGCCGGGGCCACCGCGTCGGACCTGGAGTTCGTGCAGTTCCACCCCACCGTGCTCTACGCCGAGGGCGGCCCGCGGGGTCGTCGGCCGCTGGTCACCGAGGCGGTGCGCGGCGAGGGCGCGGTGCTGCTGGACGTGCGCGGACGGCGGGTGATGGAGGGCGTGCACCCGATGGCGGATCTGGCCCCGCGCGACGTGGTCTCGGCGGCGATCACCCGGCGCGCGGCCGAGACCGGTGCCGAGCACGTCTTCCTGGACGCCACCGGGATCCCCGGGTTCGCCGGGCGGTTCCCGACCGTGCACGCCTCCTGCGCGCGGGCGGGCATCGACCCGAGCACCGAGCCGATCCCGGTGGCCAGCGCCGCGCACTACTCCTGCGGCGGCGTGGTCTCCGACGTCCGGGGGCGCACCGGGGTCGCCGGGCTGTACGCGGCGGGCGAGGTCGCCCGCACCGGGCTGCACGGCGCGAACCGGTTGGCCTCCAACAGCTTGCTGGAGGGCCTGGTGCTCGGCGCCCGCGCGGCGCGCGCGGCGGCCGAGGACCTCTCCCGCGGGCTGCTCACCCGCAAGCGCGTCGGCGACGTGCGCGCCCCGGCGCTGGCCGTGGTGGAGCGGGACTCGTTGCAGCGCACCATGAGCCGGTACGCCGGCATCGGGCGCAGCGCCGACGGGCTCGCGGCGGCCGCCGAGGCGCTGGACCGCTCGGCGATCGTGCGGCCGATGCGCAGCAGGCGAGCGGTGGAGGACGCCTCGCTGACGCTGACCGCGCAGGCGCTGCTGGCCGCGGCCGCGCAGCGCGAGGAGTCCCGCGGCTGCCACCGCCGCACCGACTTCCCGGACACCGACGACCTGCGCCTGCGGCGCAGCACCGGATTGAGGCTGGACGCCGCGGGCTGGCTGATCAGCACCGAGGCGGGAATCGCGAGGACGGCAGCGTGACGATGGATCTGGACCGCGCCCGCGAGGTGGTGCGCACCGCCCTGGACGAGGACCTGCGCTACGGGCCGGACGCCACCACGGCTGCCACGGTGCCCGCCGACGCGGTCGCCGAGGCGGCCTTCAACACCCGCGGCGAGGGCGTGCTCGCCGGGTTGCCGCTGGTGAAGCTGGTCCTCGACGAGGTGGTCGCCGGCTACGAGGTGCTGGCCGAGCGCGCCGACGGCGACCGGCTGGCCGCGGGCGACTGCGCGCTGCGGGTCGAGGCCCCGGTGCGCGACCTGCTCACCGCCGAGCGCACGGCGCTGAACCTGCTGTGCCACCTGTCCGGCATCGCGACCGCGACCGCGCGGTGGGTCGACGCCGTGGACGGCACGGGCTGCCGGATCCGGGACAGCCGCAAGACCCTGCCGGGCCTGCGCGAGGCGCAGAAGTACGCGGTGCGCTGCGGGGGCGGGGTCAACCACCGGATGGGCCTCGGCGACGCGGTGCTGATCAAGGACAACCACGTGGTGGCCGCCGGCGGGGTGGTCGACGCGGTGCGCGCCTGCCGGGAGCGCGCTCCGGAGCTGCCGATGGAGGTCGAGGTGGGCAGCCTCGACGAGCTCGACGAGGTGCTGGCGGAGGACGTCTCGCTGGTCCTGCTGGACAACTTCACCCCGGAGCAGTGCGCCGAAGCGGTGCGGCGAGTCCGCAGCAGCTCGCCGGGCACGGAGCTCGAGGCCTCCGGCGGCCTGACCCTCGACCGCGCCCGCGCGTACGCGGCCACGGGGGTGCAGTACCTGGCGGTCGGCGCCCTCACCCACTCCTCCCCGTCCCTGGACCTCGGCCTGGACATGTAGCGGCGACCCGCCTTCGAGATCGAGGGGTTCCCGCGAGCTCGTTCGCCCGCGGGGCCCCTCGCCCGCGACGACAACCCGCCCCGGCGAGTCGGCCGAAAACCCCCGGGAACGCGGGGACGAATTCGAGGCGATTCGCCGCGGGTTCGCCCGGTCGTGGGATTGGTGGGGTGGTTAGGGTCGGTGCGGCGAGATCGGGGGTTTCGTGGATCTGCGGGTTTCCCCGTCCCTGGTGGACGGGATCGAGCGCGCCCGGCGGCCCACCGGGCCGGTGCTGGGGCTGGTCGTGGCGGTGGTGTGCCTGCTGGTGGGGCCGTTGCCGGTGACGTTGCTGCTGATGCCGGTGTTCGGGGTGTCCTTCGCGGAGCTGGCCGACGCCGACTTCGGGATCGGCGAGCAGATGGTGGTGATGCTCGGCTTCGCCGGGGCGTCCGGGCTGCTGGCCCTGTGGGTGCTGGTCAAGGAGCGGCGAGGGGTGGGCAGCCTCGGCTTCTTCCCCGCCGTCCGCATCGGACGACATCTGGCGCTGGGCGCGCTGGTCGCCGTGCTGCTGCTGGCGGTGCCGATCGGGGCGAACCTGCTCGGCGGCTGGTACGAGATCGCTCCGACGCCGGGGTTCCCGCTGCTCGCGGTGGTGATCGCGCTGGCCGGTTTCGCGGTGCAGGCCGGCACCGAGGAGGTCATCACCCGCGGCTACCTGATGCAGGTCGCGCACCGCAGGTGGGGCCTGCTCGCCGCGATCGCCTTCCAGGCGGTGGTCTTCGCGCTGCTGCACGGCGTCAACTTCGACGTGGGCGCGCTGCCGCTGGTCAACGTGCTGCTGGTCGGCCTGCTGCTGGGGTGCTGGGCGCTGGCGGAGGGATCGTTGTGGGGCGTGTGCGCCTTCCACGTCGTGTGGAACTGGTGCCAGGGCAACATCGCGGGCATCCAGGTCTCCGGCATGGACCTGCAAGCCGCGCTGCTGAGCACCGAACCCGCGCCCGGCGCGGCGAACCTCCTCACCGGGGGCGGGTTCGGCGTCGAGGGCAGCGCGCTGACCACGGCGGTCCTGCTGATCGCCACCGCGGTCGCCGCGCTGGTGCTGCGCGCCCGGGCTCAGTAGCGCCGGTTGGTCAGCACCGGAACCGCCTGCCGCGCCCGCTCGACGGCGTCCGGGTCGATCTCGACCACGCGGACCTCGGGCGAGTCGGACAGCTGCTCGTGCACCCGGCCCAGGGGAGTGGCCACCAGGCTGTGGCCGATGCCGGTGGGCGCCTTGCCGGAGGGCTCGACGCCGACGGTGCGCGGGTCGGCCTGCCCGCAGGCCACCACCCACGAGGTCGAGTCCAGCGCGCGGGCGCGCACCAGCAGCTCCCACTGCTCGCGCTTGCCCTCTCCGGCGCCCCAGGACGCGGGCGTCACGATCACCGAAGCGCCCCGGTCGGCCAGCTCCTGGTACAGCCCGGCGAAGCGGACGTCGTAGCAGGTGGTGAAGCCGATCTTCACGCCGTCGAGCTCGACCACCAGCGGTTCGGAACCCGGTGCGACGGTGCGCGACTCGGCGAAGCCGAAGGCGTCGTACAGGTGGATCTTGTCGTAGGCGGCGTCCAGGCCGCGCCCCGTCACCAGCAGCGTGTTGGTCACCCGCCCGTCCGGCGCGGGCGTGAACATGCCGGCCACGACGGCGATGCCCGCCTCCGCGGCCAGCCCGCGGACCTCGGTGGCCCACGGGCCGTCGAGCGGTTCCGCC
This sequence comes from Saccharopolyspora griseoalba, assembly GCF_042665275.1. Lineage (NCBI taxonomy): Bacteria > Bacillati > Actinomycetota > Actinomycetes > Pseudonocardiales > Pseudonocardiaceae > Saccharopolyspora > Saccharopolyspora griseoalba. The sequence goes on along the minus strand of NZ_JBHTCJ010000002.1, from coordinate 42,555 downwards.
AGCGGCCCGAGCTTCACCCCGAAGCAGGCCATCGTGGCCTCGGGGAAGACGGCGAGGTCCGCCCCGTCCTCGGCGGCCTTCCGGATCCCGTCGGAGACCAGCTCCAGGTTCGCCTTCGGATCAGCGCTGGAGACGACCTGGCACAACGCGATGCGCATTCCCAACCACCCTTCGCTAGCCCGCTATGATGCTTGTATACCGACGATATGCAAGCAAGGGGTCAATCTTGCCGTCCGGACGTGAACTCGCTTACGCCCACCTCAAGGACACCGTCCTGAGCGATCCCGCCAACCAGGGTCAGTTCGTCAACGAGCAGGCCGTGGCCGACGAGATCGGCGTCTCGCGCACCCCGATCCGGGAGGCCCTCCTGCTGCTGGCCGCCGAGGAGCTCGTCCAGCTGCTGCCCAAGCGCGGTGCCTACATCGCGCCCGTGGCGGGCCGGGAGATCCGGGAGCTCTTCGAGATCCGCGGCATGATCGAATGCTACGCCGCGCGGCGGGCCGTCGAGCTCGGCGCGGTGCCGCTGGAGCGGATGCGCGCCGAACTCGCCGACCAGCGCGAGCTCGGCGCGGACCAGGCGCGCGAGTTCATCGAGCACGACCACCGCTTCCACTCCGCGCTGGTCGAGGCCGTCGGCAACGAGATGCTGGGCAAGACCTACGACGGCCTGCGCGCCCGCCAGGTGCGGGCGGGCATCGAGGCGCTGTTCCGCGCCGAGGGGCGGCGCAAGGCCGTCCTCGACGAGCACGAGCGGATCCTGGAAGCTCTGGCCGCGGACGACGCGGAGGCCGCGGCCAGAGCGATCACCGAGCATCTCAGCGCGACCCAGCACGTGCTGCAAGCGGGCTGAGCGCCAGCCCGATCAGCGTCACCGCGCAGGTCGCCGCCAGGTAGCAGGCCGGTGCCACCCAGGTGCCGAAGTGCGCGTAGAGCGCGGTGAACAGCAGCGGGGCCAGCGCGCCGCCGATCACCCCGGCCAGCGTGTAGGCCAGCGAGGCGCCGGTGGAGCGCAGCGCCGGGCTGAACTGCTCGGCGACGAACGCCGCCTGCGGGCCGTACATCAGCGCGTGCAGCACCAGCCCGACGATCACGCCCGCGATCAGCGTGCCGGCCGAGCCGTCGCCGATCATCGGGAAGAAGGCGAACGGCCACGCCAGCGCGCCCACCGCGCCGATCGCGTACACCCGCCGCCTGCCCAGGCGGTCGGACAGCGCGCCGGCCAGCGGCATCAGGAACAGCTGCAGCGCGGAGCCGGTCATCACCCCGGTGACCGCCCAGCTCTTGGGCATGCCCAGGGTCTGGGTGACGTAGGTGAGCACGAAGACGGTGAACAGCGCGTAGGTCACGTCCGGTCCGATCCGGCAGAGGATTCCGGAGACCAGCGCCCGCGGTTCGCGGGTGAACACCTCGGTGATCGGGGCGCTCGCCCGCTCGCCCCTGCGCTGCAGCTCCTGGAAGACCGGGGTCTCCTCCAGCTTGACCCGGATCCACAGGCCGAAGACCACCAGCGCCGCCGAGAGCAGGAAGGCCACCCGCCAGCCCCAGGACATGAACTGCTCCGAGGTCAGCGTCGCGGCCAGCGCGGCGAGCACGCCGTTGGCCAGCAGGTTGCCCGCGGGAGGGCCGATCTGCGCGGCCGAGGCCCAGAACCCGCGGTGCTCCTGGCTGCCGAACTCGCTGGAGAGCAGCACCGCGCCGCCCCACTCGCCGCCGATGCCCACGCCCTGGGCGAAGCGCAGCGCCACCAGCAGCACCGCGCCCAGCGCGCCCACCTGGCCGTGCGTGGGCAGCAGTCCGATGAGGACGGTGGAGATGCCGGTGATCAGGAGGGTGATCACCAGCACCCGCTTGCGGCCGAGCGTGTCTCCGAGCCGGCCGAACGCGAAACCGCCCAGCGGGCGGGAGATGTAGCCCACGGCGTAGGTGGAGAAGGCCAGCAGCGTGCCGGACAGCGGGTCGTGCTCGGGGAAGAACAGCTGGCCGAACACCAGCGCGGAGGCCACCGAGTAGGCGGCGAAGTCGTACCACTCCAGGGAAGTTCCGCTCAGGCTCGCGGCGAAGGCCTTGAACAGGTCCTTGCGCGCGGGCCGCGCGGTGGCGGGCGCAACGGTCATGAGCTCCTCGTCTCGTTCCTGCCCTGCGGGCCCAATCTGTGATACGAACTGTATACAAGAAGTATGCTCATGGGGAGGGTGTCGTGTTTCCACTGCGTTTCGACGTCGGCGGCGAGGTCGTCGAGGTCTCGGTTTCGGCGCTGCTCAACGGCGGCTACGCCGGTCGCAGCCAGCAGGACGTGGCCGCGCACGTGGCCGAGCTCGCCGAGCTCGGCGTTCCCGCGCCCAGCCGCACGCCCTGCCTGTACCCGGTCGCGCCCTACCTGGCGATGCAGACCCGCGAGGTGCCGGTGCAGCACGCCCGGACCTCCGGCGAGGCCGAGTGGGCGCTGGTCGTCGCCGGGCCGGACGAGCGCGACGTGCTGCTCACGGTCGCCTGCGACCACACCGACCGGGACCTGGAGGTGCACGGGGTGGCGTGGAGCAAGCAGGCGGGTCCGGACGTGCTGGGCGATGCGGCCTGGCGCCTGGTCGACGTGGCCGACCGCGTCGACGAGCTGACGCTCACCGCGTGGGCGGGCGGGGAGCGGATCCAGCGCGGGACGCTGGCCGAGCTGCTGCCCCCGCAGCACTGGCTCGACGAGCTGCGCGAGCGGGATCTACTGCGGCCCGGCGCGGTCCTGCTGTCCGGCACGATCCCGATGGCGCCGGAGGTCGACCAGTTCGCCGATTCCTGGCGCGTCGAGCTCGGCGATCCGACCAGCGGCGAGGTCCTCTCCTGCGACTACCGGGTCGCGCGCATGCTCGACCCGGTTGCGTGACCCGACCTCGCGAGAGCTCCCGGCCGGGCTGGTCCGCGGCGGGCCGCCCGGCCGGGGTGCCGCTGGGACGTTCGGGCGAGCAAGATCTCAGCTTATTGATAAGAACTGGCAACTGCATCTAACGTGCAGCGCGTGCTGAAACGTGGGTTGTTCGTCGGGTTGGGGCTCGTCGGGGCGCTCGTCGCCGGATGCGCCGTTCCGTCCGAAACCGGTGGCGCGCCGGACGAGATGCTGCTGGCCGACGGCTACGAGCCGGAGAGCCTGAACCCGCTGCTGGGCTACGGCGCCGAGGGCGCCTCGAAGTTCTACGACGGGCTGCTCGCCTTCGACGGGCGCTCGGCGCTCCAACCCGCGCTGGCCGCCGAGCAGCCGCAGGCCTCGCCGGACGCGCGGACCTGGACGGTCCGCCTGCGCGAGGGCGTGCGCTTCCACGACGGAACCCCGTTCGACGCCGAGGACGTCGCGGCCACCTACCGCGCCGCGATCGACCCGGCCTACGCCTCGACGGTGAGCTCGGACTTCGACATGCTCGACCGGGTCGAGGTGCTCGACCCGAGCACCGTGCGCTTCCAGCTGAAGTTCCCCTACGCCGCGTGGCCGTCCAAGATGGTGCTGGGCATCGTTCCCGCCGAGCACCTGGCCGAGCGCGAGCCGCTGGAGCGCTCGTCGCTGAACACCCGCCCGGTCGGCACCGGCCCGTTCGAGCTCGTCGAGTGGCGCCGGGGCGACCAGATGACCTGGGAGTCCAATCCGGACTACTGGGGCGGGGCGCCGGCGATCCGAAAGCTCACCATCGTGTTCGCCAAGGACGACAACACCCGCGCGCAACGACTCGCCGCAGGAGAGTTCGACGGAACCGTGCTGCCGCCGGTGCTCGCCGACAACGCCGCCCGCGAGGGCTACCGCACGGTGCACCACGGCACCGCCGACTGGCGGGCCGTCGAACTGCCCAACGACCACCCGGTCACCGGGGACCGCGCCGTGCGCCTGGCCCTCAACCTCGCCGCGGACCGCCGGGGCATGATCGGGGCCCTGCTCGGTGGGCACGGCGAACCCGCCGCGACGCCGATCCCGCCGTCGATGGGCGCCAACCACGAGCCCCGGGCGCGGTTCGACTTCGACCCCGAGGCCGCGCGCCGGCTGCTCGACGAGGCGGGCTGGCGACCCGGTCCGGACGGCATCCGCCAGCGCGACGGCGTGCCGGCGCGGTTCACCGTCATGTACTTCGCCGACGACACCCTGCGCCGCGACCTGGCCACCGGATTCGCCTCCGACGCCCGCAAGATCGGCATCGACGTGCAGCTGGCCGGGGTGGACCGCTCGGCGGTCGCCGAACGGCTGGACACCGACGGCATCGTGCTCGGCGGCGGCACCCCGATCGACCCGGACCCGCAGATGTACGGCGCGCTGCACTCCTCGGTGATCGGGACCGGCACCTACAACAACCCCGGCGAGTACCGGAACCGCGAGGTCGACACCGCGCTGGACGCCGCCCGCCGGGAGCTGGACCCCGCCAAGCGCGCCGAGCTCTACCGGCAGGCGCAGCGCGCCTACGTCGCCGACCCGGGCCTGGTCTACCTCGCGTTCATCGACCACAGCTACGTGCTGCGCGACGGCGCCCACAGCGGCTACCGCGCACCGGTCGAGCCGCACACCCACGGCACCACGTGGGGCCCGTGGTGGAACGTCGAGGACTGGAAGCCGAAGCCGTGATCGCCCGGTTGGTGCTGCGCAGGCTGGCCTTCGCGGTCCCGGTCCTCGGCATCGTCGCCTTCGGCGTGTTCCTGCTGGCCGCGGCCTCCCCGTTCGACCCGATCCACCAGTACTACGGCGTGCGGCTGTTCGACGCCTCGGCCGCCGACGTCGCCCGGGTGCGCGCCGAGCTCGGCCTGGACCGCCCGGTGCTGCTGCGGTTCTGGGACTGGTTCACCGGACTGCTCGGCGGAGATCTGGGCACCTCGCGCTCGTTGCGCCAACCGGTCGCGCAGGTGGTGGCCGAGCGGTTGCCGTGGACCGCGCTGCTGGCCGCCACCGGGCTGGTGATCGCGGTGCTGCTGGCGCTGGTGCTGGGCGCGGTGGCCGCGTGGCGGCAGGGCGGTCCGCTCGACCGCCTGGTCACCGCCACCGGTCACGCCCTGGAAGGCGTGCCGCCGTTCGTGCTGGCCCTGCTGTCCATCGCGGTGTTCTCCCTGGGGCTGGGCTGGCTGCCGGTGGCCGGGCTGACCGACGCGGGTCGGGCCGCGTCGGTCAGCCAGATCGTCGAGCACCTCGCGCTGCCCGCGCTGGTGCTGGGCGTCTCGCAGACGCCGTGGTTGGTGCTGCACGTGCGGCAGTCGATGCTGAGCTCGCTGGCCGAGGACCACGTCACCGGCGCCCGCGCCCGCGGGCTCGCCGAGCGCGTCGTGGTGCTGCGCCACGCGCTGCCCACCGCGCTGCTGCCGTTCGTGACGCTGCTCGGCGCGCGGATCCCCGAGCTGGTCACCGGCGCGGTGCTGGTGGAGGAGGTCTTCTCCTGGCCGGGGCTGGCCGGCGCGCTGGTCACCGCGGCCACCGCGGTGGACTACCCGCTGCTGGCGGTGATCACCCTGATCGCCACCGCGGCGGTGCTGCTCGGCTCGCTGCTGGCCGACGTCGCGGCGGTGCTGCTGGACCCGAGGGTGGCCGCGGATGGCTGAGCTGACCTGGCGCTCCACCGCGCTGCGCACCCGCCCGCGCGCCCGCCTGGGGGTCTCGCTGGCGGTGCTGGCCGCGCTCGCGCTCGGCGCGCTGCTGCTGCCCGCGCTGCTCGGCGGGCAGCCGGTGGACTACGGATCCATCCGGCTCGCACCGGGTTTCGCGCACCCCTTCGGCACCGACTCCAGCGGTCGCGACGTGCTCGCCCGGTCCATGGCCGGTCTGCGCGTCTCGTTGCTGGTGGCCGCGTCGAGCGCCGCGGTGTCCACGGCGCTCGGCTCGCTGGTCGGGGTGCTGGCCGGCGGGCTCGGCGGCTGGCCGGACCGGCTGCTCATGCGCCTGGTCGACATCGTCAACTCGGTGCCGCACCTGCTGCTGGGAGTGGTGGTCGTGGCGCTATACCGGGGCAGCCTGCTGGCGGTGATCTGCTCGATCGCCTGCACGCACTGGACCACGGTCGCCCGGGTCGTGCGCTCCGAGGTGCTCTCGCTTCGGCAGCGCCCGCACATCGACGCGGCCATCGCGGGAGGCTCCTCGCGCCTCCGGATCCTGCGCAGGCACCTGCTGCCCGCGGTGGTGCCGCAGGCCGCGCTGTCGGCGGTGCTGCTGGTGCCGCACGCGGTGTGGCACGAAACCGCGCTGAGCTTCCTCGGTCTCGGCCTTCCGCCGCACCTGGCCAGCATCGGCAACATCCTCGGCGACGGTCGCGACGCCGTGCTGCTGGGCGCCTGGTGGATCGTGCTGTTCCCGTCCCTGCTGCTGGTGGTGACCACGCTGGCCGTCTCCGGACTGGCCGCGACTTGGCGCGACCGGATCGTCCCCCGCCGCCGATCGGAGCTGGTGCTGTGAACCTGCTTTCCCTGCAACGACTCTCGGTGCGCTTCCGGCTGCCGCGCGGCGTGCTGGTGCGCGCGGTCAGCGAGGCGAGCCTGGAGCTGCGGCCCGGTCGAGTGCTGGCGCTCGTCGGCGAATCCGGTTGCGGCAAGTCGGTTCTCGCCTCCGCGCTGCTCGGCCTGCTGCCCGCCAACGCCGAAACCCGCGGGCGCGCGGTGCTCGCCGACGGCGCCGAGCTGCTCGGGGCGCCGGAGGCCGAGCTGGCCGGGCGGATCCGCGGTCGCCAGCTGGGCCTGGTGCCGCAGTCGGCGCACACCCACCTGACCCCGGTGCGCACCGCGCGCAGCCAGCTGGTCGAGGCGATCGCCGCGCTGCGCGGTCCGCTCGGCGCCGCCGAGCTGGCCGAGCGGGTCGGCCTGGACCCCGCCGACCTGGACCGCTATCCGCACGAGCTCTCCGGCGGGATGGCCCAGCGCGTCGCGCTGGCCCTGGCGCTGGCGGGCGATCCGCGGATCGTGCTGGCCGACGAGCCGACCACCGGCCTGGACCGGCCGCTGGTGCACCGCACCGTCGACCTGCTGGCCGAGACCGCCGCCGACGACCGGGTGGTGCTGCTGATCACCCACGACCTCGCGGCCGCCCGCCGGGTGGCCACCGACGTCGCCGTGATGTACGCCAGCAGGATCGTCGAGTCGGGCCCCGCCGAGCAGGTGCTCGCCGAGCCCTGGCACCCCTACACCGCGGCGCTGCTGGCCGCGCTGCCGGACGGGGGCTTCGAACCGATCCCCGGGCACCCGCCCGCGCTCACCGAGCTGGACCGCGTCGAGGGGGAGTGGGGTTGCGCGTTCTGCTCGCGCTGCCCGGACCGTCCTGGGTTCGCGCCGTGCACCGGCGACCCGGAACTCGTCGAGCTCGGCGACCGCGCGGTCGCCGCCCACGCGCCGTGCTGACCGGCAAGAACCTCGTCGCGGGCTACCGGCGCGGCGAGCCGGTGCTCGACGGAGTGGACGTCGAGGTCCCCGGAGGCGCGGTGGTGGGGCTGGCCGGGCCCAGCGGCTGCGGCAAGTCCACGCTCGCCAAGGTGCTGGGCCTGCTGCACCGGCCCTGGTCCGGGCGCATCGAGGTGGACGGGACCGAGGTCACCGGGTTCCGGCACCGCACGCCGCGGCACCAGCGGCTGGCGGTGGGCATCGTCTTCCAGCACCCGCGTCCCGCCGTGGACCCGCGGCTGACGCTGCGCGAGATCGTCGCCGAGGCCGCCGGCGCCGACGTGCCGGCCCTGGCCGAGGAGGTCGGGCTGACCGCGGAGCTGCTGTCCCGGCGGCCGCACGAGGTCAGCGACGGGCAGCTGCAGCGCGCCTGCCTCGCCCGCGCGCTCGCGCCCCGGCCGGACTACCTCGTCTGCGACGAGATGACCGCGATGCTGGACGCCTCCACGACGGCCGCGCTGGTCCGGGTGGTCGATCGACGAGTGCGCGAAAGGGGGACCGGTGTGCTGGCGATCAGTCATGACGAAGAGCTGCTGCGACACTGCGCCGACCATGTGGTTCACCTGAATGCATCTATATGAGAGTGTTACCCACTGCGGTCGCGGGGGGCCGCTCGAAGAAAACGACGGACCCTTAGGAGCAACGGTGAGCGAGCAAGAAGGCACCACCTTCGTGCAGTGGCGGGAGCGAGTGCACAGCGACATCACCGAAGAGCGTCCGCAGATGCGCGTTCTGCTGATCGTCGCCGCCGCGGTCGTCATCCTCGGAATCCTGGTGGGAACCATTACCCTGATGCTGAGCTGACCCCGCTCGACCTGCGGTTATTCCGCAGCGATCTGGTGAGCGGTCGTGGACCCCTCCGATGCCGCGGCCGTGCACCACCACCCAATTCCGAGAACGGGTGGTTTCCATTTCTGGGAAATCGCGGTCACGAGCAGAACCGCTATTCCTCCGGAAGTCTCGTCACCAGGATGCGGGCCACTCGGTGGCCGTCCATCTCGCGAATCGTGAAACGGTGGCCGAGCGCATCCAGGTATTCGCCGACCTCGGGCAGGCGGCCCAGCTGGGCCAGCACGAATCCGGCGACCGTGTCGTAGGGGCCCTCCGGCAGTTCGATGCCGGTCTGCTGTTCGAAGTCGCTGCGGTGCAGCAGCCCGTCGGCTTCGTAGCTGCCGTCCGGGCGGGAGCGCACCGGTGAGGCGCTGGGGTCGTACTCGTCCCAGATGTCGCCGACGACCTCCTCCACCAGGTCCTCGATGGTGACGATGCCGGCCGTGCCGCCGTACTCGTCGACGACCACCGCCAGGTGCCCGCCGCCGCGCCCGCGCAGCTGCGTGAGCGCCGCCAGCACCGGTTTGCTCGCCGGCATCGCGGGAACCGGGCGCATCAGCTGGCCCACGGTGCGCGCCGGCGCGTCGTGGTAGGTCGAGCCCAGGAGATCCCGGACGTGCACGAAGCCGACCACGTCGTCGGCGGTCTCGCGGATCACCGGGTACCGCGAGTGCGGCTCGCCGACCACCTGGTGGGCCGCGTCGGTCACCGGCTGGTCCACGTCGAGGAAGTCCACCTCGGTGCGCGGCACCATGACCTCGCCGAGCACCCGGTCGGTCGCGCGGAAGGCGTCGCTGAGCAGCCTGCGCTCCTCGATGCTGAGCTGCTCGTTGGTGCGCACCATGTCGCGCAGCTCCTCCTCGCTGACCTCCTCGGACTCGGCGCGCGGGTCGATGCCGAACAGCCGGACCACCGCGTTGGTCGACTTCGACAGCAGCCAGATCAGCGGCCGGAACAGGGTCGCCATGGCGTCGAGCACCCCGGCGGTCAGCAGGGCGACCGGCTCGGTGCGCTGCAACGCGAGCCGCTTCGGCGCCAGCTCGCCGAGCACCAGCGATAGGTAGGAGACCAGGCCGGTGACCAGCAGCAGCGCCAGCGTCGCGGCGAGCGCGGTGGGCACGCCCCAGCCGGCCAGCACCGGTTGGATGCGCACCGCGATGGTCGCCCCGCCGTAGCTGGAGGCGAAGAAGCCCGCGAAGGTCACGCCGATCTGCACCGCGGACAGGAAGCGGTTGGAGTCGTCGCGCAGCCGCGCCACCTTCGCGCCCCGCTTGTCCCGCTCGCCGAGCCTGCGGACCTGGCTGTCCCGCAGCGACACCAGGGCGATCTCCGCCGCCGCGAAGTACCCGCCGATCAGCACGAACACCAGCACCAGTGCGATGTTGACCGCGACCCCGTCCATGCGCGGATTGTTCCACGCCGACCGATCCCCCGACCCCGCACGACGCCACGCCCAGCCGCGAAAACGCCTCGAATTGCGCCGGCGAAGAACCCTCGAATTGCGCGGGTGGAATTCGAGGGTTCTTCGAGGTTTACCCGATCGGGGGTGGGGTTGGTCTGCGTCGGTCAGATGCGGTCGGTGGCGCGCCAGTACTGCTTCTTGTGGCCGTCGCGCAGCACGATGCCGAGCTCGGCGAGCTCGTCGCGCAGCAGCTCGGCCCGCTTGGTGTTGCGGTTGCGCAGCGCCTGGTCGCGCTCGGCCAGCAGGCGGTTGGCCCGCAGCGACAGCTCCGGGACGTCCTCGGTCCACAGCCGGTAGCGCCCGGCGTAGGGGTCGGAGTCGCGCCAGGGGTGGCCGTGCTCCTTGAACGCGTCGCGCAGCGCGAACCGGTCCAGCCCGGACTTGCGGCGAGCCAGCTCACCACCGGTGGTGTCCAGCAGCACCAGGTGGCCGCGCTCGACGAAGACCGACCCGATCTCGGCGCGCGGGAACTCCTTGGAGGCTCGCCCCGAGGCCAGCACCGCGCGGTCCGGCTCCACGCGCACCGTCAGCCGCTCCTGGGCGAGCAGACCGGCGAAGCCGAGCCCGATCAGCGCGCCCACCAGCACCGCGATCAGCGTTCCCCACGGATCGGCGCCGGCGGCGGCCAGCTCGAAGACGCCCTGGAACGGCGCCCACTGCAGACCCGCCACCCACGCCGCGGCCGACCGCAGCACGAACAGCGCCGCCGCGCCCAGCAGCGGGCAGTAGATCCAGGAACCGCGCCGGACCAGCGCGGGCGGATGAACCGTGGTCATGGCCGCCATTATTCAAGCGCCCCGACTGAGACCGGGCCCGGGGCGCGCGATCGCGCACGCCCCGGGCCCGCGGCTGGGCGACCTGTCAGGCCCCGGCTTCCCGGAGCAGGATGTCCACCGCGCCGTCGTTGCGCGCGGTCTCCCGGTCGATGACGTCGCCGGGCGGGTAGAAGCCGTCCAGGCCGCCACCGCTGGCCGGGTACATCTCCAGCGTGAAGGCCAGGATCTTGTGCTGGCCCCACATCCAGTCGAGGCTGTCGCCGTCGGTGACGTAGAGGTCGCTGGACTGCTGCGGGGTGTAGCCGTTGCTGTCGGCCATCGCGGTGCCGACCCGCTCGAACCGGTCGTACTCCTGCTGCGTCATGCCCTCGGTGACGTCGTCGGTGGTGTGCCCGAAGGGCCAGAGCACCAGCTCGGAGTAGGTGTGGAAGTCGATCGCGGCCTTGATCTGCTGGGCGCCGCCGACCACGCGGGAGTTGACGAAGTCGCGCATCGCGGCGGTCTCCGGCGCCGACCACGGCTCGGTGCCGCGGTAGGTCTCGCTGTTCGGGTCGCCGCTGGAGCCGCCGCAGCAGCCCCACTTGTGGCCCCAGTTGCGGTTGAGGTCGGTGCCGGTGCCCTGCCGGTTCTTGCGCCAGCCCTGGTACTGGCCGGAGGCGATGTCGTAGGTCGAGCCGTCCGGGTTGACCATCGGGATCACCCAGATCTCCCGGTTGTCGACCATGTCGGTCACCCCGGCGTCGGAGCCGTAGCCGCTGGTGAACCGCTCGACCACGCGCAGGCACATCTCGTTGGTGAGGTGCTCGCGGGCGTGCTGGTTGCAGTTGAACAGCACCTCGGGCTCGTCCTCGTCGGCGCCCGCGTTGTCGCTGATCTTGACCACCGGGATGTCCCGGCCCTCGAAGGACTTGCCGATGCTGGACTTGCTCGCGATGTCCGGGTGCTCGGCGACGGCGCCGTCCAGCGCGGCGTTCATCTCGTCGTAGTTGTGGTAGGCCTCGTCACCGGGCGGGAAGTCGCCGGGCGCGGCCTTGCCGCGGCTTCCGTTGATCTTGCCCAGCTCCTCGTCGAGGCTGCTCTTCTCGGTCAGCCGGTAGCCGCGGGAGCGCAGTTCCTCGGCCTGCGCGCGGGTTGCCTGCACCTGCGCGGTGCCGCCCCGCACGCCCAGGATCTCGGCGCCGAGGCGGTGCATCTCGGTGCGGGAGGCCGTGTCGGTGCCGTCAATCGTGTAGATCGCCGCGTCCTGCGCGGCCACCTCGGCCGGCTGCGCGGCCAGGGCGCCGGGGACCGGTGCGGACAGGAGCAGGCCGGCGAACGCCGCCGCCAGCAGCGCCTTGCGCCGTGAGCTGAACATCGGGTCTCCGATCGATCACTTGGGGTGATGTTGGAAGGCTCCAGCAGCCCCGCAGCGCCTGCAACCGGCTGGCGAGGTTTGGCCGCTCGTCACCATTTGCCGTTCCGGCCCGGTGTGACGGCCGACCGGGTTCGCGGACAGCCCCGGCGCCCGGCGACTACCCTGGACGGGGCAACCCCGGGCATTGGAAGGATGCTGCATGCTCACCCGTACCGACCTGCGCGGTCGAGTCCCGTCCACCACCGAGCTGCGCGCCACGCTGCCGCGCGCCGAGATGGACGTGGAGCACGTGCTGCATCGGGTCCGGCCGGTGATCGAGGCGGTCCGCGACCGCGGCGCCGAGGCGGTCCGGGAGTACACCGAGCAGTTCGACGGGGTGCGCCCGGAGCAGGTGCGGGTGCCCGCCGAGCAGCTGCGCGAGGCCCTCGACGAGCTCGACCCGCAGGTGCGCTCGGCGCTCGAGGAGTCGATCGCCCGCGCCCGCAAGGTGCACGCCGACCAGCGGCGCACCGACAGCACCACCCAGGTGGTGCCCGGCGGGACCGTCACCGAGCGCTGGGTGCCGGTGGCCCGCGTGGGCCTCTACGCGCCGGGCGGGCTGGCGGTCTACCCGTCCAGCGTGGTGATGAACGTCGTCCCGGCGCAGGCCGCGGGCGTGGAGTCGCTGGTGGTGTGCAGCCCCCCGCAGGCCGAGTTCGGCGGCCTGCCGCACCCGACGATCCTGGCCGCCGCGCAGCTGCTCGGCGTCGAGGAGGTCTGGGCGGTGGGCGGTGCCCAGGCGGTCGCGCTGCTGGCCTACGGCGGCACCGACACCGACGGCGCCGAGCTGGCCCCGGCCGACATGGTCACCGGCCCCGGCAACGTCTACGTCACCGCGGCCAAGCGGCACCTGCGCAGCCTGATCGGCATCGACTCCGAGGCGGGTCCCACCGAGATCGCGATCCTGGCCGACGACACCGCCGACGCGGCGCACGTGGCCGCCGACCTGATCAGCCAGGCCGAGCACGACACGCTGGCGGCCAGCGTGCTGGTGACCACCTCGCCGGAGCTGGCCGACGCCGTCGACGCCGAGCTGGAGCGCCAGGTCGCGCGGACCAAGCACACCGAGCGGATCAGCACCGCGCTCACCGGCGTGCAGTCCGGCTGCATCCTGGTCGCCGACCTCGACGACGGCGTGCGGGTGGTCGACGCCTACGCGGCCGAGCACCTGGAGATCCAGACCGCCGAGGCGGACGCGGTGGCCGCGCGGGTGCGCAACGCCGGCGCGATCTTCGTCGGCCCGTACGCACCGGTGTCGCTGGGCGACTACTGCGCGGGCTCCAACCACGTGCTGCCCACCGGCGGCTGCGCCCGGCACTCCTCGGGGCTGAGCGTGCAGAGCTTCCTGCGCGGCATCCACGTGATCTCCTACACCGAGCAGGCGCTGCGCGATGTCGCCGACCAGGTGGTCGCGCTCGCCGACGCCGAGGACCTGCCCGCGCACGGCCAGGCGGTCACCGCCCGCTTCGACCGCTGACGACTTCTGGCGAAGGTAGACACCCATGAGTGACGCGCTCGGCGCCGACACGACGCTGGCCGACCTGCCGCTGCGCGAGGACCTGCGCGGACGCAGCCCCTACGGCGCGCCGCAGCTGGACACCTCGGTGCGGCTGAACACCAACGAGAACCCCTTCCCGCCCCCGCCGGAGCTGGTCGCCGACGTGACCGAGGCGGTGCGCGAGGTGGCCGCGGACCTGCACCGCTACCCGGACCGGGACGCGGTCGCGCTGCGCGCCGACCTGGCCGCCTACCTCACCGAGGCCACCGGCGTGCGCCTGGCCACCGACAACGTGTGGGCGGCCAACGGCTCCAACGAGGTGCTGCAGCAGATCCTGCAGGCCTTCGGCGGCCCCGGCCGCACCGCGCTGGGCTTCGAGCCCTCGTACTCGATGCACCCGATCCTGTCCGCGGGCACCCGCACCGACTGGGTGCCGGCGCCGCGGCGGGAGGACTTCAGCCTCGACGGCGCCGCGGCCGCGCGGGTGGTCGCCGAGAAGCGGCCGGACGTGGTGTTCGTGACCAGCCCGAACAACCCGACCGGGCAGTCGGTGGGGATCGAGGACCTGCGCGCGGTCCTGGACGCCGCGCCCGGCGTGGTCGTCGTCGACGAGGCCTACGCCGAGTTCTCCGCGCAGCCCAGCGCTGTGGAGCTCATCGAGCAGTACCCGGCGAAGGTGATCGTCAGCCGGACCATGAGCAAGGCGTTCGCCTTCGCCGGCGGGCGGCTCGGCTACCTGGCGGCGGCCCCGGCGATCATCGAGGCGCTGCTGCTGGTCCGCCTGCCCTACCACCTCTCGGCGCCCACCCAGGCCGCCGCGCGGGCCGCGCTGCGGCACGCGGAGGCCACGCTCGGCTCGGTGCACCAGCTCGCCGAGGAGCGCGACCGGGTCTCGGCCGCGCTTCGCGAGCTGGGCTTCGACCCGGTGCCCAGCGACGCGAACTTCGTGCTGTTCGGGCGCTTCGCCGACGCGCACCGGGCCTGGCAGCGCTACCTCGACGCCGACGTGCTGATCCGCGACGTCGGCATCCCCGGGCACCTGCGGGTCACCATCGGCACACCCGTCGAGAACGACGCGTTCCTGGCGGCGAGCAAGGCAGTCAGCGAGGAGATCCAGCGATGACCTTCCAACCAGGTACCCGCGTCGGCAAGGTCGAGCGCACCACCAAGGAGTCCTCGGTGCTGGTCGAGCTCGACCTCGACGGCACCGGGCAGGTGGACGTCGACACCACCGTGCCGTTCTACGACCACATGCTCACCGCGCTGGGCACGCACGCCGCGTTCGACCTCAAGGTCAAGTCCACCGGGGACGTCCACATCGACGCGCACCACACCGTCGAGGACACCGCGATCGTGCTCGGTCAGGCGCTGCGGCAGGCGCTGGGGGACAAGAAGGGCATCCGGCGATTCGGCGACGCGTGGATCCCGATGGACGAGACGCTGGCGCACGCCGCCGTCGACGTCTCGGGTCGCTCGTACTGCGTGATGACCGGGGAACCGGAGCAGTACAACAGCTTCACGATCGGCGGGAACTACCCGTTCGTGCTCAACCGGCACGTGTTCGAGTCGCTGGCCTTCCACTCGCAGATCAACCTGCACACCCGGGTGATCCACGGCCGGGACCCGCACCACATCGCCGAGGCCCAGTACAAGGCCATCGCGCGTGCGCTGCGCGCGGCGGTGGAGGCCGACCCGCGGTTCGCCGACGTGGTCCCCTCCACCAAGGGCGCCCTGTGAGGGGCTAGCGGCGACCTCTTCGAAGTCCCGACGCGCGAGGTGCGCGTCGGGACTTCTCTCTCCCGGCCGTCGCTCCGAGTATCCGGTGGAGCACCGGTGGTTACGCCGAATGGACTACATGGCGGGTTCGCCTTCGGTTAACCTCCCGGTCTTCGTCGGTTTGTCCGGGTTCACCAACATGTCGAGTCGTGGGTGGCTTATCTGCGAATCGCGGCGGTCCGGGCGCTGAGTCGCCGCGCCGCGCGAGCACCCGATCGGCGGCCGAGCGCCGCGGCGCGAAGCGCCCGACCTCCCGGCCGCAGGTGTCCGGTGGGCTGGTCGAGGACGCGGTCGTGCTCCGCCTGGGTTGCGTCGGGGAGCGCGCGGCGCGCTTCGAGATCGAGACCGAGGCGCCGTCGCCGGTCGAGGTCGTGGGGGAGAAGGTGGTCACCGTCCCGGTCGGCGGGAGCTATTCCGTGGTCGTGCTGGGCCCGGAGGGCTTCCGCGTGGAGCTGTCCGGCTCCCGCGACGGCTGGGCCGCGGGCGTCGACGTCATGGCCCGCCACACCGAGGACGGCGCCGACCTGGAACTCCGCAACGACGGCGCCCACGAGATCAACCTGCACCTCCGCTCCCGCACGCCCGCGGGGGAGGAGCAGCACGTCCGGGTGGCCGCGGGCGGGGCTCAACCCCTCCGCTGGCCCACCACCCGGGGCGGCTACGACCTGGAGATCACCACCCCCGACGACGAGACCTTCCACCGCAGAATCACCACCCACCCCCAACCCACTCCCGACTGACCTCCCAACCCACCCAGGACTCACCTCCCGATCGGGCCCCGGAATCACCTCCCAATCGGGGGTGCTTTTGGGAGGGTTTTCCGAGCAGCGCCTGATCGGGTGTGCGTCGTGCGGGTCGAGCGCGTGAAGGGGCCCTTCCCGTCGGGGTGCGGGAAGGGCCCCTTCGTCGTGCCAGCCGACCGGCTCGTCCTGGCCGAGGGGGTCGTGCCGGCAGCCTGCCGTGGTCGACCGGTCCGGGTCAGCTCGTGGTGGCCGGGACCTTCTGGTCGTCGGCGGGGCGCTCTTCGGGCGTGGTGTGCTCGTCGCCGTCGACGAAGCTCTTCTCGTCGAACGGGGAGTCGCCCGCGAAGACCTGCTTGAGCTGGGAGCGGTCCAGCTCGCCGGTCCAGGAGCCGATCAGCACCGTGGCCACCGCGTTGCCCGCGAAGTTGGTCAGGGCTCGGGCCTCGGACATGAACCGGTCGATGCCCACGATCAGCCCCACGCCGTCGAGCAGCTCCGGGCGGTGCGACTGCAGGCCGCCGGCCAGCGTGGCCAGGCCCGCGCCGCTGACGCCCGCGGCGCCCTTGGAGGCGATCATCATGAACAGCAGCAGGCCGATCTGCTCGGTCAGCGACAGCGGGTCGCCCATCGCGCTGGCGATGAACAGCGAGGCCATCGTCAGGTAGATCATCGTGCCGTCGAGGTTGAACGAGTACCCGGTCGGCACGGTGATGCCCACGACCGGCCTGCTCACGCCCAGGTGCTCCATCTTCGCGATCAGCCGCGGCAGCGCGGCCTCCGAGGAGGAGGTGGACAGGATCAGCAGGAACTCGCGGCCCAGGTAGCGCAGCAGCGAGAAGATGTTCACCCGGGCGAACAGCCACAGCATGGTGCCCAGCACGCAGAAGACGAACAGCACGCAGGTCGTGTAGAAGCCGATCATGATCACCGCGAGGCTCTTCAGCGCGTCCACGCCGGTGGCGCCGACCACCGCGGCGATCGCGCCGAAGGCGCCGATCGGGGCGGCCCACATGACCATCGACAGGATCTTGAACACCAGCCGCTGGATGTGCTCGATGCCGCGCAGGATCGGCTGGCCCTTCTCGCCCATCGCCTGCAGCGCGAAACCGGCCAGCAGCGCCACCAGCAGGGTCTGCAGCACCTCGCCCTCGGTCAGGGCGGAGACCAGGGTGTTCGGGATGATCCCGAGCAGGAACTCGGTGGTGGACTGGGAGCCCTCGCTGGCCTGCTCGGCACCTGCGCCGCGCAGCGCTTCGGTGATGTGCATGCCGCTGCCCGGGTGCAGCACGTTGCCGACCACCAGGCCGATGACCAGCGCGACCACCGACATGGCCATGAAGTACATCAGCGCCAGACCGCCGACCTTGCCGACCTTGGCGGCCTGCCGCACGCTGCCCACGCCGAGCACGATGGTGCAGAAGATGATCGGCGAGATCATCATCTTGATCAGCTCGACGAAGCCCTTGCCCAGCGGCTTGAGCGCCGTGCCGACCTCGGGCGCGAGGAAGCCGACCGCGATGCCCGCGAGGACGGCGACGATCACCGCGATGTAGAGGTAATGCGTTCTGTCCCGGCGAGATGTCGCCGCGTCGTTGCCAGCCAACTCAACTCCTACCGAAAACGGGTCAAACGCCTTCTGCGCTCGTGTCCTGGGTCACGAGGAGAATCTGTCGGGTGACTATCGGAGCGGAGTATCGTCGGCGTCTCGCTTTTGTACATTGTGTTCACGCACCGGTAACGGGCAGTTGATGTCGCTTACACGCTCCGCAAACCCGCTCGCGCGCGTCCGTCCCCAGTGGAGTCTGGCGCGGCAGCTGTTCGTCCTGCAGGTGATCGTCGTGACCCTGGTCGTCCTGGCCGGGGCGGGGCTGGCCTACTACGACGCCCAGCAGCGCAGCTCCGAGGCGGCCCGCGACGAGGTGGTCGCCCTGGCCAAGGCCCTGGCGGCCACGCCGACCGTGCGCGAGGGGCTGGTGGCGCCCGATCCGACCGCGACTCTGCAACCGCTGGCCGAGCAGGTGCGCGCGAACACCCGGGCCGACTTCGTGACGATCATGTCCCCGGAGGGCATCCGCTACACCCACCCCGATCCGGCGCGCATCGGCAAGCGCTTCCTCGGCCACATCGACCGCGCGGTGGCGGGACAGGTGCTCACCGAGACCTACACCGGCACGCTGGGGCCCTCGGTGCGCGCGGTCGTCCCGGTGCACCGGGACGGCGAGCTCGTCGGGCTGGTCTCCGACGGCATCACGGTTCGGGTGCTCACCCGCGAGCTGCAGCAGCGGGTGGCCGCGCTGCTGGTGGTGGCGGCCGGCGCCCTGCTGCTCGGCGGGCTGCTGACCTACCTGGTCAGCGAGCGGATCCGGCGGCACACGCACGGGATGCGCCCGGCCGAGCTCTCCCGGATGTACGAGTACCACGACGCGATCCTGCACGCGGTGCGCGAGGGGTTGCTGCTGGTCGGTCCGGACCGGCGGGTCTCGCTGTGCAACGATGGGGCCGCTGTGCTGCTGGAACTCGATGCCGCCGAGGTCGAGGGCGAGCGGCTCGACGACCTCGGGCTGCCGCCGTCGCTGCTGGAGACCCTCGGCGCGGGCAGCGCCGTGCGCGACGAGGTGCACCTGACCGACCAGCGCGTGCTGCTGGTCAACCTCTCGCCGGTGCGCAGCGGTGGTCGCGATCTGGGCAGCGTGGTGACGTTGCGGGATCACACCGAGCTGCAGGCGCTCAGCGGCGAGCTCGACTCGATCCGCGGCTTCGCCGAGTCCCTGCGCTCGCAGGCCCACGAATCGGCAAACCGCCTGCACACCGTGGTCTCGCTGATCGAGCTCGGCCGCGCCGAGGAAGCGGTGCGGTTCGCCACCTCCGAGCTGGACCTCGCGCAGCGGCTCACCGACCGCGTCGTCGGCGCGGTCGACGAACCCGTGGTGGCCGCGCTGCTGCTGGGCAAGAGCGCCGAGGCGGGGGAGCGCGGCGTGGAGGTCGTGCTCGGCGAGGACACCGAGATCGACGACGCGGCGCTGGCCCACCTCGAATCCCGGGACCTGGTCACCGTTCTCGGCAACCTGATCGACAACGCGGTGGACGCGGTCGCCGAGAACCCGCACCCCCGGGTGGACGTGACCATCCGGTCCACTTCGGATGGCGTGCTGATCCGCGTCGCCGACAACGGTCCCGGGGTGGATCCGGAGGACGCGCAGCGGTTGTTCCGGCGCGGCTGGTCGACCAAGTCCGACGACCGCGGGCTCGGGCTGGCGCTGGTGGGGCAGAGCGTGCGGCGCAACGGCGGCGAAGTCGACGTGCGCACCGACGGCGGGGCGGTGTTCACCGTGCACCTGCCCGGATCGGGCGGGCAGCGGTGATCGCGGTCCTGGTGGTGGAGGACGACCCGGTGGTCGGCGAGGCGCACGAGGCCTACGTCAACCGGATCGAGGGCTTCCGCGTCGCGGGGCGCGTGCGCACCGGGCAGGCCGCCCTGCAGTTCGTCGAGCACACCCCGGTCGACCTGGTGCTGCTGGACCTGCGGCTGCCGGACATGGACGGGCTGGCGGTGGCCCGCGCGCTGCGCACCGCTGGCGCGCCCACCGACGTCATCGCGGTGACCTCGGCGCGGGACCTGAAGGTGGTGCGCGCGGCGGTCTCCAGCGGCGTGGTGCAGTACCTGCTCAAGCCGTTCACCTTCGCCGCGATGCGCGAGAAGCTGGAGCACTACGCGAAGTTCCGCAGCAGCCTCGGCCAGGACCGCGAGGTGTGCGGGCAGGCCGAGATCGACCGCGCCTTCTCGGCGCTGCGCGGGGTGGAGAAGCAGCAGCTGCCCAAGGGCATGGGCGAGGAGACGCTGGCCTCGGTGGTCGCCGCGCTGCGCGAGCTCCCCTCGGGCGGGACCGCGAGCGCCATCGCCGAGGCCTCCGGGGTCTCCCGGGTGACCGCGCGGCGGTACCTGGAGTACCTGGTCACCACCGGGATGGTCGACCGCCAGCCGCAGTACGGGGCGGTCGGTCGCCCGGAGATGGCCTACCGCTGGATCGGCGAGGACTGATACGGAGCGGGAGCCCTTTTCATCAAAAGTCCCTGCGCGGGAAGCGCTCAGGGACCTCTGATGAAAAAGGCACGCGCGCGCCGTGCCTAGCCATCGGCGGCGGGTCGGAGCTTCGGCGCTCCCGGGCCCAGCTCGGCCATGTGGTCGTCGGCGTTGTGCAGGGCGCAGGTGCGCAGCGACAGGCAGCCGCAGCCGATGCAGCCGGTGAGCCGGTCGCGCAGCCGCTGCAGGCCGTCGATGCGCGCGTCGAGCTCGTCGCGCCAGCGGCGGGACAGCCGCGCCCAGTCGGCCTTGGTGGGGGCGTGGTCGTCGGGCAGCGTGGCCAGCGCGTCGGAGATCTGCTCGAGGCTGAGCCCGACCCGCTGCGCGGAGCGGATGAACGCGAGCCTGCGCAGCACCGCGCGCTCGTAGCGGCGCTGGTTGCCGGTGGTGCGGGTCGACGAGATCAGGCCGCGCTCCTCGTAGAACCGCAGCGCCGTCTGCGCCACGCCGCTGCGGTGCGCGACCTCGCCGATGGTCAGGAGCTTGGGGAGCTTCGTCACACCGCCAGGCTAGCGAACACCTCGACCTAGCTGCAGGGCTTCTCCCTTGACTTCGAGTTAACTCCAGGTCGGATCCTCGAGGGCATGACGATCACGACAGAGCGCGGGTACGCGGAGCTGGCTCCGCTGCTGACCCGGATGACCGGCGACGAGAAGCACGACGCCGCCGCGACCTCCACCCTGGACGTGCTGTGGGTGCTCTACGACCGGATCCTGTCGGTCGACCCGCAGCGCGTCGACGACCCCGACCGGGACCGCTTCCTGCTGTCCAAGGGTCACGGCCCGATGGCCTACTACGCGGTGCTGGCCGCCAAGGGCTTCCTGGACCCCGATCAGCTCACCGGTTTCGGCGGGTTCGACTCCCCGCTGGGCTTCCACCCGGACCGCACGCTGGTGCCCGGCGTGGAGATCGGCAGCGGCTCGCTCGGCCACGGGCTGCCGCTCGCGCTGGGCACCGCGCTCGGCCTGCGCGCCCAGGGCCGGGACAGCCGGGTGGTGGTGCTCGTCGGCGACGCCGAGCTCGACGAGGGCAGCAACCACGAGGCCATCCAGGTCGCCGGGCGGTGGGGCCTGCACCGGCTGACCGCCGTGGTGGTCGACAACCGCTCGTCGAGCACCGGCTGGCCCGGCGGCATCGCCGAGCGCTTCGCCCGCGAGGGCTGGGCCACCCGCGTCGTCGACGGCCGGGACCACACCGCGTTGCAGCGGGCCTTGACCGCCACCTCCGCGGACCGGCCGCTGGCCGTGGTCGCCGAGGTCGAACCCCGAGGAGCTTGAGATGGCCACCCCCACGATCACCACGACCATGCGCGAGCAGTTCGCCGACACCGTCTCCGACGCGCTCGACACCGACCCGCGGCTGGCGGTGGTGCTCGCCGAGATCTCCGCCGACCGCTTCGCCGAGGCGGCCCGGCGCCACCCCGAGCGGGTGCTCAACGTCGGCATCCGCGAGCAGGCGATGGTCGGCGTCGCGGGCGGGCTCGCGCTCACCGGGATGCGCCCGGTGCTGCACACCATCACCCCGTTCCTGGTGGAACGCCCCTTCGAGCAGCTCAAGCTCGACCTCGGCCACCAGGGGACCGGTGCGATCGCGGTCAGCACCGGCGCGTCCTACGACTACCCGGGTGCCGGGCGCACCCACATGGCTCCCGGCGACGTGGCGCTGATCGACACGCTGCCCGGCTGGACCGCGCACGTGCCCGGGCACCCGGGCGAGGTGGACGCGCTGCTGCGCCGCGAGTTCGCCACCGACGATCCGGTCTACCTGCGGCTCTCCGAGCGCGAGAACCCCGAGCCGCTGGTCACCGGACCGGGCTGGCGGGTGCTGCGGCGGGGGCGCGCGGGCGTGGTGCTGGCGGTCGGGCCGACCCTCGGTCCGGTGCTGGCGGCCACCGAGGGACTGGACGTCACCGTGCTCTACACCGCCACGGTCCGGCCGTTCGACGCCGCGGGCGTGCGCGAGGCGGTGCTGGGTTCCACGCCCGACGTGGTGCTCGTCGAGCCCTACCTGCGGGGCACCTCCGCGCACCGGGTCGACGACGCGCTGGTCGACCTGCCGCACCGCGTCCTGCCGCTGGGCGTGCGGCGCGACGTCGAGCTGCGCGCCTACGGCAGCGCCGCCGAGCACGAGGCCGCGCACGGGCTCGACGCCCCGGGCATCGCCGCGGCCGCACGCGGGTTCCTGACCTAGGAACCGCCGTGGAGCGGGCTCGCTCGGCGGCGGCGGGGGCGAGGTCGGTGAGGGGAGAACGCGGCGCCGCCGCACTCGCGAACGACCAGCCGGTAGCCTGGGCTCGTGGCACGAGTCGTCATCTTGGACTACGGATCAGGCAACCTCCGCTCCGCCGAGCGCGCCGTCGAGCGCGCGGGCGCCGAGGTCGAGGTGACCTCCGACCATCGTGCCGCCGTGGAGGCCGACGGTCTGGTCGTCCCCGGCGTCGGCGCCTTCGCCGCGTGCATGGAGGGGCTGCTGCAGGCGGGCGGTGACAAGATCATCGACCGGCGGCTCTCCGGGGACCGCCCGGTGCTGGGGATCTGCGTGGGCATGCAGGTGCTGTTCGACCAGGGCGTCGAGCACGGCGTGCGGGCCGACGGCTGCGGGCAGTGGCCCGGGACCGTCGAGCGGCTGCACGCCGACGTGCTGCCGCACATGGGGTGGAACACCGTGCGGGCGCCCGAGGGCAGCGTGCTGTTCGACGGGTTGGACGCCGAGACCCGGTTCTACTTCGTGCACTCCTTCGCGGTGCGCGAGTGGAAGCTCGACCCGAGCGACTCGATCGCCCCGCCGAAGGTCACCTACGCCGAGCACGGCGAGCCGTTCGTCGCCGCGGTGGAGAACGGTGCGCTGATGGCCACCCAGTTCCACCCGGAGAAGTCCGGCGAGGCCGGCGCCCGGCTGCTGCGCAACTGGCTGGGCGCGCTGTGACCCGCCGGCACGGCCTGATGGGGCCCAACACGGTCCGCGTCATCGGGCTCGTGCTCGCCGTCGGCATGGCCGCCGGCGTCGGCGGCCCGTACCTGGTGCAGGCCGGCGTGCCGATCTGGGCTGTCATGCTGCTCGTGCTGCTGGCCCTGGGCGTCCCGATCTTCGCGATGAGCCGCGACAAGAACCAGGACTGACCTCCGCCCGGCGGCGCGGGGCCGCGGGCAGTTTCGGCGGAGACCACACGCCCCGCGGCGTGTGGTCTCCGCCGAAACTGCCCGCTCATCGTTCCCGGTTGGTCCTGCCTTAAGGTTGGGCTCGTGAGCTTCACCTTGCTTCCCGCTGTTGACGTTGCCGATGGGCAGGCCGTTCGCCTCGTGCAGGGCGCGGCAGGCACCGAGACCTCCTACGGCGATCCGCTGGAGGCCGCGCTGACCTGGCAGCGCGCGGGGGCCGAGTGGGTCCACCTGGTCGACCTCGACGCCGCCTTCGGCCGCGGTGACAACCGCGAACTGCTGGCCGAGGTCACCGGCAAGCTGGACGTGAAGGTCGAGCTCTCCGGCGGCATCCGCGACGACGCCTCGCTGGAGGCCGCGCTGTCCACCGGCTGCGCGCGGGTCAACCTGGGCACCGCCGCGCTGGAGAACCCGGAGTGGGCCGACCGCGTCGTCGCCGAGTACGGCGACCGGGTGGCCGTCGGCCTGGACGTGCGCATCACCGAGCAGGGCCACCGGCTGGCCGCGCGCGGCTGGACCAAGGACGGCGGTGACCTGTGGGAGGTCCTCGACCGCCTCGACGCCGCCGGCTGCCGTCGCTACGTGGTCACCGACGTCAGCAAGGACGGCACGCTGCAGGGCCCGAACACCGAGCTGCTGCGCGCGGTCTGCGAGCGCACCGAGGCCGCCGTGATCGCCTCCGGCGGTGTGTCCAGCGTGGACGACCTGGTGTCGCTGTCCCGGCTGGCTCCGGTCGGCCTGGAGGGCTCGATCGTCGGCAAGGCCCTGTACAACCAGAACTTCACCCTCGAAGAGGCCCTGGCCGCCGTCCGCTGACAACCCGCCGCAGCGCCCGGCCGCGCGCGGTCTCTAAGCTGGCGGCATGGGTGTTGCGGTGCGTGTCATCCCCTGCTTGGACGTCGATCAGGGGCGAGTGGTCAAGGGCGTGAACTTCACCGATCTCCGGGACGCCGGTGATCCGGTCGAGCTGGCCGAGGCCTACAACGCCGAGGGGGCCGACGAGCTGACGTTCCTGGACGTCACCGCCTCGTCCTCGGACCGCGCCACCACCTTCGACGTGGTGCGCCGCACCGCCGAGCAGGTCTTCATCCCGCTGACCGTGGGCGGCGGCGTGCGCAGCACCGACGACATCGACCGGCTGCTGCGCACCGGGTCGGACAAGGTCAGCCTGAACACCGCCGCGATCGCCCGCCCCGAGCTGCTCAACGAGGCCTCCAAGCGCTTCGGCGCGCAGTGCGTGGTGCTGTCTGTCGATGCCCGCCGGGTGCCGGAGGGCGGGCAGCCGACGCCCTCGGGCTACGAGGTCACCACGCACGGCGGTCGCCGCGGCACCGGCATCTGCGCGCTGGAGTGGGCCGCGCGCGGCCAGGAGCTCGGCGTCGGCGAGATCCTGCTGAACTCGATGGACGCCGACGGCACCAAGGCCGGCTTCGACCTGGAGATGATCCGCGCGGTGCGCGAGGTCGTCGACGTCCCGCTGATCGCCAGCGGCGGCGCCGGTGCGGTGGAGCACTTCGCGCCCGCGGTGCGCGCCGGCGCGGACGCGGTGCTGGCCGCCAGCGTCTTCCACTTCGGACAGCTGCGCATCGGCGAGGTCAAGGACGCCATGCGCGCGGAAGGGATCACGGTCCGATGAGCGAGCTCGACCCCGGCATCGCAGGACGGCTCAAGCGCACCGCGGACGGCCTGGTGCCCGCCATCGCGCAGCAGCGCGGCACCGGCGAGGTGCTGATGATGGCGTGGATGGACGACGAGGCCCTGCACCGCACGCTGACCACCCGGAAGGCGACCTACTACTCGCGCAGCCGCGGCAGCTACTGGGTCAAGGGCGAGACCTCCGGGCACACCCAGCACGTGCACGAGGTCCGCCTGGACTGCGACGGCGACACCCTGCTGCTGGTCGTCGACCAGCAGGGCGCGGCCTGCCACACCGGCGACCACACCTGCTTCGACGCCGACGTCCTGCTCGGCTAGCGGTCCGGCCCGAAACCGCGCGCCTCGGTTTCAGGCCGAACCGCCGCTGATGTCGCCGGTGAGGTAGCGCTGGAGGTTCGGGGCGATGGCGCTGACGATCGTGTCCTCGTCGGCCGAGGCCAGCGGCTCCAGGTGCAGCACGTAGCGGGCCATGCCCAGCCCGGCGACCTGGGTGGCGCACAGCGCCACGCGCAGGTCCGGGCGGTCCGAGCCCAGCTCGGCCAGCAGCCGGTCGAACAGCACGTCCTTGATGAAGTCGCGCAGCATCGACACCGCGATCTCGTTGCCCGCCACGCTGCGCATCAGCGCGGCGAACTGGCCGCCGCCCACGTCGTCCCAGACGGCAACGAACCTGCGCAGGATCCGCTCGGCGAGCTCCTCGGGCGGCCCGTCGAGCAGCTGCGGCACCAGCTCGGCCGGGTTGATCGGGATGCGCATCGCCGCGGTGAACAACCCCTCCTTGCCGCCGAACCAGTGGTTGACCATCGCCGGGTCCACCCCGGCGCGGCCAGCGATGGTGCGCACCGTGGCGGACTCGTAGCCCTGCTCGGTGAACACCTCCCGCGCCGCGTCGAGCAGGGCGGCCTTGGTGTCGGCGCCGTTGCGCCTGCGCCCGCGCCGCTTGGGTTCGCTGCTGTCCCGGTCGACTCCGCTGCTCACGGGTCCATCGTCGCCGCACCGCTGCGCGGGAGGCAAAGCAGGTAGCGGTAGGCGCCGCGTGGCGCGCACCCGATGCGCGGCACAATGGCACCCATGGTCGGTGATGGTGAGATCGGCAGCATCAGCCCGGGACGAGAGGAATTCCGAGCCCTGGCGGCTGACCGCAGGGTGATTCCCGTGGTGCGACGGCTGCTCGCGGACGACGAGACCCCCCTGGGGGTCTACCGCAAGCTGGCGGGCAACCGCCCGGGAACCTTCCTGCTGGAGTCGGCCGAGAACGGTCGCTCCTGGTCCCGGTGGTCCTTCGTCGGCGCCCGCAGCGCGGCCGCGCTCACCGTTCGGGACGGCGAGGCGCACTGGACCGGCACGCCGCCGGTCGGCCTGCCCACCGGCGGCGACCCGCTGCAGGCGCTCCGCGAGACGCAGCGCCTGCTGCACACCGATCCGCTGCCCGGCCTGCCCCCGCTGACCGGCGGCATGGTCGGCTACCTGGGCTACGACGCGGTGCGCCGCCTGGAGCGGCTGCCGAACCTGGCCGAGGACGACCTGCAGATCCCCGAGATGGTGATGCTGCTGGCCACGGACCTGGCCGCGCTGGATCACCACGAGGGCACGATCACGCTCATCGCCAACGCGGTGAACTGGGACGACACCCCCGAGCGGGTGGACGCCGCCTACGACGACGCGGTGCGCAGGCTCGACGAGATGACCGAGCAGCTGTGCACCCCGGCGGCCCCCACGGTGGCGACCTTCTCCCGGCCGTCCCCGGACTTCACCCGCAAGCGCAGCCGGTCCGAGCACTTCGAGGCGGTGGAGAAGGCCAAGGAGGCCATCCGCTCCGGCGAGGCGTTCCAGGTCGTGGTCTCGCAGCGCTTCGAGCGGGAGACGAAGGCCGACGCGCTGGACGTCTACCGGGTGCTGCGCACCACGAACCCGAGCCCGTACATGTACCTGCTGCGGCTGGAGGACTCCGATGGCGGCAGCCCCTTCGACATCGTCGGCTCCAGCCCGGAGTCGCTGGTCACCGTGCACGACGGCCAGGCGACCACGCACCCGATCGCGGGCACGCGCTGGCGCGGTGCCGACGAGGACGAGGACGCGGTGCTGGAGAAGGACCTGCTGGCCGACGACAAGGAGCGCGCCGAGCACCTGATGCTGGTCGACCTGGGCCGAAACGACCTCGGCCGGGTCTGCAAGCCCGGTTCGGTGCGGGTGGTGGACTTCTTCCGCATCGAGCGCTACAGCCACGTCATGCACCTCGTCTCCACGGTCACCGGCCAGCTCGCCGAGGACAAGACTGCCTTCGACGCGATCACCGCCTGCTTCCCCGCGGGCACGCTGTCCGGTGCGCCGAAGCCGCGAGCGCTGGAGATCATCGAGGAGCTCGAACCCACCCGCCGGGCGCAGTACGGCGGCGTGGTCGGCTACCTGGACTTCGCCGGCAACGCCGACACCGCGATCGCCATCCGCACCGCGCTGGTGCGGAACGGGACCGCCTACGTGCAGGCGGGCGGGGGCATCGTGGCCGACTCGGACCCGGCCGCCGAGGACCAGGAGTGCCTGAACAAGGCGCGCGCGGTGCTCAACGCGGTGGCCACCGCCGAAACCCTCGCCGCGCCCGGCGACGACCTCGCGGAGGAGCGCGTTGACCAGCGCGCAGGCATCTGAGCCCCAGCCCCGGTCGAAGGGGCTGCTGTGGATCGTCGTGCTGCTGGTGCTGGCCGGCGCCGGGGCGCTGTGGGGCGCTTCCGCGCTGACCTGGGCCGGTCAGCAGTTCCACACCCCGCTGGGCACCACGGTGACCAGCGGGGGCACCGGCGCGCAGCTGCGCCCCGAGCTGGGGCCCATGGCGCTGGCGGCGCTGGCCGCGGTCGCCGCGGTGCTGGCCACGGGCGGGCTGCTGCGGCGGCTGATGGGACTGCTGATCGCGCTGGCCGGGGCGCTGCTCGCCTACCGGGGCTATCGGACGCTGGCGGGCGGCTGGTTCGACTACGTGCGCGACCACGCCCCGGCGGGCGGCGACCCGGTCGGGGAGGTCAGCACCCAGCCCGCGGGTCCGCTGCTGATGCTGCTCGGCGCGTTGCTGCTGGTGATCGCCGGAGTGCTCACGATCCTGCGGGCCGGGCGGATGCCCGCGATGGGCGCCAAGTACTCCGCGCCCGGCGCGGCCAAGGAGCGCCCGTCCCACGATGCGGATCGGCAGCTGTGGAACGAGCTGGACGCCGGGCGCGATCCCACCGCGGAAGACGATCGCTGAGTCGCGCCGAGAACGGGCAAAACCCCTGTTCGGCGTCGCGCGGAGCAGCGGTGCGGGGCTGTCACCAGGGTCGAAGGTCCTAGTTGCGCTGGGCCTCCGGGCCCACCCCTTGGTAAGGGGCGCCCTCGGCGAGGTTTAGCATCGGCCATGCGACGGCACGGCGGGAAGGGGAGTGTCGTGATCGAGCGCAATGAGTTCATCTGCGCATTCAACGACGGGTGCTCCAGCGGCTTGCGGGTGCGCGTTCGGGGCACAGTCGGCGAGGTGTTCGCGTGACCGTTCTGGAATCCATCATCGAAGGCGTCCGCGAGGACCTCGCGGCGCGCGAAGCCGCCACGTCCTTCGACGAGATCAAGCAGCTGTCCGCGGCCGCACCACCGCCGCACGACGTGCTGGCCAAGCTCAGCGAGGGCGGCGTCGGCGTCATCGCCGAGGTCAAGCGCCGCAGCCCGTCCAAGGGCGAGCTGGCCGAGATCGGCGAGCCGGCCGATCTGGCCGCCGACTACGCCGAGGCCGGTGCGCGCGTGATCAGCGTGCTCACCGAGCAGCGCCGCTTCGGCGGGTCGCTGGCCGACCTGGACGCGGTGCGCAAGCGCGTGCCCGGCACGCCGATCCTGCGCAAGGACTTCATCGTCAGCCCGTACCAGGTGCACGAGGCCCGCGCGCACGGCGCGGACATGGTGCTGCTGATCGTGGCCGCGCTGGAGCAGAACGTCCTGGAGGCGCTGCTGGACCGGGTCGAGTCGCTGGGCATGGCCGCGCTGGTCGAGGTGCACACCGCCGAGGAGGCCGACCGCGCCCTGGAGGCCGGCGCGAAAATCATTGGCATCAACGCGCGGAACCTGCACACACTCGACGTCGATCGGGACGTGTTCGGCCGGATCGCCCCGGGGCTGCCCCCGGAGGTCATCAAGATCGCCGAGTCCGGGGTCCGCGGTCCCAGCGACCTGATGGCCTACGCGGGGTCGGGCGCGGACGCGGTCCTGGTCGGCGAGGGTCTGGTCACCAGCGACAACCCGAAGTCGGCAGTCAACCAGCTGGTGACGGCCGGGTCGCACCCGGCGTGCCCGCGGCCGAGCCGGTAGAGCTCGGGCGGGCGGCGTCGCGCTAGGCACAGGAGGAACGAAATGACCGTCGAGGCTGATGCCACGCGCGCTCACCGGCCGGGCGGGCCGGTGCCCGAGGGGCACGATCCGGACGAGCGCGGTCACTTCGGTGACTACGGCGGCCGGTTCATGCCCGAGGCGCTGATCGCCGCTCAGGACGAGCTGGCCGCCGAGTACGCCAAGGCGCAGCAGGACCCGGAGTTCCTCGCCGAGCTCGACGACCTGCTGCGCAACTACGCGGGCCGCCCGTCGCTGCTGACCGAGGCCAAGCGCTTCGCCGAGCACGCGGGCGGTGCCCGGATCCTGCTCAAGCGGGAAGACCTCAACCACACCGGCTCCCACAAGATCAACAACGTGCTGGGTCAGGCGTTGCTGGTCAAGCGGATGGGCAAGCGCCGGGTGATCGCCGAGACCGGAGCCGGGCAGCACGGGGTGGCCACCGCGACCGCCTGCGCGCTGCTCGGTCTCGAGTGCGTGATCTACATGGGCAAGGTCGACACCGAGCGGCAGGCGCTCAACGTGGCGCGGATGCGGCTGCTCGGCGCCGAGGTCATCCCGGTGGCCAACGGCTCGGCCACGCTCAAGGACGCGATCAACGAGGCGCTGCGCGACTGGGTCGCCAACGTCGAGCACACCCACTACCTGCTGGGCACCGCGGCCGGTGCGCACCCGTTCCCGGTGATGGTGCGCAACTTCCACCGCATCATCGGGGACGAGGCGCGCGAGCAGACCCTGCAGCAGGCCGGTCGGCTGCCCGACGCGGTGGTGGCCTGCGTGGGCGGCGGTTCCAACGCGATCGGCATCTTCCACGGCTTCATCGACGACCCGGACGTGCGGTTGGTCGGCTACGAACCGGCCGGCCACGGCGTGGAGTCCGGCGAGCACGGCGTGACCCTCGGCGAGGGCACCCCCGGCACGCTGCACGGCGCGCGCTCCTACCTGCTGCAGGACGAGGACGGTCAGGTCATCGAGGCCTACTCGATCTCGGCCGGGCTGGACTACCCGGGCGTGGGGCCGGAGCACTCCTACCTCAAGGACAGCGGCCGCGCCGAGTACCGCTCGGTGACCGACGACGAGGCGATGCAGGCCTTCCAGCTGCTCTCCCGCACCGAGGGCATCATCCCGGCGATCGAGTCCGCGCACGCGCTGGCCGGGGCCATCCGGGTCGGGCAGGAGCTCGGGCCGGACGGCCTGATCGTGGTCAGCCTCTCCGGCCGCGGCGACAAGGACATGGACACCGCGGCGAAGTACTTCGGCCTGGTGGATGCGGAGGACGACCAGTGAGTCTCGACGAGGTCTTCCAGGCCTGCAAGCAGGAGGGGCGCGCCGCGCTGATCGGCTACCTGCCCGCCGGGTTCCCGACCGCGGTCGGGAACGAAGAGCTCTTCGCCGCGATGCTGCCCGGCTCCGACCGGCCGGGTTGCGACATCGTCGAGGTCGGCCTGCCCTTCTCCGATCCGGTGATGGACGGCCCGACCATCCAGGCCGCCAGCGAGACCGCGCTGCGCTCGGGCTTCCGGGTGCGCGATGTGTTCGACGTGGTCTCCTCGATCGCGGAGGCGGGCGGAAGCCCCGTGGTGATGACCTACTGGAACCCGGTGCACCGCTACGGTCCGGCAGCCTTCGCCCGCGATCTCGCGGCCGCCGGTGGGCTCGGCGTGATCACCCCGGACCTCATCCCGGACGAGGCCGACGAGTGGATCGCCGCCACCGACGAGCACGGGCTGGACCGGATCTTCCTGGTGGCCCCGTCGTCCACCGACGAGCGCCTGGGCAAGACCACCAAGGCTTCCAGCGGTTTCGTCTACGCCACCTCGGTGATGGGGGTGACCGGTGCCCGCGACACGGTGGGCTCGGCGGCCGCGGGACTGGTCGAGCGCACCCGCGCGCACACCGACCTGCCGATCGGCGTCGGCTTGGGCGTGCGGTCCCGCGAGCAGGCGGCCGAGGTGGCCGGTTTCGCCGACGGCGTCATCGTCGGCTCGGCCTTCGTCACCAAGGCCCGGGAATCCGGCGCTGCGGGGGTCCGGGACCTGACCGCCGAGCTCGCGGCGGGTGTGCGCGAGGGCTGAGCCCCGGGCTCACGCCCCGTCGGGGGACAGATACTGTTGGCCGCGTGAACGCCTCGGTTGCCGCTGCTGCGAGTCCCCTGCTGGCCAACATACCCAGCCCCCCGCAAGGGGTTTGGACCATCGGTCCGATTCCGATCCGCGCCTACGCGCTGTGCATCATCGCGGGCATCTTCGCCGCGGTGTGGATCGGCAGCAGGCGCTGGCAGGCGCGCGGTGGCCGGGAGGGCACCGTGGTCGACATCGCCGTGTGGGCGGTGCCGTTCGGCCTGATCGGCGGGCGGCTGTACCACGTGGCGACCGACTGGTACAAGTACTTCGGCCCGGACCGCAACCCGCTGGACATCTTCAAGGTCTGGAACGGCGGGCTGGGCATCTGGGGCGCGGTCGCGCTCGGCGCGGTCGGCGCCTGGATCGGCTGCCGCCAGCGCGGCATCCCGCTGTCGGCCTTCGCCGACGCGGTGGCGCCCGGCGTGGTCCTGGCGCAGGCGATCGGTCGCCTCGGCAACTACTTCAACCAGGAGCTCTACGGCAGTCCGACCGATGTGCCGTGGGGCCTGGAGATCTACCGGCGCATCGACGAGAGCACCGGCCTGGCCGACCCGATCGGCGGCGTGGCCGTCGACCAGACGCCGATCACCGTGGTGCACCCGACCTTCCTGTACGAGCTGCTCTGGAACGTCGGCGTCTTCGTGCTGCTGATCTGGGCGGACCGCCGGTTCAACATGGGTCGCGGCCGGGTGTTCGCGCTCTACGTCGCTGGCTACACCGCCGGCCGGGTGTGGATCGAGATGATGCGCACCGATCAGGCGACCCACGTCCTGGGCATCCGGATCAACGTGTTCACCTCGATCGTCGTGTTCGCCTGCGCGGTGGTCTACCTGCTGATCGTGCGCGGCAAGCGCGAGGACCCGGCTCGGCTGGTCGGCAAGCCCCGCCCGGAGGACCTGCCGTCCACGACGACGTCGAAGGACGAGCCGTCCGACACCCCCGCCGCAGCCGACGACCACGACGAAGCGGACCGGAAACCCGAGCAGGACCCGGAACGGGACTCGGACGCGGAACGGGACTCGGACGCGGAACGGGACTCGGACTCCGAGTCGCAGTCGGACGCGGAGCGGGACTCGGACTCGAAGTCGGAGCCGGCCCCGGACTCCGAGCCGGACTCGGAGTCGAAGCCGGCCTCGGAATCGGACGAGGAGCCGGGCACCGGCAGCTCGGACGAGTCGAAATCGGAGAACTCGGCGAACAGCTCCAAGACCTGACCCCGGACTCCCCGCTCCGCACCGAGATGTCCCCGCGCACACCGCGCGGGGACTTCTTTCGCGCTCAGCCACCCACCCCAGCTCCGCCACCACCCGCACCCCAGCCCGAATGACCTCCCAATCGGGGTGCGGAATCGCCTCCCAATCCGTGCCCGGAATCGCCTCCCAATCGGGGTGGTGTTTCCGAGGGTTTTGGGGTGCTTCAGCGGATCGGGGCGATGACCGGGGTCCCGTCGGGGGAGCGCAGCACCGAGGTCCGGGCCGCGTAGTGGGTGGCCAGCCGTGCCGGGGTCAGGGCCTCGGCGGGGGCGCCTTCGGTGACGACCTCGCCGCGGTCGAGCAGCAGCAGGCGCTCGGCGTACTGACCCGCGAGGGTCAGGTCGTGCAGCGTGCTGATGACCGTGGTGCCCAGCTCGACGCGCAGCTCGTCGACCAGGTCCAGCAGCGCCTGCGCGTGCCCGATGTCCAAGCCCGTGGTCGGCTCGTCGAGCAGCAGCACGCCCGCGCGCTGCGCGAGCGCCCGCGCCAGCACCGCCCGCTGCCGCTCGCCGCCGGAGAGCGTGGACAGCGAGCGATCCGCCAGTCCGGTCAGGTCCATCCGGGCCAGCACCGAGGACACCACGTCGAGGTCCGCCGCGCTCTCCCGCGCCAGCGGGCCGAGGTGCGGGGTGCGGCCGAGCAGCACGTAGTCGGTCACCGTCAGCCCGATCGGCAGCTGCGGGATCTGCGGGGCGTAGCCGATGGTCCGGGCGCGCTCGCGCCGCCGCAGCGACCCCAGCGGGCGCCCGTCCACCAGCACCGAACCGGTGTGGCCCACCAGCCCGGCGATCGCCTTCAGCAGGGTCGACTTGCCGGCCCCGTTGGGCCCGATGATCCCCAGCCACCCGCCGCTGTCCACAGTGGTGGAAACCGCGGAAACCACCGTGCGGCCGCGATACCCGGCGGACAGCTCGCGCACCTCCAGCCCGCTCACGCGCGCCTCCGCTGCAGCAGCAGGGCGAAGAACGGCGCCCCGGTGAACGCGGTGATCACGCCGATCGGGATCTCCGCGGGTGCCAGCAGCGTTCGGGCGAGCACGTCGGCCAGCATCAGGAACACCCCGCCGAACATCAGCGACAGCGGCACGACGATCCGGTAGCTGCCGCCCGCGGCCAGCCGCACCAGGTGCGGAACCACCAGCCCGATGAACCCGATCAGCCCGGCGACCGACACGGCCGCGGCGGTGGCCAGCGAGGCCGCCACCAGCACCAGCGCCCGCACCCGCCCCGGTCGCACGCCCAGCGAGGCGGCCTCCTCGTCGCCGGTGCCCAGCAGGTCCAGCAGCCGCGCGCAGCTGCACAGCACGACCGCCGAGACGACCAGGTAGGGCAGCACGACGAGCACCTCGCGCCAGCCCGTGGTGCTCAACCGGCCCAGGATCCACATGTAGACCTGCTGCAGCGACTCGACCCGCAGCTGCTGCACGAAGGTCTGCCCGGCGGTCAGGAAGGCCCCGACCGCGACCCCGGCCAGCACCAGCGTCGCGGTGTCCGACCCCGCCGAGCGCCCGACCAGCCAGGTCAACCCGACCCCGCCGAGCGCGCCGGCGAACGCGGCCACCTGCACCGGCACCCCGAGGGCCAGCTGCGGGGCCAGGGCGATCACCACGGTCACCGCCAGCCCCGCGCCCGCGGCCGAACCCAGCAGGTACGGGTCGGCCAGCGGATTGCGGAACACGCCCTGGAAGGCCGCCCCGGACACCGCCAGCGCGGCGCCCACCAGCAGGCCCAGCGCGGTGCGGGGCACGCGCAGCTCCCACAGGATCGCCGCTTCCCGCTCGGAGAGCGGCGAGACCCCGCCGGTCAGCTGAGCGACGATCTCGCCGAGAACCCGCTGCCAGCCCAGTTCCGCGGCTCCCACCAGCACCGACAGCAGCACGCTGCCCACCAGCACCAGCGCGCCGAGCGCGAGGTGGCGCGCCCGCAGCCGGGAGCGCGTCACCGCTGCGGTGCGCGCGCTCAACCCCGCTGGGCCTTGGTGACCGCCTTGCTGACGGCCCGGACCAGGTCCACCACCCGCGGGCCCCAGCGGCTGGCGACGTCGTCGTCGAGCTCGACGACGTGGTCCTGCTGCACCGCGTCGAGGGTGCCCCAGCCGGGCCGCTCGCCGACCTTGGCCTTGGTGACCCCGCAGCACTTGGTGTCCGCGAGGAAGATCAGGTTCGGGTTGGCCTGCACCACGTGCTCGGCGGAGAGCTGCGGGAACTCGCCCTCGGCCGAGTCGGCGATGTTCTGCATCCCGAACAGGTCGTAGACGCTGCCCACGAAGCTCCGCGAGGTCGCGGTGTAGAGGTCCGGGTTGACCTCGTGGAAGTAGGTCAGCGGCTGCGGCGGCTTGGGCGTGTTGCGCACGATCTCGTCGATCTGCCTGCGCATCTTCCCGGTGAGCGCCTCGGCCTGCGTGCCGTGCCCGCTGGCCTGCCCCAGCGCCTCGATCTGCTGGTAGGCCTCGTCGAGGTTCTTCGCCGCCGGGGTCAGCAGCACCGGCACGTCGATGGCCCGCAGCCCCTCGGCGAGCTGCTGGGCGTTGTCCGGTGCGATGACCAGGTCCGGCTTCTGCTGCGCGACGGCCCCCGCGTCCGCGGTGAAGCCGCTGAGCTCGGTCTTGGGCGCGTCGGCCGGGTGGTTCGAGTACTTGTCGACCGCGACGACCTGGTCGCCCGCGCCGATGGCGTAGAGCGTCTCGGTGGCCGTCGGCGACAGCGACACGATCTGCTTGGGCTGGTTGACCAGCGTGACCGGCTGCTGCCCCGGCACCTCGACCTTCACCGGGAACGCGGCGGCCGGGTCGTCGGCTGGTGCCTTGGCGGAGGTGTGCTGGCGGGTCGCGCACGCGGTCACCCCGCTGAGCAGGGCGAGCGCAGCGAGCAGCAGGGCGGCTAGGCGGCGGAACCCGGTCATGTCTTCCCTACGGTTTCGGCCGGTGCTCGCGAGCACCGCTCACCGGGGTGGAAAGCGGAGCCCGGCACCGGGGTGGCGGACAACGACGCCTCGCGCGAGCGGCAGCGCGCCGGATCCCGGCCGGTTTCCCCTCGTCACTGGCGTCCCGCGAGCACCTCGGGCCTCCCGAGTGCTCTGAGCTGGAAAGATATCAGCAATGATCGACCCCCGGCGCGGCCGCGTGGTGCGTAGGACCACGACGGCTACCCGGATGGCCGCGCAGCGGTTAGATTTGGTGACGAACCGTGTTCGAGAATGCGGCCGCATCTCGGCCGCCGCGCCGGGGAACGTGTCGCGTTCGCGCCAGGTGCTCAGGTTCTCGTGCCGCTGCGCGAGGAGCGCGGGCGGTGCGCTGAGCGGCGCGGATGCACCGCGCGTAACTAATCGTCAAGCGTTACACAACATGGTCAGCATCACTTTCGAACTGCTGCTTCTGGGTGTCCTGGCTGTTAAAGTCTGCTAAACGCTCTGGTTACCGCGAACGGGCCGTCATGCCCGGAAAATCTCTCGCGAACCGGGAGCCGCCAGCATGCGGGCCAGCGTCGTCCCGTGCCCAGAAGTCATCGGAGTCAGGTCAACGTTCGACCGCCGACTTCCAGCACGAGATTCGACGAGGGAGGTCTGCGCAGTGGTCTTCTCTGCCGTCCCCGCAGCCCAGGGCCTGTACGACCCGGCTGCGGAACAGGATTCCTGCGGCGTCGCCATGGTCGCCGACGTCCGCGGGCGGCGGTCCCACGGCATCGTCGCCGATGCCCTGACCGCCCTGGCGAACCTGGAGCACCGCGGTGCCGCCGGCGCCGAGCCCACCAGCGGTGATGGCGCCGGGATCCTGCTGCAGCTGCCCGACGAGCTGCTGCGCGCGGAGTCGGGCGTCGCCCTGCCGGAACCCACCGAGCGCGGCGAGCACCGCTACGCCGCCGGCATGGCCTTCCTGCCCGCCGACGTCGAGCAGCGCGCCGCGGTGCAGCGGCTGGTCGAGACGATCGCCGCGGAGGAGGACCTGACGGTGCTGGGCTGGCGGGACGTGCCCACCGCCCCGGACGCCGCCGAGGTCGGCACCACCGCCCGCCGCACGATGCCGCACTTCGCCACCCTGCTGGTGGCGGGCAACGGCGGCGAGGCCGGGCTGGACCTGGAACGGCTGGCGTTCTGCCTGCGCAAGCGCTCCGAGCGCGCCGCGGCCGAGCAGGGGCTGGAGCTGTACTACCCGTCGCTGTCCAGCCGCACGTTCGTCTACAAGGGCATGCTCACCACCGAGCAGCTGCCCGCGTTCTTCCCGGACCTGCGCGACGAGCGCACCGCGACCGCGATCGCGCTGGTGCACAGCCGGTTCTCCACCAACACCTTCCCGTCCTGGCCGCTGGCGCACCCGTTCCGCTACGTGGCGCACAACGGCGAGATCAACACCATCCGGGGCAACCGCAACCGGATGCGCTCCCGCGAGGCGCTGGTGGACTCCGACCTGATCCCGGGCGACCTCTCGCGGCTCTACCCGATCGTGGCCGAGGACGGTTCGGACTCGGCCTCCTTCGACGAGGTCCTCGAACTGCTGCACCTGGGCGGGCGCAGCCTGCCGCACGCGGTGCTGATGATGGTCCCGGAGGCGTGGGAGAACCACGCCGAGATGGACCCGAAGCGCAAGGCCTTCTACGAGTTCCACGCCAGCCTGATGGAGCCGTGGGACGGCCCGGCTTGCGTGACCTTCACCGACGGCGCGCTCGTCGGCGCCGTGCTGGACCGCAACGGTCTGCGCCCGGCCCGCTGGTGGCGCACCGCCGACGACCGCGTCGTGCTGGCCAGCGAGACCGGCGTGCTCGACGTCAAGCCCGACGAGGTGGTGGCCAAGGGCCGCCTGCAGCCCGGCCGGATGTTCCTCATCGACACCGACCGCGGCGAGATCGTCGACGACGAGCGGATCAAGACCGAGCTCGCCGAGGAGCACGCCTACGATGAGTGGCTGCACGCCGGCCAGCTGCACCTCGACGAGCTGCCCGATCGCGAGCACGTGGTCAGCACCCACGAGTCGGTGGTGCGCAGGCAGCAGTCCTTCGGCTACACCGAGGAGGAGCTCGGCCTGCTGCTCGCGCCGATGGCCACCGGCGGCGCCGAGCCGCTGGGCTCGATGGGCGCGGACACCCCGCCGGCGGTGCTGTCCCAGCGCCCCCGGATGCTCTACGACTACTTCGTGCAGGGCTTCGCCCAGGTCACCAACCCGCCGCTGGACGCGATCCGGGAGCAGATCGTCACCTCGGTCGCCCGCGTGATGGGCCCGGAGCAGAACCTCCTGGCGCCCTCGCCCGCGTCGTGCAGGCACATCATGCTGCCCAACCCGGTGATCGACAACGACGAGCTGGCCAAGCTCATCCACATCAACGACGACGGCGACCTGCCCGGCTTCGCCTCCGCGGTGATCTCGGGGCTCTACCGGGTCGACGGCGGCGGCGCGGCGCTGCGCGAGGCCATCGAGCGGGTGCAGCGCGAGGCCTCCGAGGCCATCGCCGCCGGCGCGCGCGTGCTGGTGCTCTCCGACCGGGACTCCGACCACGAGATGGCGCCGATCCCGTCGCTGCTGCTGACCTCCGCGGTGCACCAGTACCTGATCGGCACCAAGGAGCGGCTGCGCGTGGCGCTGGTCGTCGAGTCCGGCGACGCCCGCGAGGTGCACCACGTGGCCGCGCTGCTGGGCTACGGCGCCGCGGCCGTGAACCCCTACCTGGCCTTCGAGGCGATCGAGGACATGATCGCCACCGGCCAGATCACCGGCGTGCGTCCCAAGGACGCCATCCGGAACTACGTGCAGGCCCTGGTCAAGGGCGTGCTGAAGGTGATGTCCAAGATGGGCATCTCCACCGTCGGCGCCTACACCGCCGCGCAGGTCTTCGAGGCCGTCGGGCTGTCCCGGGAGCTCGTGGACGCCTACTTCCAGGGCACCACCTCCAAGCTCGGCGGGGTCGGTCTCGACGAGCTGGCCGAGGAGGTCGCGCAGCGGCACCGCAGCGCCTACCCGGAGAACCCGACCGAGCGGGTGCACCGCAAGCTCGAGATCGGCGGCGACTACTCCTACCGCCGCGAGGGCGAGCTGCACCTGTTCACGCCGGAGACGGTGTTCCTGCTGCAGCACTCCACCAAGACCGGCAAGTACGAGAAGTTCCGCGAGTACACCGCCGAGTGCGACCGGCTCGCCCGCGAGGGCGGCACGCTGCGCGGGCTGTTCGACTTCGACAGCGGCCGCGAGCCGATCGACGTCGACGAGGTCGAGCCGGCCTCGGAGATCATGAAGCGGTTCTCCACCGGCGCGATGAGCTACGGCGCGATCTCCGCCGAGGCCCACGAGGTGCTGGCGATCGCGATGAACCGCATCGGCGGCAAGTCCAACTCCGGCGAGGGCGGCGAGGACGTCGACCGCCTCTACGACCCGGAGCGCCGCTCGGCGGTCAAGCAGGTCGCCTCCGGGCGCTTCGGCGTGACCAGCGAGTACCTGGTCAACTCCGACGACATCCAGATCAAGATGGCCCAGGGCGCCAAGCCCGGCGAGGGCGGCCAGCTGCCCGGCCACAAGGTCTACCCGTGGATCGCCAAGACCCGGCACTCCACCCCGGGCGTCGGGCTGATCTCGCCGCCGCCGCACCACGACATCTACTCGATCGAGGACCTGGCGCAGCTGATCCACGACCTCAAGAACGCCAACGAGCGGGCTCGCGTGCACGTCAAGCTGGTCAGCGAGGTCGGCGTCGGCACGGTGGCCGCGGGCGTGTCCAAGGCGCACGCCGACGTGGTGCTCATCTCCGGGCACGACGGCGGCACCGGTGCGGCCCCGCTGACCTCGCTCAAGCACGCGGGCACCCCGTGGGAGGTCGGCCTGGCCGAGACGCAGCAGACGCTGCTGCTCAACGGCCTGCGCGACCGGATCACGGTGCAGTGCGACGGCGGGTTCAAGACCGGTCGCGACGTGCTCGTCGCGGCGCTGCTGGGCGCCGAGGAGTACGGCTTCGCCACCGCGCCGCTGGTGGTCGAGGGCTGCGTGATGATGCGCGTGTGCCACCTCGACACCTGCCCGGTCGGCGTGGCCACCCAGAGCCCGGAGCTGCGCAAGCGCTTCACCGGCGAGGTCGAGCACGTGGTGAACTTCTTCGAGTTCATCGCCCAGGAGGTCCGGGAGTACCTGGCCCAGCTGGGCTTCCGGACCCTCGACGAGGCGATCGGCCAGGTCTCGGCGCTGCGCAAGGACGAGGCCGTGCAGCTGTGGAAGGCCAAGGGCCTGGACCTCGAGCCGGTGTTCGCCGAGCCCGAGACCCCGTACTCGTCGGTGCGCAGGCGGGTGCGCGAGCAGGACCACGGCCTGGACCAGGCGCTGGACCGCACGCTGATCCAGCTCGCCGAGGCGGCCCTCGAGGACGCGCGCCCGGTGAAGCTGCAGCTGCCGGTGCGCAACGTCAACCGCACGGTCGGAACCCTGCTGGGCGCCGAGGTCTCCCGCCGCTTCGGCGGCGACGGCCTGCCCGACGACACCATCCACGTGCAGCTGGAGGGCTCGGCCGGGCAATCGCTCGGCGCGTTCCTGCCCAGCGGCGTCACGCTGGACATGGTGGGCGACGCCAACGACTACGTCGGCAAGGGCCTCTCCGGCGGCCGGATCGTGGTGCGCCCGCACCCGGACTCGGCCTTCGCAGCCGAGGACCAGGTGATCGCGGGCAACGTGATCGGCTACGGCGCCACGACCGGTGAGATCCACCTGCGCGGCAAGGTCGGCGAGCGCTTCGCGGTCCGCAACTCCGGCGCGCTGCTGGTCTGCGAGGGCGCCGGCGACCACGCCTTCGAGTACATGACCGGTGGCCGCGCGGTGGTGCTCGGCGGGACCGGCCGCAACGTCGGCGCGGGCATGTCCGGCGGCATCGGCTACGTGCTGGACCTGGACCCGGTGCGGGTCAACCCGGCGATGGTGGACCTGCAGAAGCCCAGCGCCAAGGAACTCAAGTGGCTCCACGAGGTCGTGGAGCGCCACCACGAGCTGACCGGCTCGGCGGTGGCCGCGTCGCTGCTGGGCGACTGGCCGCGGCGTTCGGCGGCGTTCACCAAGGTGATGCCGCGCGACTTCGAGCGCGTCCTGGAGGCCATGCGGATGGCCAGGATCGAGGGCCGCGACGTGGACGAGGCGATCATGGAGGCTTCCCGTGGCTGACCCCAGGGGTTTTCTGAAGTACTCGCGGGCCGACGCCCCCAAGCGCCCCACCGACGAGCGGCTGGGCGACTGGCAGGAGGTCTACGCCGCGCTGTCCCGGCAGGAGCGCGACCAGGAGGTCTCCACGCAGGCCGCGCGCTGCATGGACTGCGGCATCCCGTTCTGCCACTCCGGCAGCGCGGGCTGCCCGCTGGGCAACCTGATCCCGGAGTGGAACAACATGGTCCGCCGCGGTCAGTGGGAGGCGGCCAGCGACCGGTTGCACGCGACCAACAACTTCCCGGAGTTCACCGGCAAGCTCTGCCCGGCTCCCTGCGAGGCCGGGTGCGTGCTGGCGATCTCGCCGGAAGCCGGCGGTGCGGTGGCCATCAAGCGGGTCGAGGAGACCATCGCCGAGGTCAGCTGGGAGAACGACTACGTCCACCCGCGCGCGGCCGAGGAGCACACCGGCAAGCGGGTCGCGGTGGTGGGATCGGGCCCGGCGGGGCTGGCCGCCGCGCAGCAGCTGACCCGCGCGGGGCACGAGGTCACCGTCTACGAGCGCGACGACCGCATCGGCGGGCTGCTTCGCTACGGCATCCCCGAGTTCAAGATGGAGAAGTCCGCCCTGGACCGGCGCCTGGCGCAGATGCGCGACGAGGGGACCAGGTTCATCACCGGCTGCGAGGTCGGCGTGGACCTCACCGTCGAGGACCTGCGCGCCGGGTACGACGCGGTGGTGCTCGCGGTGGGCGCGCTGCGCGGTCGCGACGACACCAGCATCCCGGGGCGCGAGCTCGACGGCGTGCACCTGGCGATGGAGCACCTGGTGCCGGCCAACAAGGAGTGCGAGGGCGACGGCCCGGCGCAGCTGTCGGCCGAGGGCAAGCACGTGATCATCCTCGGCGGCGGGGACACCGGTGCGGACTGCTACGGCACCGCGACCCGGCAGGGCGCGCTGTCGGTGACCCAGCTGGACAACTACCCGCAACCGCCGACCGAGCGCGACGACGACATCTCGCCCTGGCCCACCTGGCCGTACATCCTGCGCACCTACCCGGCGCACCAGGAAGCGGGCGAGCGGAAGTTCGCGGTGTCCATCGAATCGTTCGTCGGCGACGAGCGGGGCCACGTGCGGTCCGTGCGGCTGCGCCACGTCGAGGTGCGCCGCGACGAGAACGGCCGCAGGCAGGTCGTCCCGGTCGACGACGAGGTCGAGGAGCTGCCCTGCGACCTGGCGCTGCTGGCGATCGGGTTCGAGGGCGTGGAGCACATGCCGCTGCTCGGCGGCCTGGGCATCGACCTGACCAAGCGCGGAACCATCGGTTGCGGTTCGAACTGGGAGACGACCTCGCCCGGCGTGTTCGTCTGCGGCGACGCGCACCGGGGTGCGTCTCTGGTCGTGTGGGCCATCGCCGAGGGGCGCTCGGTCGCGAGCGCGGTCGACTCCTACCTGACGGGCGAGTCGGCGCTGCCTTCTCCGGTGCACCCCACTGCGCTGCCGCTGGCGGTCTGATCCACCGCTGAGCAGCGACGATCGAGGGCTCGGGAGTTCGCATCCCGGGCCCTCGAAACGTTGGAGGGGGGTGGGTGAAAGGCCGGTCGGGCGGGTGTGTAGAGTAGTTCAGGTCAGCGCGACGCGGACCGGGAAAACCGGGCCGGGCCTGGCGCGGGCCCCGAAATCCAGCCTTCACCTTCGAGGTGCTAGCCTGGTCGGGCCTGATGGCAAAAGCCTTTTGAAAATGCGTGAATATCGCGAACGCGGGTTTTGTGCCTCCTGCGGGCCGGAACGAAGAGGACCCCCGGTTTGAAGGGGAATTCGGGATGGTTTAAAGTAGATGAGGCGTACCGCGGAGAGCGGGAAAGCGCAACTGAGAAAACGGCTCCCCGGAGTTTCCAGCTGTTTGTTGGGGCGATGGTGTGGGTGTGTTCTTTGAGAACTCAACAGCGGACTGATTTGGTTAGTGTTCTTTGTATGCCCCTGACCAGATGACATTGT